>CAIOZA010000054.1 GCA_903862655.1 uncultured Ignavibacteria bacterium
GGAAAGGTGCGAGAGTGGTTGAATCGGACGGTCTCGAAAACCGTTGTACTCTTACGGGTACCGTGGGTTCGAATCCCACCCTTTCCGCAAATAATAGCTCTAAAGATATAGTGGAAGCTAAAAAGCCTGATTGAGAAATCGGGCTTTTGTTATTAAAGGGACGTTCTGGAGACGACCTTTTAAAATATCAAGGTCAATCTCAATCCAAAAACTAATAAGTTCTCCTTTAAATCTACTTTTGATGGAGAAACTAAGTATTGGATATTTGGTTGTAGAGCAATTGCTGGAGTAATATATAATTTATATGTTAATTCAAAGTTCTGTTCGTACAAATCGTAGAACTCATTTCTTGTGCTTTTTTCCATCCGGTACACATATGCATTATGAGCAAAAAGAAATCCAAAGCCAAACCTGTCTTCATTTCTTCCAGGTATTAACCCTTGATAAACAAAACCAGCACCAATAAAATAATCAAATTGATTTGTGAGGTCGTCGGCTATACCCATCCTGCCATAGATACTTAAGCCTTCTCCCGGAGTTTCATTCTCCTGATAAATGTCTTGTTCAAATAGTCCGTAAATACCATAACTTGTAACGTTTGAAAATAGATGATTATATGAATCAGTATAGTACCATGCCCCAACTTCAATCTTAGAATAGGGGAGATTGTTTTCCTTTTCATTTTTCAACTCTGGAGTCGATCTCCAACCATGTTCGTTCACGATTTTGGATGAGATCAGTAATCCATCATTTTTATTTATTATTATAGGATTTCCCTTAAAATTATTAGTATCACCTGATAAACCATCAAAAATTCCAAATTGGAAGTAATTATTCGATAAAAATGATAACCTGGCAACAAATCCCAAAGATGAAAATGGAAAGATCGACGGTCCGTTTTTTCCACTTTGGGCAAAGTCAACGCCAATACCATGGGCTGGATTCAAAAACAAAGAACCTACTTGTTTAACGTCGAACATTGAATTCAAGTCGAGTAAACCCATGTATAATGATAGTTTGTTGTCAAAAAGATTTTGCTGTAGAAATAATTCAAATACTCTCCATGAATCACTTGTCTCAATATTTGATATACCCATCTTTGAACCAATCTGCTCACCCGGGTTTCCACCGTAATCAGATATTGAATGAAAATAAAACGATGCTCCGTTCCAGCCAGTAATCTTTTCTAAATCTAGTAATAACATAAGATCAAGGTTATCAAGATAATAGAAATTTTTGACTGAGTCCCTAAGACCAGCATTCCATACTTCACTTTTGTAAACAGCATCAATAAATACACCATTATCATTAAGTGTATTCCTGAAATCACCCCATTTGCCCGTTATTTTTTCCTGCTGCCAAAATGAACTTTCTGTAGATTCTGAAACGTCATTAGACATTAGAGGTAGCGAAAAGATCATCTGGCATATAATGAATCCAATAATAATGATATATTCTAAGAAGCGATTCATTAATCCTTACTTTCCTTAGTTAGAAATCTTATAGTTCCATCCTTGCATCCAATTATAATAATGCTTGCATCGCTTACCATATCTACAGCCCAGACTTCAATATCTACATCATAAGATAACAAATTATCACCTGTTGTGATGTCCCATAATTTTATCTTTTTATCGTGACTTGAAGTTACTATAGTTTTGTTATCCTCTGATATCGAAATGTCCTGAATTAGACCGTAATGAGCCTTTAAGTTTTTTTCAAATTTGAAATCGGGGAGAGACCATATTATTACTTCACCATCCTGGTTTCCTGATATAAGGTATTTATTATCAAACGAAAAGAGTACCGTCAAAACTGGAAATTTTGAATCTGTTAATATTTTTACTTCATTTTTATTATTCAAATCAGTTGACCAAATTCTAACTGTTTTATCATCACTACAGGAAGCTATAAATTTACCATCATAACTATAAGCTACATTATTTGTTTGCTCAGTATGGCCAATAAGTTTTTTAATTTCTTTACCACTTTCAATATCCCACATTCTTACTATCTTATCAAACGAAGTGCTGGCTACATAAGAGCTTTTATCGTCCTGACTGAAATATACTCCAATCACCTGATCAGACTGCCCTGTAAGTTTTTTAATCTCTTTACCAGTTTCAACATCCCAAATTCTAATTGTATGATCTGCCGATGCACTTGCAAGAAATTTGTCATTACCAGAAAATGATATATTATAAACTGGGCCTGTGTGGCCTATTAAAGTTAATAATTCACGTCCGTCAGGAAGAGACCATATTTTTATGGTACCATCAGCACTGCAGGATGCAACCTTGGTGTCCATCTTGTTGACGAAAACACCTTGAATCTCATCAGATTGCTTCCCAACAATTGTCATTGAATATTTGAGCAGCTCCTTGCCAAATACAAAATCAGACACACTAAAAAGTATAATTAAACTAGCAATATAAAAATGTATTATTTTCATAAAATTTCCCTTGGTATTACTTCAAATATTCTTGGATTCTGACAATTTTGAATTTATCATCAATTCTCTTTACAATAAAAAAGTAATTGAAATTATCTTTCTCTATCATGTGGTTATAATCAATTGTTTGGATATATTCGTCTTTACTTATACTAAATTCTTTACCCTTAGCTTTAGGAATGGGAGAAAGAATACTATTTTTTATGGCTTCTTTGACATCTTCAGAAAAAATTATGTTGTAATTTTTAAAAAGATCAGATTTATCCTTACATATTGGAAAATACTTACCGATTAGCGGGTAATTAATTGAATTAGAGATTTTTTCTTTATAATTATTAATTAGAGCTATTTGGAATTCCTCCCAGAAAAGGTTCAATTCATCTAATAAATTAGATTCCTCAAGCGACATTTTTAATACTCTAAAATCAATTGGTGTGATTCCATCGAGATACAAATAATTATCGGTTAAATTTGTACTGTATCGAAGCTCTAATGTTCCTTCAGCTCTCATTAATGAATCGCTCGAAGGATTCTGCCTTGATTCTACATAGAGATTCAGATAAACATTTTTATTCTTATTAGATCCTGCTGAGCGTCTTTTTAAAATAACATATTTTAATGGTTGACTCTGATTAAAAATCCAAAAATGCTTATTATTACTACTATTAACCTTTTTACCATTCAGATCATTGTGAATATTGTTAATTGTGCCAAACGATAATGATAATCCTATAACAGATGCACATATAGCTATCATAGCTATTAAAATAAGATATGGTTTCTTAAGGAAACTCAAAATCTTCATTATATTCCTTTAAATTAATGATTTTGTAAATTCAATTGTATTTATCGGCATTGATAGATTTTACTTTAGTTAAGACACATGAAATAAAAAATACTGAAGAAAATTTA
>CAIOZA010000055.1 GCA_903862655.1 uncultured Ignavibacteria bacterium
GATTTATAACAATGACACAGAGTTGCACAGAGGAAAACAAGAGTTACACAGAGAAATTCAAAACTCTGTGGCTCTCTGTGTAATTGTATTCTTTTTGAAGACAAATAGAAAAATAAAAAAAAAGATGCAATTAATGCAATCTTCCTGAAAGTAGTGATAACCGCAAAATCAACTAGAATTTCTCCAGCAATATCCTGAAAGTGTAAGGTAAAAACTTACGGCTGATTGGTAATGTGTTGTTGTATTCTTTCTGCTCCAGATCAACTTTGTAGATCTTTTGGTTAATCTTCTGCTTGATGGCATTGGTTAAACCTATCGCACGCTTCTGTCCTGCTGAGGAGAAAAACTGCACATGGATGCTTCTGGCAAATTCAGATTCTCCTTCGATCCGGCTCACTAATTCAGACAAATAAGAAGCTTCTCCGCTTACTTCTTCATCTGGAATCAAACAGTAATATACGTCATACTTTACACCGTCGATTGTCGTAGATTCTCTCTGTCTGAGTGTAGAATGTGATACTTCGAATTGAATCGCATTCTCAATAGTATCAGACTTCTTAGTTGTCATCTTTACGATGAACATCATCGAATCAGTCGAAGATATTTGTTTGGCATAAGGCGAAAGATCTATCGAAAACTCCTCCGATGGCTTAGTCGATCGCCTCACTATAGAATTTCTGAATTGATCAAAATAGATGCTCCCCGACCATTCGTGAACATTTTCGACAGGTCTGATATTTACAAAAATATCCAGAACGGGGGGATCAATACTGATTGAACTCTTTCCCTGATCTGTTTGTGCAAGAATTTTCGAATTATTACTTTTGAATATTATAAACGGCTTGGGACTCAATTCGCTCGAAGTCACGTTCATTTCTCTTTTCAAAATATTGATTCGGTCAGGAGCAATGCCCATCCTGTTTGTATAAAACAAACTTACAGAATTTGCTGCTACCTCAGCCGAAGTGAACGGGAACGACTTATTGGCACTTTCCAGCTGGTAAGACTCAATAGTCAGATTAGCGTCGGAATTGTCCAGAAGTCTCTTGCCAATAAGAATAATTGATGCAAAATATCCCGTATCAATTCTTGAAGAAAATTCTGTATTTCCGATCGAAAGTGTCTCCAGTTGCTTCAGAGAATCAATCCGGACATCACTCAAAATGAAGTTAGTAATCGGAACAGGTTGGTAGATCAAATCATTAGTAGCTTTAATACTTGTGAATTGAGTTCCAAGATTTATCTGAGTTTTTGGTTCGTTAGACTGAATCACTATGGCTGTTCTGTAGGAAACAAATAAGTCCAGACCACCTTTACTTCCTGGTCGGTTTGATGCAAAAAGGCATATTCCACCTGGAATCACTGCAAGGTCAGATTCATCAAAAGATGAGTTAAGCTCATTCAATGGGTTCGGTTTACTCCATTTGCCATCATCACTTCTTACAGAGATAAATAAGTCATAACCTCCCGGCCCGGCTTGACCATCAGATGCAAAGTATAATGTATCGTTACCTTCAAAATAGGGAGTAATTTCGTTACCTTCCGTATTGAGTTCTTCTATCTGTTCAAAAGAACTCCAAACCCCGCTACTGTTGTTATACGATATATATAAATCCATTTTGGAGTTTATCGAATTCTTGTCTGAAGCTACAACAAGCATCTTGCCGTCAGCCGAAACAGTTGGGTGTAAGACATTGTAATCCTGCTTCTGCCCATCAGAAAGCATGGGTGTAGACCAACCGCTTCTGGTGAGAACTGATTCAAAAAGGTTGAAATAAGGCCTCGTAATTCCTTCACGGAATGTAGAAAGAAAAGCTTTGTCATCATCGTAAAAAGCAATGTAGGATTGGTTGTTCCCGGGCTGATTAATCCCGCCTTCCACAATCTTAGGAGCTGAGAATGTGAGCGAGTCTCTTATCTTTGCACGATAGAACTTTGATTTACCATCTTGGGTAGAATTGAAGTATATACATGTGTCATTCCTGTTCCATGACGGGGCAAAATCATCATCCGATGAGTTGAGCCCAGATGCACTAATCGGATTCAACCATCTGTAAACAACTGTCTGAGATTCAGAAACTGTTAAGTTAAGCAGTAATGTTAAAATCAAATATGTAATTTTTGAAATCAATACTTATTTCATGAAAAATATTGCACAACTATACTCTGTTAATATTTCCTGATATTATCAGTTTTATTTAAAACAAAATACAAAAATATTACTCTTCAAAGAATATAAAAAGTTGTATTTTTGAGATTCGTTTGTAAAAAAAGAAAGGTAAATTGAATATGGATTTTATTTATGATATTCACACGACTATTTCGGAAAGTATTGAAGTAAAGAAAAAACTCTCAGAAGAGTGCAGTGAATCTATATTTGAAACCGGTTTAAACCTAGCCAAAGCTATCAGTGATGGTCATAAAATTATGTTTTGCGGTAATGGCGGCTCTGCTGCCGATAGCCAGCATCTTGCTGCTGAACTGGTTGTTCGTCTTAGAAGTCAGATTAACCGGCCAGCTCTTCCTGCATTAGCTCTCACAGTTGACGCGTCCATTATGACCGCCGGAGGCAATGACATTGGATTCGAGAATGTTTTTGCACGTTGCGTCGAAGCTTATGGCAAATCAGGTGATATTCTCGTCGGCATTTCCACAAGCGGTAATTCTCAAAATGTTATCAAAGCATTCGAGCAGGCAAAACAGATGGGTATATGCTGTGTCGGACTTCTTGGCGGATCGGGCGGATCAATGATTGATATGTGTGATTTTAAAGTTCTCGTTCCGTCCTCTGTAACCGCTCGCATCCAGGAAAGTCATATTCTCATTGGTCATATCTGGTGCGAAATGATTGAAGAATATAATTTCCCTGAATTATTCAATAAATAAGTGATGCACCATGTTCGAGAGTAAAAGAATTTTTATTACCGGTGCCTCCAGGGGAATTGGCAAGGCATTGGCATTGAAATACGCTAAAAGAGGCAGTGAACTCTTTCTTGTTGCCAGAAATACTGATGATCTTTCTGCCTTATGTTCTCTTATCAATTCCGAAGGTGGTAAAGCTCATTTTGCTCATCTAGACGTTACTGATAGGGAAGAGTATAAATCAGTGATTGCCAAGGCTGTAGAAGTAATGGGTGCAATAGACCTCGCTTTTTTAAACGCCGGAATTAGTTACCATACCCTTTTTGCTGAATATAATTCTGACAATCTCCGTGAAACAATTGAAACCAACCTCTTTGGTGTGGCTTATGGGCTTGAGTATGTGATCCCGGTAATGAAGTTGCAGGGGAAAGGTACTATAGCCGGAGTTAGTTCTATTGCTGATTTTCGTGGGCTCCCCGGTTCGAGTTCCTATTCCGCTAGTAAATCGGCTGTGTCATATCTTTTAGAATCTGCCAGACCTGAACTGAAGCCGCTTGGGATAGACATAGTAACAATTCGGTTCGGATTCATCAAAACCGATATGACTAATAAAAATCATTATTATATGCCATTTCTATTGACTCCTGAATTTACTGCAGATAAGATTATTAGTGGCATTGACAGAGGAAAACGAAAAATACAATTTCCATGGCAGATGGTTCTGGTCACAAATATCATTCGTTTGATCCCATACCGAATATATGAATATTTTTCAAGTAAACGGATTCTTACGAAATGATGGATTCCGGTTGCTATCAGCTCAGACTAAATATCACCCGGAATATCTCCTTAATCGTAGGTGCAATGGGTGTGTGCAATTTCAAAAAGGGAGAGTACTGCTACACAGGCAGTGCTATGAAAAACCTTCAAAGCCGCATTGAACGTCACAAACGAAAAGATAAAAAGATGCACTGGCATATAGACTATCTTTTGGCACATTCATCAGTTCAATTGGTCGAGGTGATTATCCATCCATCCGAAAAAAAGGAAGAATGTGATTATAATCAAAGTCTTATTAACAAAGGAGCCGAAATCCCTGTTCTTGGTTTCGGCTCCTCTGATTGTAGATTATGCTCGGCGCATTTGCTAAAAACTAATAAGTTTATCTTACCTTGAATGTTGCCATAGCTATAATGGCAAGCATCACAGCAATGATATAGAATCTCAGTACGATTTTTGATTCGTGTCCGCCAGCTTTCTCAAAATGATGATGTAAAGGCGCGATAAGAAATATTCTTCTTCCTTCACCATATCTTTTTCTTGTATATTTGAAATATAAAACCTGAATGATTACCGATATTGTTTCTGCAAAAAATACCCCGCCTAATATTGGCAGCAAAAATTCCTTCTTGATAAGGATCATCAATCCACCTATTGCTCCACCCAAAGCCAGTGAACCTGTATCACCCAGGAAAATTTGTGCAGGATAAGAGTTGAACCAGAGAAATCCTAATGCCGCTCCTAGTAGTGCCGCACAGAAAATAGTAAGTTCTCCTGCTCCGCTCAGATGCGTAATAGTTAGGTATGATGAAAATGTAGAATTCCCTGTAACGTAAGTTATCAATGCAATAGCCAGAGTTGCTATTCCAACGGTTCCGATTGCCAGCCCGTCGAGACCGTCGGTTAGGTTAACCGCATTTGATGTTGCAGTAAGTATGAATATAACAGCTGGTATATAGAAGTAACCGAAATCAAAATTAAAATATTTGGCAAATGGAACGGTTGTGAATGTATTGATTGTATGGAAGTCCATAGAGAACCACTGTGGAAAGAAATAGATGGTTGATCCTAGAAGTAAACCAATCGTAACCTGACCGGCTAATTTATACTTACCTATCAAGCCATGTTTCTTCTTTTTGATTACTTTTAAGTAGTCATCCAGAAAGCCTACCATTCCAAGAAAAGTAGTAACAATCAAGATCAAAATAACGTAAATATTCATCAATTTAGCCCAAAGCAACGTCGGTACGATAAGTGCCAATAGCACTATGATGCCGCCCATTGTCGGTGTCCCTGCTTTACCGGCATGCAAACCAATATCGGTAAGTTCCAACTTAGCCTGTTCGCCTATTTGTCTTGAACGCAGGAATTTGATGATTTTAGGCCCAGCTACAAAGCTGATGATTAAAGCTGTGATTGCCGCCGCCGCGGCACGGAATGTAATATACTGAAAAACACCAAACCCAGGTGGATCCAGCAATTGGCGTAGCCATTCAGCCAGATAGTAGATCATTATACTGCAATTTGATTGTGAAACAAGTCCCCCTCAGGATTGCAATATACTATTTTTTTAGAAACTCCAATAATTCATTTATAACTTTTTCCATCTCCATGCCTCGGGAACCCTTCACAAGAATTGAATCCCCATGCCCAATGACGCTTATAAGATTGTGCACCAACTGCTTCTTATCTTCATTGTAGACGATGTTCACTGCGTTCGATGATTCGAAGGCTGAACGCATTTCAGGTCCGGTTATAAAAACTTTATCTGCAGATTCTTCGGCTAGTGCAAGAATTCTAATATGTTCTGTCGCAGAGCTTTCGCCTAGTTCTCTCATATCCCCAAGAACTGCGATTTTATTCCGTTTTGATTTTAGATCCTTTAACGAATGCAGAGCCGCCACCATAGAATCAGGATTAGCATTGTAGCAGTCATTAATAATCATTATCTCATTTGCATAAATCACACCCATCCGTGCATACTCATGAGAGACGTCAGTTCTGTAGCTTTTAACAGCTGATTTGATCTTGCTTAAAGATAAATTGAAATCAAGTGCAATAGTTATTGCCGCTAATGCATTATATCCTGATACGTAGCCATGAGTCTGCATTTGTATTGAATGTTCCTCACCCTCGATCATAAATCTAAGTTTTGGATGTAGATCTGCTCCAATATCAATTGCAGCATTGATGTCAGATCCTTCGATTGTGCCATAAGATATTTTATAATCCATCATACTGTAATAATCTCTAAGCCTCTCATCGTCATAATTGATGAACGCTTTCCCGCTATTTTTTTTCAGGTAACCCAGTAAGAATGTCTCTTCCATTTCAACACCATCGAGGTCTATCAGCTTTTCAAGATGTTCTTTTCCGATGTTGGTTATTAGTCCGTGGGTAGGTTCAACAATCGATGTTAGTTTTGCAATTTCACCGGGTTCATTAGTGCCGATTTCTATCACAGCAATATCATATTGATCAGACAACTGCAACAATGTGAGAGGCACACCAATCTGGTTATTGAAATTTTGCTCCGTCTTAAGCACACGTAGCTGTGTAGTCAAAATGTGAGAAACAATTTCCTTAGTTGTAGTTTTTCCATTTGAGCCGCCAATAGCAATCACAGGATTTTGAAATTTTCTACGATGATGTTTTGATAACAGTCCTAAAGCGTCAACTGTGTCTCTAACAGAGATTACAGGCATTGAAAGAAAATCAATGAAATGATCATTGTAGTAATTCTCGTTAAGCAAAGCAATACTAGCTCCATTTGAAAGAGCCTCTAAAGCTTTTTCAGAGCCATCAAAGTTTTCTCCCTTGATCCCAATAAATATATTGTTGTTTTCAATGTTTCTTGTATCAGTAGAAACACCAGAAGTAAGTATTGATTCGTTAATATTATGGAGATTGTTTTCATTGAATAAAGCAGACAATTCAGCTCGTGTAAATTTGGCATGATTTGTGAACATGATTTCCTAACAAAGTTTTGAATTTTCGAAATTTTGAAAAAAGTAAATTATTAAAAAAAAATGATTCGCTATAATTTTTTAATTTTGTTTACCGATAATTGATAAAACAATACTATTATTAGCTAAACTAAATGACTAACTATCAGTTTATATTGATTGATGACGAAGATATAATTCTTACAACTTTATCAAAGATTGTAGAGAAATCATATCCCGGAGTGTTTATCCATACTTTCAAAGATGGAGAATCAGCTATTGAGTATTTGGAAAAACAGACGGGACTTGGAATAATAATTTCGGATTATAATATAAACATCAAGACTGGATTGGAAATCCTAATTAATGTTAGAAAAAATGATAAACTGAAAAATTTCTACTTTATGATGATTACAGCTAATTCTGATAAAGAATTAAAATCTAAGGTCATACAGTCAGGTGCTGATGGATTCCTTAATAAGCCATTTACTTCTGACGAAATTATTAGCAAACTGGGGACTGCAGTTAAAATTATCAAACTATATGATGAAACAATCTCAAAGACGCAGAAAATTGATATTCTGACTGAAGAAAGTCATAAAAATTCAGCGACAATGATTAAAATCATCAACACTGTATTGACAAAGAAAATTCCAAAGTGGGATACATTTCTTGCCCGTTTTGTGCCCACTGCACTATGGATTGCCGGTGAATATGGTATCGATGAAGCCAATGATCTTGATGACATTGAAAAAGTGGCTAAAATAGCTCTGGTAGGAAAACTTTCTCTTCCAGATAAATATGTTGCTGATAACATTACATTGAATGGTTTTATTAAAAATGAAGATTATAAGAATATTCCTGTCTTTGCCCGTAATTTGATTACAGACATTCCTCACTATCAAAAGGTTGCAAATATTCTTTATCATGTTTATGAGAATTTTGATGGTACAGGTTATCCTGAAGGTTTGGCAGGAACAAAAATTCCAATTGGATCTCGTATATTACGTATACTACTAGATTACGAGGAATTGCTCTTGGTGAAAGGTTCAAACTTCGGTGCGATCCTTGAAATTTTGGAACTCGAAGTTAAAAGAATATATGACTTTAAAGTGTTGACTCTTTTCGATCAGTATCAGGCTTATCTGTCGTATGCCAACAAGTATAATCGTGAAGTGGCAGTTAACCGCAAAGAGCTAGACACTGGAATGGTACTTTCTCGCCATATTTATACAGAATCAGGCTATAAAATTATGGCTGCCGGGACCGTCCTGAAAGAAGAACAAGTGTCAAAGATTAAGGAAATGACTAAAAATGATCCTGTAATTGGAAGAATTTATATACAATATGTGGCTCCAAAGAATGATTAAACTTTCAACCTTAGATGGCAGAGATGTTATTATAAACGCCGATGAAATTGAACAGATTGATATTGGGCATGAATCAGTTCTTACTTTAAAATCCGGCAAGAAAGTACTAGTCAGTGAAAGTGCTGATGAAATTGTAGCCAAAGTAATAGAATATAAACGCTATTGCTACGTTCATTTGCTAGATGGACCCACTATAAATCAAGAATAAAGCTATGTTCCTAAGGTATCTATTCTTAAATGTTGTTTTGATATTTAATTTTAGCTTATCATTTGCTCAACTCCAGACCTATTCTATCCAAAGAGATTCCTCAAACAGTTACTACAACAATAAACAGATAACATACGGAGTCGAAAAAATTACAGATACTTATATGTTCACAGGTAATGCACTCTATAACTTTAATTCAAATTTTGGAAATATTAAATTAGTAGAATCATACAGAGGCACTGGGATTCAACAACAGAACTCTTCATTCCGGGACGACCAGGGCATAAATTTTGAATATTCTTATCCTTTGCAATCTAATATCCTGATACTTGCCCGGCAAAACTGGACTTATGCTTCTGATACAAGAAATCTCGGAATGAATGAACTACAGAGACTCAATACCTCAGGTGGTTTGCGCTATGTTATTAAAAACAACTCCATGGTAGAAGCTTATGCAGGGTTTGAGAAGAATAAACAGCTCCAAATTAATTCCGATGGTTTTCTTCTTAACCTGAATGCAAATCTGGATAATCTTGACTTATCTGATTTTACTCTTAGAAGCTATATTACTAGTGAATACCTAAAGCTTAATCTTAATCGTGTTAATGCAGATCTAGATGTGTTTGTTAACCTTAGTCATAATTATGAGCAGAATAACCGGTTGTCGCTCGGAATGAGATATAAGCTTATGAATAGAGACCTCCTGACATCTTATGACAATACCAATCTTCAAGTGATACCAATAGAGGGAAGATTGGAGAACAGAATCAACCCTGATTTATTCTTTAATTTCAATTTGTTGGACAACCTGATAATTGAATTGAATATGAATCTACTCAATGTTAACGTAGGCAAGGCCTATAATGCATACTACTCAAATATATCGCTATCAAATGTCCGCAGAAATTTAAAAGAATTCCAACTTGGATTTACCGGTGAAGCAAAGTATGTGAGTGCTAATATACTTGAATCAATTGGTATGATGTTCAATGTCAGAAACGAAGAAAATCTGGTAGAAAAGCTATACGATATGAGTTCAACAGACGAAGAATTTATAAAAAACCAGGAACATCAGAGAGATAATAACTCAGCAAGAACAAAGTTATTCCATCGAGGATTATTTATGCCCGGAAATGCCGACACTGTATTTACAAATTTCTCACTTTCGATTTATCAATATGACACTCCAAGTTCTGATAATTATGATGACAGGGATGAGCAGTCAATCAATGCAAATATAGGTTATAAGCATCGATTCACAAACAATTTCTCTGCCGGCATAGCAGCTGAATTGCAGATGCTTCATCTGGTGTTTCTCAAATCCGAACGAAGTGCTCTCAATAATTGGAATAGGGTCATCCGCCTGGCTCCAGAAATAGAATGGACGAACAAAATCTTCTCTATTCATCCTAAATTCGAAATACTGGCAAATTACACTGTTTACGATTTCGAGGATGCATCCGGTTCAGTCAAAAGTTATAGCTATAGACAAATTGGTTACAAAGATACTATCTGTATTTATCTTCAACAAAATATGAGTTTTCAGTTTAAGACCTCATTCCGATATTTTGAACGTGGAATTCTTTACTGGGACTCATTTTCAGAATCGCCACAGAACAGTAATTTCGAATCTTATCTCCGGGGGTTGGTCTATATAGGGTTAACAGACAAGATAAGAATTGGTGCCGGAGCAAGGTATTACTCACTAAAGCAATCAAGTTTAAACACCAACTCAGTTTCCGGTTCAGATTTTAGTCAAAAATCTATTGGTCCCGAAACGATTATTACATCTTTTTTCTCGGATGGTTCGTCTATTTCCTTGCAAGGTTGGTATGAATTTCAGTATATTAATAATTTGGAAAATAATCGAATTCCAAATTTGTTTTTAATAACAACGATTAAGCTTTAAAAAAATAAAATGAGCAAGATACTGTTTACGAAGCAGATTGAGCTTGATAGCGATAAAAAGTCCATCGAGTATGTCGAGCCTCTGATACATCATATATTAGAGATTTTCCCGCTGCCTTTGGATAGATATTATAATATCTTAATTGCTGTAACAGAAGCTGTTAACAACGCTATCATTCATGGTAACAAATTCAATTCTGATAAGAAAGTTACCTTGTCGCTGATTGTTGCTGAAAATAATATTACTGTCGAAGTTCTGGATGAGGGAGATGGCTTCGATCCAGCTAAAATAGCTGATCCACGTGATTCTGAGAACCTGTTGAAAGAAAATGGCAGAGGCGTATTTTTAATAAAGGAATTGACAACCGATTGTGATATCAGTTCTGCTGTTGGCGGTACGAGAGTTAAAATGATATTCGATTTTGATTAAATTTTTGTAAAAAATATATAAGAAATAATGAACTCTGGGAATCAACATCTGGCTGAAAATATATATAAGAACATAACTGAGAATCGAACCAAAGAACCAATTACTCTCGTACTTGGGCAGTTTGGAATTGGAAAAAGTGAGATAGTTCGTGAAGTAGTTGATAAATTCAGTGAAAATTCCTTTTTTGATTGCTTGATCAATATTAATTTTGGTGTAGAGAAAAGATTCATCAGCAATTACCTCAAATCAACTGAAATTCATTTCCCAAAATCAGACACAGGTTCATTTAATTCAGATATTAATGAAACCTGTTATAATGACAACAGGCTAACTGAACTTATAAAATTGCTTGCTGACAAAGATAAAGAAGTAGCAGAAACTGCAACCAAACAGTTTCAGCTCAAATTATTTCAAACTGTCGAAGAATCATCTGATTTTCGAAGAGATGACTATATTAAGAAAATCGAAGCATTGCTGGACAAGAAAGGTGATAGGAGACTCATTCTTGAGAATTCTCGAGTCACAGCAGAGTCTCTAATCGTAGATTTGATGAATATGTTTTTTCCTAATACCGAAAAATATACATCATTCGATAAATATCTTGAGACAATTTCATCACCAGTGAAAATACTCTTTGTTTTTGACAATTTTGACAGGATCGCATATTCAGTATTTAACTGGCTTTCTGAATATTTCCTACCAACTTGCTTGCAATCAAAATTTGGTGATTTTATTGCATTTAATGTTCGGGAATCCGAGAAAGAACTTTTCATAAACCAGTTTTTTAATTTCCATTTTATCATATCAAATAGGGTAGATCCATCGTTGAACGATTTCTTCCCGTTCTTTTCGAAAAATTTTGATTTGATTCAAAAATTTGAATTAACATTGTGGAATCATGATGAATCACTCTCTTATTTGCAATCCCAAAAATTACCCGAAAATATCAATTATGAGGACATAATAGCTGATTCATTTGGCAATCAATTCCTGATGGATATGTTCATACATGAGAAACAATCAGAGATTAAAGAATTTGATAAAAAATCTGTGTATAATAAAATCATTAAAAAATATCTAGATGGAAAAACTCCTAATCAGGCCGATTCAATTAAATTAGCTTCACTTGTAGAATCAATCTCTATCAAGGATTTGAGATCATTCCCTGCTTTATTTGATAAATACACCTATTCCTGGAATTTTCTGCTCTTCCTTAATGATCTAACCGAAATGAAGGATCAGAAATTAACATTCAGACATCCATTTAATCAAATTTTTAAATTCGTATTTGCTGATTCCAGAAAACAAGAAATAATAGAATCTATGAATCTATTTACTATTCTCGAAACAATCAATGATTTAATTCCAAATCTGACCGATGATGAATTGAAAATAATACGCAGTCTCGCATATTTCGAAAATTTTGATTATGATATTGCTATCGAATCAGCATTTCTTGATAAAGCTTCAGACGCAAAGATATTTGTACAGAAACATTCATCTTTATTCTTCAAACATCTCCATACTCATTCATTGAAGGGTGACATCCGCAATGTGTTAATGAAACTGAATAATATTATTGATAAGGATAAACTCGATGCCAAGAACAATCTGGTGAAATCAATCTGGAATAAAAGGCTTAAAGAAACAACAATAGAAAAAAGCAACATTCTTGAGAAGTTAGGTGTTCTTAATAAAGAGTCTGATGAGTTCAATGGCGACCCAACAAAAGGTAAGAATTATTTCGAAGATCATCAAAGGAAATTCATTAAAGCCGAGAATGATTTAATCCAATTAAGGAAAAGCCTGGGTGATTTTTCTTCAAGTCGATTTATAATCAACTTAATGATCAATACATCGGCAACAATCCTTTCGTTCCTAACGTCATATTTTTTCCCCGATATATTCTCAACACCAGAGAACCATACTTCTATTCTTGTTATTCAATATCTCCTTTATATTATTAGTTTCGTCTTTGGATTTCTTTCAATTCACAATGGTTATAAAATTTTGAAAATTAGAATGCAAAGGGATGAAGTCCAGGCAGTCGAGGAAAAAATCGCTTTGCTGGAGCAAGAAAAATCAGGATATCAGGAAGAAATGAAATTATTCAAGGATAGTAAATCCTCATGGCAGAAACGTTCACAGGAAGTTAGTGAGCAGATTAAAACTTTAAAATTCCGATTAGATTCAATCGAATCAATAAATAAGGAACCTTATCTCTAACCAATAAAAATGGCTTGGTTTTTGCTATGAATATTTTGAGTGAAGTACAATTGATAAGAACATTATAATGAAAAAACCATCAATAAGCAAAAGATTAAAATACAGTTTTGACAATTTGATGTCAAAAGGGGTAATGTCTCCTATGATTCTGTTATTAATCATTTCTACATTTGCTATAATCCTAATTGCATTAATTGTTTTCTATACTGGTGTAATACCTGACAATTCTAATATTTTAGGTCTAAGGAACAGTAAGGATATTAAATTTTATGATGTATTATGGCTTATTTTAGTGAGAACCCTTGACGGTGGTGTAATTGCTCAAGATCCTGTCAATTATATTTACGTCGGTTATATGCTGCTAGCTACTCTTGGTGGAATTGTTATTGTTAGTATTTTTATTGGTATTGTCAGCACAGGAGTAATTAGCAAAATGGATGATCTGCGAAAAGGCCGTTCATTTGTAGTCGAAAAAAACCACACCGTTATCCTTGGTTGGTCGTTCCAGGTGTTCAATATTATTTCCGAACTCGTCGTTGCTAATGAAAATCAGAAGAACGCTGTTATAGCTATTCTTGCGGATAAAGATAAGCTTGAAATGGAAGATGAAATACGTTCTAAAGTTGGAGATACTGCAAACACTAAAGTTATCTGCCGAACAGGTAACCCTATTGATCTTAGAGATTTGGAAATCATTAATCCTCATCAATCTAAAGCTATTATCATTACTGCACCTGATTCTGACGAACCGGACTCAAATGTTATCAAAACAATTCTTGCTATTACTAATAATCCGCATAGAAAAGTACTTCCTGATAAATACCATATTGTTGCTGAAATTCGTAACCCCCGCAATATGGCGATAGCCCAAATAGCAGGTCGTGACGAAGTTCAACTCGTCGTTTTTGATTATTTAATTTCAAGAATAACTGCTCAGACTTGTCGTCAGCCTGGGTTGTCAGTAGTCTTTACCGAGCTACTTGATTTCAAAGGAGATGAGATCTATTTCCAACCTGAACCAAGACTTACCGGTAAAACATTTGTTGAGACTCTATTTGCGTATGAAAATTCTGCAGTGATTGGTCTTAGAAGATCTGACGGAAGAATTTATCTGAAACCTCCGATGAACACAATAATTGAAGAAGGAGATATTCTCATTGCAATTTCAGAAGATGACGACACAGTCATACTGTCCGGTATCAAGGATTATAATATTGATTCCTCAGCTATAAGAAAATCACCTAAGTACATTCCACCCAAACCGGAGTCTACTTTAATTCTCGGCTGGAACAGACGTGCGCCTCTTATCATCAATGAACTCGATAACTATGTATGGCCTGGCTCAAAAATAACAGTAGTCGCTGATCATCCGACTGCAGAGAAGGATCTTTCTATCTTTTGCGGGGAGATAACTCATCAAACGATAACTTTTTGGCAGGGCGATACAACTAATCGAAAGATTCTTGACGAATTAAATGTTATAGATTATGATCATATTATTGTTCTTAGTCAAGCAGAACTTACAGATGTGCAATCTGCCGATGCAAGAACTTTAAATACGCTTTTACAGATTCGCGATCTTGCCGACAAACAGCCACACACATTTTCTATCGTATCTGAAATGCTCGACGACAGAAACAGGGAATTAGCTGAAATCACTCATACAGATGATTTCATCGTCAGTGTTAAACTCGATAGTTTAATGTTGGCTCAGATTGCAGAAAATAAAGAGCTTAAAACAGTTTTTGAGCTCCTTTTCTCCGCAGGAGGTCCTGCAATTTATATTAAACCGGCTGAATACTATGTTGAGCTTGGCCGGCCTGTGAATTTCTATACTATTATGGAATCTGCGCGGCAGCAGAACCAGATTGCCATTGGATACAAGCTCCAGAAATCTAAGCCAAGGTACGAAGGACCAAATCTTCTGGCTCATGGAGTAAGTGTTAATCCTGTAAAATCAAATCAATTGTTCTTCTCTGAAGGCGATAAAATCATTGTTCTCTCGGATGAAGTTCAGATTGGATAAAGCAATTGTAAAAATATTTAGAATTTTTATATCTCCAAATTTCTCCGTAATTTACATTCTTTTTACTTTGTAAATTACATAATTGGAGGAAGATATGTTTTGGAAAAATGTCGTTATCCTGACATTTGCATTGGCATTGATGACAAATCTTAGTTTTGCACAACCCAACAAAAATGCACCAGTAATTAAATCACCAAATGATTCATTGTCATATAGTATCGGATTCAGTATCGGAAAAAATATCCAGATGAGCATGACAAGAGACAGCTTAAATGTAACACTTGATCTTTTATTAAATGGCTTAAGTGATGCTATAAACAAAAGTACTCCAGCACTGCCAGAGCAAGCCATTCAACAATGTATGATGACTTTCCAGACAGCTCTTCAGGCAAAAATGGAAGCTAAAAAAATGGGAGAAGAAAAAATGAATTCACAAACAGGCGATGAAAACAAAAAGAAAGGTGCAGAATTCCTTGCACACAATAGAAATCAGCCCGGTGTAAAAGCAACAGAAAGTGGTTTGCAATACAGAACAGACCTTGAAGGAACAGGCAAAGCACCAACAGCAAGTAATACAGTTAAAGTACACTATAAAGGTATGCTGATTGATGGTAAAGTTTTTGATAGCTCAATCGAAAGAGGACAGCCAATCGAATTTCCTTTAAACGGTGTTATTAAGGGTTGGACAGAAGGATTACAGCTAATGAAAGTTGGCGGAAAGTCCACATTCTATATCCCAAGTGAATTAGCTTATGGCGAAAAAGGAGCTCCTGGAGCCATCCCACCTAATTCAGTTTTGATTTTTGAAGTAGAACTTTTGGAAGTTAAATAATAAATTGATATTTTTTACTCCAAAATTGATGGAGTTTTAAAATGAAATATTTCAACACCCTATTTGTGTTGCTGATTCTTGTCGTTTTAGTTGGAGCATGTGATAAAAACAGTGTTCCAACTAATCCGAATTATCCCCCAAATATTTTCGCAACAATCGCTGGAACTTTTGGGTTGAATTATAGGGGACTTGCCAGTGTTTATACAGTTACGTCTCCTCATAATGGCTTACAAATCATATCAACATATCAAGATTCATCAGGGATTTCTCATTCTATAATCTTCCATATTTATTTTCTCGATAACATTGAGAAAACAGGTACTTTCAAATTCCTTATGAAACCCGATACTGCAACCACAGACTATGCCGTTGGTGTATATCAGCATAGTGAAGGATCAGTTAAGAGACTTTTCTCATCTTATGAAGGAGAAATATATCTCGAAAAAATTAGCGGAACATCAGCGAAAGGTACATTCAACCTTTTTACAAAGGAATCGGAATCCGGTAGTTCTGTTAACATTTCAAATGGAACATTTAATATTAGCGATTAATTTTATTCGATTTTTTTTAAGGAAAGTTATGCATAAATTTTTACTAATGATTCTTTTGGGAATTATTTTTTCAGCTTGTTCTAAAGATAATCCCACCGATAACAATACGAATACCCCTGAAATTACATCCATAAATCCAACATCAGGTTATGTTGGCACGGTTGTGCAGATTGCCGGCAAATCCTTTGGGAATACTCAGGGTACTAATTCCATTACATTTAATGGAATTGCACTTGTTGGGGCTGATTATCTGGTGTGGTCTGACAATTTAATTAAGTGTAAGGTGCCCGTTGATGCAACAACAGGTAAAGTATATGTTTCGATAGGTGGCAAGAACACAAACGGATTAGACTTCACAGTTCTTAGCCTTGATTCTATTAAAGATCCTACTATTATAACATTAAATCCAATATCTGGATATGTTGGATCTGCCGTTCAGATTATTGGTAAGTATATGGGCAGTACTCAGGGGAGTAGCAAAATCACATTTAATGGCACTCCATTAATCGGATCAGATTATAGCAATTGGTCTGACTCGGTGATAATATGTAAAGTACCTACTGGAGCAACCACTGGTAAAGTTGTCTTAACTGTTACTGGTAAGAATACTAACGGGTTAGATTTCACTGTACTAAAGCTTGATACAGTGAAGGATACAAAAATTATATCTTTAAATCCATCATCTGGATATGTTGGTTCAGTCGTACAGATCAGTGGTAAAGATTTAGGCGCAAATCAGGGAACCAGTACAATATCATTTAATGGTAACCCACTAATTGGATCTGATTATCTGAATTGGTCCGAAACTACGATCAATTGCAAGGTACCTACCGGAGCAACCACGGGTAAAGTTGTTGTATCTGTTAACGGCAAGAATACTAATGGCTTAGATTTCACAGTGCTTAAGAATGATTCTATACCTTCTCCTAAGATTACCACATTATCTGCTTCAATATCACAGGTTGGACAGCCTATTGCAATAAATGGATCAAATTTCGGAGATGCACAGGGTACTAGCTTCGTATTGTTTAATGGCTCAAAAGCTATGCAATATGCTGTATGGAATGCTAGTAAAATTGTTGTTACAGTACCTGATGACGCTTCAACAGGACAGGTGGTTGTTTATGTAAATAATAAACCTAGCAATGGTGTTCAATTTACAATTCAGTCGAGTAATAGTATTGTCCCTTGGAGAACAATTCCATCAGGTTCTTTCAATATGGGAGATGACAATGGAGAAATGGATGTCAGACCAAGGCATAAAGTTACTTTTTCTAAATCTTTTCAAATGGGCAAATCAGAAGTAACTCAGAAGCAATGGATGACTGTAATGGATAATTCCAATCCTAGTCATTCAGAAAATTTAGGAGATAATAAGCCTGTACAGCAGGTTACTTTCAAACGGGCAGTAGAGTTTTGCAATAGGCTTTCTGCTATGGAGAGTCTAAAGTCTTGTTATACAATCAATGGAGAAATAATTACATGTAATTTCTCGGCAAATGGTTGGAGATTGCCAACAGAAGCTGAATGGGAATATGCATGTATAGCCGGCAGATCATTTGAGTATGCCGATATTGAAGTGCCTGATTATGCTTGGTGTGCAAGCAACGCTGGCGGACATATACATGATGTTATGACAAAGAAGGCAAATGATTATGGACTTTACGATATGCTTGGAAATGTAGATGAATGGTGCTGGGATATGTACGATTCTGAATACTATAAAGTAAGTCCTTCAACTGACCCTAATGGGCCAACAAACGATGTGAATGACCGCATAATTCGCGGAGGAACATATCAGAACGGTCCTGATAAATGTAAAAGTATTCAGAGAAATTCTTTCCCCGGTAGTAATGACAACTATAATTTTAATCTGGGATTCAGAATAGTCAGAGTAAAATAACATATTCAGTTTATTAAATATATAAGCGAAGACATTATGATATTTGTCTTCGCTTTTTTTAAATTATTGCTATTTGAGGAAATTGGAAGGAATCCAAGTGAATAATCGGCATTAAATGATGTCACCAAAAAGAGTTGCTGATGTTGATCTTTTTATCTTGACATTTATCTTGGTTCCGACACCAAAACCATTAAGCTGATTTTTGGGAAAAATTACTAATTTGTTTGAATCTGTCCTGCCAACCCAGTCATCCTCACTTTTCTTGGAAGGACCTTCTACAAGCACCTGAAGTGTTTTGTCTATTAGATTAGCATTGATTTCCTTGGAAATAACATGCTGAAGTTCAATTATATCATTCAGCCTGGATATTTTAACTTTTTCGGGGATACTATCTGCCATATCCCAAGCTTTGGTATTCTCACGGGGAGAATACTTGTACATATAAGAACCATCGAAATTAACTGTCTTCATTAAATCTAACGTCAGCTGATGATCTTCATCTGTTTCTCCAGGAAATCCGGCTATAATATCCGTTGATATCGTACACTCTGGCATTAATTCCTTAATCTTGTTAATTCTGTCTAGGTAATGCTCAACAGTGTATTTGCGGTTCATTGCCAGAAGAACATTTCCCGATCCCGACTGAACGGGAAGATGGACATGTTTGCAGATGTTGTCGTGTTCAGCCATTGTCCTGATAAGCTTATCGCTCATATCAAAAGGATGAGATGTTGAATAACGAATTCGCATCTCTGGAACAGCTCTTGAGCAGGCAATAAGAAGCTCAGAGAAATCACTGCCAGATTCTTCGTCAAGATAGCTGTTGACGTTTTGACCTAATAAAGTAACTTCAAAGAAATTTTGTTTACTAAGATCGATCAGTTCTTTTACAATGGATTCAAGTGGCCTGGAACGTTCTCTTCCACGAGTAAATGGCACTACACAGAAAGAGCAGAATTTGTCACAACCACGCATAATCGAAACCCAGGCTGATATGCCTTCAGTTCTTAAAGGAGCGATGTCATCATAAGTCTCAAATTTGCTAAGTTTGACAGCAATACCCTTTTCTCCGGAATAAGCATTTTCAATTAGTATTGGTACTTTGCGGTATTCGTCTGGTCCCACAACCAGATCGACAATTTTCTCTTCTTCAATGAGCTTTGTTCTGAGTCTCTCGGCCATGCATCCAAGAATACCAACAACAAGATTTTTATTTGATTTCTTAAAAGATTTTAGATGATTCAGGCGTTCATGAATTCTTTTCTCGGCATTTTCTCTTACTGAGCAAGTATTAAGAAGGATAACACCAGCTTCCTTAGGATTATCGATTATGAGGAAGCCATTTTTAGCCAGTATGGATGATACGATTTCTGAATCGTTAAGGTTCATCTGGCATCCGTATGTTTCGATATATACTTTGTTATTAATTGCGTCGTTCATTGATAAAGTTAAATCCTGATATTATAATCTTGTTTCGAGTAAATGTTGAAGCATAGCATTCCAAGTGTTGAAACTATGATCCCATTCACCACCCCATACTTCCAGTTGATTAGAAATTTCTTTGTGATTTAGAATATCACTCAATATGGTCGTATTTTGTGGATATTCCTCGTTACCTTGTCCTGTGAACAGATATACATGATGCTTGCTTTGAAGGAATGAAAGCCAATATGGATCTGTCAGATTAGGCAAATAATGTATTGGAGAATTAAAGTAACAGTTAATGTCATAGAATCCATGCGTATAATGCTCGATATTATACGTACCGCTCATTCCGATTGTCCCGTAAAAAACATCGGGTCTGCGGAAGTAAGTGTTAACAGCATGATAGGCACCAATTGCCGCACCACAAGTGAGGATTGGAATGGGACCTCCACAGTGTGCGAAGATGAAAGGTACAACTTCTTCCACGATAAAACTATTAAACTGATAATGCCGTTTAGAACGTTCTTCATTGTTTTTAAAAGGATCAAGCCATGTTTGAAAGTTAACATTGCCAACAGTAAATACACGCAGTTTTCCTTTTTCGATATACTTCTTAAGAGCAGAGATCATCCCGAAAGTTTCGTTTTCATAAGGATCATCTGTCATTGTTGGGAAAAGCAAAATTGCAAAGCCAAAATGACCATAAACTCCTATTTCCATAGTTTGTTCAAGATTACTACTAAATATGCTGTGCTTCTCGGTAATCATCTTTCACCAGTTAATAAATTTAGAAAGTTATAAACGATAATTGTATTATTTTATTTGAGATAATTCTAATTAGTATGTTCCTCAGAAGCTCTTAAAATCTGGTGCAAACGGCAGTCTGGGGTTAAAAAAAACAAATAATTCTCCTGAATTTATGTCGAGTTGAATATTATTGCTCAGTGCTTTATTCCTAGCACCTTCTCTTTTGCCTAGAATAAGGTCTTCACTTTTCAGAGACCATTTCAGGTTTGTCGTATTAATGTTTACCGAAGGAAATGGCACTAATGAAATCGTTTCATCAGGGACCGTATCAAGTGAAATGGAAAAATCGACTAAAATACCATAACGATCAAAATCAAAGATACAAAGATTAAGGACTTTATTGTACTTTTTGTAAACACTGAGATTATTGAGAGTATGTTCCAGTTCTCCACCATGAATTCCGGTAATTAGAAGATTATTTAAATTACTATTTAAACAATAATTGAGAATTTTCTCAAAATCAGTTGTTTCCTGATCCTGGATGATTTTAATATTTGAGTTATTGTAATCAGCCGGTATTTTTGATAGATCCAAGGAATCCATGTCTCCGATAATTAAATCAGGAATTATATTGAGCTTGAATAGCACTTCGGCACTACCATCGGCAGCAATAATGGGTATTGCCTCAAATTGACTGAAAATTTCAATGTCGGGCAAAGAAGCATTGAGACAGATCACAGCCTCGAATTGTTTATTGTTGAATTTAAGTTGCTTCATTGTTTTCTAAATAATTAAAACACAAACTTAAATAAATCTCAATTATTTCACGCTTTTTTATTAGTTTAAATTTTTAAATTGAATTTATTGGAACAATTATGTTTTCAGAAACAGGTTTGGCAATTGACGAGTTGTTCATTGGAGAAACAAACTTCATAGCGAATGCAAGCAACTTCGCTTCATTTGTTTATCACAACTTCAGCGATATGAACTGGGTTGGATTTTATTTTCTGTCTAATAATGAACTTGTGCTTGGTCCATTTCAAGGAAATCCTGCGTGTGTTAGGATTGCTCTTGGTAAAGGCGTATGTGGAAATTCTGCTTTACAAAGAAAGGCTATTATCGTAGAAAATGTAAATGATTTCCCAGGTTATATAGCTTGTGATCCACACTCAAAATCAGAAATGGTAATACCTGTTATTCACAGTGGAAAACTTTATGGTGTTTTTGATATTGATAGCCCTGTTCAAAATAGATTCTCAGTCAAAGAATTGGAATTATTTGAAAGCTATCTTGAATTACTTTTAAATTCTTCAAATTTGATTCCATTGGAGTGCTATTACCATATTTAACATGAAAACATAACAATTTTAATCATTAATACCATTTAAATTGTTATATTTACACGCTAGATTATTACAAAATTGTTAGAAAAAAGATATCGGAGTTATCAGTATGTCAAAGAAAATCGAAAATTTTGCTCTTGCAAACCCTATTTCTTTATTCACAAATAAGGACAAGGAAAGCTTAACCAGAGAAGATCTGATTAAGGTTATTTTGGAACAAAGGATCGAAAGGATCACATTCCATTATACAGGAATTGACGGAAAAATAAAGGAACTTAAAATTCCAATTACATCAAGAAGACACGCAGAATTACTTCTGACTGAAGGAGAAAGACTCGATGGATCATCACTCTTCAAGGGTATTGTTGAAGTCGGTATGTCTGACCTTTATATTGTTCCACTCTATAAGTCAGCTTTCCTCAATCCATTTAACAAAGGTAGTTTGGATTTCATGTGTCGCTTTTTCGATCGTCATGGTAATCTTGCTGCGTTTGCACCGGATAATATTTTACACAAAGCCAGTACCCAATTGAAAACACATCATGGATATACCCTTGATGCACTAGGTGAACTTGAATTCTACCTTATCGGCAATCCAGACAACCGCACTTATACTTTACCAAAGCAAAAGGGTTATCATCAATCAGCTCCATTCACCAAAACTGGTGCTTTGCTCGACGAAATGCTCAGATTGATAAGTCAGATTACGGGAGCAGTGAAATATGCTCATAATGAAGTCGGTATTCTTGATAAAGTGGATAGTGATTTTTCTGAGTTATCAGGCAAGCTGGCAGAACAGGTTGAAATTGAGTTCCTGCCAACTTATATAGAAGATGCAGCAGATAACGTTATCCTCGGAACCTGGATTATTCGTAATGTTGCTTATAAATATGGATACATCGCTACTTTTTTCCCTAAGCTGGAAACAGGTCATGCAGGCAATGGATTCCATATTCACATGGCACTGAATAAAGATGGCAAAAATATGATGACCAAAAAAGGTGGAGATCTTACCGATCAGGCTCATAAACTTATCGGCGGGCTTTGCAGATATGCACCTAGTCTTACTGCATTCGGAAATATGGTCTCGGCGTCATATCTTAGATTAGTCTCAAACCAGGAAGCTCCCACTAAAGTCTGCTGGAGCGACTCAAACCGCACTGCTCTAATTCGTGTGCCTCTAGCCTGGAGCAATGTTAGTAATTTGACAAAGAAGATTAATCCTCAGCAGATTGAGGAATTACCCTACGATAGTGCCCGTCAGACTGTTGAACTAAGAAGTCCAGATGGAAGTGCCAATGTTCATCTTCTGATGGCAGGCATCACTATGGCAGCTGATTGGGGTATGAGTAATGCAAAACATTCAACCGAATTAGCGTTAAAAAGTAGGATACAAAGCCCACAACAAGCAAATGCAGATAACAGTGAAGTGGAAGACTTGGCTTCAAGTTGTACTGAATCAGCAGAAAAACTTTTATCTCAGAGAAAACTCTATGAGAGAGATAATGTTTTCCCGCATCAGGTGATTAATTATGTTACTAAACTTCTTCAGTCAGAGAATGATAGATATTTAAACAGCAGGTTATTATCATTGCCGGCTGAAGAACAACTAGTGGAATCAAGAAGAATAATGCATCGTGACATTCACAGATGTTAGTTTATTAATTTATTGGTGAAGTAATATGGCAGTAACAATAAGACCCGTTCAAACTAAGGATGAGAAGCTACAGTTTGTTAAGTCGCAGTGGAATTTTTATCAGGGCGACAAGAACTTTGTACCACCCTTAATTTCTGATAGGATGAAGATTCTGGATACAGTTAAGAATCCATTTTACCAACATTCAAAAATTCAATTGTGGATGGCTGAAGACAATGGCATAATAGTTGGAAGAATTGCTGCTATCATAAATGATAATCATCTTAAAATTCATAATGATAAGACTGGTTTCTGGGGATTTTTCGAATGCATAAACGATCAGAATGTTGCTAACTTACTCTTTGATACTGCGGCAAAGTGGCTAAAGGAGAAAGGTCTCGAAAATATGATTGGTCCTGAAAACCCTTCAATTAATGATGAAATAGGAATGTTATTCGAAGGAGATGATGAACCTCCTATTATTCTGATGACGTACAATCCACAATATTACAATGATTTATGTAATAACTACGGAATGAGTAAGGCAAAAGATCTTTTAGCATATATGCTGTATCCTGAAACATTCAAAACCGACAAGGTCACCCGGCTTCAAAGTGTAATTCGCGAAAGACATAAAATTACAATCCGTGAAGTCAATATGAAGAATAAAGACCAGTTCGCAAAAGATGTTCAGACACTCAAGGATATTTACAATGGTGCTTGGGTTCCAAACTGGGGTTTTGTCAAATGGACTGATGCCGAATTTGATTTTCTTGCTGCTGACCTTAAGCAGGTTGCAGATCAAAGATTAGCTGTTATTGCCGAAATTAATGGTAAAGTAGCCGGATTTGGTCTTGCTTTACCTGATTTCAATCAGATATTGATTCACAACAAAAAAGGTACGATGCTAGGATTGATCTGGCACATGATGACCAAGAAGAAAAAGATCGACCAGTGCAGAATAATTGCTTTGGGTGTGATGCCTGAGTTCCAAAAAACCGGACTTGATGCGGTCCTTTACTATGAAGTGGGCGTCAGGGGAACTGATCTAGCTGGTTTCAGACGTGGTGAGGCTTCATGGATACTTGAAGATAATGAAATGATGAATCGTGGGTTGACAACCACAATGCACGGTGAGATTTATAAGAAATACAGATTATACCAAAAATCAATTTAATTTATTGTGTATTATTGAATTGAAGGCTCAGTCTTATCCACTGAGCCTTTTGTTTAATTATTTGTAGTTTTGCTAATTTATGACAGTAATTATCCTATTGATGATTTTATCAGCAAAAGAAATTCTCAGGATGTAAGTCCCATTCAAATTTCCTGTTGGAAGAATAATAGTTTTCTCTAATTGCAAATACTCAGATTTAAACAATTCATTGCCAGTAAGATCATTTATTGTGATTTTTAAATTTCCAATCCAATTACTCAGAATCTCAATATTAATTTCATGAGCAGCAGGATTAGGATAAATTCTTATTCCGTTTATATTTTCCTCATTTACTGAGTTTAGATTGAAAACAAATGTTTCTGATAAATCAGACTGACAGTTGTTTTGATCGGTAATTTGTACAGAATAGCTGCCATCTATCGATGGCTTGAAAATTTGTTCAACAGCTCCTGCTATCTTTATCGAATCTAAAAACCATTGATTGCCTATAATTGCACTTGATTTAAGGGTATCTCCTGTCCTAGAGACTATAGGTTTTGAAGGCTTATTGTTAATTTCAACATTGTGTTCAGACGAATCCAGAATCTGAGTTTGAATATTTTTTTGGAGAAGTTTAATGACACCATTAGAGTTTTGCCAGATAATATCAACATAACTCAGATTGTCTGGTCCATCAATTTTTCCATTGACAGTTGTCCATTTATTCTCAAAATCAGTTGAAGATGAAGTGGAATACTTAACTTTTGAAAGTTCACAAGCAGAGAATATACCGGATATAACAGGTTTGGATGAAGCAGAAATAGTTATCTGTTTTGAAGTTGAATCCTTGCAAGTTGTTGTATTGACTGTTTGAACCAATCTTAATTCTGCCGTTCCAGACGAATTCCATTTTACAGTTATGGAGCTTTGATCAGTTGGTCCTTGTGGCGTACCGTTCAGAACTTTCCAAGAGTTTGAAAGAATCAAGTTATTTGATGTGTATGTCTCAGTACAACTTGAGCAGACTTGTGTTGCACCGTTGAAATCCGGTTTTGGAAGGTCATGTATTGTTATAGACATCCTGGCTGTATCAGGGCAATTCCCAAAATTTGTTGATTGAATCAGTAAAACAGTTCCAATTCCAGACTGATTCCATTGGATTTGAACAGTTGAATCAGTGATGTTGCCGTTTACTGTGCCACCATTGACCTCCCATTTGGTTGTAACGCCTGAGAATGCATTGCATGAATAAACTGAGGTCGTTCCTTTGCAAATTGAATTAGAACCATTTATGAGCGGATTTGAACGATTGACTACTTGTACTGAATAAATGCTGTCAAATCTACAGTTAGAAGCTTTATCAATCTTTGAAAATGTTAGAGATTGATTACCAACAGTATTCCATTTTACTGTTACTGAAGAATTTGAATCTGATCCAATAATTTTTCCACCGGCTGCAACCCATTTGAAATTATGAACTGGAGAGGTTGGAGTTGAATAAATCTCGGTCGAATTATTACAAGATAGCTTATTCCCAGTTATCTGAGCTGTTGGTAATGAGTTAACCAGAATAGCCTGTACAGTAGAATCATAGCATCCGGTCTTATTGTCTGTCAATTTCAATCTGATCGAATTACCAGAAGGAATATCCCATTTTACTGAAATACTATTGCCAGTATTAGTTAAAACAGTTCCTCCAATAACTTTCCAATCAGGTGTTATTCCAGTAGTGAAGCTAGTTGAATAGGTTTCGGTTACGTTGAAACATGTGGATGTATTTCCGGAAATAACGGGCTTCGATATGGAATGTATAACTATTGATTTGCTTGCCGTATCGGAGCAAGTACTATTGATTGTTGTTTGTATTAATTTAACTAATCCGTTTGGAATTGTATTCCATTCCACGGAAATAATAGTTGAAGTATCTTGTGAAAGTAGATTACCACCAGTTATAACCCATTTGTTTGTTTTATTAGTTCCCGAATTTGCTGTATATTGTTGGATAGATGAAAAGCAAACTGAATCCGAACCAGTTATAATGGCAGAAGGAACTTTATTTATTGTAACATTGTATTCGGTAGAATCCTTTTTGGATGTGCTGGTAGAAGTGATGACTAATTTAACTTTTCCACTACCGGAAGTTGTCCAGCTGATAATTGCAGAATCAGATGTGGAGGCATTTTGTAAAGTTCCGTTCGTAGATGACCATACTTTTGTATATCCTGTGCTGATATTCGATTTATATACTTGAGTGCTTTGCTCACAAATGTTGTTTGCACCCGATATAACAGGAGTTACACTAGTTGAAACAAGAGGTGCTTCCCAGATTCCGCGTCCGTAAGTTGCGGCTCTGAGCTTTGATGATGAATACTGAATTTCGAGTTCATCGATTACAACATTGGGTAAACCATCAGAATAGGGTACCCAATCAGTTTTTGAATTGTCGGTGTAATATATTCCAATATCAGTTCCGATATATAATCTATCATTAGAATTATCTTCATAGACAACTGTGTTTATCGGTATGTTCGGTAATGTTCCGGATATATTGGACCAGTTTGAACCACCATCGGATGAATAAAAAACTTTATTCCCTGCTGAAAAACCTGAGAATACTGCCCAGATTCTGGATGGATCTTGAGCATGAACTTCGACCTGATTCAACCATAGATTTACAGGATAGTTCAGATTAGTCCAATTTGTTCCTCCATTTGTTGTTTTCCTGAATAGACCAGTTCCTCTTCCCGTGTAAATATAATTAGGATCAGATTTTGAAATAGCCAGAAAATTCAGAGCCTGACTACTGTTTAGACCGAAAGCAGATATTTTTGACCAGTTCGTGCCGCTGTTAGTTGATTTATATATATCTTCCATTCCAATGAATACTGTTGATGGAATAGTCGGATGCAAGGCAAAAGGTGTAACCCAGCTTCCGCGAGCTCCTGATGGTTTAATACTTGTGAAATTCTGACCCTGATCCTGAGATATTCCCAAACCACCATTAGGAAGAGTTGAGTACATGATGTTGGCATCAGAATAATCTATTGCGCACTCCATACCATCACCACCACGAATATCGGAGAAGTTTCCGGAATTAAATAATTTTGTACCGTTGTCCTGAGTGCCGCCAATTACCAGCGATTGATTTGTTCTGGATATTCCAAGACGATAGAATTGCGTTATATTCAAGCCACTACCCAACCATGTCCAACTATCATTTTCACGCTTTTTGTAAACACCCCCATCATTTGCGGAAAAAAGTGTAGATGTTCCAGGTATAAACCATAAATCGTGTTGATCTGCATGAACTGTACTCACTGTGTTTGTCGGATACCAGTTGGTTTCCAAAGACCATGATGAGCCTGTATTTTCAGATTTCCAAATATTTATTCCACCGACAAATATTATTGTTGGATCCAATGGAGACACTGCCAGACATAAATCATACCAGCCTTGACCGCCAGCATCAGCCCCAGTTGTTGTCCATCCAAGTAAATTAGGAGTATTCGAACGATTTTGCCAAGAATACCCTCCATTTGTAGAAAGGAAAAACCCACCAAATCCATATTCACTATTAGAAGCAAGAAGATAGACATTGTCCTGAGCTCCGGTTGCAGGAGTAACAGCTATTGCACAGCGAGTAACTCCGCTAGATGGCAAACCACTTGTAATAGTTTCCCAGTTGGTGCCTCCGTTGGTTGAGATATGAAATTGAGTCCCGACAATATAGATAGTATTTGGATCACCGGGTTTTAGTTCTATATCATAGAAAGTTCCGCTAGTGAGATTAGTCCAGTTAGTGCCGCCATTAGTGGTTTTGTCGACACCATTACTCCCCACAGCATAGATGATGTTGGTATTAGTCGGATTCATTACCATTTTGTAAATCCGTTTCATTTGGGATGTACTCCAAGTCAAACCGGTCGTATTCCATGTAGAACCTGCATTTGTGGATTTAAGCACTCCTATGCTGAATGTAGCAATATTGTCACAATCACCGGTTGCCAGGTAAATAATATTTGCGTTACTCGGATGAATCAGAATATCTGAAATGCCCAAGCTGGAAAAATTGTCAGTATTAGTACTCCAACTGCTACCAGCATCGGTGGACTTCCACAATCCTCCGCTGGCAGCTCCGGCATAAATAATATTTTCATTCGATGCTGGGGTTTTAGCCACATTTACTCGTCCCATGCCGTAATATCCGCCTATTGACTGAGTAGGACCGAGGAATGACCACACAGGAGCTTGTTGTTCGTCTTGGAAAGATTTATCGTCAGCAGTAGAGAAGTGATAGTATGAATTCATATCTGGAAAGTTCCCGGATGGATAAACCCTTGATTCCCAAAACCATTCCCATCGACGAAACTGTTTGTATCCTTTACTTCTGGGAATAGAATCTTTGTAAGCCCAATATTTATTGAATTCAGTCTGAATCTGGAAAAAGTTTCGATTTGCATCCGATGAATAGTCAACAGACTGAGCAAAAGAAGCACAGGAAACGAAAATTATAATCAAAAATATTTGGATTGCTTTCATATATATTTTTTATATTCGTTATGCTAATTCTAAGTTAATAAAAACGATTGAATTTTCAAAGAGTTGCATTGAACAATAATTATTTTCTACTTTAATAAAATAATACCTTCATAAAATCCTCAAATGTTTTAATTTTATAATTGAAAGGTATATTTGTGGATCAGGAAATTGATAAAGTATTAATTGAGAAGCATATTAAGTTCTATAATGTTGTTATTGCCCTTTCTTCTTCAATAGCCATAATTCTTTTATATGCTTTTGGAAGTTCACTTTTAAATTTTTACTTCTATAATGCAAGCCATGAATTAGTTAATCCTTTATCCAGTGTATTATCACAGATATTATTGCTAATGGTTCCTTCGGTATTAATGGTATTGATTCTTAAAGCACCTATGAGGGAGTTTTTCCCTTTGAAACTACCTTCAATGAAGTTTCTTCTTCTTTCTATAGTTGGGATAATTTCACTTTTAGCTGCATCAGAGGCATATCTGCAAATACAGGAATTTTTAGTTCCTATTGGATTGAAGAAAATATATACCGAGATAGTAACTGATTATGAAAACATGATTGGTAAATTTATCGGAAAAGGAAATATTCTCTTGGTTCTTCAGGGATTTGGAGTACTGGCAATAGTACCTGCAATTACTGAGGAGTTTCTTTTTCGTGGATATTTGCAGAGAAGTCTGATTAAAGGCCTGAAACCAATGACGGCCATAATCATCACAGCCTCAATATTTAGTGTTAGTCATCTGAATATTATTAACATAATCCCTCTTGCGTTTATTGGCTTCTATCTGGGATACGTCTCATATCTTTCGTCGAGCCTTCTTATTCCGATAATTCTACATTTTATAAATAACGCTGTTTCGATTGTGTCATATTATTTTAATAATTCTGATAGGGTTGACAATCTAGTGGTCAGTAATTCTCAGATAAATATTTCGATGATAGTTTTCGGAGTTGCTGCCAGCATGACTTTAGGTTTGCTCTGGTATTTGAACAAAAATTACAATCCAGCTATAAAGAACCATCAAGCTGAAGGCCTATAAATCTAGTTTTTGCGAGATTACCCGGGACTTCGGTATAATAATAATTTAGAATATTGTTGCAATTTATTCTTAGATTAAACGGAACGCCAATTAAATCTTGAAATTTGATTGACAATCTAATGTCCAAAACATGTACCGGTACGCGGGCATCATAATCCTTGATTTGAAGCCCCAATGATGGATCAACATTTTCCACTTTACTCAGATACCTGTAATCAGCCTGGAATTCAGCAAAGGGCAGAGGGATGATTATCCCATTATACCAAAGAAGTTTTGATCGGTATTTCAATGTCTGATTCAAGGATAGATCCTTAGGGTCCATAAGCGTTAGGGATGACTGAACTCCCAAGAAATTGAATAAAAGTGTTTTGGCTTCAATTTCAAATCCAACGATCCTTGCTGATGTAATATTAAGGAATTTGATAGGTGCCTCATTGGGCACACTCAAATCGAACTGTGGTTCAATAAGGTTATCCATCCAATTGGAAAAAAATGAAGCATCTAATAAAATTGGCTTGGATAAAACTGGAATCTCATAATGAATGCCAGCCTCGGCAGACCAGCTTTTTTCTGGAAGAAGGTCGGGATTAGGAACTACTTTTAATCCCTGATAGTTCAGCGAAGCATATTTTTCAGCTATTGTTGGGGCTCGATAGCCATGTCCGACTGAAGCTCTCAGATTAAAATCTTCCTGAACTTTATAATTGAACCCCAGCTTGGGAGAAAATTCCATGTTTGACTTTGAGCCTGTAGTATTCTCTTTGTCCAGTCTGATGCCTGCTGTTGTAATAAGATTTGTTATCTGAGTTAATTCAATCTGTACATATCCGGCAATATTGTTCTGGTCATGTTCACCGAATGTAGATGAACTTACCTTATTGAAGTAGTAACTAAGACCATATGTCAGTTGTGTATTGTCATCAATTTTGTTGTTTAATTGGATTTCTGAAATGTACGAATTAGCTTGGGATGAACGAAAAAACGTTGAAGCTGTGGGATATGAATTCTGGAAGTCAGTTCTAAAAAGACTAATTTTTAATGATCCAAAGAATGATGAACTAAAAATGTGTTTAATTTCACTATTTAGAATCATCTTATTTGATTGAAAACGAATATCATAGTTTGTGTTAGAAGGTGGCAAGGTAGCACTATCAAGGCTGTTCCAGTATGCCCAATCAGTAGTGTTATCGGATGCATAATTACCAAGCAGGCTAACTTTAGTGAAGTCGGAAAAATCATATTTCAATTTTGAGAATATGTTCCATTTGTGTGAGTTATAATAGGCATGATAGGAATCATCTTTTTGTAATCCACCTGCTAACATAATCCCAAAATTATCGATTTTTTGAGAGTAGGTGATATCAGTCCCAGCTTTGGTAGCAAAAGAGTTTCTGTAATTCCATTGCTGATATGTAGGTTTCGTATAAATACCTCCATAGGCACGATATTTGAGTTTGGCCTCTTCGGTAGGTTCAGTAGTAATGATATTAACAACACCACCCATTGCTCCTGTGCCATATAGAGCTGATCCTGATCCTTTTATGATTTCTATTCTCTCGATATCAAAAGATGGAAGAATATCGAATTTAATGTCACCATTATCCCCAGACATCATTGAGTTTCCATCTATCAGTAAACTGACTCTTGAGCCAAGTCCTAAGGAGAACCCAGATGAACCGCGAATACTAATATTATCCTGATTCATCTGAATTCCGGAAACATTTCTCAATACCTCATCGAATTGAGTAACTCCTTTTTCAATGATTTTACTCGATTCGATGATAGACATAGATATGGGAACATCTTGTACAGCCTGAAGTTTTTTATTGGCCGAGACTACTACTTCTGAAGTCTTAAGCTGGCTTTCTGTGAGCTCAATTCTAATATTAAAATTTTCAGATTGAATATTGATTTTAGATGTGGTTAGGTGATATCCAATATAAGTAGTAATAACAGTATAATTACCCGGTTTTAAATTCTTAATAGTGAATGAACCATCCTTCTTTGTAAAGGATCCATAATCGGTGTTCTCAATCCTGATACTTGCACCATACAAAGGTAAACCTGATTTAGCCTCTACTACTGTTCCCAACAATTCAGAACCGAACAAAATGTAGGGAATTAAAATTAAAAATAATATGATATGTAATCTATTTGAAATCATATGTTAATTACTGAAATGGTTGTGGTGGCAAATTGTCAAAATCTACATTTATGTTTATGTTGTTGATTACTTTACCTGGAGACACATAGATTGAATCCGGTTTACTTACATCACCAGAAAGTGTATAAACTCCAATTGCACGCCATTCCATAAAACTACCGGTTTGCTGAGCAACGACCAGATACTTAACATAAATAGGTGGCTTAGTGAATTCAATTGAATAGGATGAAGTATCAACAAATTTTGGCATTGATTCTGTAAAAAAAGCATCTCCATTGGTGATTTCGGCGATAATATTTTTGGGTGGGTAATTCTTGAATGCCACAACACGTATATCTTTGACTGAATCTATGGGAGGCCATTTGTCCTGGCCATTCTTGTAAGTTATCATTCCATTGATAAAGGACTTGGCGATAGGCGGCGGTGGGGCCAATCCTTCGTTGCAAGAACAAAGAATGAAAGCAAATATAATATATAGCTGAAGAAAAAATTTCATAGGTAAAGGGGTTTTAAAAATTAATATGACATAGAAAGCAATGATTTTATTTTGTATAAACAATTAAATCATTGCTTTGGGCAAAGTAAATATAAATTTCGAACCTTGTCCATACTCGCTTTCAGCCCAAATCCTGCCTTCATGCTTTTCAATAAATTCTTTACAAAGAATGAGTCCAAGCCCAGTGCCAGACTCATTGTCAGTACCTTTTGTTTTAAATTTTGTTTCAATTCTGAATAGTTTTTCAAGGTTCTCAGGTTCTATTCCTACACCATTATCAGCCACAGTTATCTTGACTTTTTTATTTTCACTTTCAGCAGTAATAACAATATATCCATCACGGGGTGTAAACTTAATAGCATTTGAAACAATGTTCCTCAGAATTGTATTGAGCATATTCAAATCAGCTAACACTGTAAGGTTATGATCAACATTGGTATCGACTTTGATATTTTTGGGGAAAGCACTTCCTCTGATGATTGGCATAACATCAAGTATAATTGGCAATAAATTTAAAATTTGTGGTTCAAATTTAAGAGAATCAGTTTGTGCTCTTGCCCATTCCAGTAAGTTTGTCAGCAATTCGTTGGATTGATGGACAGTCATGCTGATAGTATTGACAATCTTATCCATATTCTCTTTGTCGATTCGCTCATAGTATTTTTTAAGCATATCCACAGACAGAATGAGTGATGCAAAAGGGTTTCTTAAGTCATGAGCAATGATAGAGAAAAATTTATCCTTAGTAGCATTAATCCGCATTAGATTCTCTTCAGATTTTGTCAGTTTGAGATTCGTTTCTTCTAGTTCCAGGTTCTTATCGGCCAATATCTTTGATGTCTTCTTTTTATTAATGTAGAACTGATAAATTATAAGAGATAATCCAAGGATTAAAACTAAAATTATGACTAGGAAGATTACCAAAACTCTCTGCTGATTAATTTTTTGTATATTTTTTTCCTTTTCTAATTTTAGAACATCATTTTCTCTTTGCTTTCTCTCAGTGTCATACCTAACTTGCAAATCAGCTATGTTTCTTTTATTTTCCTCGTTGTTCAATGAGTCTTTAATTCGGGTAAAAGCTCTGTAGTACTGATCGGACATTATATGATCACCAGCATTTGAGTAATAAATTGCATAACTATAGAAAAGTAATGGCTTAAGTTCAGTAAGTTCGTTCTCATCGATTATCTTCTTGGCTTCATCAAGATAGTCTTTCGCCTTTTCCACTTGTCCGGTCTTAATGGCATTAGTTCCTAAATTTGTATAAGAAGTAACAATACCATTTAAATCTTCAATTTGCTTATATAACTTAAGAGCATTTAAATAATACTCTCCTGCTGTGGTGAATTTACCCAAAGCGTCGTATGTATTTCCTAAATTATTAAGGGATGTGCCAATACCCTGGGCATTATTTAATTGTCGTCTCAATATGAGTGATTTTTCATGATTGCTTTGAGCTTGCTTATAATCACCAATTTCCTGGTAACAATTACCCAGATTGTTGTAACACATTGCTTCATAATTCTTAAGATTTGCCTTTTTAGATATTTCAAGAGCCTTGTTATTATTTTCAAATGCTTTATCGAAAAATTTCAAATCGTAATAAATACTGCCAATATTAAGTAAAATATTGGCTGTCCCAATCTTGTCGTTCGAATTCTCTTTCAATTTTAAAGCTTGAAAAAAGTAAGATAGAGCATCTTCGTAACGGGTCATTTTATAATAAGTCAAACCAATTTTAACAAGTACTGATGCTGATCCTGATTTATTTGTAGAGTTTTCGATAATTCTTTTTGCTTTTTGGTAGTAATCCAATGAATTAATGAATTCTTTTAATGATAAATATGCATCTCCACATTCTATATGTAGATTAGCAACCAGAGCATTATTAGATAATTTATTGGCATACTCAATAGCAGTTTTATAACAATTAATCTCCTCTTTGAACTGGCTTGTATTATTATAAATAATACCCTGAAGCTGAAGTGCTGAACAAGCAGAATTATAATCCTGAATTTTTTGTGCTTCTGCCAGTGCTTCCTTTGCTAAAGTCATTGATATGGCTATATCTGTAGCGAAATATTTTTTACATAATGATATTAATTCATCAATTCTTGCTTTCCCCGCCAGCTTAGAAATGTTCTTTTCTATTGCTGTTGTTTCAGCCTGATTCAGTGCCGAAGCCGGCAATTGAAAAATTATGAATAGAACCAGAATGATTCCGAAAAATTTATTTATTATAATTGAATTATAATTCATCTATCTGATTTGAAATGTAATAATCAAAATTATTATTCTAACAAAAAGAGTACCAAATTATTTGAAAATGAGTATTCATTTAGTAATAACAAATATTAAATTGAAATATCACTACCAAATAAAAAAAAATAAAAAAAATATTTGGATATTAAATAAAGTTTTTGTTAGTTTACAGTTGAATATTTAGCTCATTCATAGAAATGGATTTCGTTACATACATAATTGGCTCAAAATAAGCTAAGCGGGGGAAAAGAAACTTAGCTACCAATCAAGCATATCGAGGAAAAGAGGCAGAAATGCCGTCCTTTATTAGGATTATTTTTTAAAAATAGCTTTAATTATGTGAGAATTTGAAAAACTTGTATGTAAATTTTTTGATTTTTTAGGAGAGAATGTATGAAAAGGACTTTACTCAAAATGAGCATGATTGCAGTAATATCAATCATTGCTTTTTCCGCAAAATCTTATTCGCTGAACAATCAGGTTTGGAATTTAGGATGCCAGCAAATTAGTGACCTCAAGCAGATCACATTTGTCGATGCCAACAACGACGGTCATTATGAAGCAATTGTATCAGTATTCTGTGACATGGAAAACGGTATTGATATAGTCGAAACTAATCCCATTATTTACCCGATTGAAGCAACAAAAGGGATTCCAATTAATGATATGCCAGATCCAGGTAATCCATTAAATCCATTTAAGGATTTAAAGTACAAAGGCAAAAAACCACCAAAACCAATTAAGTTATCATTCTTTTCAGATCCCAACAAAACTGTATTGATTTATACATTGGATTGGATGCTTGGTAATCCTGGTGTGATTTACACTCAATATGTGCCTTATGCACAAACTGGTGTAGAAAATCCGGATATGAATAATAGTATAACCATCACTCCTAATCCTGCACAGGGTGATGTAAATGTTCTCATGAACGGCAATGCTTCATCATATAAATTGTTCAGCCAGAATGGTGCATTGATGCTTTCATCTAATGTGGAAGTTAGTGGCACATTTAATTTCAGTGTTAATGATCTAGCAAGCGGAGTATACTATCTACAGATTCAATCAGGTTCACAAACAATCGTGAAACCAGTCTATGTAGTGAAATAAGTAAAACAAAATTCACTTTAACTGAAAAAGGCTCTCATCAATGAGAGCCTTTTCTTGTTGTATATCATTTAACGAGTGGGATTGCTATCTTACCTCTGCTGCGATTCCCACGCCATCATCTGCTGGATGAATCAGAGTTAGATTCCCATCCGCTCCATTAGCTGCTAATAGCATTCCCTGAGATTCTAACCCCATCAATTTTGCCGGTTGCAAATTTGCAACAACAACTACTAACTTTCCGATAAGCTCTTCAGGTTTGTAATGTTCGGCAATGCCTGCCAGTATCTGTCTCTTTTCGTTACCAAGGTCTATCTGAAGTTTGATTAGTTTCTTAGATTTAGGAACATTTTCAGCTTCTAGAATCCGTGCAGTCCTGAGTTTGATTTTTTTAAAATCATCTATTGTTATTAAATTAGTAATATTTGTCTCATCAACTAGAATCTTCGATTTTTCTAAATTGTCGCCAAGCTTTAAAATTTGTTTTTGAACCGTTTCATCTTCAATTTTTACAAAAAGTAGTTCGGGTTTGTTAAGTTGAGATCCCTGATCAAGATTGAGTTTTGATGCATTTGCCCAAAAATTAATATGTTTGTGATTTGTATTGGCTTCACCTGTATTAGATTCCTGAGCTAAAGCTTCCAATATTTTTTTAGAGGTAAATGGAAGAATAGGAGCAAAAATTACAGCTATTGAGTAGATAAGATTACAACAGATAAACAGAGTCTTTGCACATTTTTCAGGGTCACTCTTAGAAGTCTTCCAGGGCTCTTCATCGTTGAAATATTTATTTGCTGCTCTGGCTATGTTCATAGTCTCGGTTAAAGCATCTCGGAATCTAAAGCGGTTATAATTATCAAAAACTAGATTAATGCCATCACTTAGTGATCTTATTAATTTGTAATCATTCTCGGAAATTGAATCATTGAAGACTGGAACATAATCTTTGTTCTCCACTATTTTATTCCATTCATCAAGAATAGGCTTATATTTGTCTGACAATATGGGAACTTTAGAGTCATACTGCTTTGATACAAAATGCGCAGTACGATTTATGAAATTTCCGACAATATCAGCAAGCTCATTATTGTTTCTTGCCTGAAAATCTTTCCAGGTAAAGTCGGCATCCTTTGTTTCGGGAAAACTCATTGCCAGAGTATATCTGAGAGCATCTATATAGTTCGATTCCGGAAAATCAATTATGAAATCTTTCAGATCAATACTCCAGTTCCGTGACTTAGAAAATTTCTGTCCTTCAAGGTTTAGGAATTCATTTGCAGGAACATTATCAGGAAGAATATAATTCTCACCTCTGGCATGAAGCATAGCAGGGAAAATCAGAGTATGAAATACGATATTATCTTTTCCAATGAAAGCCAAATAGCGTGTGCCGTCGTTCTGCCACCATTTTTTCCATTCATTTATATCAAGATTCTGTTCTTTTGCCCAAACTTTGGTTGCTGTTATATACCCAAGAACAGCATCAAACCAAACATAGAGTGCTTTTCCTGTGGCTTTGTCTTTATCTATACCCGGAATACCGTCAATATGAACGCCCCAATCCAAATCACGGGTTATAGCTCTCTCGGCAAGTCCTTGCTTCAACCAGCTGCGTGTTTGCTGTAGTACATTATCTTTCCAATCATGTGAATGCCCTTCAATATAAGTCTCTAGAAATTCCTGGAAAAGATTAAATTGAAGATACCAGTGTACAGTGCTTTTAACAACTGGAGTTTCTCCCGAAACAAGACTTTTGGGATTTTTGAGTTCCAGCTGATTGTAGTAGGCACCGCAACTATCGCACTGATCACCCCGAGCTTTATCGTAACTACAGTTAGGGCATACACCTTCAACATATCTGTCAGGGAGAAACATTTTTGCTTTAGGATCGTAAAATTGTTCTTCTTCTTTATCGGTTAAAAGCCCTTTTTTCAGAAAATCACCAAAAAATTCTTTGGCTGTTTCATGATGTTCTTGGATTGAAGTTCTGGAAAAAATGTCGAAAGACAGACCAAGTTTTCCGAAAGCTTCCATATTAGCAAAATGATATTTATCGATTATGGCTTGAGGAGTTGTCTTCTCTTTGTCGGCAGCAATAGTGATAGCAACTCCGTGTTCATCGGAACCGCAAACATAGAGTACTTCTTCACCTTTTAATCTCAAATATCGTACATATATATCCGCCGGCAGATAGGCACCGGCACAATGACCAAGGTGAATAAATCCATTAGCATAAGGCAGAGCAGAAGTTACAAGAGTTCTTTCCATTAAATTATTCCTAGTTCAGATGATAATAAATCATACAAAAATACCAATAAAAAATCAATTAAAGTGAATTTCAGTTGTCAGATTCATTATTAAGAATTTCAATTTCAACTTCAGCAATACCAGCCTTTATCATATCCAGCTCTTCAGCGGCAATTTTTGAGACATCAATTATTCTATCCATTTTATGAGGCCCACGGTCATTGATAATAATAATTACTGACTTATTATTATTGAGATTTGTAACTTTTACCCTGGTTCCGAAGGGAAGTGTGCGATGAGCACCTGTGTAAGCATTAGGATTGTAAGACTGGCCGCTTGCCGTGGATTTTCCGGAGAATTTATTTGAGTAGAAAGATGATTTGCCACGAAACTTAGTTTCTGAGCGGAGATCATCGGTATTCTTAGTAGAGTCTGGCTCTATTTCAAATGACTCATGCAAAGGTTCATCATGGGCATATCGTACACTTGAACTGCAGGATGACAACCAGCTCAAAGAAATGAATAAAAGAAAATATATGATGTTTTTTTTTATGAAGGATGTCTCACAGAAAATTATTAATTTGTTTACGTTTCATATAATTTACAATTTCCTGTACATCATTTGATTTGCCTCTTTTGCAAATCAGCAATGATTCATCCGAATCGATTACGATCAGGTTTTCTACTCCTTCAACTCCAATGAGTCTTTTACCACCGATTATCAGGCTGTTGGAAATATTCAAAGCAACTACTTCCCCTATCAAAACATTATTGCGGGCATCCTTCATCATCATTCTATGAAGTTCGTCCCATGTTCCCAGATCGCTCCACCCGAATGAAGACTCAATTACATGTATATTTTCTGCTTTTTCAAGGATAGCATAATCCATTGATTCTGCTTGCATTTGAAGATAGGCATCGTTAACGGTATCCTTAAACATATCTAATCCAACAGTCTTCTGAATAATTTTAAATAAGCTGTTTTGATCGGGCAAAAATTTCTCAAAAGCAGCCCAAAATGTATCAACCCTCAGAACAAAAATACCGCAGTTCCAGAGGAAATCTCCCGAGTCGATAAATCGCTTAGCTGAATCTATGTCAGGCTTTTCAGCAAAAGTTAAAGCATGACTAACTGCATTTTCATATTTAAGATGCAAATCATTGCTATTAAATTCTTTCTGAATGTATCCGTAAGCTGTCTCAGGTCTTGTAGGCGAAATTCCAATAGTAACAATTCCCTTAGTATCACTGGCAACCTTACCTGCCACATCCAGACTATTCTGAAACTCCCTTACATTACTGATATGATGGTCAGCAGGGAATGCCATCAAAATTGTATCATCGGATATTTTAAATTTGAGAGATGCAAGAGTAAGTGCCAGACACGGGGCTGTATTTTTTGGGAACGGCTCAAGAATGAGATTTTCTTGTGGAATCATTGGAAGTTGTTCAGTAACTAGATCTATGAAATATTCAGATGTAACAATGTAAATATCTTCTGCTTTAAAAAAAGGTAGCAGATACATGACAGTATTCTGAATCATACTGCCTTCACCTATAAGATGTAAAAATTGCTTTGGAGTTTTCTCAGTACTTTTTGGCCAAAGTTTAGCTCCAGCTCCTCCAGCCATTATAACGGCTATTGCCTTGTAGCTAGCAGAATTTGAATTTTCCATAATAAAAGATTTCCATTTTTTATTCCAAAATTACATATAAAATGTTAAATATGTACATTTCTTTTTTGATAAAATCGGGATAGGTTTGTTATGAATTAATCTTAAAATATATTATATTGGTTTCTGTAAAATTATATAATACAAAAGAATAATGTTTTTTATGGGTAAAAATCAAGTAATAACTCAAAATCTTCCGCTCAAATTTTAGTATAATTATAATTTTGTAGTATTTTTGACCACAAAGAAATCAATGCTTCTACTATTTTTATACTTGACTTTATACGATATATTGAACATTGTAGATATGTTAAAAGTAGTATTTTTTAACACGTTTGTAATATTAGCAAATAAATGCTAAAAAAGTAGCAACAAAAATTGAATTTATTTTTTCTAAATAGCTAAAAATTGAATATTTTGTAAAAACTTTGAATCCCCAACTTTATTGCGATTTAAAGTGATAAAATCTTAAAAAAAAAACTGAAATTTACTCAAACTATTAAAAATTATAAGGAAGAGAAGAAATGGGAAAAGGAGGCGGCGCAGGTAAAGTTTATTTCGTGTTGTATCTAGCTGTTGTGCTCGAACTTCTTATCATCATCGTTGAACGCGATGAAGCTGAAGAAGGCCTACTCAAGAAGCAACGTGAAACGATGAAAATTGTGGAAAGTATCCTTTCCCAGTTGCAGTCGGGTGCCGGAACAGAGGGCATAAACACTAGACCACAGGATGAAATTACCATTCCTGAAGCAGGTATCAACATAAAAGAATTGATTGGTGCTGATGTAAAGTCATTTCGTAAATATATTGTAGAAGTTGGCGTGACCGATATTGCCGGCGAATTGAAGAAGCGGGAAGGTGAGCCGCAGAAGGAATATGCCGAACGACTGGATAAGTTAATTTCCCTGGGAAATGTTGAGGAAATCGAATATCAGATTTTCTTCTCTTCGAGTACCGATCCTAATAATGCTCCTCTCTTCCCAACTGAGGCAGAGATTAAAGGAAAAGGCATTGACTTCACTAAGATGCCTCCCGGGCAGACTATCCAGGCTTCAGATGGTGCCAGCTGGGAATTCTTATCTTTAAGAAAGCTTAAGCTTGACAGCCGTAAAATTATGGATAAAATTACAGACTTTAATAATATTAATTTAACTGCTGTAGAACCTATCTATCCTCGTGAAGCTGAACAAATTATTGGTTCAGTTTTCGCTCCACCTGATAAACAAGACAGTGTCTTTTATTATTCAAACAAGGAAACAGGAACAGCTATCAATTCGACTACTTCGACTCTGATCAGGCGTTCTTTTGTTGTTAACTTCCAGCCACCAAGAAGAGCAGGCTGGTTTAAACTTAGATTCGCTTCAAGGACTAACAGAATTCTTGGTGTGCATAGTGGTGTTTCACCAACTAACATTCCCGATGAAGCTAATATCAATATTGGTACTGTTTCGTTGACAGCTAAAGACTTGAAAAAAGTTCTAAAAGAGCTAACCCTAAAACTTGAAAAATATAATCCACCTACATTTGAGCTTCTAGCTGTGAGTGGTAACATTGTAGAATACGAAAAGAGATTAAAAGGTGCTCTGGATAAAGCAATGCTTGATGATAATCCGAATCAAGCTGCAAGCAATATCAGACTTTATAATTATATCGTCAGACTACTTGCTCCTGGTCAATCTATAAACTTTGAGCAGAACAAAGGAAGCATAGAATTTAACGTACGTGTAATTCTACCTGAAATTCGTCAGGCTAAACCTGAACTCGTTATGCCGACATTTACTGCTACGTTCGATAAATTACCTGCCGTATTCGAATTTACTGCATCTCCATGGATGGGTAATAACGTACTGGAAGGTAAAGTTCTCGATGCCTCCAATGCAACAGTTGCTAGAATCACATTTAAGGCAGTTGATGAAATGAACCCTTCTGTTCCCAAACCGGATATGGGTAAGAAACGTGATTATCGCGCAACAGTAGATCAGGCATTGGCACCAGGTAGATATAGCTTTATTGTAACTCACAGAGTCAGTGGGCAGCAAAAAGAAGAAACAGGCGAATTGCAAGTATTCCCATCACATTTGACCGAAAATAGTGAGAAATTGATAAATGCCAGAATGGAAGTCCTTTACTTCGGTAATTCATTCCCGTTAATGAATCCTGAACCGAGTTCCGGAGGTAAGATTAAACCAGAACAGTTCAGAATGTATCTATCAACTGATAAAAATAGTCAACCTGTTCCAATGACAGGATTATCCTTAACTAGAGATAATACTATCTTCTTCGATTGTGCTGTGAAAACTGCTACTTTGAAGATTACATGGAAACAGCCATATACTGATAATGAAATTGATCTGTACCCAGCAAATACTAAGAATGTAAGACAGGCAACTCCTACGATTAATACTGGCGATGCTCAAACATCTTCTGAATTAATTGGAACCAACAGGTTAAGAGTAACTGTCAAGAATGTAAGAATAGCCAAACCACTTGATGGAAGTAAAGGCGAAACAGCTCAGGCTCAAATCAGCTTTGATGTTGATAAAAAAGTCAATCTCACAGGCATGCAAGGCGTTGAACAATATTCTGAACCAACTATTGTGCAGGATGGAGAAGGTTATAAAGTTGTATTCGAACTTAATGTCAACCTGCCTAAGGGAGTGGATATGGTTAAGGGTACTGCTTCAGTAAGAGTACTTGCAAGAGCTAAGAATAATTGTAATCCTGAAATCATCTCATCTCAAGAATCTAAAACTATTAATGCAAATATTAGTTTTGAAGCACCACAGAGTGGTAGAGGTGGTCGTAGCGGTGGCGGCGGCGGTGGTGGAACTCCCCGTGGTGGAAGAAAATAAATTGAAATTATTAATTAGTTCTTGACTTACAATTAACTAAATATGAAAACAGATTATAAGGAAAAAATAAATGAATAGTAAACTAAAAGCGATTCTTAGCCTCTTGCTGATGGGATTCTTTGCCTCGGAGCTTATTTTCTCGCAATCGGTAGAACCATCAAGGCAGGAGCTGGAAAACGTACTTAGCAGATTTTTAAACTATAGATTCGGTACTGTATCGATTTATAAAGTAAAAAATATAAGCGATATTAAAAGAGCACTAAAGACCACAAGTGAAGTTGGTGCAGGAAAAAAAGAAGCCGAAGAATTAATGAAAAGCCTCGAGCCGGTAGTTGTATCTGTTATTACTCGTGGAATTGAAGCCGGTGATCCTTGTGACAAAATTCGTGAGGATATGTTAAATCAAGGTTTAATTCCACCAGAAGCCGCTGTGTTTGAAAAAATATGTGCTGGCATGAAATCCGGTAGCAATGTTCAGGATTTGGTCGAAAATGCATATCTAATTACAACAAGACCTGCCAAAGGTCAGATACCTTCTACTGTTGTGGCTATGATAATCTCCGACAGACCTGGTGATGATCTTGAAAAAAATCTTAAAACAAGAGCCACTGGTGATATCTATACAAATGAAGAATTGAAAGCCTTCAAACTTGATACAACATTCAGCTCATCCAATCTTTATGACCTGATGGTTAACTCAATTATGCAGGGTAACATTGAGAATAAAACTCTTGATGCACAGGGTATTGGTAAAGCAGAATGGTTTGCACCAAGGGTTTACGGTAAAACATTTTCATTGATCGGTAGCGAAACAGATATCACACCATCTGATATTCAAAAGTTTATGAGAATATCCGAAGGTCAGGCTTTAGATTATGGAACAAAATCAAACGAAGTAATCGCAAGTTTGGATCTTATTAGCTGGAAAAGATATGCTAAGTCAACCTACCAGGATAATTCAGGCAACTGGATTGTTGACTCATCAGCTAATTCAAACGATGGATTGCCATTATTTGGTTTAGAAATGAGATATGGTGCAGACAATATCAGCTATCCATCATTCTGGAGTGAGAGAATGACGGTAAGTGCTTCTTGGCAAAGTGTTAAACTCGGTATAATTCTCCCGACTGATGGCTGGGCATCAATGACTTCTTCTGTTTATAGTATTGAACGTAAGCTTACTTATGGTGGTCTTGGTTTGTCAGGAACATTTGATTTTCCTTTCAAAGTCGTACCCCAGAGCGGAGTATTCAAATTGTCAGGAAATTATGTTTTTGGTGATGCTAAAGCACCCTCATACAAGAACAGAAATATAAGCGATCCTGACGCTTATGATATCGGAACCGGTGGAACTGATTACTTACTAAGAACAGATGTTCAGTTGCACTATACATTCGGTGTTGCAATTGATAATGATTATTGGTTCAGATTTGGAATCGGTGGAACTGTATATTCGGCTGAAAGCTGGAATTATAGTAAAATACCTAATACCGATCCCAATAGTGAATTTGCTAACAAATTAGTCTATTCAAAATCCGGCACAGAAACCGTCGGAGGACTTTCCGGTAAAATCGAATTTTTATCAAAAAATATAACAACGCCATTTGGTGGAAGTGTATCATATTTTGATGAAGCTTTAGGACTAAATGTCTGGCTGCAGATACCTGTAGTTATTAACGTATTTGCAATCAGACTCGATGCCAGCGGTTATGTAGTAGCATTTCGTGATAAAGCCCATGCTTGGGAAAATCAATCGGTGTTTATACCACAGGCACGTTTTATTATTAACTTCTAATTAAATTTGATTAAACATCGGAAGAAAAGGCAAAAATTATGAGAAAAATGGCATTGTTTATATTGGTAGCTTTATCGCTTTTAAGCATCGTGGAGTCCAAAGCTCAGTCAAGAAAGGAATTGATTGACTCACTTTCGACTATTGACCCGGAAATAAGAAAATACTTCCCAAGATGGAGAATCTGCGAGACAGATCTTCAGATTCAGATTTTTCAGGCTTTTAAGCTTATCGGATTCGATGAGAAATTGCTTGATAAAAATAAAATAGAATTATTAGCTGCTCCACATCCTGATGCTTATCAATCATTTGATCTGCTATTGATTACTTGTGGCAGAGCAGTACTAAATTCAGCTGAAATTAATTCAAATTTCGGTAAGAGTTTATATGATATACTTTCCGGTGAAGGATTCTTTGCAAGAAGAAACAATCCACCTGCAACGGAACTAAGAGCCAGAGATTACTGCTTTGTTGAAATTCCACCTGACATTCCTGTTTCAGCAACAGAAGCTGATGCTATTATCAATTTCCTTAAACCGACAAATGTTACTCATGCAATCTCCTTATCTTTATTTGAACAATCATTAAAGATAGGCAAATCTGGCTTCTGGATTAGCTCCATTATTGGTAACGACGAAGTTGGGCTTCCATTCTGGACAGCCGGTCAATCTAAAATCATTCTGCAAAGACCATTATATACAAATAGTGATCCTGTCACCAGCACAAGAATACCATATCTTATTAATGCTTACATGGGTGGTGCTTACAGACTTACATCAGGCATTAATCCCGAAGGAACCGCTCTCAGCTGGATACCTTCCAGACTTCTGAATTCAGGTCCAGTCGGTAAGCTCGTAGCCGGATTAGATTTCAATATGCCTTTCCATCCTCAGTTCGGTGTTCATTTTGGTGTGGAATTACCTATGTCACAAACCAGACGTGAAGCAATTGATGAAGCAAAATATGCATACATTCCTATGCGCGATGACGTGGTTTTCAATCCTGATGATTACAGATCGGGGCACCCTAGCGAATTCGATCTTAAGAATGTAACTACTTTACTTCGTGGAACAGGTCAGTTCTCATTATTCTATTGTCTCTGGCTTGGCGAAAATAAAGGCGATTACGAAAACTTCTTCAGATTTGATTTCGGAATGTCATACATGGAAGCAAAGGAATATGGAGTTTACAGAGATGTCAAGAACTTTGCCTCTTACATTGAACCCAATGGCATAGATGGTCTTAAAACCTACAAACCAAATGAATTTGGTGATTGGGTATTTGCTAAGGCAGAATATAGAAATCAGGCTATCTGGCCATTCGGATTAAGTATTCAGTATTCAAACCAGACAATGCTTGGCAGAGTTTATGTGCCACTTGTTAACTGGTTGTATATAGAAGCTAAGGTGGCAACACTTCTCAGAGGTGCCAGACCTTACGAGAACAAGACATTCTTTATTATTTCACCTGTTCTAAGATTGACGATTTAATATTGGCAAAATATCAAACACCCTCTGACCTTATAGAAAAGTTAGAGGGTGTTTTGTTTAAAAGAAAGATTACTAACGAGGTATTGAATTAAATGAACTGCAAATATATATATTTTTACTTTCTTCTTTTGCTTTTCACTGTAGATTTATCAGCTCAAACATCCAATCAGGATTCAGCTCAAAAAACTAAACAAATGATGCAGGATGCTAGAGTTATTTCCGAAAAGAAGAGCATTGCTCTGACTATCAGAAATGTTGATATTGGAAAATTCCCTGAAATTAATATAATGGTTGAAGCTTACAACACTTATGGGGAACCACTCGACACACTTAGAGCAGAGGAAGTTTCTGTTGTTGAGAATGGTACAGAGAAAAAAGTAATTTCGATTAAGAAAATTTCTGTTAAGGAAAGAGTTCCTGTAGATTTTGTTTTTGCAATCGATGTGACTGGATCGATGCAGAAATACATTGATGCTGTTAAGAACTATGTTTCTACATTTACGACTTCACTTGTACGCAGGGGTATAGATTATCGGATTGGTCTTATTTTGTTTTCCGATATTGTCGAAAAAATTTATCAGCCAACCGATAACGTTCAGACATTTCTAACCTGGCTGGCTCCTGTTAAGGCATTTGGTGGTGATGATGAAAAAGAAAATGCTCTTGAAGCATTGAGTTCTGCAACAACAATGAATTACAGACCATCGGCAAATAAGGTTACTGTTATCGTCACAGATGCGCCATATCATCAAGCCGGTGAAAAGGGATCGGGAACAACAAATCTAACAACCAAGAGCATTATTGACCTGTTGAATGACAAGGAATTGAGAGTCTTCTCTATCGTTCCGCCAAAGTTGAGAGAATATAATCTTATTGCCGGCAGAACCAGGGGAACAGCTTTTGATATTGACTATCCTTTTTCTACTATTTTGGATAATTTCTCCAATCAGCTGACTAATCTATATGCGATTAAATATAGAACCGATTTGCCTGCTATTCCCGATTCGATCAATATTGCTTTGCTTAATGAATCAAAAAAAGTGCTCGTTCGCAAAACAATTCCAATTGTTGAGCTGGGTCGTAAGTTAATCATCGAGAATCTGCTCTATGAAACAAATAGTTCTTCATTGCCTGATTCGGTTTCCGAACTTGAAGTATTGAAGTACTTTATGACTAATAAGCCTAACGTTGCTATCCTGGTTGAAGGACACACCGACGACAGAGGAAGTAATAAGATTAATGATGCACTGTCCCTTCAGCGTGCTGAAAGCGTAAAGAAGTATCTTATTGAAAGAGGGATCAAAACCAGTAGAGTCAAGACTGTGGGCTATGGCAAGCGTAGGCCTATCGCCTCTAATTCTTCAGATTTCGGTCGTAGAATCAACCGCAGAACTGAGATAGTAATTGTAGCAAAATAAAAACACCAGATTTATATGAAAAAGCCATTCGCTTAATAGTGAATGGCTTTTTTTTTATTGATATATTTTTAAATTAACAATAGGATAAAGCATCTTCAAATGTTTTGATAAGATCATCCACGTCTTCAATCCCAACAGAAATTCTAAGAAGACCATCTGTTATTTTTGCCTGCTCACGAAGTTCCTTGCCCATTCCTGCATGAGTCATTGATGCCGGATGCTGAATTAAAGATTCTACGCCGCCAAGGCTTACTGCCAACTGCCATAGTTTGATATTGTTCAGCAAGTTTTTACCGGCTTCTAACCCACCCTTAAGTTCACATGCAATCATGGCACCATAGCCATGCATCTGCTTAGCTGAGAGTTCATACTGAGGATGGCTTGGTAAACCCGGATACATAACCCACTCGATTTTTGGATGATTTTCAAGAAACTGAGCGATTTTCATCGAGTTCTCTGTGGCTTTGTCAATTCTAAGTTTTAGTGTCTTGATCCCGCGATGAACAAGGAATGAATTGAATGGATCAATTGTTCCACCAAAATGATTTAGTATTCTTCTAAAATGTGGATATTCTTCGATATTCTTGAGTACTATAATTCCAGCAACAACATCAGCGTGTCCGTTCAAAAACTTGGTCATACTATGAATGATATAATCTGCGCCAAGCTCGAATGGACGCTGATAGACAGGACTCATGAATGTATTGTCAACCGAAACCTTTGCGCCGGCTTTGTGTGCGATATCAGCAATTTCTTGTATGTCGGACATAATCAGAGTTGGGTTACCGGGAGTTTCAATATGAACAAGTTTAGTGTTCGGCTTCATAGCTGCTTGAACAGCTGCTATATTTGATGAATCGACAGATGTAACTTCGATTCCGAAATTACATAGTATTGTTGTTAGTAAAGTAAGAGTGGGTCCATAGACAGATTCACTGCAAACAACATGATCTCCTGATTTGAGAACCGCCATAAAAAGAGTAGAAACAGCCGCCATACCACTTCCGCAGCCAAGACCTTTGACTCCACCCTCGAGTGCCGCAACAGAATCTTCCATTGCTTCGATTGTGGGATTTCTCATTCTGGTATAAATATAACCATCTTCCTCACCCTTGAAGAGTCGAGCTCCATGGTCAACATCTTTGAACTTAAAAGTAGATGTCTGATAAATAGGTGGAATCACAGCTCCAAATTCGTTTTCTTGAATACCTGCATGAATACATTTTGTATCCATAGCCATGTGCTTAACATCGTGCATAATTGCTCCAATTAATTTTATTATCTGAAAGTATTTCAATTTTTATTCAATTATAATCTTGCAATTTAAAGGGATTAGATTTAACTACCAATATTAAATCAAAGTTTTCGGATAGTTTTTCGTCAAGTTGTTGTACAAAAAATAAACAGAAAGGATGGAATGATCTTAAGAAAGAATTACGAAGAAATATTTAGTATAAATAGGGATGATATAAGCAGACTTCTCGGTACGGCTTTATCAAAGGGTGGAGAGTTTGCAGAATTGTTTTTCGAATATAGGATTTCTTCTTCTATACTTATGGAAGAGGATATAATAAAAAGTTCCAGCGAGAATATTATAAAAGGTGTCGGTATCAGAGTTATCAATGGACTCCAAACCGGATATGCATACTCTAATGATTTAAATTTAGAAAAAATCAGTAAAGCAGCTCTCACTGCAGGCTCAATTGCAAACTCCAACTCAAAGTTCAGATCAATTAATTTGGACTTTAAATCAACAAAAAATAATGGCTACGATTTGAAGCTGCCTTTGTCGAAAGAGGCTCTTCAAACAAAGATTGAGTTAGTTAAAAAAACATATTCTGCTGCGCTGAGTTATGACATAAGGATAGAGAAGGTATCCTGCGGACTTGGTGATGAACTTCAGTTTGTTACTATTGCCAACAGTAATGGACTTATCATAAGTGATCTCAGACCTCAGACCAGACTGAGTGTAACTGTAACTGCTGGTGATGGTAAAAATAGAACAACAGGATTCAAGAGTGCAGGGGGGAGAGTTGGATTGGGTTATTATACTGATGAATTGCTCGTTGAAACTGGAAAAGCATCGTCGGAAGAAGCTATCGTACTTCTTGGTGCAGTTGATGCACCGAGCGGCGAACAAGTTGTTGTTCTGAGTAATGAGCAATCAGGTGTGCTCATTCATGAGGCAATAGGACATCCTCTGGAAGCTGATGGAGTGAGAAAGGGTGCCTCGATAATGACCGGAAAATTAAATGAAATGGTTGCTAATCCAATCGTTAGCATTATCGAAGATCCTACTATTTCCGAACTGAGAGGAAGTCTAAATATTGATGATGAAGGTACTGAAACTGAAAAAGTAGTTTTAGTTGAACATGGAAAGCTAGTTGGGTTTATGAATGACTATCTATCCGCAAAAGCTCTTGGTCATGAGATGAACGGGCATGCCAGAAGAGAATCATTTAGCTGTTCACCGATTCCAAGAATGAATAATACAATTTTATTAAATGGAGAAAGCACAGCCGAAGAAATAATTTCATCAGTAAAAAGTGGTTTTTTTGCTAAAAGTTTCCAAGGAGGTATGGTTAATTCTACAGGAAAATTTACTTTTTCTGTAAATCTTGGATATATGATTGAGGATGGCAAACTCACTCAACCAATTAAGAACACAACTTTAATCGGTTCAAATATCGAAATATTGAAAAGAATAGATATGGTTGGCGATGATATGGGATTTTTCCTGGGTTCGTGTGGAAAAGACTGTCAAACTGTTCCTGTAACCTGTGGAACACCAACCTTAAGAATTAGCAAAATGACGGTGGGAGGTACAAGATGATGAATTTGAATGAATCAAATTTACTAAATACTGCCGAAAAGCTCGTAGATTTTGCAAGAAAGAATGGTGCAGATCAAGCACAAATATCCATCGGTTCCGGTGAAGAATTTACAGTTGAAGTCCTTAACAAAGAAATCGAAAAACTCACTCAGGCTGGATCTCTCGGTCTGGGTATGAAGATTATTGTTGACAATAAGGTAGCGACAGCATCAACAAATGACCTGGATGTAGATTCACTTAATGGAATGATTCTTAGAACAATAGAGAGAGCCAGATTGTCGAATAAGGATGCTTTCTCTGGTTTACCAGAAAGTGTATCAGAAATTTCTGATATTGATTTAATGTTATTTGACAATAAAATTGATGATTTATCCCCTGAATATAAGATGAATTTTGCTTTGGAACTGGAAAGAATATGTCTGCTGGACAAAAGAATAGTTCTATCTGTAGGCTCTTATTATTCAACTCAGAAAAGCGAGCATTATCTGGCAAATTCGAAAGGGTTCAGCGGATCGTATAAAAGGTCTTCATGTTCTTCAGGAATACATCTTCAGGCAGGAGACAACAATGAAAAGTTCGAGGATGGTTGGTTCTCCACAGCGATTAATCCCGATGACATGCTGTCTGTCGAATCGCTGTCAGCTAAAGCTGTTGAGAGGGCTGTAAGATTGATAGGTGCCAGAAAAATAGATTCTCAGCTTGTTCCTGTTATATTTGAACCTGGAGTAACTTCATCGTTGCTGGCTTTTCTGTCCGGTACAATTAACGGACATTCAATATATATGAACAGATCTCTATTCAAAGATAAACTAGGGGAGAACATAGCTGCAGATAAAGTTAACATTAAATCTGACGGACTTCTTCCCGGAAAATTCGGCTCAAAACTATTTGATGCCGAGGGTGTCGCAAGCAGAAATATCGATGTGATAGAAAGTGGAGTTCTTAAATCATATCTCCTTGACACATATTCGGGCAGAAAGTTGGACATGCAATCAACTGGCAATGCATCCGGTTCGAATAATTTTTATTTATGTCCGGGAAATATTTCTTTAGAAGCTATGATTAAATCTATAGATAGAGGTATTCTAATAACCAAACTAATAGGGCAGGGGACTAATCCTGTAACCGGAGATATATCTAAAGGTGCATTTGGACTTATGATAGAAAATGGTGAGATAAGTTACCCAGTTCACGAAATAACAATAAGTGGTAATCTTGCTGTTATCCTAAAAAATATTGAATTGATTGGTAATGACTTCGAGTGGAACAGAACTATCGTCGGACCATCAGTAAAGATTTCTGAATTATCGATTTCAGGTAAATAGAAATTTTGAAAAATTTACATGTATATTTGACTTAGGGTTAGAATCCCTCAGTTGTTATGTTTTTGGAACAATACAGTATTTCTTATAGAATTTATTTTTTGTGAATGAAAAACTTTGAAATATTAAATAATTGGATTAAGTTAATGTTTGACACGAAATTACCGATAATTTTTTGAGTTAAGATAAACTTAAGAATTTCATTTTATTTATTTTTGAAAGTACATTTATGAAAAAAGTTTTAATCATTATCCTCACAATTGGTTTGATGCTTTCATCAGCATTTTCACAGGAAAAAAGCCCATTAAAAATAATGGGTGCTTATTTCGGAGATTATTTTTATAATGTTGGCAGAGATACTGCTTCATCAGGCTTTAAGAACTCGACACAATCAGGCATAAAAGATGCGAATGGTTTCAGTATTAGACGCCTCCAGCTAGCCTTCAATTATGAATTTTCTGATAAAATTGTTACAAAATTAAGGATTGAATCAGATGGTGCAGTTTTAAATTCAACAAATAATTCTTTCGGTTTATTTATTAAGGATGCTTTTGTGCAATTTAATGATGTCTTGCCTGGAATGAATATTCTAACTGGTATGATACCAACTATGGGAGCAGAAATATCTGAGGGACTTTGGGGATATCGTTCAGTAGAAAGAATCCCTATCGATCTTAGGAAATTTTTAGGTACAAGAGACCTTGGTGTTGCAGTACGTGGTAGATTTGACAAAGAAGGTAACTTCGGATATGGTTTGATGTTAGGTAATAATAGCGGTACAGTCCCTGAGACAGATAGAAATAAAAGATTCTATGGAACAGTAACGGCTAAACCCATTAAAGAACTCTCGTTAGCCCTTTCGGGTGATTATGCATGGAAAAATGCTGATCAAAATACTTCTACTTTTTTATTTGATGCTGCTTATAATCAGAAGGATGTTTTCAGTGTGGGAATCGACGGCTTTTATGTAACGCAAGCCAATTCAATGCTAAATTCAGGGACCTTGAAACTTACTGATCCCATCAACTCATTAGGCTTTTCAATATACGCTAATGTTTTCTTTATGCCTGAACTTGCTTTAGTTTTAAGATTGGATAACTTCGATCCAAATACTAACAGTGTAAGTACAGGAGACTCTAGAAATTATATTATTGCTGGCCTAGCTTACAGCCCTATTAAAAATGTAAGAATTATACCTAATGTTCAGTATGAAATGTATGAAACTGGCAAGTGGCCGAACGGTAGCGATAGAAAGTATGATGCATCAATAACTGCCAGAGTTACTTTTGAATTCAAGTTCGAAAAATAAATTTTTTTTAAATCAAAAAAAAGTGGGTTTGATCACAATTCAAACCCACTTTTTTTGTATATATTTTTCTGACAATTCTAAAAGAAATAATATGCAACATCTGCCAGAAGTGATGGGAAAACCCCAAAAATTACAAGTCCTGCTACTGCTATAAAGAGTGGAATTCTTGCTAATCCATAATCAGCCTCAAGTGCTACGGATCTAGGATCTTTGAAGTACATCTGAAGAATAATACCAATATAGTAATACATAGAGATGATGGATGAAATAACAGCAACAATTGTCAGCCAGACATAATCAGCCTTTACAGCTGACACAAAAAGATAATATTTACCAAAGAAACCAGCAAATGGAGGAATACCTGCTAATGACAGCATAAATACAGCCATTAATGCTGCAAGAATTGGATGACTTCTGCTCAAGCCGGCAAAGTCAGATAATTCCAGGTTGGATTGTTCATTCCGTTCAATTACTGATAGAACAATAAATGCACCAAGTTGCATCAATATATAAGCAACAGAATAAAATAATACACCAGTCCAGCCAGTTGAATTGTTCGAGGCAATACCAATGAGTAAATATCCTGCATGGGCTACTGAAGAGTAAGCCAACATCCTTTTTACATTAGTCTGAGCAAGAGCTGTAAAGTTACCTAAAAGCATCGTACATGCGGCTAAAACAGCAATAATATTCTGAATAAGATGAGTATCTTTAATTAATACTGGATTATTCACAGCAGGAAGAATATGTTTAAATACAATTATAAAGGCTATCATAGCCGCAGCTTTACCAGCCGAACTCATAAATCCGCTGGCTACGGTTGGAGAACCCTGATATACGTCGGGTGCCCACTGATGGAATGGGAAAGCAGCGACCTTGAAACTTAGTCCGATTAGAATCAATCCTGAACCTAAAAGGAAATAAATATGATTAAACTTACCTGCAATCAAATTAGATGTTATGATATTTAGGTCAAGGGAGCCAGTAGCACCGTATAAAAGTGCAATACCATAAACAAGGAAGCCAGTTGCAAATGATCCCAGTAGGAAGTACTTTAAGGATGCCTCAATCGATTTGATTGAATTTCTGAAATAACCTGCCAGAACATAAAAAGAAATCGACATGATTTCAATTCCGATAAAGAGTATAAGCAGATTGTTCGAATGCCCGATCAGCATCATGCCACTTACAGTAATCAAAATAAGAGAGTAATATTCGTTCAGCTCCTTGTACTCACGCTTAATATAGACTCGTGAAGCAAGAATCGTCATTAAGCCTGCACCAGCAAAGACTATATCGAAGAAAGAAGCATAACCACCAAAGAAAACCATGTTTTTGGTGATAAGACCCTCTTTAGATAAATTCATTAATTCGAGTGAAGGTATAACGAAAGTGTAAGAAGCTGTACCTATAACCACAATCAGACCAATAATCGACCAAACAAAGCTGAAGATCTTGTTCTGAAGTAATGCATCAAATACTATAGCTGTTACTACGAAAAATGATATCGTGATTATCGGTAATAAGTATTGTAATTCAATTCCCATGTTTGTGCCTGTTTAATTTTAACTTTATAAGGAAACTCAATAAAATTAATTTTTAATATTTGCTTTCTGCTGAGTAGATGCAGGTAAAGCATATGGTTTATAGCCAAATTTTTTCTCGTATAATTTATTGACCAAAGCTTTGGTCGAATTCTCAGAGACTTTCATAAATGTTGAAGGATAAACTCCTATCCAGACAATAAACACAACCATTGGAACCAGTAATGCCCATTCTCTTTTTGAAATATCTTTCAGTGCATGATTTTGAGGATTTGTATTTGCTCCGAACATAACTCTCTGGAACATCCACAATAGATAGACAGCTGCGAAAATAACTCCGGATGTTGCTACAATTGTGTAGGACCAGTTATTAAGGAATGGCGAATTAAATGCTCCGAAAAGTGTTAGAAACTCACCAACAAATCCGTTCAATCCAGGAAGTCCGACTGATGCGAACATAGCGATGGAGAAGAAAACAGTGAATGCTGGCATAACTCTTGCAATTCCTCCAAACTCTGCAATATCTCTTGTGTGCCTTCTTTCATAAATCATTCCGACCAAAAGGAAGAGCATACCTGTCGAAAGACCATGATTAACCATTTGTATTATGCCACCCTGAATACCCTCGACCGTCATTGAGAAAATACCCAAAACAACGAATCCAAGATGGCTTACAGATGAGTAAGCTACTAGACGTTTCATGTCAGTCTGGACCATTGCAACTAAAGCACCATAAACGATTCCCACTACAGCAAGTGTGCTGATAATAGGGGCATAGTAAAATGATGCCTGAGGAAAAAGATCAAGATTGAATCTTATCAAACCATAAGTCCCCATCTTTAGGAGCACAGCCGCAAGAACTACAGACCCAGGTGTAGGTGCTTCTGTGTGTGCATCAGGAAGCCAGGTGTGGAACGGAAACAAAGGTACTTTTATGCAGAAGGAAAGGGCAAATGCAAGGAAAATCCACTTTTGAATATCAAGTGGAATAGGTTGATTATCGAGTGCATGCTGAATTACCATGAAATTGGTTGTGAAACCAGCATCATTGTGTAAAACTGTTCCTCCAACATATGAACCAAGCCAAACGATGGCTACAAGCATGAAAAGAGAACCAACTACAGTGAAGATAAAGAACTTCACAGTTGCATAAAGCCTGTCCTTACCACCCCAAATACCGATGATGAAATACATTGGTATCAGGATAATCTCCCAAAAAATGTAGAATAAGAATATATCTAGTGATATGAATACGCCAGTCATTGCAAACTGGAGAATCAATATCATTACATAATATTCCTTTTGTCTCTTTTCGATTGCCGAAAATGATGAAAGTATTGTGATTGGTGCTATGAAGGCTGTCAGCATGACTAATAGCAGTGACATACCATCGACACCAATTCGAAATCCTGCATCAAATTGTTTAATCCATTCGATATTGACAATAAACTGAAAATTTGGATTATTGCTGTCGAAATGAGCCATCAGGCTGAAAGAGATAACAAATGTAGCAAGGGAAATGGCTAAAGCAGTATATTGAATTACTTTAGCTTCCTTTTTATTGACCAACATCAGCAGGAATGCACCAGCTAATGGTAAAAACAAGATGGTTAAAAGTATTGCCATATCAGATCTTGTTCAAAATTCTTAAAAAAAATTATAAAGAAATAAATATCCAGAAGAGAATTAAGATAATTCCACCTGTCATGATAACTGCATAGTTCTGTACGATGCCCGTCTGGAGTTTGCGCACAGTTTCTCCGATTCCCATTGAAGTTCTGCCCAAACCGTTGACTAATCCGTCAATATATTTAACATCGAATATTTTCCATAGGAAGCTCCTTGAAGTCTCTATGCATGGATCTACAACAGTTGCGAAGTAGAATTCATCTAGTTTATACTTTTTGAAAAGGAGATTGTATGTGCCTCTGAAGTTTTTCGCAAGGGCTCTTGGCACTGACCACAAAGCATCGGAATAAAATTTATTTGCCAGATAAATTCCTGACAGAGCTATACCGGTCGAAATTAGCATAAGAAGATATTCCTGAAAATGAATCTCATTACCTGAAGAAACCTTCATTGTCGCTGTACTGATAATCTTTTGTGCATCCTCAAAAACAGGGTCAAGAAAATTCTCAAGTAAATTTGGATGAGCACTGAACCATGAACCTAGAGCATAAGGTATGCCCAGAAATCCACCAAGTGCAGACAGCACAGCCAGAATTATCAATGGGATAGTCATTGTTTTAGGCGATTCATGTGGATGCACATGGTGAGGATCAAATCTTTCTTCACCGTGAAATGTCAGTTTCAATAGTCTAAACATATAAAAAGCTGTAAAGAATGCTGCTGTTGCACCAATAAGCCACATTATCCAATGACCTTTGCTGAATGCTGACCAGAGTATCTCATCCTTAGAAAAGAATCCACTAAAGAATGGTATACCAGAGATCGCCAGAGTTGCAACAAAGAATGTGATATATGTCACCGGCATATATTTCTTGAGCCCACCCATCATTTTAATGTTCTGCTGATGATGCATTCCATGAATTACAGAACCTGCACCAAGGAATAATAATCCTTTAAAGAAAGCATGAGTCATAACATGAAACACACCTGCTGTGAATGCGCCTACACCCAATGCAATGAACATAAATCCAAGCTGAGACACTGTTGAATATGCAAGAACTTTTTTAATGTCATTTTGAACCAAACCGATTGTAGCAGCAAAGAAAGCAGTAGCTAGACCAACAATGGCTACTACCATCATGGTATCTGGTGCTAATGCGAAAAGTACTGAATTCCTTGCGATAAGGAATATACCTGCTGTGACCATTGTTGCGGCATGGATTAACGCAGAAACTGGTGTTGGTCCTGCCATAGCATCTGGCAACCAAACTGCTAATGGAATCTGAGCTGACTTACCCGTACATCCAAGAAACATTAAAAGAGTAATTGCAGTTAGAATGCCAGTATTGTAATAGGCGAAAGCTCCGCCTGCAGCAGCTTCTTTGACAGTTTGATAGTCGAGTGAATTGAAAGTAAGAAAGATAAGAAACATTGCAATTATGAATCCAAAATCACCGATACGGTTGACTATAAATGCTTTGTTAGCAGCATCACCAGTCCATGTGATACGTGTTCCCTCGAACTTTTGGTCATACCAGAAACCAATTAACAAATATGAGCAAAGCCCTACGCCTTCCCAACCAAGAAATGTTAAAAGGAAGTTACTCGATAAAACCAGATTAAGCATCATGAATATAAAAAGATTCAGGTAAGCAAAGAAGCGAGAGAAGCTTCTATCACCATGCATGTATCCGATTGAATAAATATGAATAAGAAAACCGACACCAGTTATTATCAAAGAAAACAGTATGGATAGCTGATCAACCTGATATGATATAGAAATCGACAGCTGACCTGTGTTTATCCATGTGTAAACAGGTACGATGACCGGTGATGTAATATGTTGTTTGACGATATCAATAAAAAGAATGATAGAAAGAACAAATGGAATAAAAACAGCCAGACTGCCAATCGTTCCGATCACAGCTTCTTTCTTGATGTATTTACCCGTAAGACCCAAGATAAGAAATCCTATCAATGGGATGAGCGGTATAAATTTTATCATATCATACATATCAATAGTCCTTAAGGTTTCTAGCATTATTAAAGCACAATAAAACAAAATAAATTTGTTAAAAAGTATAATTTATAAATATACGAAAGTTAAAAAGATTTAACAACCTAAAAACAATAATCGGAAATTGATAATGTCTATTTATATTATATTTTTGAATTTATTTTATTGAATATGAACTGGAAATTATCGACTGAAGTACTGGAAGAAAATGAAATAGATGTATCAAATGGAACAACATTTGGATCAAAAGTTATACTTTTTAATGATGAGATTCATTCTTTTGACGATGTAATAATGCAACTAGTAAAAGCAATAAACTGCACTTCGGATCAAGCTGAGGATATTGCATGGGAAGTTCATTCAAAAGGCAAAGCATTAGTTTACACAGGCGATATGCCAGACTGCCTGAGGGTTAGTGCAATTCTTGAGGAAATTGGCCTTCACACACAAATTGAATATTAATCTTTTAATCCTCAAACTGTAGTTCAATTCTAGTTTTTTCGCCACAGTTACATTCAATTTCGATTGCTTCAATTTCATTATCGGCATTCTTGAAAAGATTCACTTTGCTATTTGCTAAAGTATGAGATATTGACTTAGTCATCACATCGTTAAGCGAGGATTCTGGTACAAAATCTTTATTTGCTTGAATGTCGTGGTAGAAATATGGAATTTGAACGAAATCTTGAAATTTATTTCGAAGACTCCTTGCGTAATCTCCGCTATGCTTGTCATCTTCAATGAAGGGTATGAAAGATTTCATCACCCTTTGTTCTTCGCTGTACTTTGAGAAATTATTTGAATCGATTTTTTGTTCCTGAATCTTGCGGATTATCTGTTTTTTGAATAATATTTCATTATTATCATTCAGATCGGATTCAGAAATCAAAGGTAGAAAATTCTTACTTTCTCTGGAAGAGTCATCTGCTTCAATTGGATCATCGAAATCAAATTGATGATCTGTATTGATTCTGGTTTGGATCTCATCCCAGTGAACATAATTCTCGTTGATTTTTTGGCTGACGGCTTTGTCTTCTATTATCATATAAACCTCATGATGTATAGTCTTTACTGTGAAGTCCGAAAATAGATGCAATAGATTCGCTGATAGCACTTAAAGGCACAATTTCATTTGCTATTTTTTGGTCGATGACTGCTTTGGTCATCCCTGCAACTACACATGATTCGATATCTTGCGAAATTACATATCCACCCATGTCAGATAATCGTTTCAATTCTTTAGCACCGTTATTCCCCATTCCAGTCATGATAACCCCAACTACACTTCTTCCAATATTATCCAAAGCAGATGAAAGCATAACATCTACACAAGGTTTGAAAAGAGTATTCGAAGGTTCATCGGATATAGCTATTCTTCTTGATTTCGATACAGTCATGTGCGAGCCCCCAGGAGCCAAATAGACTTTACCGGGCTCAAGAAAATCACCATGAACAGCTTCTTTAATTGATAAATCGGAGATAGAATCAAGTCTTTTTGCTAATGATTTTGTGAACAACGGTGGCATGTGCTGAACAATCATGATTGGTACTGGAAGATTACCGGGAAGAGATTTGCAAACTTCCTGAAGAGCAGATGGTCCACCTGTAGAAATTCCAATGCAGATTAATTTTACTTCTCCGGCTAGAGGCTTTCTTCCAGGATTAATAAATGCAGTGTAGTCGCGAACACCGGTGAATACCGAATCAACTGATTTAGGTCTAATAGTGTCAGGTCTGGAGTTATCCATTGACTTTAGCAGCTTTTTCCTGTTAAGCATATTGGAAAGAGCTGAATTTTTATATAGCGAGCGGATTTTGCCAACAAGCTCTGCTTTAAGCGAATCCATTTCGCGGAAAGCAGCCTTCTTTGTTATAAAATCGACAGCACCATTGGAGAGAGCTTCTATAGTTGCATCAGCACCTTCTGAAGTAAGAGTACTCACCATCAAAATGGGTACAGGGTATACTTTCATTATTTCTGCTACAGCCTGCAATCCATTCATTATGGGCATTTCGATGTCCATTGTTATAACATCAGGCTTTAGTGCTTTTGCTTTTTCTACTCCCTCGGCTCCGTTTTTTGCAGTATCTATTATTTCAATATCAGGTTCACTTAAGAGTTTAGTAATTGCTTGACGCATGAATACAGAATCGTCAACTATTAAAACTCTAATTTTCTCTAACTGGCTCATAAATTTCTAATCTGTTTGTCTTCGTGTTGTTTCTAAATCAATCAATTCACCAACATCTATAATCATAATAACGCTACCGTCGCCTAATATTGTTGAACCTGCAATTCCCGGGATATTTCCGAGATATTCGCCAAGGGATTTTATTACGATTTCCTGTTGACCTAATAGTTCATCAACTACGAAACCTACTTTTTTCGTCCCAATTGCAACAATAACAACATAGGGACTTGTTGCGCTATGATCTATTATTTTATGCTTTAGTACTTTATCGAGCCGGACTAGGGGCATCACATCTTCTCTGATTCTTATTACTTCCCTTTGATTGACTTTATAAACATGCTGGGTGTTGATGCTAACAATCTCAATAACTGAGGATAGTGGAATTGCGTAAATTTCTACACCGATTTTGATTAATAATCCCTGAATTATTGCTAATGTTAATGGGAGTTTAATTGTAAACGTCGTGCCTTTGCCAAGTTCTGAGTCAATTTCAATAATACCCTTAATTTTCTGAATGTTAGTTCGAACTACATCCATTCCAACTCCTCTGCCGGAGACGTTTGATACTTTAACAGCTGTAGAAAATCCTGGTAGGAAAACTAACTGGAATGCATCCCTGCGAGTCATTTGGGATGCTTGTTCTTCTGTTATTATTCCTTTCTCTACTGCTTTGAGTTTGAGTTTTTCAGGATCCATACCTTTACCATCGTCAGAAATTCTGAGAACGATATTATTGCCTTCCTGATCAGCATCAAGATGGATAGTGCCTTCAGCAGTCTTTCCAACCTTCATTCTTTCTTCTGGAGATTCAATACCATGGTCGCATGAATTTCTTATCATGTGAACCAGCGGATCATTCAATTCTTCAATAATACCTCTGTCGATTTCTGTTTCTTCACCTGACAGAATAATATTGATCTTCTTGCCGAACTCTTTGGATAAATCTCTAACAATTCGAGGAGATTTCTGATAAAGTTTACTAATTGGAACCATTCTCATTTTCATGACAGCCGATTGAATTTCGGATGTAATAAAGTCAATTTGAGCGGTAGTTTCGATTAGTTCGCGCACACGAGTGTTGGTGCCTAATTCATAATCTAAAGCCTCAGTAAGCTGGGCTAATCTGTTTCTACCGAGTACTAGTTCACCTGATAAATCTAACAATGATTCGACGCGTTCTACATCAACTCTAATAGTTTCATTACTGGTTTTGGGATGACCTGCCTGCGTTGATTGCTGCGGTTTAGCTGCAGCAGTCGGGACAGGTTTAGCTACAACTTGTTCAGGAATTGATGATTCGATTAGAACTGGCTCAGGCTCTGGAACAGGAATAATTTCAATTTCGGGCTCTGGAGTTGAAGCTAGAGGAAAAATATCATCTTCTATTGTGATTTCGTTTGCAGGTTTATCTTCGGCAACATCGGTTTTGGTGCCCGGAAAATCAAGATTTGTAGATGCATTAAAATTTTTATTTAATTCTTCGAAAGCTGACTGAATAAGATCAAGTTCATCATCCGAGAAATAACCGGGTTTTGTAGTTAGTTCAGTATCTGTAAGGATTTTATTATAAGCACTGTCTTCCCCATAAACCGGCTCTTCGAATGGATCGGGTAGAGAAGTAGTTATATCTTCATTTACTTCCGAAGTAGGAACAGGTGAATCAGTTTCTGGAGATATTTCAGAAGAAGGATCTTGTTTTCTAATCAATTCAATTTGATCAATTGTTGACTGATAATCAACCTTTTCATTTATTCCTTGCTGAAGGTTGTTTACTAGTGTTTCAATCCAATCGTGAACTTCAAGTAGAACATCAATAATGGATTGATTGACAAATAATTCCTGCTTACGAAGCTTATTGAGCAAATCTTCAGCATGGTGAGTAATTCCTACGATATTATCGAAAGCCATAAAAGCAGAAGTTCCTTTAATGGTATGGAAACTCCTAAAGATTCTGTTTAAAAGCTCTAGATCTTCACCTGAACTTTCAAGCTCCATTAAGTCGATTGAGATAGCATCAATTAATTCTGTAGTTTCAACAAGGTAACCTTCGAAAATTTCCTGCATCTCCGGATCATCAAATAAAGTACTCATATTTTTTTGCTGAAAAGTTTTATAATTTTAATTATTTTTTCCCATTAAATAACGCATCGATATCCCCCTGAGAGAACTCATCTGAATCATCTATTACTTCTTCTTGTTCTCGTTCTGGTATCGCACTCTCTCCTTCATGCATTAATGAATCAATTGAATCCTGATCCAATGGAGAAGGGACTACAGAATTTTGCTGTGCTGAAATATTATTGAATAAATCATCAACCTCAGCCTGTCTTGATCCGCTTAAACTCATTGCATCCACAGCATCGGGATCGAAAGCAATCTGACGATGCATCTGAGTGATATTTGTTCTTTCGTGATACTCTTCCTTAGTTTTTGTCAAATCCTCAAGCGGATCGGCATTAAATTTGGTCATTAAGCTTGTTAATTTTACTTGGACAGTTTGAAGCAGATGGTTAACAGCAGCAAGCTGTTGCGAAGATATATCCTGAATCTGCAATGAAATCATTATGTCATTCGAATCATTCTGAATGCTATCTAAAAGGCTGTCATTGTTAGTAAATAGCTTATTGATCTCAGCCTTTAATTCTTCTTCAATATTAATATTTTTAAGATTGTTGAAATAATCAGAAATTCTATGATTATTCTGATGAATGACCTGAGTTTTATAGACAATACCATCAACAATGTCCATGATCTCGGTTGTAGCAAGTTCAGTAGCTTCTGTAACTTTAGAAAGCTGTTTTGATGCTTTTGGCATTTTTTGCAAATTATCAACAATGGATTTATTGATATCATCAAGAAGAGGCTTTATCTCATTAAAAAATTTAAAGATTTCTTCTAAAAAAGGAATTACTCTCTGTCCAAGAACAAATAAAGCTTTTAGTTCTTCAGCTTTCAATAACAGGGACTGTATATCCATTTCTTTCATTTGAATTCCTGATTAATTATTGCTGAATTGATTTAAGTACTGCCTGTATTTTTTCTTTGAGTACAGGAGGTGTAAAAGGTTTAACAACGTAATTATTAACCCTGGCTTGCAATGCCTCTACAATATCACTTTTCAATCCTCTGGTAGTTACCATAAGAATCGGAATATTCTGAAGATTTGGATCAGAGCGAATAGCCTTTGTAAGCTCAAGTCCGGTCATGACCGGCATATTCCAGTCAGTAATAACAAAGTCCACTTTTTCAGTCTGAAGTTTTTCCAGTCCAACTTGACCATCTTCAGCCTCAATCACTTCAGTGATGCCAAATGTTTTCAATGCGTTAATTACAATTCTTCTCATTGTTGGTGAATCGTCTACAATCAGAAAGCGCATTTTTCCACCCATTTTTATTAATTAATGATAATTTACTCTTTTATAATTTCTAGATACTTAGAGACTTCATATTGAATTCTCTTTGTATTGAAAGGTTTTATCAGATAGGAGTTGGCTCCTGAATCCATACCTTCTTTAATGTCCTCGTCTTTTGAGAGTGAGGACAGAATGATAATCGGTAAGTCGGCATAATCGGGATTGCTTCTAATGCTTCTAATAAGCGTGTACCCGTCAACATTCGGCATATTCAAATCAGTTAGGACTAAATCAACTCGTTCCTGAGCTAATTTCTCCAAAGCTTCCATTCCGTCAACAGTGAGGATCACTCTGTAGCCATGTAACTTCAATGCAAGGGAAATGAATTTCCTGATTGATGCTGAATCTTCTGCTATTAATATTGTTTTTTCCATAGATCTATAATATTAACTATTAATTATTCTTTTTTGTAAGCCAATGCTTTTGGCAAATGAATTAGTTTGAACGCTTTCGATACACCGTGTAATGATTCGGAGTAACCAATCATTAGATATCCTCCTCGGTTCAAAGCATCGTATAGATATGATACGACTTGTGATTTGGAAGGGATATCAAAATAAATTAATACATTACAGCAAAAAATTACATCACAACCACTTACTGCACGCATTTGAGATTGATCATAAAGATTGATGTTAGTAAATCGAACCATTCTTTTAATTTCATCCGAGAGAACATAAGTATTGCCGACGGCTTTGAAGTATTTCTTCATATAAACAGGAGGAACATTTCTAATGGCGTATTCTTTGTATATTCCTTTTCTAGCAGAATCTAGTACAGCATTATTGATGTCACTACCTAAAATCTGGAAATTTATATGAGGGAATAAAGGCTTCACCCTTTCAAGAATCATCATAGCTAAAGTATAGGGCTCTTCACCAGTTGAAGAAGCCGCACTCCAGATTCTAAAAGTATTACCACCGCCAAGAGTTTGTTTATTCTTAATTATTTCAGGAATCAGAGTTTTTTCAAATGCGTCAAATTGTTGTTCAGCTCTGAAGAAATAAGTTTCGTTGATAGTAATAGCCTCAAAGAATGCATTCAATTCATCACGGGAATTAGTAGATTTAAGAAGGTTCAGATATTGCTCAAAAGTTCTCAGATTATTAGCCGCAATTCGTTTAGCTATTCTGCCTTCAAGCAAATATTTTTTTCCTTCGTTAAAATATATACCACACCTATTGTAAATATGCTCTCTCAGATCTCTGAATGCCTGATCTGTGAAAACCAGTTGTGGAGTATCAGAAATTCTAGCTGATCCTTCTACTGCAGGCTTTGCGTCGGGTGTGAACTTAAATTTAAATAAATCTGAACTCATATTAATAATTGGTTTTGTATCTTCTGAATAAAAAAAACTATATTACAACTTTAGTAAATCAATGTATCGTCAATTTTATTTATTTATTAAGTAAATAAATAAAAAACAGCATTAAACAAGGTTTTCAAGACTATGATTTGAAATAAATTTCTCCACCAGCTCAACCTCATTTCTATCCTCAGAATTTAATTTCATAAAGAGAAATGCAGAGAGGGAATCTTCGTCCAGTCCTAATAGAACCTCAATAACTTCACTAGAGTAACTTATATCAGCACGCATCAAAGTATCTGCAACGATTTCTACCATTTTTATCTTATTTTCAACATCTGAAGTATTCCACACGCTAGGAATGAGAAGAAACATCTCTACTACTTCTTCAAATCCTTTGGATTTCAGAAGTCTTCTGAAGAACATTTCAAGAATATTTGTTGAGCAGTTAGCAAGAATAATTGATAGTATGAACTGCTGAGTTTCTGGATTGTTAGCCATAGATTCATTGATGAGTCCGGGAATATCATCTTCAATATAGTTATATCCCAAAGCTATGAGACCTGCACTCCTGATGTCTGAATCTTCATCCATTAATGCAAGATGAGCCACATGCCGCAATGAATCACCCAAATCTATTTGCTTTTCCTGACGGAATGCAATTGCCATAATGGTCTTCAACAGAATGCCCTGCATTTCAGGAGGAGTGACTGGCAATTCTTTTAAAAGAAAATCGCAAATTGCTACATCGTCTCCACTAAAGGCAAGGGCATCAATACATGATGACTGAAGCATTGGATCAGTTTCTGTTTTCATCTTATCAACAAGGAACATCTGAGCAGATGCACCGCCTATCTTACCGATAGCTTCTATAAGAAAAAGTTTAAGATCTTCATTGTCTTGATAGAGATCAATAAGATTATATAATGCATTTGAAGCTTTTAGGTTGCCCAGAGCCGATATTGCTGAAATTTTAACATTATCTTCCGGATCAGTTAGAAGCTTAATTATTTCAGGAAGACTGTCATGGCTTGGAATTAATCCAAGTATATCGCAAGTAAACATTCTAACCTGATGATCTTCATCATAAAGAAATTGTATAAGAGGCTGAATAGCATCGCTTCCAAGCTTAACCAATAAATCACTGGCTAGGTTGCGAATATCAATACGAGTGCTCTTTACTAGAGGAGCAACTCGTTCGGAAGCAATCAACCTTAGAAAACCATCGGTTTTAAGCAGAGCAGAAGCACATACATCTTTCACCCCACTGTCTTCATCATTTAGTCCATCAGCAAAAGTATTTACTATCTCCTCATTAAGCTCTAACTCCTCGCTTAGCACTTCAATAGCAATTCTTCGTTCTGTTGGTTCAGTTGATGTTGAAAATATAACTAATGCTTCTTTGTAATCCATATAAAACCAACTTTAAAATTGAAAATATTACTTTTAGATTTTCGAGTTTTTTTTCAAAAACTTTAGCTTTTGTTGAGTATTATTTTAATTTTTAAAAAAAATACTGAATAATCCACTAGGAGATAATTCAGTATTGATTGATAAAACTTTATAAAATATGAGAATAACTAGGAGACTTGTTTACCTGAAATACTGATTCCTAATTGTTCAATTCTGTATCTTAGTTTGGCACGAGAAATTCCAAGGACTTTTGCCGCTTTAATCTGATTGCCACCGGTTATATTTAATGTCTGGACAATCAAATCCTTGAGAACTGCTCCCATAGAAACTCCATTCTTTGATATCAAAAGCTGATGCTCACCTTCCTTTAGTTCGACAGTCGGTTTGTCAATACCACCACCAACAATTACTGTTCCTGGTTTTAGGAAGTGTAGAGATTCTTTACTTACAACATCACCTGCTTCGAGTAGAACAACTCTTTCGATCACATTGCGTAATTCACGTATATTTCCCTTCCAATAATAAGATTGGAGCATCAGAGCTGCCTGAGGAGTAAATCCGGATATGTTTCTATTGAATTTTTTATTGAATTCATTCACAAATGAAGTAGCAAGAAGCATGATATCGTCATCTCTTTCACGAAGAGGTGGCAATGTTAATTTTGCAACATTTAGGCGGTAGAACAGATCTTCGCGGAACTTTCCTTCTTCAACTAATTTTTCTAAATCACGGTTTGTAGATGCAATTACTCGAACATCGACTGAAATTTCCTTAGATCCGCCTAATCGATAATATTTAAACTCTTGAAGAACTCTGAGCATTTTTACCTGTAATTCAAGGCTAAGTTCTGCAATTTCATCAAAAAGAATAGTTCCGTGATGTGCCTGTTCGAATTTTCCTTGTTTAATCTTTTCAGTTGCACCGGTAAATGCTCCTCGCTCATAACCGAAGAGTTCGTTTTCAGCTAACTCTCTGGGGATTGCTCCGCAGTTGATAGTAATGAAAGGACCTTTGGCACGTGGTGAATTATCATGAATGTATCTTGCCAAAAGTTCCTTACCGGTTCCAGATTCTCCATAGATCAATACTGTGGTATCTGCTCCCGAGATTATCCTGGAAGTATCCATCGCTTTGATGATACTATCTGATGAACCAAGAATAATATTTGGTTGTTCTTCTCTTAGTTTCTCGGAGAGAATATCAACCTGCCGCTTTAAATCATAATTGCGAATAGATCGTTCAACTGCGATTTCAAGTTGCTCCAGATCAAGTGGCTTAACAATAAAGTCTTCAGCTCCGAGTTTCATTGCCCGAACAGCCATTTTAATATCGGAAAAAGCAGTCATCATAATAACAGGCATAGTATATCCTTGCTTGCGGAGTTGTTCGAGGATATCTAGTCCGTTGGAATGTCCAAGAAATATATCAAGCAATATAAGATCAGGACTCAGAATATGGAGTTCGTTCAAAGCCTGTTCTGCATCGAGGTAAGCATACACTCGATTATATTTACTGGACATAATTTCTTTAACTGTAGAGTTGACGAGTGGATCGTCTTCAATCACAATAATCGTATAATTTTGCAGCGCCATATATTTTCAGAATTTATTTGGTTGAAATAGTTTAATCAAAATTTAATAAAATGCAAACTTTGCATATAAAGAGAATAATTATACATGCTAATCAAAAGTGGGTGGCAATTTAATGTAAACTGTCGTACCACTTCCTAAAATGCTCTCCATATCAATATTACCATTGTACTGATGAATAATTCTTTGGCTTATAGGCAACCCGAGTCCTGTTCCATCCTCCTTTTTTGTAAAGAACGGGTTAAATATGCGGGACAAATCATCGGGATGAATGCCGCAACCAGAGTCAGATACAGAAATAACTACAAATTCTGGAGTATCCTCATCTGAAGATTCCTCAGTATAGGTTCTAACGTTAATCACACCCTTTTGGTCAATTGCATCGATTGCATTTTTGATTAAATTTACAAAAACCTGAAGAAGATGTTTCTCATCGATAAAAACATTTGGAAGATGCTCTCCGAAATCCATATCGAGATTAATTTGTTTCTTCTTTAGGCTGGAGGTATACATCTCAAGTGTTTTGGGCAGCACATCATTCACATTGATATTTTTAACCTCAGGTGAATTGCTTCTTGAAAAATTAAGGGTGGCCTCGATTATTTTTGATATTCGCTCAACGCCCTGTAATGCTGTCTGAACCTGATTTGCTTCAACAGTGTCGGCTTCGGATTTCCTTTGTAAAAGTTGAAGATTCAAATTGATAGCAGCAAGAGGATTCCTTATCTCATGTGCAACGGAAGCAATAAGCTGACCAAGTAGTACTAGTTTGTCGGATTGCACTAGTCTGTCTGTAAGCTGGAACTGTTCACTGATATTGCGAACCACAGCCTGTACGATCTTTTTATCCTCGAAATCTATAAATCTTGAGCTAACTTCTACCATGATTGATTCATTTTCAGCGTTATTCATAGATATTTCACTAAGCACGTAGGGTGAATCATCTTTTTTTAGAAGTTTGATTATTCTTTTGAACTGTGGTACGACCGATCCGATGAATTTATCTTTTGTTGAATTGAATAGCATTGCTGCATTCTCGTTAGTATCGACTACTTTTAAATTTTCAGGATCAACAATCATTACACCATCGATATAATTGTCGAAAAATGATTTGTATAAATCCAGTTGTTTAAGAATTGTATCAATATTTAGAGAATTCTGTTTATCAGTCTTACTTTTAGCAACACTAATGTTCTTCTTATTATTTTTGAAACCAGTCAAAATTAATACCTCAATTATGCCATAATAAACGGGAGAATGGTAAAGTACAAATATAGGAATTTATTTAACAAAAAATCCCTATATTTTCAAAAATAACGAGGTAAAAAATAGTTACTTTTTGGGATTAAGCGGCTGATCTTTTTTTGCTGAATCCGGAGGCATCTCAGTTGGGAGCTTTGAGCCAGGGATATCCAATTTTGGAAGAAAATTCTTTGGATTGTTAATGTCCTTCATTGTTTTATTCATTATATCTTTACCCTGATCCTTCACCGAGTTGATAGTATTGTCGATAGCATTTTCAAAAGTCTTACCAGGGTTCTTGAGAATGTCCAGCGGATTGAAACCTTCTTTTTTAGGTGGTTCAGATGTTGTTGGCATATTAATCAGATCCTCTAGCTTAATACCAGTTGGCTTTTCATAAGTTCTTGGTTGATCTGGCTTAGCTTCTCCGTTGCGAAGAGCCAGCAGGTATGACACACTGGAATTCAATTCTTTTGCATAAACGGTTTCAGGATATTTTTCTAGCAACAATCGATAATAAATAAAAGCACTATCAATGTTTTTCAGATTATGTTCGTAAATCCAACCTATCGTATAAAGAGATCTGGGGCTGAAGTTTGACTCCGGATATTCATTGAAAATACGAAGGAACTGATTAATAGCAAAGTAATACTCTTTATTCTTTCGTAAGCTACTCCCGGAAGAGAATAGGTCGTATACAGGATCAATTTGATATTTGTCAGTATATCCAAGCTGTTTAATTGCTTCTTTGCCGTATTCAGTTTTTGGGAAATTGTAAGCGATTATTTCAAGAAGTGAGTCCGATTGCCATCTATTGTCATTTTTGATTAACCTGGAATACGCATATAAGTATCTGGCTCTGTTTGAGTCTTTAACCGGACAAATATTTGTTGCCAGATGATAGAACTTTAGGCTCGAATCACTGTTTCCAATTTCTTCATGAACACGGCCAAGTTCGAATAATGTCTGAGCTAAAATCATATTGCTTGTGTCGCCGAGAACCTGCCCAGAATCTAGCTTGGCAAGCATTGGAGTGACAATATTATTTTTCTGTTCCCACGAATTCATAAGGAAAAACATTCTCTCTGATGTTTTAGAGAATACTGATCTTTGATTTCTTGATCGAGCAAAATATTTTCTGGCATCGGGATATTTTTTGTTATTGAAGAAATCTACAGCTTTTTCAAAATATACAGCATTAACGGCAGTATTATTTAGATAGGCAGAATCAGCAAACTTTTCCTCTGATGTCATTTGCTCTTTTGAGCCGTAAAGTCTCGTTTTAGTCATACTGGCAAGAAGAATTAAATTGCGCCATTCCTCGTACTTACCGTCATCTTGAAGCATTGTAAGGATCTGTGTGGCTTTAGTCGTATCGCCAGTTCTTATCTGACTCATAGCCTGATAGATGTATCCTTCGAAGGCTGCCATATAATCAGGAGTATAATCCTGAACTTTAGCATATTCTTTTTCTGCCTGATTAAAACGGCTAACCTTGTAGTAAATAGATGCAAGATCGACCTGCCATTTGGCACGTAATACATCATCCTCTGATTGAGCTATAGCTTGTTTATATGGACGAATGGCTCCATCAATATCATTATTCATCAAAGCTATTTCCGCCTGAAGTCTGAAAGCTTCCGAAAGAATATCCCAACGCTTCTTTTGCCAAGCCATATCCACAGTCCTGGATAACATTATCGATCCGTTTTCGTAGTTCTGCTGCATCAGAAGATTTTCACTCATCAGAAGCAGAGCATCGGGCACGAAATCTCCATCAGGAAATTTATCAACTATTTCACTGCATTTCACCTGCGATGGTATCCACAGGCTTTGATAGAAATAGGATTTTGCCATCAAATACAATGAGCTTTCTACATAATTGCTGTAAGGATGCTTGGCAAGAACTTTTGAACCTTTAATAATAATTGAATCAAGTTTAATTTTTACAGGTTGAAGCTTTTGCTGAGAAATAACAAACTCATCCATGAATTGAGGGGTACCCGTTTTAGACAACCCTGCAATTTTAAATTTGGGCTCGGGAATAATGACTCTGGGAGTGATTCTTTTCTTTTCGTCCTGAAATTCGAACTCATCTTCCGCTTCTTTCATTAAACGGGTTGAGTTGTAATAGGTATTGTAATAAGTTGTGAAATTATCGTAGCTTTTGCAACCGGGCAGGAAATAAATTCCTGTTAAACAGAAGAAGAATATAACTTGATTAAGTTTCATTAATTTTAGGTCAACGTAAATAAAAATAGTATAAATCTAAATAATGTGACTCCCAAAAATAATAAAAATAACACACTAAAAAAATTAAACGGTGATAGTTTGTGTTTATTGCAAAAATCAGCGACGTGAATATGTGTTGTCATAGAAATTTGATTGAAACTGAGTTGTATTGTCATCCTGATTAGCTTCAGAGAAATTACTATTCTTGAAAGAAGTAAATATTCTCTTATTCTGAGAAATCTGAACTTGAATATTCACGAGCTTTTCTTTCAGGTGTCTTCTCCGTTTAATAATCCATGACTGATCGTTTAAATGGTCTGCGTAGCAGAAGGGTTCTTCTTCAACCGTTCTTTTAATCTTGCGTGTCTCAGCTTGAATATGCATTCTGAGGTCAAAAATTTCTTTCTGTAGCTTAATTTGACTGTCTTCATCCAGCTCTAAGTAAATGCTTTCATCTTCACAAATTAATTTGTAGAAGATCTTTAATTTATTTAAATCTTTAGACTTATAAGCACTCACAATACTGTCCCAGTATAGTTTGAAAAGATCTGTATGACCTTCCATGTCAGGATGTAATTTCTTGACAACAGCACGGTAGTAGAAAGACAAATTGCCATCGGTTTCTTTATTTAATCCATTAATTGATGATAACCTATCAATAATGTCTTGTGAAGGACTTAATGTAAATCTGAAATTTGAAAGTGGAGAAGTATCTGATGTATCTTTTTCAACCAATCTTTCAATGATTTCGATTGTTTTTTTTGTGATTTTTTCACCACGCGAAACTTTGATCGATAATAGCTCAAGCTTACGTTCCAGCTTAGTATTTACAGAATTATTATTGAATATTTCATCTTCGATGTGCCCAAAAAGGTTGTTGTATTCAAAAACAAGCCGTGGTTGAATCTCATTGTTTATGTGATTCCATTGACTCATAATATCTAAAAGCTTTTTTCGGCATTCTTTGAGTTCATGCCTTAGCTTTTCTAGTGATGTGTTTTGTGAAATCTGAGAATCGTTGAACATATAAATACTTTTGTCTTATTTATTTTAATAATTAGAAAATATTACTCTAAATTATAACTCTCTAAAGCTTCTAGTGCTACTCTGAGATGTGGAATCACAATCGAACCGCCAATTACCAAAGCAATGTTAAGAGCTTCAGAAATTTCCTTCTTTGTGCAACCACATTCCACTGAAGCCTCAATATGATATATAATACAATCATTGCATCTAAGAACTGCCGAACCCACTAGTCCCATAAGCTCCTTATACTTTGCAGGAACTGCTGAAGATTCGTATGCTTTCGTGTCCAAAGCCATAAATCTGTTGATGTTCAGATCATTCAGATTGTGAATCCTCTGATTCCCGGCTTCGCGTCTTTTATGTAGATCTTCAATTATATTCATTGGTCAAAGAATACAACTATTATACCAAAATGAAAACACTTGAATTAGAATGTCTGTAATCCTATGATAATCTTAATGATTACCAAAAAATAATTAATATTCAGGATAAAAAATCAATCAAATATAAAATATAAAACTGTTCAATTATCAACATAATTTATTAAAATGGATAATAATGTCAGATTTTGTTCCATTTTAATTAGCTAAATCATTTTTCGAAGTTCTGGCAACAATCATCTCAGTAATTGCACAAATCAGAGCAAGAATAACGAAAATCTGCCATAGTTCTGTGCCTGTTCTTGCACGGTTGAATTCTGCAAGAAGTTTGTTCGGATTAAGAATCTCGATTGCTTTTATATCAGATAAATATGACGAAAAATCCTTTTTTATGTTATCAACTGTTACTTTGTTTAAATCAGATTCATCTGGAGAATTGTTTACATTAACTACTGCTGCTATTTTGTTGTTATCGGCATACATAGTATTAACTCCTGAAGAATTGAAAGGCGGATAATTTAAGAGAACTCCTGAAGGTAGTGAAACAGATTTGATAAACGATTCTGATCCATTTGATTCTAGTAATTTAAAATTAGATACTCCAGAAAATTTCTTTGGTAGAATTAATCTTAAATTCTCACCTGTAATCGAATTAATTGTAAGACCTTCCTTAGCGGAAAGATAGGAAATACTTCTTAATATCAAAACTGGAAAAAGACTGGTCGTACTAAAATTACCCCACGCCATATCTGGTGATATTCCACAGAATATAATCTTTCCATCACCAAAAACAATTTCAGATAATACAGAAGATCCCTGAACACCGATTATCCCCTGACCAGAGTTTGTAGTCATGACCTTTGACATTTTGGGTGTTTCGAGATTTGATCTCACATCGGTAGTACCTTTGAATACACCCTGAAACAGCGGATGTATTTTATCGAACTGATCAAAAGTTAAATTGGACTGAGTTGATTGAGTTTTATAGCCTAAGCCTAGAATTCCTAGAGTCTGAAGTCCTTTGGTCATAACTTCAGGAGGTGTGTCCTCTTCCGGAAATATAAAGAGTGAACCTCCAGTACTTACATATTTTGCCAGCTTGTCGTAATCATTCGATTTGAATGGACCAGATAAACAGCAAACAACATCGAATTTTGAAAGATCTATTGAGCCGGTTTGATTGGTTGTATAAAACTGAGCATTGAAAACAGGTTTATCTCCAGTAAGATCAGATAATATTTTTATGGCCGATGTACTTTGTGGATTACCTATTACTGCAATATTAGGTGGCTGAGGAACTACGAATCCGAAAAATCTTCTATTGTCAGCATCCTGTGCATCATTTTCAAGTTCGACGTAAGCGTTTATTAATCCATATACCTGAGGCTCTGATCCAATGAGGACAGATTTTGTCTGTCCGGCCTGAATGTCCATTGTTCTCTGTGCTACACGCTGTTTATTGAAAAAGAGAGAAACTACAAGACCATTAACATCTTTATCGGAATGATTGCGAATAAATGTTTCAACTTCTACTGTTTTGTCAACCTGATAAATCCGATTAACACTATATACACTATCAATCGAAAGGTTGCTGATTTCAGATTTTGTTCCCATTCCAATAGGAATAATCATCATGGCTATAGATGATGAATTAACTATTATACTGTCATTATAGGCTCTGTGAAAAATATTAGGTTGTGCGTCACTAACCACATAGATTTCCTTATTGAGATTAACAGCTTTATCCAATAAAGAAGAAGCTATCCTTAGACTGTTCTCAAGGTTAGCAGATGTATTTGAAATGTTGATTGAGCTTAGGTTTTCTCTTACTCTTTGTAGATTTCGGCTTAGGCTGAAATTGCCTAAATCATTCATTGAGGACATAGGGATAATCGAAACTTCGTCGCCATCTTTCAGGTTTTCAAGAATTTTCTGGACACTGGATTTTGCCTGATTAAACCTGTTTCCGAATTCGTCCGACACGTCCATACTGAATGAGTTATCAATAAGAATAACCATACTAGTTTTTGAATAAGTTCCTATCAAAGGGAGATTGCTCCTTATGGCTGGCCTTGCAAAAGCGAATACTACAAAAGCAATAATTAAGGTCCTTAAAATCAACAATAAAATCTGCTTGATTTTTATTTTCCGGATTTTTGTTTTCTGAAGCTCTTTAATGAACAGTAAAGTTGAAAACTCAATAGTCTTAAGTTTTCGTAGATTTAAAAGATGCAGAATGAGTGGGATAGATGCCGCAAACATTCCAAACAAAACAGCAGGATTGAGAAAATTCATTATTATTCTTTAATATCAAAAAACACCGTCATAAGGACGGTGTTGTGTTTGAAAAATTTGTAAAAATATATTTGCCTTATTTCTTAGCCATAGCATTTATTGCTTCAAGCAGTTTGTCGAGTTCACTCAATCTGGTATATACATGAGGTGTAACTCTAATTCCATCGATCTTTTCCCACACAATTCCGACAGTATGAATCTTATATTTATTAAAAAGTTCAGTGTCAATTTCTGACGCTTTCATTCCTTCGATACTGAAGTTGGCAAGTGCACAGGAATATTCAGGTTTCAAAGAAGTATTTAGCTTTACCTTAGGAATTTTCACAGCCTGTTCAGCCCAGTAATTCTTTAGGAAACGCAACCTGTCTTCTTTTCTTTTGTTGCCGATATTCATCTGAAAATTAATTGCCTCACCTATTGCCTGCTCACCAGGGAATGAGCGTGTGCCCTGAGCTTCAAATTTGCGAATATCTTCCGATCTTGGCTCTGGATTTGGAAAAAGGGGATAAATGTTTTTAATCTTCTCTTTTTTGACAAACAACATTCCTGTACCAAATGGTGCACAAAGCCATTTGTGAAGGCTTGTACCAAAATAATCACAATCAAGATCGCTGATTTTGTATTCCAGATGTGCAAATGTATGAGCACCATCAACTATAACTTCAATTCCTTTTTTGTGTGCAGCATCGGCTATCTTTCTTGCTGGAAGAAACTGGCCGTTCCAGTTGATCATGTGGGTAATGTTTACAATCCTTGTTTTAGAATTGAAAGCTGATGAGTATGCATCAACGATTTTATCATCATCTTCGATTGGGACAGGAAGATCAACCCAGACTATTTTGATTCCATCCCTCATTTCGCGCTGCTTCCATGCGTTGATAACATTAGGATAATCGTACCGTGAAAGTACTACTTCATCACCTCTGTTCAATGTCAATCCAAAAATAACAGTATCGAGTGCTTCAGTGGTATTTCTGTTGATAGCGATTTCTTCAGCTGAACATCCTGCCTGTTGAGCAAGTTTTGTACGAAGTGGTTCGCGTCCCTGATCCAGTATCCTCCACATAAAATAGGAGGGACCTTCATTGCAAAGTCTGTAATATCGTTCGAAAGCCTCCTGAACAATTTTGGGTTGAGGACTAACACCGCCATTATTTAGATTAATAAGGTTTGGATTGGTAGTATAAGCCTGCTGTATCCACATCCAGAAATCAGGATTGTCACTCTGAGGGATCTGATTGGCTGATGTTGCTTGTGCAAAAAGTTCGGATTTATTGGTCACAAGTGCCGCGCCCATCATAAATCCCATTGTCTTTACGAAATCTCTTCTTGGTGTACTCATAAGTTTTTACTGAAATATTAAAAAATTTGAGAATTAAATCTTATTTTTGCTTGTCAAAATTATCAGTAATATCAATGCAGAATCCTAAAACCGATATAATTATTATTTCATACAAAAAGCCTGAACTGACAATTCAATGTGTTGAATCAATCAGAGCAGGTTCAATCAATGAATATAATGTAATAATTGTTGATAATAATTCGGCTGATGATACAGTCGAAATTCTAAAAGGTAAATTAACAAATATCCTCATCATAGAAAACAAAAAAAATCTTGGTTATGCTTCGGCAGTAAATATTGGTTTAACAAATTCTACTTCGGAATTTGTCCTGATCTCAAATAATGATGTCATTTATCACAATGGCACTATTGACGGAATATTTGAATTTCTTAAAAGTGATAACAAAATTGGTGTTGCCGGTTCACAACAGCTCTATCCTGATGGAAATTGGCAGTGGAGTTGGGGTTATTGTCCTGGTATTAAACTCGGATTGATTAATCTTTTCTTGATTGGCTTGATTATCAAACATCTTGATAAGCTGCAGATTGAGAAAACAGCAAATGCCAGACAAACAAAAGAAGTTGGATTTATTGATGGTGCTGCAATGTTTTGTAGAAGGTCAGCTCTCAATGATGTTTCAGGGTTTGATGAAGATTATTTCTTTTACTCAGAAGAAGCAGATTTATGTTTTAAGCTTAAACATAAAGGCTGGAAAATTATATTCAATCCACAGTATCAAATTACACATATCCGCGGAGGATCAAACAATCAGGGAAATTTTAAAGAAGAAAATATCAGAGCATTAGTAAATTCAAAAATTCAATTTTGTAGAAAGAATTTAAATGACTTTGATGCAAAATTATACTTCATATTAGAAAAAATTTATAGCTTAAAGCTTTGGATAATTTATTCATTTTTATCAAAAATGACATCGAATAAAAAATCAATCGAAATGAATAAAAAATCTGAAGTAATGAAGAATTTTTATTTATCCTGGAAACAAATTACATTTGAAAAGTAGTTAAATGAAAAAATATGACCTAACAGTAGCCTATAGAATTTATCCTAAGATATCAAAAGTACCTCCTATTTATGCAGATGACAAGATGAAACTTTCAGAATTATGTCTGGCATCATTTTGTGAATCAATCAAAGGGTTGAATGTTAAAATAATTGCTTTACTCGATAACTGCCCCGATGAATACGAAAGCTTATTTAAAAAATATTTTCTTGACGAAGACCTCACATTAATGCGCTTACCGCAGACCGGTAATGGGAACACTTTCAAAATGCAGATAGAACTTCTATTAGAACAAAAGTTCTCTGAAATTATATATTTTGCTGAGGATGATTACTTTTATTTCCCTGAATGTATTAGCCGCATGTTGAGCATGATGAACTCAGAACACAAACCAGATTTTCTGACATCCTTCGATCATTTGGATCATTACAGACTTGCTTTGCATGATTACAAGTACGAGATAGTCAAAAATGGAGTAGATAATTGGAGAAGAATAGCCACTACTTGCTTGACATTTATGACAACAAAAACCAAGCTTAGTGCGACAAAGGACGTATTCTTGACGTATGCAAAGAATAATTATGATGCCAGTGTCTGGATGACATTAACTAAATTAAAACTACTGAATCCGATTTATAATGTTCAGATATTGTTGGATCGAAATATGACCGGTGTAATCTTAAAATTATGGTGGTTCGGTTGGAAAGGTATATTGACAGGAAAAAAATTTAAGTTATATTGTCCTCTGCCTACTCTATCCACACACATGGACAGCGAAGCTTTACCGCCGGGAATTAATTGGCAATCGGAATTCAACAAAGTTGCTGAGAAAATTTCGTAAATACATTTTTAAAAATTTAAAAAAAATGTTAGTTTTGATTTGATATAAAATATCAAAGTAGATTTTAATTTATTTATTTATACCTATTGGAGGATTTGATGGCTTTAATTATTACAGAAGAATGTATCAACTGCGGAGCTTGTGAACCGGAATGCCCAACAAACGCTATTACTGAAGGACCGGATATTTTTATTATCGATGCAGATAAGTGTGTTGAATGCGTTGGTCATTTTGATGATCCTCAGTGCGTGGCTGTTTGCCCAGTTGATTGCTGTGTAAAACCGTAATTCTCTTTTATCGATAATTTAATTTGAATAAAATTATTAATCATAAACCGGTATCTGAAGATACCGGTTTTTTTTATTAAAATTATGATACCAATACAGGCCGAAATAATATTAAGAGATGGAAAGATTGCCTCAGTAATTCCAAATGAAGGATCTTCTGTAATTATCAATGAAATCGGAAAGTATGAATATCCAGAATGTTGGATTTATCCTGGTTTTGTTGATTCTCATGGGCATGTATTTGGTTTAGGGCAGACTATTACGGGTCTTGACTTTTCTAACTGCAAGAGTGAAGATGATTGTATCCAAAAAGCCTTAGTGTTCGATGAATTCAGAGGTGAATGGCTCTTTGGCAGAGGTTGGAACCAGGAACTTTGGTCAAATAATCTGTACCCGAATCTAGCTACTCTCGACGATGCTTTTCCAAATATTCCTGTTTATTTCGTCAGAGTTGATGGACATGCCGCATGGGTAAATAGTAAAACCTTAAAGCTAGCTGGTATTGACAGAAACAGTCCCGACCCAATCGGAGGGTCTATTCTTAGGGATAAATCGGGAAAACCAAACGGATTGTTGATCGATAATGCAATGGATCTTGTTACAAAACTAATTCCAAGATTAACAGATGACCAAGTAAAGCAAAAGATACTGATTGCACAAGATGCACTTATTAAATCAGGGCTCACCGAAGTTCATGATATGGATATGCATCCTGAAATTTTCAAGATCTTTAACGAGTTAAATCAGTCTGGAAAACTGAAATTAAGAATTCAGGGATTTATCAAAGCTCAAAATGATGAGTACTCATCATTTTTTAATTCACCTATTAAGCATGACAGATTGAATGTTGTCGGGCTTAAGTTCTATGCGGATGGGGCTCTTGGTTCCAGAGGGGCACTGCTTTTTGATGAATATCTCGATGCACCAGGAGCTTATGGTCTTGAATTAATCTCAAAATCACAATTATACAAGAAAGCTAAAACCGGAATTGAAAATGGATTCGCCATAGCTGTACATGCTATTGGAGACAAAGCTAATTTTAACGTACTTGAAGTCTATAAGCAGTTGCACTTAGATAAAGTTGCTTCATACCCTGATATTCTAAGAATAGAACATGCCCAGATTATTCGCCCTCAAGATGTAGAATTATTCTCTAAATTTAATATTTTTGCATCGGTTCAGCCAGTTCATTGTCTGAGTGATGCAAAGATGGCGAGAGCCAGAATTGGAGATAGAATCAAAAATTCTTATCCTTGGCACAGTTTCCTTGAAAGCGGTATTGTGATCAGCGGAGGATCTGATTTCCCAATAGAATCTTTTGATCCGTTAATTGGAATCAAGGCTTTTATTAACAGAATCCCATTTAATGAGAATGAATCCTGGGTGCCCGAACAGAGGATTTCTCCGGCCTATGCAATTCAGGCATATACTCTGGGTGCCCATAAGATGTCAGGCAACGTCAAACAAAGAGGAGCAATTGTATCAGGTATGGATGGGGATTTAACCATTTTAGATAACAATATATGCCAATGCGATAATCATGAGCTTTTAGCAACAACAGTCAAGGCTGTTTTTATTAATAGCGAGCTACTTTTTGAACAATTATAATTTATTTTTAAAATTGACTTATATTCTATTGATTTTTGACGATTATATGTTTGAATATCACTTATTTACAGGAAAAGTAAAATGAAATTAATAATTATTGGCGTGACGGCTATATTTTTTGCTTTCAACATAATGAACGCTCAGACAGACAACAAAGCTAACCATAAAGCAAATGAGGAATCTTACTTACAGGTGCCGAAAGAAATTAAGGATAAATGTGAAGACTTCTTCAATAAAAACATTAAGAATGAAACTGAGTCAGCTTATAAGAACCTACTAAAAGACAGTCCTGTTAATTCCAACCCGGAAAATCTAAATAAACTTACAATAGAAACAGCCCGAGCAATAAAAATTTATGGAGACATGAAATCTTTTGAGCCAATCAGCAATGAGCAGGTTGGAAATTCTACTTTTAAATTAAAATATCTGTCTTTGCATAAAGATATTCCTCTAAGGTGGCTTTTTACTTTCTATAAATCTCCTGTTTTGGGTTGGGTAGTTTTGAATGTTAAATTTGATGATCAAATTGATTATCTCTTCAGGGAGTAGTATGATAAATTACATCATAATAATATTTATGGCTACATCTTTATTGGCCTACTCTCAAAGTAGTCCTTTTACGAAGAGAGCAGTTCAGTCAACTAAAGCTCCTAAGGCAATTGGACCATATAGTCAGGCAATCCTTTCGGGTGACCTGATTTTTTTATCAGGGCAGATTGGAATTAATCCTGAAAATGGCAATATGAAGCAGGAAAGTTTTAAAGCTGAAGTAATACAAGTCATGGAGAATTTAAAAAACATAATTGAATCTGCTGGTTCAAGAATGGATAGTATAATAAAATCAACAGTATATTTGACCGACATTGCTAATTTTTCTGAATTTAATTCTATATATTCTGACTATTTTAAAGAACCTTATCCGGCTCGGGAAACCATTCAGGTTGTTGCCTTACCCAAAAATGCAAAAATTGAAATATCTGTAATTTGCCATAAGTGAAATAGGCGAATTCTTTTAATCTCAATTAAATGTCTCTCGTGAATAGGTTTAAAGTACTTGACATATAAATAATTTTTCTGAAATTATAAGAAAGTAATTGAAAAGTATTGGTTTTATAGAAAAAAGTTCGTAAATTTGCAATTGGAATTGGGACGTAGATGGATGGGCTGAGCAGCCCATTTTTTGTTACTAATCCATAAACAGTAATTATTTATTCATTATTTAAAGTGAGTTCAAATGCCGCGTCGCAAGGTTAAACCAACCATTGACAAAAAGCTGATAATTGAAGCTTTTTCTGAAATGGCAAAAGAGAAGAATATTGACAGAGATCTTTTACAAGGTATTGTTGTTGAAACTCTATCTCTATTGGTTAAGAAAAAATATGGACTGAATGCCATTTTTGATATAATTGTGAATATGGAAAAGGGTGATATTGAAATCTACCTTATCAGAACAATTGTAGATATTGTGGAAGATCCTGTTGTGGATATTTCATTGATCGAAGCCCAGTCATATAGTGACAAAGACGAGTATGCAGTTGGTGATGAATTCGTCGAGGAAATCACTCTTGATAACATTGCAGACAATTTTGGAAGACGTTTGATAACTTTAGCGGCTCAGAATTTGAATCAGAAAATTCGAGACGTTGAAAAAGATAATATTTATAACGAATATATCGGCAAGGTTAACGAAATTATCATTGGCGAGATCTATCAGATTCGTAGAAATGATATTTTGATTTTGCATAATAAAATTGAAATGCATCTGCCCCGCGAAGAGCAGATCCCTAATGAACCATACAGGTATAAAAAGAATCAGTCCTTAAAAGCGATTTTAAAAGAAGTAAAAAGAGAAGGCAAAGGCGGACAACCAGAGATAATATTATCAAGGGCTTCCGAAGAATTTCTTTCCAGATTATTTGAAATAGAAATCCCTGAAATTTACGATGGGATTATCCAAATAAAGGCAATTGCCCGCGATCCTGGCGAAAGGTCAAAAGTTGCGGTTATATCATTTGATGAACGAGTAGACCCGGTTGGAGCTTGCGTTGGTATGAAAGGAATCAGAATTCATTCAATCGTAAGAGAATTGAATAATGAAAATATTGATTTGATTGAATACTCCGAAGATCCAAGAGTCTTCATCATGAGAGCTCTATCCCCAGCAAAAGTTAAGGAAATTGTTCTTGCTGAAGATGTCAGGAGTGCAACTGTTATTGTGCCGGACGATCAGGTGTCACTTGCAATCGGTAAAAATGGGCAGAATGTACGTTTGGCGTCCAAGTTGACAGGCTATTCGATAACACTCATTAAAGAAGGTGGCGAAGATATTGATCTGGTTGAATTCCGCGAAGAATTCGGCAATGATATTCTAGAAAAACTGACTCTAATGGGAATTGAAACAGCAAGAGAATTCCTCGAAGCTGATCCGCAAATGCTTCTCGCTCTTGACGGAATGTCAGCCGACAGTCTGCTGGAATTACGATCAATTATATTGCTCGAATTCGAAGAGGAAGAGACATCTGCCATGAAAGAAAGGATTTTAAATCCGAAAATTGAAGATATCAAGTTCGCTCCTGTAGAAGTGGCAGAAAAGGTTACAGAAGTGGTAGAAGTAAAGGAAGAAATTCCGATAGTTACTCCCGAAGAAGTTAAACCTAAGGCTTTTGATATTTCAGAAATAGATGAATTCGAAATAGATGGTAATATTTAATAAATACTTTTTCTTTAATAAAATTTAATTTTGTTTATGAGTGGTCAGGTTCGACTAATAAAAATTGCGGCAGAAATTAACATCGGGAAAGATGCTATTGTTCAATTCCTTCAGCAGAAAGGCTTTACTATCGAGAATAAGCCTACTAGTTTATTGACTGAGGAAATGATTGAAGTTGTGTATGATAAGTTTAAAAAGGAATTGAAGACTGCTGAAAAGCAGAGAGAAAAATTCGATAAACTGAAGCAGACACGTAGACCTGTTACTGATTTGAAGACTAAGCCCGCAGCTAGTATAGAGTCATTCCCAGAACACCACAGACCTTCTGTGGATAGTCTTATGGATGATTCGATTATAGATCCGTTAATAGCTGAAACTGTATCAAAGCCAAAATCAGATTATCAGGATATGGGTGATTTAATTGAAGCGATGGAAGAAGCTCCTGTTGCGAAAGTCGTTGTTCAGCCTGAAGAATCTCCAAAAGTTGAAATGCCTCAAATCATAGAAGAAGTTATCGAAGCACAACCCGAAGTTGTTATCGAGAAACAAATTGAGGAGATAAGTACCGATCTTGTTGAAGAAAAGAAGTTAGTCAAAGCAGTTGTAAAACCATTACTTGTGAAATTGACACAGGAAACCCCTAAAGAACCACAAGCTGATGACCAAATACCTACTATCGATTTAGAAGATAACGATGAAACAGGTGATCCCAGAGATCATGCAAAGAAAAAGAAAAAGAGAAAAAGATTAGCTGAAGTTGAAGTTGAACCAGGTGCTCATCCAAAGATAAAGGGTTTAACAATTGTAGGAAGAATCGATCTAAAATTGCAAGCCGAAAGATCTCCAGGTATTGCCGGAAGACTAAGAAAGTTCGGTAGTGCTCCTATTGGCATTACTCCGACTACAGAGGAAGATGCAGCTAAGAAAGATAAATTTAAGAAAAAGCTAAAGGGAGCTAAGACTTCCAAACAAGTTATTGAAACTGTCAAAGATAAGGCAGTTGACAAAAAGAAAAGACGTAAGAAATCAATAAGAGATACTATTACAGAAGAGGAAGTAGAAAGAGCTATCCGCGAAACTATGTCCGGTATGGGTGAAGCCTCCGGTACAAGTATGCGCAACAAGGTTAAGCAAAAGAAACGCGTCGAACGTGAAGAAAAAGAACAGAGAATACTAGAAGAGCAACAAAAGGACGATAGCGTATTAAAACTTTCAGAATTTGTTACTACAAGTGATTTAGCTAGTTTGATGGGTGTTAATGCCAATGAGATTATTCTCAAATGCCTGGGTTTGGGTTTGATGGTTAGTATCAACCAAAGACTAGACAGAGATACAATTACTCTAATTGCAGATGATTACGATATCGAAGTAGAATTCCTTGACCAAAAAGCACTTCAGATGATTGAAGAAGATCTAGAGGACGATGAATCAACATTGAAGCCTAGAGCTCCTATTGTTACTATCATGGGACATGTTGATCATGGTAAAACCTCATTACTGGACTTTATCCGTAAGGCAAACGTTGTCGCTGGTGAAGCAGGTGGAATTACACAGCATATCGGTGCTTACAGAGTTGAATTATCCAGCAATAAATATATTACATTCCTTGACACTCCAGGTCACGAAGCATTTACTGCTATGCGTGCTCGTGGAGCACTAGTTACGGATATTGTAGTTCTTGTTGTTGCAGCTGACGACAGCGTTATGCCCCAAACTATCGAGGCTATAAGCCATGCCCAGGCAGCCAACGTTCCAATAGTTGTAGCAATTAATAAAATGGATAAGTCTGACGCTAATCCTGATAGAATTAAACAGCAATTAACAGACTATAATGTTCTAGTTGAAGATTGGGGCGGTAAGAACCAATCTGTCCAGATTTCTGCAAAGAAGGGTGAAAATGTTGATATTCTCTTAGAGAAGATCCTTCTAGAAGCAGAATTACTTGAATTGAAAGCTAATCCCAATAGATTTGCTAAAGGTACAATTGTTGAGTCAAACATGGATAAAGGTTTAGGCCCAGTATCCACAGTGATTGTTCAAAAGGGCACATTAAACGTTGGGGATTATTTCGTTGCCGGTTCTCAGTGGGGACGAGTAAGAGCCATGCATGATGAACGTGGCCATAAAGTGAATTCTGCACCACCATCTATGCCAATCAGAGTTGTTGGTTTTGATGGACTTCCCGAGGCAGGAGACATACTTTCAGTAGTTGAAGCTGAATATATGGCTAAAGAAATTGCAAATGAGAGAAGCCAGTTGAGACGTCAGCAAGAATTTAAGCAAATGAGACACCTCACTCTTGATGATATATCCCAACAAATTAGTGTCGGTGGCATTAAAGATCTTAATCTTATTATTAAATCCGATGTAGGCGGTTCGACCGAAGCTTTGAGTGACTCACTTCTGAAGTTGTCAACTGACGAAGTAAGAGTTAATATCCTACACAAAGGTGTTGGGTCGATCAATGAATCAGATGTTATGCTAGCTGTTGCTTCCGGAGCTGTTGTTATTGGATTCCAGGTTGCTCCTACTGCTCAGGCTCGTAGGTTAGCCGATACTAACAGTATAGACATTCGTCTATATAGCATTATTTACAACTGTATCAACGAAGTCAAATTAGCACTTGAAGGGTTGCTTTCACCTGATATTAAAGAAGAAATCACTTCTCAGGTAGAAGTTAGAAAAGTATTCAAAATTTCAAGACTTGGTGCTATTGCCGGATGTTATGTTTTATCCGGAAAAATCACAAGAAATGATAAAGTTCGCCTATTGAGAGACGGCTTGCCCATATTTACCGGAACACTAGAGTCACTCAAACGTAACAAAGATGATGCTAAAGAAGTTGAAACAGGATTTGAGTGTGGAGTTATGCTTAACGGATATAGCACTCTAGAAGAAGGCGATATAATTGAAAGTTACAAGTTAACTGAAGTCAAGAGGACTTTGGCATAAATGTCAATAAGAACAGAAAAAGTTGCAAGCGTTATTAAACGCTCTTTGGTTAATCCAATATCTGACATTGCCCGGGAGTACCGGGCAGGATTAGTTACTATAACTACAGTCAGATTGTCCGACGATCTGCACATTGCAAAAGTATATCTAAGCATTTATGGCGGTCAGACTGGACCGGGTGAATTTATCACCAGATTGGAAAATGAAAAAGGAATGCTACGAAGAATTGTTGGTTCTCAGGTTAGACTCAGACTAACACCAGATTTGAAATTTTTTCTGGATGACACTTTGGAGCAAATGGAACACATTCAAAATCTGTTAGATACTGTAAACAATCCCAAAAAGCAACAATCCGAAAGTTAATAATTCCTTATGATTCTCAGTCAATCCAATCTACATGAATTTGATAACTGGTATTCTGAAGCTTCTACAAATGGTGCTGTCCTTTTGATTGATAAAGACAAGTCATGGACGTCATTTGATGTCGTTGCTAAAGTAAGAGGTCTCACAAGAATAAGAAAAATCGGGCATGCCGGAACCTTGGATCCTTTAGCCACAGGTCTTCTGATATTGTGCCTCGGAAAATTCACAAAACGAATAAATGAATTTCAGGATTGGAACAAAAGATATATAGGCGTTATCAAGCTTGGCTCCACTACGAAAACTGATGATTCAGAAGGTGAAGAAGAAAACATAACTGATTTTACCGGTTTGAAACAAGAAGAAATTGAAATCGCTGTTAAATCTTTTGAGGGAACCATAAGCCAGATACCACCAAAGTATTCAGCCAAAAAGGTTGATGGGCAAAGGCTCTATATGTTAGCCAGGAAGAATATTGATGTTGAAATAAGACCAGTTGATGTTACTGTCTATAAAATTGATATTTTGAATGTCGATTTACCTTATGTGACAATTGATGTGCTATGTGCAAAAGGTACATATATCAGATCCTTGGCCAGAGATATCGGTGCTAAGCTTGGAGTAGGTGGTCACCTTTCCGGCTTAAGAAGAACCGATATCGGAGAGTTTTCTGTTAATGAGGCTCTGACTGTGAAAATGTTCAACGAATTATTTCTAAAACCTGAACCAATACTTGCAAGTTAATGAAAGTTTTTTATAGCATAAATGATATAGATTTCGATCCTAATACTATTCTAACTGTTGGGACATTTGATGGTGTTCATAGAGGACATCAGCTGATTTTAAATAAAATGACAAATGAAGCAAAACAATCAAATTTAAGAGATTTAGTCGTTACCATCCACCCTCATCCTCAGGTCGTTCTACAAAAAACAGACCGTGAGCCTATCCGGTTGCTTACTACCATTGAAGAAAGAATAGCTTTATTCGATAAATTTGGATTAAACAATCTGCTCATCATCCCATTTACTTTAGAATTTGCACAAACACCTCCTGATGTTTTCATAAGGGATTTGCTCGGCAAACATGTTGGTTTTTCAAAGATGTTGATTGGTTATGATCACATGTTCGGGAAAAATAGAGCAGGTAATTTCGATTTACTGAATGATTTGAGTTCTTCTTTGGGATTTTCTATTGAAAAAATGGAAGCATTCAGTGAGAAAGATTTAGTTATTTCAAGCACAAAAATCCGTCATAGTTTGTTTGATAACGATATAATCAAAGCTAATTCAATGCTTGGGTATAACTATTCGGTAAAAGGTGTGGTTGTACTTGGAGATATGCGTGGCAGAACAATTGGATATCCGACTGCGAATGTTGAATTCAAAGACCAAACTAAACTATTACCTGGTAATGGTGTTTACCTGGTCAAGGTTGAAATTAATGCTGGAGTGTTGTATGGGATGTGCAATATTGGCACTAGACCAACCTTCCAAGATGATAACCATACTAGTCTGGAAGTAAATATCTTTGATTTCGATGCCGATATATATGGTCAGGATATAAAAGTAGATTTTCTTGACTTTGTGCGTAAGGAAATAAAATTCGATGGAGTTACGAAACTAATCGAAGCAATACAAGAAGATGAAGTATTTTGCAAGGAAAAAATAAATAGTTTTTAATATTAAAAAGAATTACTTATTTTTGTAGTTCTTATTAAAACGGAGTTAAAAAAATGATAACTAAAGAACAAAAGTCTGAAATAATCGAAAAACATGGTACAACAGTAGCCGATACCGGTAAATCTGAAGTACAGGTTGCTCTTTTGACAGCTAGAATCCTTGATTTGGCGCATCACCTAGAAAGCCACAAGAAAGATCATCACGGTCGTCGCGGTTTGATCGCTATGGTTAGCAAAAGAAGACGCCTTCTCGATTATTTAGCAAGAACAGAAATAAGCAGATATCGCTCAATCATAGCTGCTTTATCCTTAAGAAAATAATCTCGTGGCACATATTATAATCAGAGTTACAAAACATGATTTCAATAAGCGGTATATGTTTATTACTACCGCTTTTTTCTATTTATTTACAGAATAATTATCCGAAAGCTTATGTCAATCCACAAAGTAAAAATTGATTTGAATGGGAAAGAGTACTCCCTCGAAACAGGCAAACTTGCCAAATACGCTAGCGGCTCAGTTTTAGTCAGTCATGGCGACACTATGGTGCTTGTAACGGTTGTCGCAGCTAAAACAGAGAAGCCTGATTTAGATTTCTTGCCTCTTCAAGTTGAATATAGAGTTAAAACAGCTTCGGTCGGTAAAATCCCCGGCGGATTTCTTAAACGTGAGGGAAGACCCAGTGATTACGAAATTTTATCGTCACGCTTGATCGATAGACCAATCAGACCAATGATACCAAAAACTTGGAGATTCGAAACTCAGATTGTCGCTAATGTATTCTCATGCGATCCTAACTTTGATCCCGATACTCTCGGTATGGTCGGTGCATCTGCAGCTTTGATGATCTCAGACATTCCATTCCATGGTCCTGTTTCAGAAGTCAGAGTCGGTAAAGTCGATGGTGAATTCATCATTAATCCAAGTTCAGCACAATTGAAACTTTCGTCAATTGATCTGAATGTTGCAGGAACTGATTCTTCAATTGCAATGGTCGAGGGTGAAGCCAATGAAATTTCTGAAGTTGAATTTCTCGAAGCATTGGAATTTGCTCATGAGAATATCAAAAAATTAAACGCTATGCAGAGAGAACTTGCAGATTTAGTCGCTCCGGTTAAAAGAGAATTCTCCCTTAATGAGCCTGATGCAGAATTAGTTTCGCTTATAAAAAATGAAATAGAAAATGATCTTAATGACTACGTTCATAAGGTTACAAATAAAACCGAAAGACACGAAAAAAGAACTAAAATGCTCGAAATGGCAGTAGAAAAAGTGAAATCGGTTTATTCTGAAAAAGAAGATTATGTCGAAGCTAAAATGGCTAAGACAACAAGCGAAATCCTCAGCAAGCTCGAAAAGAAAGCTATGCGTAAGATGATTCTCGAAGATTCGAAAAGACTTGATGGAAGAGGTTTGACAGATATCAGACCTATCGCTTGTGAAATAGGCTTGCTTCCAAGAGCTCATGGTTCTGCTCTCTTCACAAGAGGCGAGACACAGAGTCTTACAACATCTACATTAGGTACCTCCAGAGATGAACAAATGATTGATGGGATTTTACCAACATATACGAACAACTTTTATCTTCACTATAACTTCCCACCCTACAGCACTGGCGAAGTTGGAAGAATGACCGGCGTCGGCAGAAGAGAAGTTGGTCATGGTAATCTGGCTGAAAGAGCATTGAAAAAAATGATGCCAAGTCATGATGAGTTCCCTTATACTGTTAGAGTTGTCTCGGACATTCTTGAGTCCAATGGCTCTTCATCTATGGCAACAGTTTGCGCTGGTAGCTTGTCTTTGTTTGATGCTGGTGTTCCTCTTAAGAAACCGGTAGCAGGTATTGCCATGGGTTTAATCAAAGAAGAAGATTCAGTTGCTATTCTTAGCGATATACTCGGGGATGAAGATTTCCTCGGAGATATGGATTTCAAAGTAACAGGAACTGTTGATGGAATCACAGCTTGCCAAATGGATATTAAAATTGAAGGATTATCAATCGAGATAATGAAAAATGCTTTGAACCAGGCAAAAGTCGGTAGAATGCACATTCTTGGTATTATGAATGAAACAATAAATGCACCAAAAGAAGAAATGTCTCCTTTTGCGCCAAGATTTACTATTATTCATATTCCGGTCGATAAAATTGGTGCAGTTATCGGATCTGGTGGTGAAACTATCCGCAGTATCGTTAAAGAAACTACTGCAGAAATTGATATCAAAGACGACGGAACAGTTATTATTGCCGCTACTTCAGAAGAAGCCGCAACAGCTGCTAGAAAAATGATAGAAATGATAATAAAGAATCCTGAAGAAGGTGAAATCTACACTGCTGTGGTTAAGGAGATTAAAGAAGGTATCGGAGCAATCATGGAATTTATGCCTAAGAAACAGGGACTTCTTCATGTTTCTCAGATTGCACACGAAAGAACTAACAACGTAAGTGATGTACTTTCAGTAGGAGATATTGTTGAAGTGAAATTAGTCGAAGTTACTTCAGACGGAAAATTCAGATTATCACGTAAGGCTCTTATCGAAAGACCTGAAGGCATGCCGGAAGAAGAGTACAGAAAAGCTCCACCAAGCAGAGGCAGAGACTTCAACAGAGGCGGCGATAGAGGCGGAGACAGAAGATCAAGATAAATCGATTTTTAAATCTTGCTATTTTTAGAAAGAGGGTTGCCTATAAAAAGCAACCCTTTTTTCTTGGTTGTCATTCTGGACAAAGCGAAGTGCCGTAGGCCTGCGTAGCGAATCCAGTATCTTCGATAAAGTTAGTCCATTCATGGTTAAAATTTAATAATGCATTTGTCAATTTCAATCACGCGAGTTAGAATTGGGAATATATTTTAACGATTTGGAATTTTCCTATATGTTATGTTTCAATACATCAAATAATTGTTCTTTAGTATATGGTTTTGATAAGTAATCAGAGAAGCCAAAATCCAGCATTTTTTCTTTGTCTTGCTCGAAGGCATAGGCTGTTATCGCTATTATTGGAATTCTTTTATTGAATTGCTTAATCTCATTTAATGCTTCAACACCATCCATAACCTGCATTTTAATGTCCATCAGAATTATATCAAATTGGCTGTTCCTACATAAATATACAGCTTCCATTCCATTCTTAGCATGAACAATTTCAACTTTTGATTTCCTGAGAATTTTTTCTAAATACCTAAAATTAATATCTTCATCCTCAGCTACCAATATTTTCCTATTCTCAAAATTTGATATTAACTGTGATGATCCGCTTGTATTGACTATTCTCATCGACCGATTGGTTGAAATCAGCAAAGGGATTGAAAAATAGAATGAAGAACCCGATTCAATAACTGATTCCGCCCATATTCTGCCTCCCATTTTGTCGACGAACCCCTTGCAAATGGCTAAACCTAATCCAGTACCTCCGTATTGCCTCGAAAGGGATCCGTCTGCTTGTCTGAATCTCTCAAATATTATTTCCAGATTCTCACTTGCTATGCCGATTCCTGTGTCTTTTACATAGAAGATAACCACGCTGTGATCAATTTTATAACCGAAAGTAATATTTCCATGATCTGTAAATTTAATAGCATTCAATATAAGGTTTGATAGTATTTGCTTTATTTTAGACCCGTCAATTTTAATTATAGAATCATTCAATGCAAATTGACATTCATAGGTAAGATTGAGCCCTTTTTTGAGAGCTTCATCATTCAGCAGATCATGAACATCTTTAAGAAGCTCGTTTACATTAATATCGCTAGAATTAATTATAATCTGACCGGACTCAATTTTGGATACATCAATAATATCGTTAATGATTGATAACAGTTGATTAGAACTATTCTGAATAACATTTATACATTCTACTTTTTCATCATTATCCAGGTCATCAGCCAAAAGAAGTTGAGAGAATCCAATTATCCCATTCATTGGTGTCCGGATCTCATGGGACATGTTAGCAAGGAAAGCTGACTTGAGCTGATCGCTCTCATTAGCTTTATCGATAGCTAATTTTAATTCTTCATTCTTTTTGATAATGATTGCTTCAGACTGTTTTCTTACAGTGATATCAACTGCAAGAATCGATAATTTGACCACGTCTGAATTTTTATCAAATAATGGCTGAATATATAAATCATAGATCTTGGTCTCATCTTCCATTTCAATACGAACCAGATCCATTTTCGAAATAGCACTTTCAATACTAAATTTAACAATTTTTGTTAAATTTTTATGAATTTTTTGATAAATATTGGATTGATCATCCAAATCCCGGCTATAGAAGAAATGTTCAATGAATGAAGTATTTGCAACAATTATTTTTCCAAATTTATCTATCAGACATACTGATTCAGGGTTTGATTCAATAAATGATTTTAGAGTTTTCTCTGATTCAATCAGCTCATTCTGAGTAGTTTCCATCTCATTATTTTTTGTGTTAATAACCATAAGCATATTGTTAAATTCTTGGAATAGATGACTGATTTCGTCTGATCCTTGAATTTCAATCTGAACACTATAATCATTATTTTTCGATATTGACTTTGTCGTTTTTGCCAACTCTAGAATTGGACCGGAAATAATTTTTTGTAGTCTTAAAGCCAGGATCAAAGAAGCTATCAAAAGTAAGGCATATACAACAACCATGACTAAAATGAAATTGTTGATTTTTGTCTTCAGTTCATTGGTTGATACTCTTAATATTAGATTCCCGACAATTTCATTATTGTTAATAATTGGCTCGTAATAAAATAAATATTCATCTCCAAAATGGTAAGAAGATTTGTCAAAATTAACATCCATTATTGCTATGGAATTTGAATCTCTGCGATACAAGGAGAATATATTTCCGGATTTATCTAGAACATGACAATCAACAATGTTTCTGAAACTTGTTAAATTCTTTAGGATTTTATTTGCTCCGTCTTTGTCATTAAAGTCAATCGGAGAGATTAAATTTTGACTAATGAATTTGGCTTTTACGGAAATATCATTTACTAGATCATCCTTGTACAATTTCGTATTTACAAGATATAATAAGAATATACCTCCTAATATTGTAAGGGAGTTGATTCCCATAATCAATATAAGCAATTTACTTTTAATAGAATATTTTTCAAAAAAGTACATTAGTTTATTAACCTCATAGCTAGTTTTAATAACTGATAACTTGCCTTAAGCCCCGCTTTTTTCATTGTTCCTTCATTAATGTCAAATTTGACATTACTACCTTCAATAAACATATTTATCATAATTCCATAATTGACAAAATTTGCATCATCGGACACTGTCAATATTGGATTTGATCCTATTTGAGTAATTATTTTTGATATACTTTTTCTTTCACCTGAGCAAATAAATAAGATATTGCAATCTGAGATCTGGCCAATCTCATCATATTTTTTGATTCTTATTGTCTTATTTTTAATCTTGGTTTTATTGGCAAGGATTTCAAGTTGTGTAGTTATCGGGCTATCACCATAAACTCCGATTACAAACGGCTTTGATATGTTATTAACATCAGAATTTGTTGGCCATTCTATATATCGTGTGAATCTTTCCACAAATAGAGACTTAACGTAGTATTCATCATTACTTGAATTTGCGAAATCACTAGTCAATAGAAATAAAATGAGTAAAATCAAATATAAATATTTTTCAGAAAATTTCAAGGTAATGATGAACATAAAATAAATATAGAAGAAACAGCCTTTTTCAATTGGCTTCGTTGTCATATCACTTATCGGAATTTTCTCAAAAAACTTAAATTATTGATTAATAAGTAAGCGTTCAAACTTATCATTTTTATTATTTATTCAAAGTGTACTATATTTGTAAAAATTCTATCATTTGGTCTTTAAATTCATTTATTGGTGAGCCGATGAAAATTACATTTATAATTTTACTGATTGCGTTGCAAACTTTAATGGCAGGTTTTGATGTCAAAACTCTGGAAATGCAGAGTAAGAGAACTCAATATCCTGAATTACTCAACGTGTTGTTTAATATCTCGATTCACTATTATATCGTTAACGATTCAATCAATTTATCAAAATATGCGAATATGGCTTTAAGTTTGACAGAAAAGCATATTGATATTAGTCGAAGAATTGATGCTTTGAATAATCTTTCTTTTGTTCTTTCATATCGAGACCACAAAAAGGCAAAAGAATACGCTGAGGAAGCATATAAGCTTGCAGTCGATAACTCAAATACCCATGGCCAGGCCCTTGCCTTATTTTTAAAAGCCTGTGCAATTGAAACAGAAGAGCCTGCAAAATCATTGGAATTATATCAGCAGGCAATTGACCTAGCTATTACAACTGATAGAAAAGACATTAAAGCTTTGTCTGAGGCTGCTATTGGAGATTACTACTCTAGAAAAGGCTCAATTTCAAATGCCCTGAAATATTACATTAATGCGATAAGAGTATTCGAGAAACTTCCTAATCTATATGCAAATTTGATGTATAAATATCTCTATGGGGAATTGTTAAATAATCTTGGGGTAAGTTATAAAAAGTTAAAAAATTTCAATGAAGCAATTTTTTATTATGAGAAATATAAATCAATTTCTGTTGAAATGGAAAATGCTTGGGGAACATCAGTTGCCCTTAATAATCTTGGAGTAATATATTACAATCAAAATAATTATCAATCAGCTATATCAAATTTTAATGAAGCAAGAATTCAGTTTCAGAAAATTGGTGCAGTATCCCTAATACCAACCATTGACAATAACCTTGGTAATATTTATTCAACTCTAGGCAATTATGAGAAATCACAGAAATACTATGAGTCTGCTCTAACTAAATTTAAAATTTTAAATAATGATATTGGAATTGCCAGGTGTCTAGCAAGCCTTGGAGATCTGTATCTTGTGATGAAGAGGTATCCTGAATCCAGAAAAATGTTCCAATCTGCTATTGATGTTATTAAAGATAAAGACTTGGAGATACAAACAGTGTCTTATCTTGGTCTCTCATCAGTTCACGATTCTTTAAAACAGTATTCCGATGCTTTCCAGTTTTATAAAATTTACACTAAGCTTAAAGATAGCTTGTCGAATAATATAAAGTCTGAAGAGATAACATTATTGACTCAGGGCTATAAAGAAGAAAAGCAATTGGAAGCAAAGGATAGGTTAAGACTAGATGAAGAAAAGAAACAAAATGAAGCAAATGCAAGGAAAAATAATCTTGAATATATGGGAATATTGATTGTTATCCTATTTATTTTTTCCTTCATCTTCTTTTACGGCAAATTCAAAATTTCGCCTTCTCGGTTAGAAAGTATTGTTTTTATTGCTCTCTTGTTTTTGTTTACCTTCGTTTCGGTCATGACCGATCCATATGTTGAAAAAGTAACAAACAGTGACCCATTATACAAATTGATTATTAATGCTCTGCTTGCGCTGGCATTAACTCCTCTGGATACATTTCTAGAGAAGGTAATCCGAATGGGGGTAATTGAACCCAAAAGAAGGTTATGATTCATTCTCCAAAATAAGTTGTGCTGCTGCATAAATTCCTGCATGGTCTTCTGTTCCTAATTTGGAATACAGATTTTTGCGGTATGTATTGACCGTGAACTTACTGATATTCAGTGTCCTGGCAATTTCTGCACTAGTATATCTTTGTCCGACATATTTCAATACTTCGAATTCCCTGTCAGTTAAACTAGCTTTGATAGAATTATAATCCATAGATTTAGAGGCAAGATTGAACTCATAGTTTTCAGTCTTTGTTAATTCATTTCTTGAAAAATCTTTTATTAAATCGATGATTTTCTCAAACACAGCGTTGCTAAATGCATGATTACCATTGTAAGTTCTTTCTATGGCTTTTGCGAGATCATTCTGATTAATATCCTTAAATATTAATCCGTCTGCATCGCCGGCTAAGCATTTTAATATTGTGTCCTTTTCGTCACTGATAGTAAGCATCAATATTTTTATTTTAGGATAATTTTTCTTCACATAATTTAGTACCTCAAACCCATTCATTTCAGGCATATATATATCAAGAAGTATTACATCAACAGATTCTTTCAATAAAAAATCCAATGCTTCCTGTCCGCTGTTTGCAATTTCAGATATAAATATATTCTGAGCATTCATGAGCATGGCTTTAGTGCCATAAGCAGACATCTGATGATCATCTACAATCATTACACGTATTCTGTTGTTTGTTGAGTTCATGATAGCCACCTAAATAATAATAAAATATTTTTATTGAAATTGATTTTAATAATACAAATATAATAAAAAAAATGGAAATAGCTAACTAATTTTAAAAATTAATACTTTGATGTTAATAAATATTTCATCATATTTGAAATAAGAATTCAGTATAAATATGATTTTGTTAATCTTTGATTACTTTTTACTATAATTTATAACAGAGTTCCTAAATATAAGCACTGTAGCACTAAGCATGAATTATTTGCACATTGAAATGACAATTAAATATCAGGTTTTTTCTATGGTAATTTTAAGCTAACTAATTAATATTATCGAAGATAATAATTCGTTAAAGAATACTACTAATGAAAGGAACAGGAGTTGTCGTCGATAAAAAGTTTATTGTTAAGGCACAAATAAAATTATGATGTATGAGCATTATAAATAGTGTCTTTTAAAAACAAGAAAACTTTTGTCTTGATTATGAGCATGATGGTTGTAAAAGGATGAGCTAAATTTATTATCAAAATTGACATAAAAAAACAAATTATACGATGACTCCGGTTCCATTTTATTTTGAAATTATGCGAATGAAATAAAGGATTAAATAACGCAAATGGATTTGAATTAGCCCAGGCAAAGGATGAGCCGGGGCTATTTTTTTAAAATTAATCAGGTTAAGATTTTATAAATCCTCATACCTTCTTTTTCCAACGAAATGGTAATCTTTTTCTTTCAAGGCTTTCTGTACAGCATCTCTCTTTTTAAAAATAGAAATTGTATTGTAATTCTTGAAAGCAATTGCTGAAGACATGATAAAAGCTGATATAAATACTATTATAATCGTATTGATCATCCATTTTTTTTGTAATATTTTTTCAAAACAATGAGCTGTATAAATCATAACTAATGGGAAGTACAGCACTGTGGAGTGACCACCGGGTGAAGCAACTGAAAACCATGAACTGGCATACATCAATAAAAATCCCAAAAGAGTTATGTTCTTAATCGCCTTCCATTGTTTGGATGGATTTTCCTTTTTGAAAAAGAATATTATCAGAAATATCAATTGTATAATTCCAAAAACAGTAACGATAACTGTAAATGGTGATGCCCAAAGATAATCCCTTAGAAAGTTGTAGCGCTGTGCTGCATCTGCGCCAAAAAATCTGGTTGTGTCGAAGCAAGAATAAGCTAAGTATTTGATAAGGTAGTTAAAAACTTCTTTGAAATGTTCTACATTGAACTGAATAACAGATGTTGAACTAATTCCATTCTGATTCGATAATCCATATTTCAGAAATGTTGGAATAACAAATATTCCTGTTGTCAAACAACCCAACATGAAATATATGATTCTATTTAATATGATTTTGTAATTATTATTCCTGATAAGAAAATAGAATGCTATCATGATGAACGGCATCATTAATACCCAGGACATGTGGAGTTGAAAAATCCATAGCAGAGCAAAGCCTATCATATAAAATGATAGTTTTTCGGGTATAATCTTGAGTCTCAACATCGGGAAAATTTCAAAAATTCCGATAAAAAATAGAATTGAACCCGGTACTACATAAGATGGATTGATGATTCTAGAAAAATAGCATAGTGACCAGGGAGTAATAAAAACCCATATCCAAATAAGAAAAGGCTTTACCGATGCTACTCTTTTTGTTATATACCATGCTAGAAAAGCCAGACTTGATGTTAGCAAAATATTTAAAACTACAAATGGACTTTCTGGAATTTCCTTTATAAACCAACCGGCTGAGACCAAGAATGCCTGCAAGGCTCCCGGTATTTGCGCCTTTGTATAAACAAGATCAGCTCCAAAATATGGGAAGATGCCAGTAGTGAAGTATTTCAAACCTATAAGATAAATCTGCAAAACATCTTCATCGGGATACCAGAATTCAGTTGTAAGACTATATGTTAATCTCAAAGCAAAAATGGAAACTATGAGTGTAGTCAGATAAAGTAATTTATTTTTTTGAAGATTCATTTATCATTCCGAAAATGTTTTTGGGTTTTCAAAAATAACTATATTTCGTATCTTAAATTATATATTCTTTACCATAAGAACCATTTCTTTGGAATCGAAAAAAAAATTAGTGATAAAACGTGAGTTGAATTCCTCCTTTTTTCTTTTTATATTTACAAATAAAGTCATTATATTTGTATTAAATAATGCAATAACCAAAGCCGTTCAATGCAATATTGTGAAAAAAGCACTTCTCATCTTTGTCATCTTTTCAATCTTCTTTGGTTGCAAAAAAGATAATCCTACTAGTCCAGAGAATTCTGGAATTGAAACTGTAATCATTGGTTCTAAAATTTGGGCTACAAAAAACCTCAATGTCGATCATTATAGCAACGGTGATCCAATTCCTGAAGTAAAGGATTCGGCAACATGGGCAAATCTTAAAACAGGTGCCTGGTGCTATTATAACAACGATCCGGCTTTGGGTGCAATCTATGGTAAACTTTATAACTTTCATGCTATGATAGATCCAAGAGGCTTGGCTCCTGAAGGTTTTAGAGTTGCTACCTATCTTGATTGGATGGATTTTATAAATTTGATATGTTATGAAAAATCAACACGACAAAATTGGTATGCTTGTAGGATACCAGATATAATAGATCCAAGTAAAAAATACTGGATATATGATTATGTAAGTATCCACAATAATCCTGTCCAATTATCTAATCCTTTTGGCTTTTCTGCTCTTCCTAGTGGTTATCGTGGTTTTGATTCTTCGAAATTTTATGGTATGAATAAGCAAGCTGCTTGGTGGGCTCCTTATATCGATGGTGATGCAACCTATTGTAAAATAATTGGTATTTTTGACCCATTTGTAATTATGGCATTGCCTTACTCTAATATACTTGGAGTTTCTGTTCGTTGTATAAAAAATTAATCCAGAACAATTCCATTTTCACTTCGTTCTGTTTCAATTGCTCTTAAATACAAAACATACATCAAAGTTCACTCAGCTGAAACATCAGAGAGGATTAAATATAGGGGGGTTCAAAAAATTCAATTTTTGCTTTCATACCTGCGTATTCAGGTATCTATAAACCGGCATCAATACAAAGATTCCTGCATTAGCTTCGCTCTTCTTCGAAGGCCTAAGAATGTCATAATGAGCATTTATTGAACTCTCCTATACAGAGATAATAGGTTACAAATTTGTATGGTAGAAATAAAAAGCCCTTGTAATGTGTTGAATTACAAGGGCTTTTCTATATTCAGAGCGGAGAGCGAGGGACTCGAACCCCCACAGGGTCACCCCCGGCGGTTTTCAAGACCGCTGCAATACCATTATGCGAGCTCTCCTTATGGTATTCATTAGGATTACAAACTTCGTGAATTATTTACATTTTTCAAAATCATTTTTTTAGCAAAATAAATTCACATTTAATTATCACTTTTTATAATTTTGTTTCTTTGAATTATTTCGGAAATCAAATGCAAATTAATTTATCAGGTAAAAATGCTCTTGTTTGTGGTGCCTCGCAAGGAATTGGTAAATCCATTGCTCATAATTTTGCACTATCGGGAGCGAATGTTACCGTGCTTGCCCGCAATTTAGATTCAATCAAACAGGTAATGTTGAATCTTCCGAATAATGGGGATCAAAGTCATAACTATATCGTTGCCGATTTAAATGAAACCGAATCAACTATTGAAAAGCTTGACAGAATAGTTGTAAATGGGCTCAGATTTCACATACTTGTTAACAATACCGGTGGTCCAACCCCTGGTCTCCTTTATCAGGAAGATTATAAAAATTTAATTTCTGCATTCAACCAACATATAGTTTCTGCTCAGGTTATTGCTTCACGATTAATACCCGGTATGATTCAGGACAAATTTGGAAGGATAATCAATATTATTTCAGTGGGCTTAAAACAACCAATAAAAAATTTAGGAGTTTCTAACACTATTCGAGGTGCTCTTGCAAGTTGGGCTAAAACTTTGGCTACTGAATTAGGTCCTCATGGCATTACTGTAAATAATATTTTACCCGGATACACTGCTACCGAAAGGCTGTCACATTTGTTCGAACATAGGAGTAAAATTGAAGGAAAAGCTATTCAAGAAATTGAAAAAAGCATAATGGGTGATATCCCCGCATCCAGACTAGCTTTGCCTGATGAAATTGCTTATGCGGCTACGTTTCTGGCTTCGGATTTAGCCTCATATATCAATGGAATTAATCTGCCAGTTGATGGAGGATTGCTAAAAACTTTATAAATATTCGGCTTTTTGCAAAAAAATATTTTTTAATTACCTGAAAAATATTATATTTGCAACTTAGAATTATCCTGAAGCAGCATAAGGAAGGAAGTTCTAACCATAGCATTTAATCTGTTAAGATTTTATAAACGCATGAGATAACTCCAAGCTTGGGGTGAAGTGTGTTTGTACTGTTGGTTGTCCAACGGTTTAAGTGAGCCGATATGGGGGGGGAATTGCAAAAAGCATCTGATCAATCATCCAAAGTAACTAGAAAAGAGACATTTTTTCGAAGAAACAGGATGATTATAGCATTCCTGTTAATTATAACAACAATACCCTTCATACTTTATTTGACTCACAAATGGGATTCGAACAGAATCATCAGTGGTATCGATATTAAAGGGAATAACTTTATTCCGGTAGCTGAGCTACAAAGCATGATACCCGATTCTCTGTTCAAACGAGAAAAAAGCAGAATTAAGCTTAAATTGATCGAATCAGCGATTTACAAACATCCTTTTGTCCGGAACGTAAGTTTATCGTATGGATTACATGACAAGATTGAGGCTGAACTCGGAACCAGAACGCCCATAGCCGGATTGATAGATAACAAAGGCAGACTGACTTTTGCAGATAGCGAAGCTGTAATTTTACCGTATAAGTTCTTTGATAGATTTCCTGATTTGTTTATTATCAGGAATGCTTTTATTGGTGATTCACTCGATCAATCTGTATTAATCAGTTCAGTGGATATTCTGTTAATTCTTAGAAATCAGGATTATCGGATTCTTCCACAAGTATTGAACGAAATTATATACAGAAGAGAGTCGAATTCATTCGATTTAAGCGTTTTATCTGATAATCTGATTGTGAAGCTTGGGGATAAATCTAATATCCCAACGAAACTAAGGAATCTTGATATTTTTCTTGAACAATATTTTTACGGAAAAATTAACCAAAAACTTGTTTATATAGATGCCAGATGGACAAAGCAGGTAATCGTAAAAGAGAAATAAAATTAAAAATATATTTTTGAATATCTATGACTTTATCAACAAACGGACGCTCTAAGTACAACAACCAATCCGATATAATTGTCGGACTGGACATTGGTACATCAAAAATATGTGCATTAGTAGCAAGACCGGGCGAAGGTGAAAATAAGCTAAACATACTCGGTATTGGAATTGCCGAAAGTAGCGGTATTTCACGCGGTGCTGTTGAAAATCTCGAAAAGACTGTCAAGTCCATGACAAACGTTATCGATCAGGCTGAACAACAAGCCGGTGTAAAAATCGAAGAAGTAATCATAGGCATTGCCGGGGATCACATACAGTCAGTGCAAAATAGAGGCATTGTCGGCATATCAAGTCCCACCCGCGAGATCACGCAGGATGATGTTGTGCGTGTACTGGAAGAAAGCCGCAGATTGAATCTGGCTTCAGACCGCAAAATTCTTCATGTGATACCACAGGAGTTTATAATAGATGGGCAGGGCGGAATATATGACCCTGTCGGAATGAGCGGATTAAGAATGGAAGCTCTTGTAAACATAATTACTGGAAATAATTTTTCTATCGAAAATATATTTAAATGTGTTGAAAAATCAGGTTTGACGGTACGCGACGTAGTTCTTGAGCCAATCGCAAGCAGCATTGCGGTGCTCGACGAGGAAGAAAAGGAAATTGGTGTAGCTATTGTTGATATTGGTGCCGGTACAACAGATATTGCTGTTTTTGAGAATGGTATTCTGCGGTTCACGTCAATTTTTGCAATAGCAGGTAAGAAAGTTACTGACGACATTCAGAAGGGTCTGAGAATCGTCCAGAAAGAAGCAGAGCGGGTTAAGAAAGAAAATGGACATACTTACAGACAGGGAATCATGCGCGATGAAGTGTTCATGATTCGCGGTGTAGGTGGTAGGAATCCGATGGAAGTGTCGAAAAGTGTATTATGCAGTATAATTCAGCCGCGTATGGAAGAAATTTTCGAAATGGCACTCTCGGAAATCAAAAAATCAGGATTTTCAAATAATCTTGGAGCCGGCGTTGTGCTAACAGGTGGCACTTCTTTACTTCGAGGAGCTGAAGATTTAGCTCTTGAAGTATTCGGTATGCCTGTTAAGATGGGTTCACCTACTGGTATATCATATTCAGGTCTTGCACCTGAAGTTGAGAACCCCATCTATTCTACAGCAGTAGGATTAACGCTATATGGTCTGAATAGTCCATATTCAAAAAAATCGGATAATGTTAGTATTTCTAACGGTGAAGTTACCAAGGATCGAGGAGGATCACTCCTTGGTAAACTTAAAGATATGATAAATAATCTATAGTTTAATATATTCAAAATATTTGGGGGGATTTTTGAATGCCAATTGAAATTGTTACATCTTCGAGTGATGGAGCTAAAATCAGAGTCATCGGTGTCGGTGGTGGTGGTTGCAATGCTATCAATAACATGGTTGACCGTGGATTGAATGGTGTGGACCTGATATCAATTAACACAGACAAGCAAGCTCTGGATCATACTAAATCATTTATTTCCATCCAAATTGGTAAGGAAACGACGCAAGGCAAGGGTGCAGGTTCTGTCCCTGATGTGGGGAAAAAATCTGCAGAGGAAAGTGTAGAAGAAATAAGGGAAAATTTAAAAGGTAGTGATATGATTTTTGTTACCTGTGGAATGGGTGGCGGTACAGGTACCGGCGCTTCACCAGTAGTAGCAAAAATTGGTCAGGAGCTTGGAGCTTTAGTTGTTGGTATTGTCACCACTCCATTCAGCTGGGAAGGCCCTAAACGTATTAATTATGCAAATGCCGGAATAACAGAATTGCGTCAGCATATTGATGCATTGATTGTGATTCCTAATCAGAAGTTAATTGAACATTCGAACAAAAATCTCAAATTCTGCGAAGCCTATAAACAAGTGGATGAAATTCTTTATAATGCTACAAAGGGAATTGCTGATATCATTACTGACCATGGTTATGTAAACGTCGATTTTGCTGATGTGAAGACGGTTATGAAGGGTATGGGCGATGCTTTGATGGGCATTGGTGTTGCCAGCGGCGAAAACAGAGCAATCATTGCAACTGAAAATGCACTAAATTCACCGCTACTTGATGGTATATCTATCAAGGGTGCACAGGCAGCGTTAGTCAATATTAATGTTGGCGAGGATCTAAGCCTGAATGAATTGAATGATGTTCTATCAAAGATTCAGGAATATGCCGGACCAGATGTTAACGTTATACATGGAGTTGTAATTAATCATGATCAAAATGATGAAATTATGGTCACTGTAGTTGCTACTGGGTTCGATAAACTGAAAACAGAAATTGTTGAAACTCCTGTCATCAAATCACAACCTTTTGGTGGATTAATTGACAAACAAGAACGCGAAACACAAACAGAAGCTTTTAAAGGTTTGGGGAGAAAAATTCCAAATAATCATTCAAAAACCACAGTTGGTCTGGGCAGTGGATTCGGTTCCTTTGGTAATAGTATAGCAAGTGCTCCAGCAAATAGTGATCAGTATAGTGCTTATGAAACGCCAGCCTATGAGAGAAGAAATCAATCTATAGCAGACATTCAGGTTGACAGCTTCAACAAGATGCCAATGATTGATAAATTCTCAGCTGAGGTCAGCACAAAGCCTTTCTTCGTTAATGACTCTGCTAAGAATGAACATAATGAGAAGGTTATCGAAACCATGGATTCAAGTAAGCCAGCGTTTCTCAGGCGTATTATGGACTAGCGGGGACAACAAGCAATATAGTCAAGCAAAAAGCCCCGGTAAGGGGCTTTTGCAATTTTATTAAGCTTGAATAGTCAAACCAAATGTACAATTAAAGTGGGATAGAAATGGGACTAACGACTTCTGATATCATACTCATTGTTTTCCTTGTTATTTATATCATTTTTACACTTGTAGCTTTGATAGATCTGATGAAAACAGAAATTAAACCTATAATCAAATTGATTTGGATACTTTCGTTCTTCTTCGCTCCATTTGGTTTTCTTTTTTATTATTTTATTGGCAAAAACCAAGATAAAATCGATGCAGAAGATAATCTCTAGTATATAAATTTTAATCCCAATCAATATAATCTACTTCGCATAGAACAGATTCTAGATCATTGAAGACTATTTTTTTAGGTTCTTCCGGTAATAAAGGTAAATCAAATTCAGCCTTCTCACCTGTGATGAATACTCTCAGGCGAACAATTCTGTCATCATCCAATACTACTTTGATTGGAACGAACATTCTAAATGTTGCGGGTACTTCTGTTTGCAATACTTTGCATTTGACTTTAAATTTTCCGTCTGCGGTTTTTTCAGTTTTTGATGCAAACCCATATTTAGGAATTTTGTAATTATCCACCCATTGCTCAAAGAACCATGAAAAATCAAGATTAACTTTACTTTCTATTTTCTTCTGAAAATCTCTGGTTGATACACTCTTTAATCTATTTTCCTGATAGAATTCTTTTAAAATTCCTAAAAATACATCTTCTTTCATTGTGTTTAAATCAAGAAACATATTTCTCAGCATATGTAAGACCCAGGCACCTTTGTTGTATGTAATTAGATAGTAATCACCACCGGTAATACTTGCATTGTTCCTATACCCCAATGATATTGGTCCTGGTTCTATTCCATTTCCAAAAAATGATTTCCGTGTATTTAACAGTTCTTCCTTGTACTTCTGAAGAAAATTAAAGAATTTTTTGTTATCGTTAAGTGCCATTTGCATATACATCATTGATGAATATTCCGAAAATCCTTCACTCAACCATTGATCATGATATGTTTTGAAATCAACAGCAATTCCCCACCATTGATGTCCAACTTCATGGGCACAGAACATTTCCTCTGAGCCATTATCCTCTCCATTTTCAAATGTAACTGTTGACAAATGAAGCATTCCGGGAAAAGCCTCTCCATGATAAGCAGGTAATTCAGTAACATAAAAACGCTTTGGAGGTATAGCACCAAATAGTTTTGTATAGAATTCCATACTCAATTGAATATCTTCAGCAACTTTTTCATGTTGTTCACTAGTAACATAAAGCACATCTATCGGTTGCATGTCTTTAGGTCTCACCTTATGTATATCATAGGGACCTAGATTAAAAGAAGCATTTCTTATTTTATATGAGGTAGTCCAATGTGAGTATTTTGTACCATCCAATTCCTTTTCTTCGACCAGGTCTCCTACACTAACAAACTCATAATTATCAGGGACAGTAAAACTAAGATCAAAATAGGCTAGTGCTTTGTAACCATAGGTTGGATACCAGCCAATTGATGTTTTTAGAAAAACATAATCTCCGACTCGTGATATTATTTTACCGGAATATTCTAAATTCAAATAAAGACTATCATTTGTTTGGTAAAATTTCGGCAATTTTATCCAAAGAGTACTCCCGTCTTCAGGTTTATAAAAGGTTATTTGTTGATTATTAATAGTCGCTGATTTAATCTTGAGATCATGAATCAAATAAAATGGAAGCCATTGTACTTTATTGTCTAATATCTTTAAAGATATCGTTGCGTCAGCCTGAAAAAGTAATCCTGATGTTAAAGTTGAAATTATTGTTGTACTAATCTTATACTTCTCAATATCTATTTGATCTGTAGAGTGAAAAAGATCGTTTCCTGGTTCATAAGAACTTGACAAGTGAAATTGACAGATTGTTTCCGGGTAACTAGCTATACCTGCTTTCCATTCAACAGTTTCGAGTGTAATTTCTTCTGGTTCAAATGGATCAACTCCATAAGCCAGTTCACCATATTTGTTGGTTTCAATATATGAATAGAATGAGATGCTGTCACAATCATCCAATAAAGGTTTTGAAATTGTCGATGTGAGGTACTCCTTATTTTTACTCAAGGTAACATATAAAAACTGATTAAAAACTTTTGTGGCATTATTAATTTTATCTGAAATGATCTTTGTTCCTATTTGTTGAAGCTCATCAAAAGTACTGTCTGCAAAAAAGAAAGCCATTGAACTAAAGTTAGTCATAATCTGTTTTGTTTTTAATAACCTATTCAGTTGATCGCTTTCTACTTTAGTTGGCGGTACGAAGTTAAATGTACCGCTACCAATAAAAACAGCAAAACGTACTTTTTTATTTATTGGTTTTAGAAAGAAAATTACACCTGAATCCAGACTGAATGAGCCGGCATCTTTCATTAGTGTATAATCTTTAATATAATAGATATTATTATTGTCAATTGCCAGGTCTTTGACTTCATTCATCATTTGTTTGTAATCACTATATGGTTGGTTTGCATACGAGAAGGAACAAACAATTGAGAAAATAAGTACAGTAATTGAAAAATTTAAATATCTGCTCATGATCTAAAACCTTGTATGTTAATATTTGTTTAAAATCAAACTGATACCGAACCGAAATATTATTTTTTATCAATTTACTAAAAAAAAATTCTTTTTTCAAAATAAGGGTATTAAAAAACCCGGCTGATACCGGGAAATTAATTGCTTTTATTAGGATTGTTATTTTTTCTATAAAATATCAAATTTCAGATTCCCAATTTTTTTCTCAGCTGAGTCTTTCAGTTCAGCGAGTGTGAATTCTGTCAACATTTTGAAAGCCTCGTCTCTCAGATGTCCCCATTTATTGTGAAGTGGGCATGGGTTGTCGGGTGAACAACCTGGGAATCCTAGAACACATTTCTCAAATACACCTAACCCATCAATAGTTTCAACTATTTGAATCAATCTGATTTCAGATGGATCTTTGGCAAGAAAAAAACCACCGGTTTTTCCTTTTTTCGAACCAACAATTCCGGTTTCAGTAAGTTTTTGAAGAACTTTCGAAATAAATTCCTTTGGCAGTTGCAATTCCTTAGAAATATCTCTGGCACTGAGAAATTCGTCTTTTGGTTTGATTGATAAAAATAATACAGCTTGAAGAGCCAATTCGCATTTCTTTGAAAATATTACTGTCATAATATTACTGTTATAATTTGAAAAATTAATTCATATTGTTTTAATAAATCAATTTAAATAATTCCAATAAAATTTCAAACTTAATTACAGATTATTTTGTCTTTAATTGAATGTTTTTCTAATTGTTCTTGGTTAATTACGTCATTAACTATCTTAAATATAAAAATACTCTTAGTTTTTTGTATTTTTGTAATCTATAATATTTTCAAACCGATTTTTTGAATGAATGAATAACTTTAGAAATTTTAGTATTATCGCTCATATTGACCACGGCAAGTCAACTTTAGCTGACAGACTACTTGAACGAACCGGCAGGGTTACAGAACGTGAAATGGTTATGAACCAAATCCTCGACGATAATCCACTCGAGCAGGAGAGAGGCATAACCATAAAACTTCATGCAATTCAAATGAATTATATTGCTAAGGATAAGTCAGAATATATCTTGAACCTGATAGACACTCCAGGGCATGTTGATTTTACTTATGAAGTCTCAAGATCACTTGCCGCCTGCGAAGGTGCCTTACTTATCGTAGATGCCACTCAGGGAGTTGAAGCTCAAACTATTAGTAATTTGTACTTGGCAATAGAAGCCGGCCTTGAAATAATTCCAATATTGAATAAAATCGATCTTCCTAGTGCGGAAACAAAGATTGAAGATGTAAAACATCAGATAATAGATTTGATTGGATGCAAGGAAGAAGATATTCTAATGGTTTCGGCTAAGCAAGGTTTAGGTATTGATGAAGTCCTAGAAGCTATTGTCAAACGTATCCCTTGTCCAAAAGGAGATCCGGATGCTCCACTGAGAGCTTTAATCTTCGATTCCATTTTTGATTCATACCGTGGTGTGATAGTCAATATCCGAGTTTTTGACGGCACATTGAAAGAAAAGGATAAAATCCTCTTCATGGCAACAGGTATGAGCTATGAAGCTGAGGAATGTGGTGTTTTATATATGAAGCGAAGCCGTACCGGAGTGCTCAAAGCCGGTGATGTTGGTTATTTTATCCCAAATATAAAGACTTTGCAGGACACCAAAGTTGGAGATACAATTACTCTTTTGCATAAACCGTGCGAAAAGGCAATTGAAGGATTCAAGATTGTCAAACCTATGGTTTACAGTGGAATATATCCTGCAAGTGCTGATGATTTCGAATCTCTTCGTGAGGCTTTGGCTAAACTACTTTTAAATGATTCTTCTATAACCTATGAACCGGAAACATCAAGTGCATTAGGTTTTGGTTTCAGATGCGGTTTTCTCGGACTACTCCACATGGAAATTGTTCAGGAGAGATTAGAGCGTGAATTTGATCAGAACATTGTTACAACAGTTCCAAACGTTCGTTATAATGTAGTCAAAACAAATGGGGAAGAATACTTTATTGAGAATCCTGCTCAGCTTCCTCCTACTACAAATATCAGCGAAATTCAGGAACCTTATATAAGAGCACAGATTATTACTCCTACAGAGTATATTGGCAATGTTATGAAGCTTTGTATGGATAGACGCGGTATCATGAAAAATACCACTTATCTGTCTGCTGACCGCGTTGACCTACATTTTGAGTTACCATTAGCAGAAGTTATTTTTGACTTTTATGATAAATTAAAATCGACAAGCCGTGGTTATGCTTCTCTTGATTATGAATACCTGGACTTTAGACCTGAGGACTTGGTTAGGCTCGATATCCTTTTTAACGGAGAACAGGTTGATGCTTTATCGACAATTGTTCACCGCTCAAAGTCATTTTATTTGGGACAGAAACTATGTTCGAAACTCAAAGAACTTATCCCAAGACAGATGTTCGAAGTCGCTATCCAGTCTGCTATTGGATCGAGAATAATATCCAGAACCAACATACAGGCTATGAGAAAAAATGTTCTTGCCAAATGTTATGGTGGTGATATCTCAAGAAAAAGAAAGCTTCTTGAGAAACAAAAAGAGGGTAAGAAACGTATGAAACAAGTAGGCAGGGTCGAAATTCCTCAAGAAGCTTTCCTTGCTGTTCTCAGTATTGATGATTAATCATTTATAAACAATTGTTATTAACCGGAAACCAAATGAAATCAAAAGATAATTCGAAAAAATCACAGTCAGAAGTTAAAGAACTTCAGGAAAAGATTAAGCAACTCAAATCAAAAACATTCAAGACTATGGAAGGTAATAATTTTGCTTCCAAATCTTGGAATTGGTATCGTAATAAAAAGAAGATAGCTGATTTGGATAAACAAGTGCCAAAGTCCTTTGGCGAAGTTGTTAAATCTTGGTTCAACACTATTTTTGGTGCAATTTTAGTTGTTATGATACTAAATGGTATTTTGATTGCATCATTTGTTGTTCCAACCGGATCAATGGAAAATACTGTCATGACCGGCGATTTCCTTTTTGTAAATAAACTTATATATGGTCCTTCAACACCACAGGTTATTCCATTTTTGAATATACCGTTACCATTTTATAAAACTCCCGGTCTCAAAGATCCAAAGCAGGGCGATGTAATTGTGTTCATTTTCCCTGGTAACAGAGATGAAGAAAAATCAAAAGATTTTCAATATTATCTTAAACGTTGCGTAGCTACAGCCGGAGATACCATTCAGGTGATTAACAAACGTGTTTTTGTGAACGGAGTTGAATTCGGGCTTCCTGAACATGGTCGTTATGAACCTTTTCAAAGAGAGACACAATATGACAAATTCAGAACTTTCCCGGTTGGAGCTGGATTTACACCCAACAATTACGGTCCTTTAAAAATACCTAAAAAAGGCGATGAAATCACACTCTCACCTCAAAACTGGAGACAGTGGGAAATGTTCATCAAGCGTGAAGGTCACTCAATAACATTTGATGGAACAAATGTTATCATTGATTCTAAACCTACAACAAAATATAATGTTCTACGCAACTATTGTTTTGGGATGGGTGACAATCGTGATAATTCACTCGATAGTCGGTTCTTTGGTTTTATTCCTTTTGAGAATGTTGTTGGTACTCCAATGATTGTTTATATGTCATTGCCAGACAAAGATGAATTCGAGAGACCTTATACACTATTCGAAAGAATCTTGCACATGAGATTTGAAAGAATCGGTAAGATAATTCTTTAATGGCTGGAATTTATATTCACGTACCTTTCTGTGTAAAAAAATGTCACTATTGTGACTTCTATTCTGAAGAACTACATAGCAACTTAAGAACAAATAGCCTTAGGGAATCCCCTTTGGCTATTTCTGTTTTTGTAGAAAATCTTGTTAAAGAGATTGAACTGACCAATCAAAAATTAGATCGAGAGATTGAGATTAATACAATTTTCTTTGGTGGAGGAACTCCATCATTATTAAATTCTGAACAATTAGACACAATCGTTAATCAAATTCACAAATCATTTCATATAAATGAAAAAGCTGAATTTACTCTGGAATGTAACCCCGGTACTACAACTAAAGAAAAAATCCGAAGCTTTATTAAACTGGGTGTCAATCGAATAAGTTTTGGAGTTCAGTCGTTTATAGATAAAGAATTGGAATTTCTACAACGCATTCATTCTCCAGAAGAAGCCGAAAGATCAATTATTGATGCTAGAGAAGCAGGTTTAAATAATATTAGTCTCGACCTGATGTTTTCGATTCCGGGTCAAACAATTGAATCACTTGACTTTTCGCTTAATAAGGCAATATCTCTCCAACCGGAGCATATCTCTTCTTACAGCCTCATTTATGAGCCTGGAACACCCCTTTACTATGACATGATGCAAAAAAAAATTAAAATCATTAATGATGAAGATGATGCATCTTTCTATGATTACACAATAAATTTCCTAACTAAAGCCGGTTATGAGCAATACGAGGTATCGAATTTTGCAAAAGAAAAAAAGTACTGTCAACATAATCTGAATTACTGGAATGGTGGAGAGTATATGGCTTTTGGACCTTCAGCTCATGGTTTTATGGATAATGTCAGATATTGGAATGTTCGTTCGCTCCAAATTTATAATACAAAACTTATAATGAACGAATTGCCAATTGAGAATAGTGAAATACTTACTGATCCCGAATATTTCAGTGAAATTATCTTCCTTGGCTTACGTGCAAACGGAGTTAGCGTTGAATTTGTTAAAGTCAGATTTGGAATAGATATAATGCTGACTGCTGGAAAAATCATACAAGATTACATAAATTTAGGATTATTAATTTATGGTGACGATAAGTTGAGTATGACAGTAAAGGGATATCCATTGTGCGACGAGATAATTTTAAATATTCTCAATCAGATAAAGATATAATCTCTCTTTGTATGAAAAGAACTTTGGTGCTGCCAAATTTTTTCTCCTGAACAAGCTTATAACCTTGAATTAAAGCTATTCCATCACCGATAGAACATTCAGCGACGATTATACCGCCTTCATTCAGGTATTCATTCTTGAGAATGTTTGCCGCTATTGGATTAACAAGAAGATCCTTGTAGGGTGGATCCATAAATATTACATCGAATTTTCTGGACTCTAGATCATTAAACTCCTTAAAGAATTTTACTGCGTCCGACGAGATAATTTCAAATTCATTTCTTTCCAAAGAAAGTTGCTTTGCAACTGTTCCAATGTAATCGCATGATCGTCTGGTTTTATCTACAAATACACATTTTCTAGCTCCACGGCTCAAAGCTTCGAATCCAAGATTACCCGTACCGGCACAAATATCAGCTATAAGAGTATCTTCAAGTGAGATGAAATTAAATAAGATATTGAAAATGGTTTCTTTTGCTCCATCTGTCGTGGGTCTAACTCCCGGTGGAAGATTTGCATCAATTCTGCGTCCACGGAATCTACCGCTGATTATTCTCATCAGAATAATTTCAAACGTTCGTGATACTCAGGCAAAGTAGAACCAATACATGACGGAAATATATGAGCCGTTCTAATGCAATACTGCATATCTCTTAGATCAAGACTAGTGGATGTCATTCGAAACGCATTCAAACGAATTACCTCCGGTATGAATTCATGTAATGCTTCTCTAATGCCTTTTAAAGTCTGTTGAGTCAGACTGATTCCATAAGCCATTACAGAATCAATTACTTCTGCATTTTCAAAGAGAATCTTTTCAATTTCTTCTTTACAAATTCCGGGAATATCATTTTCTGAAGAATAAGACCGAAGGTGAAAATAAGCAGTTTTACGAGAACTAATCAAGCTGATATCAATAAAATTATTTTGGAAACCAAATAAAACTATAGTTTTGTCGCTATATTCAGGATAATTGTAAGCTAAAGAATTTTGTGCATTTAACTGGCTAACCTCAATTTTTTGTATAGGAAGATTTATATTTTTTACGATCTCAGTACAGGCTCTATAAGTTGCTTTCTGAACAACTACAGCGACGATGTTAACATCACCGTTTAATTTAGGGTTCATTTGAAGCAAAGTGCAAGTAAAATCCTTAATATCAAATTGCGGGAAATTATGTCTCAGCTCCAGATTAATCAAAGCTTTCAATTCCGTTTGATTAATATTGGCTTGCCCTGGGAATTGAGTAACAAATAAGCTTTCAGCAGGTAAAGACATTGTTAGCTTATCCGGTTGAAATGGTAAATTTTTCAACAATTCCTGTAGTTCATAAACTCCGGGCTGATTAAAATTATCTTCAAGAATTTCTATATCAATTGGATTATTAGTCGAATTAATATAAGTAATCTCCAGTCCTTTTTTGCCGGTACGAACACCAGTTAAATAAGTCCTATCCACATTCAGAAAAATCGAAAGTATATTTTCACTTAAAGCCATTGTAATGTCATATAATTGATAATAATACAAAAATAAAAGAATCCTTGTAATAATCGCAAAATAATTTTATCAAATATTTTGAAATACTCGGTGTCAATGATTTATTTAGTATAATATTCAGGTTATCATGCAGACTATACTTGGTTGTAATGGAGCAATAGGTCAGGAAGTTCAAAGACAATTGGTGAAATATACTGATTCTGTGAGATTAGTCAGTCGAAATCCAAAAAAACTAATAGAATCTTATGAATTACTAACTGCCGATCTGAATGTAAGGGAGCAGGTTTTCTCCTCTGTTAAAGGAAGTGAGATTGTTTATCTGCTGGTTGGGTTAGAATATAGTACTAAAATCTGGCAGGAAAACTGGCCCGGATTAATGAGAAACGTTATTGATGCCTGCAAAGAATATGGTTCTAAATTGGTATTTTTTGATAATGTTTATGCTATCGGTGGTGATAATGTTAAGCACATAACAGAAGAATCTCCAATCAGTCCCACGAGTAAAAAGGGTATTATAAGAGCATCTCTTGACAAAATGATACTTGAAGAAATCCACAAAGGTACTCTCAATGCAATCATTGCCAGATCGCCTGACTTCTTCGGTCCAATTATAGAAACTAGTGCCATGATGAATATTGTCTATAATAATTTAGTTAAAGGAAAAAAAGCCCAATGGCTATGCGATTCGAAAGCATTGCATTCTATGGGATACACTTATGATCTTGGGCTCGGAACAGCTTTGCTTGGCAATACTCCGGATGCTTACAACCAAATCTGGAATCTGCCAACTGATAAACCAATCAATGGTGAGCAATGGATTAAGCTGTTCGCTGAAGAGATGAATAAATCAAATAAATATCAAACACTTCCGGCTTGGCTAATGAAAATTCTGGGATTATTTGTCCCGATACTAAAGGAGATGTATGAAATGAGTTACCAGAATGATAGGGACTATTATTTCGACAGCACAAAATTTGAAAAGTATTTTAATTATACTCCTACATCCAATAAAGAAGCTGTAAGACAAACAATTGAGATATTGAACAAACAAAAAAATAAATAATGAAATTATTTTCATTTGTTTAGTGTTTTAAAATAATGATAAGTTGTCAGTTTTTTAATTTTTAGTTTGGAGATATTATGAATATTAAGATTCTCGTTTCAATAAATGCATTCTTTGCTTTGTGCTCAGTCTGTTTCATAACTTCTAATGTACTGCTCAGTCAGCCAACTTCATGGAAGAGTATAGGTCCTGGTGGTGGAGGGGCTTTTTATAGTCCATCAATTAGTCCTTTTAATCCATCAGAAGTTTTTATTCCAAGTGATATGTCCGATCTGTTTCATACAACAAATCTTGGCAACAGCTTCTCTATTGTGAATTTTCAGTATATTACTGCGGGTATCCCAACAAAGGTTCAATTCACTAATCAGCCGAATATTCTCTACACAATCAATCAACATGAATTCGGTAATTTCCCTGTTAAGAGTACCGATGGTGGTATTACTTGGAATAAAACTCAATCCGATCCAACAGATGGAGGGGCATTCCAGATATTTGCAAGCGATCTGGATTTTAATATAGTTTTAGTAACTGATTACTCAAATGTATTTTATTCTACTGATGGCGGCGCATCATTTGATAATATTTTTCAAGGTGATGCAGGAACTTGGGGATCATATATTGCCGGTGTATTGTGGGATGGAAATGATATTTATATCGTACAACCCAATGGACTTTTAGTTTCAAAAAGTGGTCAATCCTTCAAAAGTGAAAAACCAACAGGACTTTCTTCTGAATTCATAATATCATGTAGTGCAGCTAAGAGTAACGGGAAAATCAGATTTTTTGCAGTCACAAGCGGATCTTGCTATCCAGGCATCACAGGAGCCGATCATAGCGATTACTTATCGGTATACACTCTAGATTACGGGAACTCAGCATGGTCCAAAAAATCATCAGGTATTCCTTCCGGAGTTCACCCATTCTTTGTCGATATGGCTAAGGATAATGTTGATATTGCTTACATAGCAGGTGCTGATGTTACAAATTCAGGACCATCAGTTCTAAAAACAACGGATGGTGGTAATACGTGGCAAAGTATATTTAATCTTCAAAATAATCAAAATATTAAAACCGGATGGAGCGGTTTTGGTGGAGACAGAGCATGGTCCTTTGGTGAATATGCCTTAGGGTTTACTGTTAGCAGAACTAATAGTAATTACTCTGTGATAACCGATCTGGGATTTGCTCATTATACTACCGATGGTGGAAATCACTGGGAGCAAATGTACGTAGATAAATCTGATGAAAACCCTGAGAATTCTTCTACTACACGAGGTAAATCATATCATTCAGTTGGTCTTGAAAATACAACCTGCTGGAATATTTGCTGGGCTGATGACAAAAATTTGTTTGGTGCATATACAGATATTCAGGGGACCAGATGTACTGATGGCGGTAATACTTGGTCTTTTGATTATACGGGACACAACGATAATACAATGTATATGTCTCTCAAACATCCTCAAAGCGGAATAATGTATGCCGCAACCTCATCGGTGCATGATATGTATGAAAGTATGTATCTCACAGACGCTAAAATAGATGGGGGCAGAGGTAAAGTACTTTATTCTGCGGATAAAGGTAAAACCTGGCAGATATTGCATGATTTTGCTAAACCTGTAGTCTGGCTAGCCCTGGACCCAACAAATTCAAACCGGATGTATGCAAGCATGGTAAATAGTGCTCAGGGTGGTATTTATGTAAGCGAGAACATTAATCTTGGTGCAGCTTCAACCTGGAAAAAGTTAGCCGTTCCACCCAGAACACAAGGTCATCCATATAATATTGTTGTCCTAAATGATGGAAGCATTGTTTGCACTTATTCTGCAAGGATGACAAATGATAGAAAAAGCTTCCTTGCAAGTTCAGGAGTGTATTTTAGTTCTGATGGGGGTAATACTTGGTTGGATAGATCAGATGCTTCTATGCAGTACTGGACTAAAGATATAGTAATTGATCCAATAGATGCAACTCAGAATACCTGGTATGTTGGTGTTTTCAGTGGTTGGGGAGGCCCAGCCAACAACAAAGGCGGACTCTACAAAACAACAAACAGAGGAACAACCTGGACCAAAATATTGGATAAAGCCCGGGTTGAATCATGCACAATCAATCCTGCTAATCCGAAAGAGATGTATGTTACAACTGAGTATGAAGGTTTATTTTTAACAAGAACTCTGAATTCCTCTAACCCAATATTCAATTTAGTGCAGAGTTATCCATTCAAACATCCGTTGAGAGTATTTTTCAATCCCTACAATAATAGTGAAATATATGTTAGTAGTTTTGGTTATGGGATAGTGCGAGGATCAACCAGTTCGGTTGATCCACTTGATAACGTAGTTTTAATTTCACCGCTGAATAATTCGAATAGTCTATCTTCTTCAACCGTAAAGTTTAACTGGAATAAAGTCACAAATGCAACAAAATATACTTTTAGTTATGCTGATAATGATAATTTCAGCAATAGTTTAGCGGACTCATCCTTAACAGATACAAGTTATATTATTCCCAATTTTTCAAATTTTGAAAATAAGACAATTTCTTGGAGAGTTAAAGCAGGAAATGCTTCCGGTTGGGGAAACTATAATCAGGTTTGGCATTTGATTGTGACTCCCAAAACTAGCGTTAGCGATTGTAGTGATATTCAATTACAATTGTTCCCAAATCCAGCAAATACCTACATATCGATCATTTCTGATAATGATCTTAATCATACACAAGTTTTTCTTTTTAATAATATTGGCGAAGATTTGAGTAGTACTATAGAACAAGAGAACATTTCGGGGAATCAAATTTTATTGAGAATAGAAAACCTTCCTGCTGGACAATATCATTTGCAGTTAATGAAAACATCCGGAATTCCATCTGCTAATTTCAAATTTATTAAAAGTAAATAATAAAATCTTGCGATCAAGTACACTTAACTAGTGTACTTGATCGTTTGTTCACAATTAAAATTAAAAAATTCTCATATTGGTTTTTAAAAAATTGGATAAAAGTATAATCATAGTTAGAATTGTATGAATAAATTTAAAGTATATCTTATCTCAATAATCGTATTTCTCGTTTTATTATTTGTAGTTTTTAAATTTATTCTACCTAAAGATATTAAAAAATCAAAAGATGTCAAAGCAACCAGCTTTGGTAACTTAGTAAGCCAATTAGAAGGACAGATCGTGCGCACTTCTGAGTTAGCTCAGAATATTGAAGTTTCCGGATCTATTTTGCCTTTTGATGAAACTAATTTGATGTCCGAAGTTTCCGGCAGGGTTGTTGTATTGAATCTTCCTGAAGGCAGATCTGTTAACAAAGGTACTTTACTTGTTAAACTATTTGATGGGGATCTTCAGGCACAACTAAAAATGCTTGAAGTGCAACTTCATATTGCTCAGAATAATGAGCAGAGAATGAAGACTCTCTACAACATCAAGGGAACAAGTCAACAAGAGTATGATGCCAGTCTTTTACAAGTAAACAATCTAGAAGCACAGATAGAGATACTAAAAGTAAATATTGGTAGAACAGAGATACGGGCACCTTATGATGGTGTGCTTGGTCTTAAGAAAATAAGTATTGGTCAGTATATCACACCTGCTATACAAATTATCACAATTCGAGATATAAAGAATTTAAAGCTTGATTTTAGTATTGCTGAGAAATATGGGTCATCAATGGTTCAGGGATCTAATGTTGAATTTACTATTTCAGGAAGTGATAAAATTTATAAAGCAAAGGTTATTGCAAATGAAGAAAGTATCGAAACCGATTCCAGGAACTTAAACGTTCGTGCCGTAATAAATGGATCAACACCGGAATTAATCCCCGGTGCATTTGCGAAAGTGAAAGCGAATTTAGGTACAAAGAATAATGCAATCTTGATTCCTACTTCCTCAATAGTTCCTCAGGCTAATTTAAAGAAAGTTTTCGTTGCAAAAAATGGAATAGCTAAATCTGTGACCATCAAAACCGGAATTCGTGAAGCTGATGCTATTGAGGTTCTCTCTGGAATTCAAGCTGGTGATACTCTGGTTGTATCGGGTATAATGTTTGTTAAACCAAATAGCCCTATAAAATTTTCAAAAATTAAATAGAAAATAATGACATTATCTGATTTTGCACTAAATAGGCCTGTTGGAGCCATAGTTCTGAATATCCTTATAATTCTTTTTGGAGTTGTCGGTTATTCATTCCTTGGTGTTCGCGAATATCCTGCGATTGATCCTCCGACAATTAATGTCAGAACAGCCTACACAGGTGCAAATGCAGAAATTGTTGAATCTCAAATTACCGAACCATTAGAGAAAGCAGTAAATGGAATAGAGGGTATCCGGACGATTTCTTCAGTATCTTCTCTTGGAAATAGCAATATAACCGTTGAATTTCTTCTTGGCTCTGATATGGAGAAGTCAGCCAATGACGTTAGAGATAAAGTCAGTCAGGCAATACGTTCTTTACCTCAGGATATCGATGCTCCACCGATTGTATCAAAAGCCGATGCTAACAGTGATCCAATAATATTCATGCCTGTTGTTTCCAGTAAAATGACAGTTACTGAGTTGAGTGATTATGCAGAAAATGTGATGGTTGAAAAATTACAAACCATTCCAGGAGTTAGTCAAGTTTCAATGTTCGGGCAGAAACGTCCTTCTATGAGACTTTGGATTGATCCTGCAAAATTAGCTGCCCACAAATTAACAGTACAAGATGTTTATAATGCTCTAAATAGAGAAAATGTAGATTTACCAGGTGGCAAAGTCCGGGGTAACGAAACAGAATTAACTATCAAAACCTTTGGCAGACTTTATTCAGAAGAAGACTTTAATAATCTCATTATCAAGCAATCAGACAATCAGATCATTCGGTTTTCTGATGTTGGTGAAGCCATGATTGGTCCGGAAAATGAGGAAACATCAATCAAAATGAATGGAGTTGTTGGAGTATCATTGTCTATTATTCCACAACCTGGTGCAAATCAAATTGAAATCGCTGATGAATTCTATAGAAGACTTGAAGAGATTAAGAAAAATCTGCCGGAAGGAATGGCAATCGATATTGGAATTGATAAAACTAAATTCGTTAAAAAATCCATAAAAGAAGTACAGGAAACCCTTCTCATTGCTATACTTTTGGTCGTTTTGATTGTTTATTTGTTCTTCAGGAACTGGGTAATTGCTTTCAGACCATTGATTGATATTCCAGTTTCTTTGATTTCAAGTTTCTTCATCATGTATTTATTTGGTTTTTCAATAAATATATTAACTATGCTTGCTGTGATTCTGGCTACAGGATTAGTTGTTGACGATGGCATTGTTGTAACCGAAAATATATTTAAGAAATTAGAATCTGGAATGGATAGGCTTAAAGCTGCTCAAGAAGGAACCCGAGAAATTTTCTTTGCCGTTATTTCAACTTCGATAACTTTAGCTATTGTGTTCCTACCTGTTATTTTTCTTCAAGGATTTACCGGTAGATTATTCCGTGAATTTGGTATTGTTGTTGCCGGAGCTGTGCTTGTATCCGCTTTTGTTTCTCTTACTCTGACCCCCGTTTTGAATGTTATTCTTGGTAAGAAAAAACACACTGATTCAAAATTCTATAATGCTACAGAACCATTTTTCCAAGGAATGGAGAAGAAATATCATTCTTCACTTAAGTTCATTACAAACAAGAAATGGACAGTTGTAGTTGTGGTTCTTATTTGTTTTGGTTTTATCTATCTTTTTTCATCTCTTCTTAAAACAGAGTTGGCTCCACTTGAAGATAGAAGCATGATCCGAAATCCTCTGACAGCTCCTGAAGGCACCGATTTCGACAAAACACTTGAGCTGATTGACAAGTACTCTCAAGTTCTGATGGACAGTGTTCCTGAAGCAAGACTCGTCTATGGAGTTACAGCACCATCTGGTTCTAGTTCAATGGGAGTTACTAATACAGGTTCTGTTAATGTTATGCTGAATGATCCATCCGAAAGAGAGCAAAGCCAGCAGGAAATCTATAATAGAATAATCAGAATTACCAAAAGGATGCCACAAGCACGTGTGCTTTCGACGCAAGAGCAAACAATTTCAACATCTTTCTCCTCCGGTTCACAGCTGCCGGTTCAATTTGTGATTCAAAACCTTGACTTTTCAAAAATCGAAAAAGTCCTGCCTAAGTTTCTTGAAGAAGCCAGGAAGGATCCTACTTTCGGTAATGTTGATGCAAATCTGAAATTCAATAAACCCGAACTTCAGGTTAGAATCAATCGTTTGAAAGCCACCGATCTTGGCGTAAGCGTTATGGATATTTCAAATACACTTCAGTTGGCTATGAGTGGCAAGCGTTTTGGTTATTTCCTTAGAAATGGAAAGCAATATCAGGTTATTGGTCAGGTTGACAGAAGTAATCGCGATAAACCTCTCGATTTGACTGCATTATATGTTAAAAGCAATAAAGGTGAGCTGATTCAACTTAGCAACTTGGTTGATTTATATGAAACCAGCAATCCACCTTCACTTTATCATTTTAACAGATATAAATCAGCTACAATTTCTGCATCTCTTGCCCCCGGTAAAACACTTGGAGAAGGAATAGATGTAGTCCAGAAAATAGGGGACAAATTACTCGATGATTCATTCAGGAGAGACTTGAACGGTCCTAGTAGAGATTTTGTTGAAAGTAGCAGCAATACATCTTTTGCTCTATTTTTAGCTTTGATTTTGATCTATCTTATTCTTGCATTCCAGTTCGAAAGTTTCAGAGATCCGTTAATAATAATGATGACCGTTCCACTTGCTATTGCTGGTGCGTTCCTATCGTTATGGATATTTGGCCAGACAATAAATATATTTTCTGAAATTGGAATGATTATGCTTATTGGGCTTGTTACCAAGAATGGTATTCTTATCGTTGAATTTGCCAATCAAAAGCAATTGAAAGGTATAGACAAAGTAACATCCTCTGTTGAAGCTGCTACTGCACGTTTACGCCCAATTCTAATGACATCCCTTGCAACTATGCTCGGAGCACTTCCTATAGCTTTAGCACTAGGTGCTGGGGCAAAAAGCAGGATTCCTATGGGAGTTGTAATTGTCGGTGGATTACTATTCTCCCTAGTCCTGACTCTTTATGTAGTACCGGTTTTTTATATTTTCCTTTCGAAAAAGAAAATTCCTAAAATTGAAAATGAAAATCTGACAAAATGATAAAACATCTGGCTCATATATCTTCCTTTAGAATCTTATTAAGAGTAACATTACTTGTGTTACTGTTTTGTAATTACTATTCAGTATATGCTCAACCTCTTTTGAAGCTCGATGATGCTATTGCCATCGGACTTAAAAACAATTACGAGATTCAATTTGCAAGAAATGAAGCTGATATAAATAAAATTAACAATTCTGCATCTAATGCCGGAATGAATCCTAATCTATCACTTAATATGGGTGCTAATTTTGCATTTAATAATACTCATCTAGAGTATTCTACCGGAAGTATTATAGATAATCCGAATGCTGCAAACAGAAATTATAGTGCAGGTCTTATTATGAACTGGACAATTTTTGATGGCTTCAAAATGTTCACGACTAAGCGAAAACTTGAAGAAATTGAGAGTCTTGGTGAATCAAAGTTCAAATCTCAAGTTCAGCAGACCATTTACCAGATTGTTGCCGCATATTATGATATTGTCAAGCAGGTACGTATTTATCAAAATATTGTCGAAGTTAAAGCATTAAGCGCAGAGCGCATGAAATTAGGCGAAACTCGCTTCAATGCCGGTTTATCTGCAAAGAATGAACTTCTTCAGGCTCAGATTGATTTCAATACACAATCACAGAATGAGATTCTTCAAATCAGCTTAATCGAGGTTAGTAAACGAAAATTATTCGATATACTAAATCAACCATTTAATAATGAATTTGCTGTTGAAGAAGCTATACCTGTTAATAAAATTGATTCAATTAATGTTTTAGCTAGAATTCTTGAAAAAAATCCTACTTTAACAATATTAAAGAATCAAATAAAAATAGCGAAACTTGCCACAAAAGAGTTTGATGCCTATTATCTTCCTTTTATCAGTCTAACTGCCGGATACGGCTTTAATCAAACTGAAAACACAACCGGACAGGTTATTAATAATCGTGGTTTTGGTCCATCCTTTGGATTATCTCTGTCCTATCCCATTTATCAGGGTGGAAATATCAGCAGGCAGATTCAGACTTCTGAATTAGCTGTTTTATCTGTCGAGCTGCAGTACAATGCCTTACAAAATCAAATTACAACTCAATTCCAGAACTCTTTGAATCAATATATAACATATTCGAAATTGTTCGAAATTGAAAATCAAACAAAAGATCTGGCAAAAGAAAATCTATATCTGGCTATGGAACGCTTAAAACTATCACAGACAACATCAATCGAAGTACGCGATGCTCAGGTTTCCTATGAAAATTCGCTATCCAGATTAAACAATATCTACTACAATCTGAAGATTTCTGAAACTCAAATTAAACTTCTAGCAGGCGAGCTTTAAACCATTTGTCTTCACATCAACTCTAATTTCCTGATAAGATATTTTAACAATAATATCTGAATTTATACTTTACATAATATAAAAATCAATTGGAGAATATTCATGAGAAAATTTTTATACATTTTTATTGTCTTTTCCCTGACTTATCAGGTACTATCTTATTACCCAGTCAAGATCGAGACAAGAATACTCAATCAGGATAAAAAGTACCTGAATGCTGATCTTTATGCTATTGATACCACCACCACCAAGCCTGTTATTTTGATTCAAACTCCATATAATAAGAATTTATATCGGCTTAAAGGCGAATCAGGGATTTCAGGCAGTCAACTGCCTTATGACTCTATCAATTACAATTATGTGATTGTCGATTGGAGAGGATTTTATTCTAACAAATCAATCGATTCTGCTGGTTACAACAGAGGTTTTGATGGTTATGATGCAGTGGAATGGATTGCGACACAAAAGTGGTCTAATGGAAAGATTGGGACTTGGGGAGGTTCAGCTCTTGGTATGATCCAATTCCAGACAGCTGCTCAGAATCCACCTCATCTTGTTTGTGCCGCTCCGTTTATTAAAGATTATCAGAATAAATATGAGGATTATTATTATCAGGGAGTTTTAAGAAAGGAACATACCGAAAGTCTCGAGAAACTGGGATTCATTACTGTTAATCTTGTTACTTCGCATCCTGATAAAGATAAATCCTGGCAATTAGCCGAAAATATTTCTCAACTCGCTCCTAAGATAAAAGTTCCTATGTTCTTGGGAACAGGTTGGTTTGATCATTATCCAGGTGCAGTTATCCGTGCATTCGATGATTTGAAATCAACAAGCGATGTAAATGTTAGAAATCAACACAAGCTTGTTGTCGGTCCCTGGGCACATTCGGATATTGGTAAGGAAAAACAAGGAGATTTATCATTTCCTGAAGCTGTAGATTTAATTCCGGAAATGTCAGCCAAATTCTTTGATTACTATCTTAGAGGGTCAAAAAATAATTTTCCCGGTTATCCAACTGTTCAATACTTCGAAATGGGTTCAAACAAATGGGTAAATACACAAGACTGGAGTACTATTCCAAGAAAATCTGATACTTTATATCTTAATCGTGACAAAAAATTACTTACGACTACACCACCGCCGATAATGTCACCATTGGCTGAACCACCGGATACGATCATTTTTAATCCTAAAGATCCATCCCCAACAATTGGTGGATCAAGATTCAATCCTTTTGATAAGAATGCTCTGACAGGTCCGCTGGATATTTCCAAAATGGTTGAGAGTCGAAGTGATGTTGTCTTATATTCAACCGGATTGCTTGATAAACCATTATCTTTAAATGGTTCAATTGAAGCTTATCTCTATGTTTCAACCGATAAAACTGATACAGACTTTGGAGTCAGACTCGTTGATGTTTATCCTGATGGCAGATCAATTATTTTTACTCAGGGAATATCCAGATTGAGATTCAGAGAAGGAACGGATAAAGAAATATTAGCAAATCCAAAAGAAGTGTATAAGATTAAAATTAGTCTGGAACCTTTGTCACATGTCTTTTTGCCAGGACATAAATTTCAGCTGGATTTCTCTAGCTCTAACTATCCGATGTTTGCCTTGAATCTGAACAATGGGGGAGCAATGTATGAAGCAGGAGATACTCTGACAGCTTTGAATTTAATTCACCATACAGCAGAACAACCATCGATGATAATAATACCTTCTGAGAAAGCAACTTCAAATTTTTCAGAAGCTAAGAATAATACAGAGTTTTATGTTTATCCTAATCCGGCTACAGATATGCTTTATATGAATTTTCCGGAAGAAGCTCTATCCTCACAGGCTTCTATTCTTTATGATGTCTTTGGGCGAACATTAATGGAGAACGATGGCGAAAGTATTGATGTTAGCTGTTTCAGCACTGGTGTTTATTATATAAAATCACAATTTGGAATCAGAAAATTCATTAAAATTTAGAAAAAAATATGTTTTTTTCAATCTTACTTTGTACTTTTAATCGGGCTAATCTCTTACCAAATGCCATTGAATCAGTGATTAATCAATCATTTGCTGACTGGGAGCTTATAATCATTGATGATGGAAGTCAGGATAATACGAAATATGTTATTCAAAAATATCTGGAAGACTCCAGAATCTCCTGCTTTTATCAAACTAATGCCGGAGCCGCTTCAGCAAGGAATGTTGGTCTCGAAAAAGCAAAAGGAAAATATATAACAATCTTGGATTCTGATGATCATTACAAAGAAGATCATTTACTAACTCGGCATGATGTTATTAGAAAGAATACAGATATTGATGTTCTGCATGGAGGTTGTGAAATCATTGGTTCGGAACTTGTGCCTGATATCCATAATCCGCAGAGCTTGATTAATCTAAATGATTGTTATATTGGGGGGACTTTTTTTATAAAAAGGGAAGTATTGATTGAGACTGGTGGATTCCCAATCGTATCTTATGGGGAAGACTTCCTGCTAATGCAGACATTTATAGAATTAAATAAAAAGATATTAAAAGTTGAGGCACCAACTTACGTTTACAATAGATTATCTGAAGATTCAATTTGCAATTCAATACGAGAAAACAATGACACTAAAAGATAAAAAAAATGTAATTAAACTACTAATTAAGCAGCTCTCAGAGTTGTATCCAGTAGCAAAAATTCAGCTTTCATTCAGTTCACCATTTGAATTGCTTTTTGCGACAATACTTTCAGCTCAATGTACAGATAATAGAGTGAATAAAGTTACAGCAGAAGTTTTTAAGCAGTACAACACACCTGAACAATTCTCAAAACTGCCTTTAGAAGTAATCGAACAGTTGATTTTCTCGACTGGTTTTTATAAAGCTAAGGCTAAGCATATTCAGGACATGAGTCTGGCATTACTTGAAAAATTCAATGGGGTTGTCCCAGGAACTATGGATGAGCTACTTGCACTACCAGGTGTTGGGCGCAAAACAGCCAATGTGATACTCGGACATATTTTCAATATACCGGCAATTGTTGTGGATACTCATGTCATTAGAATTAGTAATAGACTTGGATTAGTTCAAACAACAAACCCCGAAAAAATTGAATTTGAACTTATGAAACTTGTTGATAAGCAACAATGGGTTGTGTTTACGCACTACCTCATAAATTTTGGAAGACAAATCTGTGACGCAAGAAAACCCAAATGCTCGGAATGTCTACTGAATCGCGTATGCCCGTCTTCAATCGTCTGATGGATTAAAATGAGTATTTAATAGCGCAATACAGAGAGGAAGGATAATACCAGTATTCAGCGTATTGGGTACCATAACTCAATATTCCTGCGACATTAATAATAAAATCTTTGGTCAGTGAGTATTCAGACATAAGTTTTATGTAGCCGCTATAATCATTAATATTCTGTACAAATAATGCTTTGAGATTTACTTCGTTGCCTATCCTCCAATCAAGCGATTCAGCAAGATAGTACTTTCCAAGATTAGTAATTCTATCGTCTTTTATTGTTATCAATCCGTAACAATATTTGCACGTTGTTCCCTTCCCATTAATTAAATATTCTGCGGAAAATTTTAGATTATTGCTGAGCAGATAATCCATTCCGAGTACTAAATTTAATTGATTGCTGTCGCTTCTTTGTTTGTTAATCAAATAGATGCCTTCACCTCTTAAATCAATGCCCCACACATTTCTGGATACCTGAAATCCCACAATCGGTTTTGATTCAAAGTAACCAAGAATTGCTGAATAATTCAAAATATTACTTATTCTAGAATATCTCGACACATAATTGAATCTAGAAATTAAGCTATTGAAATTGACAATCATTTCTAATTTTGAGGTAGAGTCAATTGGAAAATCAGCAGATAAAGCATCAATCCCAGGCTTTTCGAGATTCAGATAGTTTGCTTCATAAATTGGGTAGAACAAATCTGTTGCCTTCCAGATTCGATTCAAACCCCAATCAATTATTTGTCTGCCGAATTTAACTTTACCGAAATTAGAATCTTGATAATAATACAACTCTTTTATATTCATAGTTCCGGAACGATTCATATCATCGTGGTAATTATATCTTGTTTTGTCAATTTGGTATGTTTGAGGTGAGTTGTAATTAAAGATACTGTAAGGCGTTTTATTGAATAGAAGATCACCTTGTAAGGATATATTTATATTGCTGGATTTAGAAATGTCCAAATATCCATTCAAATTAATTCTAGATAGATTTAGAAAATTGTTTCTGAATTGATTTGGTAAATCCTCATCATAAATTGAATTTGTGTAATGTTGAAATGCTGCAATATCTAGTAAACTACCCGAGAATTCACTAGTCACTGCTCTAAGAGTAAGCACGAAGAAAAATAATATGCTAGTTAACTTTATCAATTGTAATCAACCCATTTTCAAGATTAATCATTCTTTTAGCAAAGGGAAAAGCAAGTTCATCGTGGGTTGAAAGTATGATACAAATTTTTCGTTCTTCATTCAATTTTTGAAAAATTCTATAGATTTCATTTCTTGAATCAGGTTCAAGGTTTGCAGTCGGTTCATCTGCCAGAATAATTTCTGGTTGATTAACTATTGCTCTTGCTATTGCAATTTTTTGTTGCTGTCCACTACTCAATTGATATGGTTTCTTTGAGGTGATATCGTTTAACTCTAACTCATCAATTACTGATTGCACTCTCTCTTCTCTGTTCTCAGAATTAACACCGGCGAGAATTAATGGATATTCAATATTCTCGAAAGAATTTAAAGCCGGAATAAGATTAAATACCTGAAATACAAATCCAAATTTCTGATGTCTCAGATAAGATAAAGCAAGTTTATTTTTTATAGAAATACGGTCACCAAAAATTGATACAAGTCCTGATGTAGGCTTGTCAAGTGTACCGATAATATTCAAGAGAGATGTTTTTCCAGATCCACTTTTGCCGGAAACCACAACAAATTCCTGCTTTGAAATTGACAAATTGATATCAGTCAGTGCAGTATATGGGGCACCATTATTAGAGTAGATTCTGTTGACATTTTCTAATTTTATTATTTCCATAAAATTTTTGATACAAATTTCAAAATTAAATCCTTATAAGTTCGATAATATACATAATATTTGTCATTTGTAGAAATTGATAATTTTATTATTATAGGATGTGTATTAAATACAGGCAAAAATGGCTTTAAAGGTAATAACAATAGACTTTTGGAATACAATTTTTGATTCGAGCAATGGTTCTGCTCGCAATGAATATAGAATCTCAGAATTCCGTAATCAGATGATTGTAATAAAAGCATCTATTTCTGAAGAAGATTATCAGAATGCAATGAAATCATCCTGGGAATACTTTAATTCAATTTGGAAATCTGAATACCGTACTCCTTCTACTGACGAAACAGTAAGATACTTCTGGAGAACACTGAATCTGGAACCTAGTGAAGATTCAATGAGTGCTTTAGTCGAATCCTTTGGTGATTCTGTTCTTTATCATCCTCCAAAACTTTTACCCGGTATAGAGGATGCTCTTGATGAGTTGTCTAATGATTATTCATTAGCCATTATCTCCGATACAGGGTTTTCTCCAGGTAGAACCTTGAAAAGACTCCTACAGGAAAATGGTATTCTTCGGTATTTTTCGGAATTCAGTTTCAGCGATGAAACAGGAGTTTCTAAGCCACATCCCAAAGCATATCAAAAAATACTTCAAGCCCTTGAATGCTCTCCTGATGAAGCTCTTCATGTTGGAGATATTGAAGAAACGGACATAGTAGGAGCCAAAAATATTGGGATGAAGGCAATTCGGTTTACTGGTGATCCAACAGCAATGCTTAACGGTAATAACCCTAAAAAGTCTCTTGCTGATTTTGAGGCTAAAACTTGGGAGGAGATTCTTTCCCAGATTAAATCAATTAATTATTAGGAATTTTAAAATGAGAATTGGAATTTTTGGTGGTAGTTTTGATCCTGTCCATAATGGACACATAATAGTTGCTAAGCGCTTTATTGATAAATTCGGGTTAGAAAAGTGTATTGTTCATCCTGCAAATATTTCTCCTTTCAAAACTAGTGCAATATCAAAGATAAGCAACGAACATAGGATGAATCTTATTAGTTTGGCATTCGAAGATACCCCTGAAGTTGTGGTTGATAACTATGAATTGAATAAAGGTGGTGTCTCTTTTACTATCGAATTTGTTGAATATTTGAATGATCTTTATCCCAATGCAAAATTTTATTTACTAATTGGGACGGATCAGGCTGTACATTTTCAGGATTGGAAAGACTATCAACGAATAATTGAATTTGTTACCTTGGTTATTGAGAACAGAAATCAAGAAATGGATGAAGTTGAATTAGCTGAACTATTGGAGACCTATCCTCAATTTAAAAAGCCGAAACTATTGGAAGTTCCGGCTATCGATATTTCATCGAGTTTGATCAGAGATAAACTAACTGATCGTAAAAGTATAGAAGGATTAGTGCCTGATAAGGTTAATGCCTATATCATTGAGAATAATCTTTATCTTTAGATCTTCTTGGCTTTTTGAATTTTGAAACTAGATACGCCACCGGACAAGTTTATATTTATTTTTTTGGTCGCAGCTGAATAATTATCTGTTTCATGATATTCCCTTTTCTCAGTGAACCCTTCGAAACTCTCACTAGACAGGCCGCTATTGGAAGTTACCCTGCATCCTGATGTTTCGGGAATGATTATCTTTATATCTGATGCACCACACTCAATAGTTATTTCCTGATCATTGGCTATGTCTCCTAATTGAAGCTCCAGATCGCAAGCACCACAATCAATTGAAACCTTTGGGATGTTATACTTTGTAAGGTTCATCCTGGCTTCAGCTGCACCAATGTTAGCTTCCAGATTCCATGGTAATTGATTATTCAAACTCAGATGGAGTGTATTATTAAACTTTAAGCTATGAATAGCTTTGTTCTCATTAGGTGATGATAAAGAAACATCTGCTTGTTTTGCGGAATCGCTTGATATGTTCATATTTAATTGTACCATTGTTCCGCTACCTGAAAACAGATAACTGGTAGTATCTCCAATAGTAAGATTACCGGCACCAAAATCTAAAGTTATATTTCCTGATTTGATTGCTGAATCAAACGGTTCTTTAAAATCATTCAACAGCTTGTGGGTTGTTTCAATATTACAATTTTCATTTTGATGCCAATGGAAAATATGATGCTTCGAATAACTCCATCCACCAGTAATGATAGCGATAATAAGCAGGGCAAGGAAAATTGCCGATAATGCAGATAAGATCTTTCTGAAAATATCAGGTAACTTCAAAAGAGAGAGTCCCCAGAAGATAAAAAACATTGGCCATAGCCTTAGAAATAGACCGAAATCACAATTTAGCCAACCGAAACTATTAATTAACAATAACCCACCCATTGTTATCAGGAAAACGCCCCAGTAAACCTGCTTCTTTGTCATAATACCTCCCTTTGGCTTTTTTTATTGCTTCTTAACAAGATAAAAATTCCTATCAAAATCAGTATTGAGGGTATAACATGCTTCATCGAGATATCTATAAAATTATCAATAAGCATGATTAATCCGATAAAAATTAGAATTCCGGCAGCTAAATAATTCCTGGTGGTATTGTTCTTATATGCAATATTAGGAGGAATATTCTCATCAAAAGAGCTAACTACTGGTTCTTGTGCCTTGATTTCATTTAGTTCATAATCATAAGGTACTATGATCCAAAGCACTATATAAGCAAGAATGCCAACACCGCCGCTGAGAGTGAGAATAACAAATCCTGCTCTTGTTATAACCGGGTCAATATCGAAATATTCTGCAATACCTGCAGCAACTCCGCTTATCATCTTGTCCCTTGAAGATCTGTAAAGTCTTTTGTTCATATTGTCAGTCCTTTTGTTAATAAATAAATTATGTTATTATAATATACTTTACGAATTAAATTTGATTTTGTTACAAAAAAGATATATTCCATAATTTTCTATATAATTCAGATGAAAAATAATGTAGCATTTAATACTACAAACTTTCTTTCTGTACTACTACATAAAAATCACATATTACGTTATTTATTTTAACAACTTACTAATATAATTTGTATCGTATGAAATAGTGAATATTTAATAATCTAAAAAGGATAAAAATTATGAAAAAGGGAAGAATTATTTTTTAATAATTAAACTAATTTGTTAATTTGAAGACTAACTGATTTTGCAAAAAGAATTTTATATAAATAAATGAGGAGTAGCGTTAATAATGGCTAAATCAACATTCCCACAGCATAAGTCCGTCAAACGAGAGAAACTGAGTATTCAGCACGTTTTGTTTGCAACAGTTTTAATGGTTGTTCTGTTTTTATTCTTTCAATTACAGTTTATTCCATATGTAGTTTCCAGCTTTGTGGTACCTCTTTTTAAACCAAATCCTGAAAAAATGGAAAAAGTTGGTTTTATTCAGTTCGATGGTCTTGTCTGGGCTTCCACAACAAAAGATAAAGCCGAGAACATTATGAAGCAGGGAAGAATCGAAGTTAGAAAAGAATTGATTGATAAAGAATATATTTTTGATTTTTCTTTTCAAAAAAGAAATGAAAAACAAAACGGCTATACCAAAAGCTCTTCCGAATGGTATGTTAAATCAGATGTTTTGGGTGAAAATCCAATTTACCTCGAACCTTGGATTGGATTCTGGATTCTAGCCCTTGTACTGGCAGTTGTCGTTACGATATTTTTCACTATGTTCCTGCCCGTCAGTCTTGGATTTATGGCTGTTCTGTTTGATAGACAGATTAATGAAACTCAAACCAAGATCAGATTACAGACTGGATTTCCTGATGAGGTAGTTGATATTCTCACAATGCCTGATATTAAGTTGGCTGAAAAAGACAGAATGGATGTCGAAAGAGTGTTTCGCAATGTATGGGATAGAACCATTACCGGAGAACTAGCCGATCCAAAACAAGGTCTGAGATTCGAAGATGTATTCGATGATAATATCGATGTTGCCATATTCAGAAAAGAATCATTATTCAACCGAATCAAAGAATATTACTCAGATTTCCTTATTAAGGAGATTGAAGATACTATGGACGGTCTTCTTTGGAGACATAATCACATGCTTGTTATGAAAGGTCTGAGACTTTATATGGCTCATCACTTCACAGAAAAGTATTCTAACAACGTTACAGGTCTCGCCTATGGTGGTGCTGCTATCCTTATCGTTGCTGTTGGTATTCGTGGTTTGAAATTTATTCCGGCACAAAGACCATCATTCATTATGTTATCTATTTTCCTTGAATTTTCTATGCTTTCTCTTTTAGCTGTTACCTTGATTTATACAGAAGAAGAAGAACGTATGGATAAGATGCTTAAGAAAATGGAAGATGCAAACCGGTCACAGCTGGAAGAACTTCAAAAACAGTCATTTGATATGCACCAGCTTTCCAATGTATTAGTTGGACAGTCTGCTGACATCATTAAAAACAGAGTTGAAAGAGCTATTTCAGAATATATGACTAGTGATGATAATATCAAGAAAGTTGTTGCTGAAGAAATTTCTGAAAAGATTATGATAGGTCTTCGCGATTCTTTCTCACAGTCACATTCTGGTAAAGAACATTTTAGAAGAGGTTAAACTTCTTCCTGCACTTTTGTCAAAAGAGCCGCTTTTTAGCGGCTCTTTTTTTGTTTGTAAATCAGATAATTAGTCTTAAATTGTTTTTTTATTTATTTGGAATTATTATTATGGATAACCACGTAGTTCAGATTTTTGTTGAGTATCTTGGAGATTTGCATTGTGAAATTACACATGGTCCTTCAGGCCAGAAATTTTTTACTGATGCCCCATTAGATAATCATGGCAAAGCCGAATATATTTCACCTACAGATTTGCTGGGTACTGCTTCTGCGTCCTGCATTGCGACTATAATGGGCATAATAGCGAACAACAATAATATTGATATCAAAGGATTGAAAATCACTGTCAATAAGGAAATTTCGAATGTTCCTTTCAGGAGAATTGCAAAGCTTACAATGGACATTGTATTTCCCCATCAGTTAAATGACAAAGAACTTCAGTTAATGAAAAATGTAGTGAAGACATGCCCAGTTACCAGGAGTCTAAGCACAGAATTAGAGATGATTACAAATTACTCATTCGCGGAGTAATCAATATCTTACTTTATAAATAATTGTTTGACAACGCCATCGCTTAGCCAATTGGCTATTGCTTGTCTGTTGTTCTTATCGAGGAATCGAATTTGATCTTTCTTGTTCTGAATATTTCCAAGTTCGATATAAACAGTAGGCATGTTCAGGTTTCTCAGCATGAACAGATTCCTGGTAGTAACAGTTCCCTTATATCCACGGCCAGGCTGATTTTTATCATATTTGTCTTTGATGGTTTCGTATAAGGAATTTGCCATTTTCCTGCTTTGCTCAACATCCTCCTGGTAGTAAAAAAAGATATCAATCCTTTTTTCATTCGGTCTGGAATCCAGATGAATGATGATTGTATGTTGACTTTTTGCCTTTTTAAGATTTGCTTTGTAATAACTGTTAATTATATCAGCTCGTTGTTTGAGTCTTATAGTCTGGACTGGGGATATCGAGTCCCCGTTTATCATATATTCATCATAACTTGGCTCCAAATACTTTTCATCCCGAATTCCATCTGAAGTATCCCGAACTATAACATACACTGTCGCTGAATGCTCCATCAAAGCCCTTGCAAATCGGAGAATGAAATCATAAGCATATTCATCTTCGCAAAGCAGGTGTCCACCTGATTTACCGGTTGCTCCCGGGTCTGGTCCACCATGGCCTGACTTTAGATAGAATACATGACCTTTTAATTTTCTGTCTTTGATTTTAACTTTTTGATAAGTTTTTCCAAAAAGTGGCTCTATCACAAAGGATTTTTTAGAAGAAACTTCTTCATCTTTTGATTCACCTTTGCTTGTACTTGCCTCTTTAACTGATTCTTTCGCTTTTTCAGCTTTAGACGGCTTTATTTTTGATTTTTGAGGTGAATCCGTAGGAATTACAGACTCTGATCTGTTCTCTTCGTTATCGGCCTGTTTTACTAAATGAAGCGGCACCCATAAATCCTTGTCCTGATTATAGCTTCGTTTAATTCCTTTAGTTTGGATTTTCTGATTATAAGCCTTTATTGCCAAAATTGTGGATTCATCATAAATTTTCGTTGATCTGGAAATGCTGTTAGTAAATTTAAAAATTTGAACTGGAAGTTTATATTTCGCTTTTATTATTAATCCACCATGCTTATCAAACTTCCCTTCATTTAATTTATTGAAAAGCTCAATATTGAAATCTGATGCAGGTAAAGAAAACCTGTTCAAGAGAACGGAAATACCTTCTCCGGCTTTGGATTGCACAATTGGGTACTTTTCCTGAGCAGATAAATAACATGAAGCAATCATGATGATTGAAACTATTAAAAATCCTCGAAATTTCTTTTCAAATATTTTAATATTAATTAAGCCCAAATTATACAACATAAATATTCTACAAAAATAGTTATGTTTTGCTTGTTAATAAAATTTATTCCCATGTAATACGACAATTACTCATTCTAAAGGTTTTTTTTCTTATCAATTTGGACTTAAATTGAATAGACAGGAATTTAAAAATAAAATTTCTAACTCGATAATCCTATTTGATGGCGGAATGGGGACTGAGCTTTATAAAAAAGGTGTTTTCATTAATAAATGCTTTGATGAACTCAATCTTACAAATCCTACTCTTGTTAGAATGGTTCATGAAGATTATAAAAATGCCGGTGCTGATGTAATTGAAACTAATACTTATGGAGCTAATGGACCTAAGCTTAAACGTTTCATGCTTCAAGACAAGCTTTATGATATTAATTTCGCAGGAGCCAAATTAGCCCGTGAGGTTGCAGGGACTGATATTCTTGTCGCTGGAGCTGTCGGTCCTTTAGGAATTCAGATGGAGCCGCTTGGACCATTGTCAAGAGACGAAGTAAAGGATTTTTTTAAGGAGCAGATTCTTCCATTGATTGATGGTGGAGTTGATCTTATAATATTCGAAACATTTATATACCCTGATGAATTGAAGCAAGCAGTTCTTGCTGTTCGTGAAATAAGTGATCTCCCTTGTATTGCACAAATGACTATTGATGAGGATGCATCATCATTGACGGGTGCTTCTGTTCCTGTTATGATTAAGGAACTTGAAAATATTGCCGCTGATGTTGTCGGTATTAATTGTACTGTTGGTCCCCAGATTATGCTAAACTGGCTCGAACAGGCTCGTAAGCTGACTGAAATACCTATTTCAATCATGCCTAATGCAGGTAAGCCTAAAAATGTTGACGGAAGAAACCTATATCTTACATCACCTGAATACATGGCTGAGTATGCGAAGCAATTTATTTTGAATGGTGCTAATGTGTTAGGTGGTTGTTGCGGTACAGCACCAGAGCACATAAAAAGTATGCGTAATGCAATTAATGCATTAATGCCCCAGTACAGAAAAAAAGAAATAAAAATTGATAAAATCGAAGTCGATGATTCTGTAGAAATTGTTCTGGTTGAAAAAAAATCAAGATTAGCCAAAAGGCTGACTGATGGCCATTTTGTGAAATTTGTCGAATTATTGCCACCTCATGGAGTATCGGCAATAAATGAGATAGAAAAAGCACGTGAAATGTTCTTTAACGGAATTGATGTTATAAATATCCCAGATGGCCCTCGTGCCAGTGCAAGAATGTCCGCATTGTCTCTGGCTATTCAAATACAGAGAGATGTAGGAATTGAAACACTGCTTCATTTTGTTTGCAGAGATAGGAATGTAATTGGTATGCAATCCGACCTACTTGGAGCTTATGCTTTGGGTTTGAGAAATATTCTTTCTGTTACAGGTGATCCACCTAAGCTGGGCAATTATCCTGATGCAACAGCAGTATTTGATGTTGATGCTATTGGATTGGTAAATATTCTTGATAGATTGAATCATGGTTTGGATATTGCTGGTAATCCGATTGGACGTCCAACAGGTTTCTTCGTCGGTGTAGGTGCTAATCCCGGAGCAATCAACATGGATGAAGAATTACGTCGTCTTGACTGGAAAGTTGAAGCAGGTGCCGAGTACATTATTACTCAGCCTGTTTTTGATATTGATATTTTCGAAAGTTTTATAAAAAGAATTGAGCATATTAAAAAACCAATAATTGCAGGACTTTGGCCCTTGACTTCACTTAGGAATGCTGAATTTATGAATAACGAAGTCCCCGGGTGCAACGTTCCTGATATTCTAATGAAAAGACTTATTAATGTTCAGGAATCCAAAGAGGCTAGTAGGGATGAGGGCATAAGAATAGCAAGAGAAACATTGGAAAATATGCTTGGAATGATTCATGGAGTACAGATTTCGGCACCATTCGGCAGAGTACAAAGTGTAATTGATGTGCTGGATGGTTTCACATTTAATTGAGTATTAATCGGAGAATGAAATTCGAAAATTTAAGCAGATTTGAACAATTAAAATCGATTCTCAAGAATCGTGTATTAGTTCTCGATGGTGCCATGGGCACAATGATTCAGAGACATTCATTAACAGAATCAGACTTCCGTGGAGAACGATTCCAAACCCATCCTAAAGATCTGAGAGGGAATAATGATCTTCTTGTTTTAACTCAACCTGAAATTATTAAAGGCATTCATCTTGAGTATCTCAAGGCAGGATCCGATATAATTGAAACCAATACTTTTAATGGTACGCCCATTTCTCAATCAGATTATCTGACTGAATCGTTTGCCTATGAGATAAACTTTGAAGCGGCGCGAATAGCCCGTCTGGCGTGTGACGAGTACAATCTGATTACTCCTGAAAAACCTAGATTTGTTGCTGGAGCTATTGGACCAACAAATCGAACTGCATCTCTTTCGCCAGATGTTAATAATCCTGGATTCCGTACCGCAAAATTTGATGACTTTGTCAAAGCATATTACATACAAATCTCCGGGCTTGTTGAAGGTGGATCTGATATTCTTCTTATTGAAACTGTCTTCGATACACTGAATTGCAAAGCTGCAATATTCGCAGTGAATGAGTATTATCATGACAATCCTGAACTAGAACCTTTGCCAGTGATGATCTCCGGAACAATCGTTGACATGAGTGGTCGAACATTAACCGGGCAAACGATAGAAGCATTTTGGATTTCGGTTTCTCACGCTCCAAATCTGCTCTCGATTGGAATCAACTGTGCTTTGGGATCTACACAAATGCGTCCTTTTATTGAAGAACTTTCAGAAAAAGCTAACTGTTTCACAAGTTTATATCCCAATGCCGGGTTACCCAATGAATTTGGTGGTTACGATGAAACTCCACTAACCATGGCAGATATTCTCGAGGATTATGGCAAAAGTGGATTCCTCAATATCGTCGGTGGGTGCTGTGGCACGACACCCGACCATATTCAGAATATTGCTAATATTGCTTCAAAGCTTACACCCAGAGAGATTCCGGATATTCCACCATATCTTAGGCTAAGCGGACTGGAGGCATTAGTTGTAACTCCCGAAACAAATTTCGTAAACATAGGTGAAAGAACAAACGTTGCCGGGTCGAGAAAATTTGCAAAACATATAATAAATAAAGAATATGATCAGGCTGTTGAAGTTGCTAGACAGCAAGTTATGAACGGTGCTCAGATTATTGATGTAAATGTCGATGAGGGTATGCTTGATTCTGAGCTGGTTATTACTGATTTTCTTAATATGCTTGCCGCCGAACCTGATATCTCACGTGTTCCGGTTATGATTGATTCCTCCAAATGGACTGTTATTGAGTCCGGTTTGAAATGCCTTCAAGGCAAAGGAATAGTGAATTCAATTTCTCTTAAGGAGGGAGAAGAAGTATTCATCGAGCATGCCCGCAAGATATTGAGTTATGGTGCAGCAGTTATTGTTATGGCATTCGATGAAGAGGGTCAAGCTTCAACTTATGAACGTAAAATTGAAATAGCCCAAAGAGCATATAATATCTTAACAAGCATTGTTGGATTTAAGCCTTTTGATATTATTTTTGATGCTAATGTTCTAACAATTGCTACTGGGATGGATGAGCATAATGAATATGCAGTCCGTTTCATTGAGTCGGTTCGTTGGATCAAACAGAACTTACCAAATGCTAAAACAAGTGGAGGAATAAGTAATGTCAGCTTCTCATTCCGCGGTAATGATCGCGTGAGGGAAGCAATGCATTCAGCTTTTCTTTATCACGCTATTAAAGCCGGCCTGGACATGGGAATTGTTAATGCCGGACAGCTTGATGTGTATGAATCTGTTCCAAAGGAATTACTCCAGCGGATTGAGGATGTACTCTTCAACAGAAAGAAAGATGCAACTGAAAATCTTATTAACTTTGCTTCTCTGGTTCAATCAGGCTCTAACAGAATAGATAAAAAAGATGACGAATGGAGAGCCTTACCTTTACAAGATAGATTAACACATTCACTTGTCAAGGGAATTACTGAATTTATCGATGTTGATATCGCTGAAGCCATAACCAAATTTGAGAATCCATTGAATATTATCGAAGGTCCATTGATGGATGCCATGAATATTGTTGGTAATCTTTTTGGCTCAGGCAAAATGTTCCTTCCTCAGGTTGTTAAAAGTGCCCGCGTGATGAAAAAAGCAGTAGCTATTCTTCAACCTGTTATTGAGGCTAAACTTCTTAGTCAGGGATCCCAAAGACAAACAGCCGGTAAAATATTAATGGCAACCGTCAAAGGGGATGTTCACGATATTGGAAAAAATATTGTTGGAGTCGTTCTTGGTTGTAATAATTACGAGATAATTGATCTGGGAGTCATGGTCAACTCATCAACTATAATTGATGAAGCACGGAAACACAATGTCGATATAATTGGTCTCAGTGGACTAATCACTCCATCGCTTGATGAAATGGTTCACGTCGCAAAAGAAATGAAAAGAGAGGGACTCAATATTCCTCTGCTTATTGGCGGTGCAACAACCTCCAGAGTCCATACTGCTGTTAAAATTTCTCCTAACTATGACAATAAAGTGATTCATGTACTCGATGCTTCAAAAAGTGTAGCCGTGGTTAGTAACCTTTTGAATAATTCAACAAAGAATAATTTTCTTGATAGCATCAATACTGAATATGAAGAAATTCGTATAAATCACAACAAAAAAAATAGTGAAAGAAAACTTGTTACTTTGGTTGATGCACGAAAAAATAAATTGAAAACTGACTGGCAGAATTTGAACATTACTAAACCAAAAAAAATTGGTGTTACTAAATTTATTGATTATCCTCTTGAAACATTAAGAGAATTCATTAACTGGTCTGAATTCTTTATAACCTGGGAGTTAAAAGGCAGATATCCTGCAATTCTTGATGATCCCAAGATGGGTTCGGAAGCCAGGAAACTTTTTTCTGATGCTAATGAACTTCTCGATACCATCATTGCAAATAAACTAATCAAAGCTAACGGTATCTTTGGTCTGTTTCCTGCTAACACAATTGGATTTGACGACATTGAGGTCTATTCCGATGAGACTAAAGATGGAATATTAGTTACTTTCCATACCTTACGTCAACAGGGTTTAATGCAATCAGGTGCACCTAACCTAGCCTTGGCTGACTATATCGCGCCTCGTGATGGGGGAATGTCTGATTATATAGGTGGTTTCGCTGTTACGGCTGGCATTGGTGCTGAAGAATTAGCTCAATCTTTTAGAAATGAGAATGATGATTACAAAAGCATAATGACAAAAGTTTTAGCAGATAGATTAGCGGAGGCTTTTGCAGAACATCTGCATGAAATGGTTCGAAAGGATTACTGGGGTTATTCAGTTAACGAAAATCTATCAGCTGAAGACATCATCAAGGAACGATATGCAGGAATACGGCCAGCACCTGGTTACCCAGCATCACCGGATCACACAGAAAAGGAAATTCTTTTCGATTTGCTGTCTGCTGAGATATCTACAGGGATTAATTTGACTGAATCATTTATGATGACGCCTCCTGCTTCAGTCTCGGGACTATATTTTGCACATCCTGACTCGAAATATTTTCCAGTAGGAAAAATAGATAAAGATCAGGTTCTCGATTATAAAAAAAGAAAAGGAATGAGCACTGAACAGGTTGAGAGATGGCTTTCTCAGAACTTATCTTATTTTTAATTAGCTGATTTTAATATTTACCTGTTCAATTTTAAAATATTTGAGTAATTACTTATGCTTTTTTTATAAAATTTATTGAAGTTTTCATATAATTATCCGATTATTCTATTCGTATAATTATTTAATTATTCATTGGTTTATTTTTCAGTTAAGAAAATCAATAAATTTTTATGAAAAATTAAAAAATATCTAAAAAAAATCTGAAAATTTTAAATATTTGGTTCATTTTTTGTAGAATATTCCGATAGTATAATTATAATAGTAAATTAGTTAAGAAATATATTTAAATTGAAATTATGTCATTAGTAAAAAGTCTGATAGAAACCCAGGAATTCGCTACTCTACCACCCGTAGCGGCTAAAATATTGCAACTCCTCGAGAATGATGATATCGATTTCAGAGATTTGTCTCAAGTGATTGAAGCCGATGCTCCTTTAACTTTGAAACTAATCAGAGTTGCTAATTCGCCTATTTATGCTACACGACAGAAAATTAATACAATTCAACAAGCCATTATTACACTAGGAATTAATCGCTTAACTAATATTGTCCTTGGTGTTTCAATATTTTCTCGATTTCTTATGAGCTCGCAGAAATTTGCTGCTGAGATTATGGAAAGATTCTGGTGGCATTCGTCATGTACTGGTATTGTCGCTAAATCAATAACAACTAAATTGAAAAAGAATTTCCGTGAATATGAATTTATTGGTGGTCTACTTCATGATATTGGTAAGTTGGCTATGCTCCAGTATGATGCAGTTAAATATTCAAAAGTGTTAAATAATGTCCATGCAAATGGTATGATGGATGTTGATGCTGAGCGTGAATTATTCGGTATCGATCACACAGAAGTTGGTGCTGAAATTTGTTTAATGTGGAAACTTCCAGAACCTCTTGCTGAAGCTATTTCATATCATACTCATCCATCAAAAGCAATTGCCAATAAGGAACTCGTTGCTATTGTCAGATTAGCCGATGTTCTTTGCGAAATGTGGGGAGCCGATATTTCCGAAGGATTCGATTCAATCAACATCGAAGAGCAAGAAGCATGGCTCATTCTTAAAGATTTCTACCCAGAAATGAACGAATTGGATTTAGAGAGTTTTACATTTGAACTCGAAACAGAATTTAGAAAATCAGAAGAATTCCTAAAGGCAATTATGGGAGAATAGTATAAATTCTCATTTCTCTTAAGCCCAATTTCTAATCTACCAAACCATTCTTAATTGCATAATGGGTAAGTTCAGCATTACTTTTCATTGACATCTTTTCTAAAATTCGGATTCTATATGTGCTGATTGTATTAATACTCAGATTTAACTGTTTTGCTATATCTTTAACCGTTTTGCCGGATGCAATGAGGCACATAACCTGGAATTCTCTGTCCGAAAGATTCTCATGGAGCATGGCTTGGTTCCCGGAATCAAGATTGGATGCTAGAATTTCAGCAAGGTCAGGCGATATATACTTTCTTCCCATTGATACTTTGCGGATGGCTTCTATAAGCTCTTCCGGCTCACATTCTTTGTTTATATACCCTGCTGCGCCTGCTTTCAGAACTCGCAAAGCGTATTGTTCTTCAGGATAGACAGTGAACATCAAAACAGGGAGTTCAGGCTTTTCAATTTTCAAATCTTTCAATGTGTCCAGGCCATCTTTGCCGGGCATAGAAATATCGAGTAAAACAACATCGTATTTGGTTTGTCTTACTTTTTCAAGCAATTCATTACCAGAAGAGGCTTCATCGCACACATACAAATCGGGTGCTTCCTCTATTATCTGCTTCAAACCTTTACGAACAACAGCATGATCATCAACAATTATAATTTTTATCATTTCAATATCCTCAGTTATTTTAAAGGAACTGTGATTGTGACGGTAGTACCCATACCAATAACTCCGCTTATTGTAAGTTTTCCGCCAACTGCAAGTGCACGCTCAGTCATACCGAGTAATCCAAGAGATTTCTTATTGTTGATTTGCTCTTGTTTGATTCCGCGTCCATTATCACTTACCCTGAGAATTACTTCTTCAGTAACTCTTTCCAGAGTCACATCTACTCTGGTTGCTTTAGCATGACGTGCTACATTTGTTAAAATTTCCTGAAATATTCTGAAAAGAGCAGTTGATCTTTGTTCCTCAAGTTTGAAATCCTGTTTTCCCACATTCAGTTTGCATCTGATAGCCGAACGTTTCTGGAACTCTGCGGTTTGCCATTCCAGAGCTGCAATCAGACCGAAATGGTCCAGAACAGATGGACGTAATTGAGAAGAAATAGTTCTGACTTTTCTAATAGTAGATTCAATCAGTTCATTCATCTTTCGTACTTTTTCAAAAAGTACCTCCTGACGAATAAATTTCTTTTTTATCAGCCAAGCTAATTCTAGTTTTAACGCAGTTAAGGCATGACCAAGTTCATCATGAATTTCAATGGCTAAACGTTTCTTTTCTTCTTCACGTGATGTTTCCGAGTACATTGCTAAGTTACGGTAATTCTCACGTGACAGCTTTAATTCCTCTTCTACTTCTTTGCGCTGGGTTATGTTATACAAGATACCCTGCAGGTAATGTGCTTTACCAGAAGGATCAATCACACTATGAAAATAGAGATGGACCCACTTAAATGATCCATCCTGATGAATAAACCGGAATTCAAGCTCCCGTTCGATTCTGCCTCTGTTTCTGAGCTTATTGATTATATCCTGAATAACAATTCTATCCTCCATATGTATGATATCCAGGAGGCTTTTCTTCGAATCAAGAATTTCTTCCTTCGAATGACCAGTCAATGTCTTAATCGCTCCGTTAAGTAAAACTGGGATTAGATTTAGATCTGATTTGAACGCTACACCAGAGAAATTCTTAATGAATGTCTCATAAATTTCCTCCATGCCGTCCACTGAAGCAATCGGATGATTGCTGAATTGAATTTCATCAATCAAACATGTAATTACATCCCTGTTTGCAAAACTGTCAATCTTGTAAAATGTAATGTTAATTCTACGTTGATTACCAGTTTTATCATTAATTGAAATGTCTGTTTTCAGTTTTTTCTTATCGTTTTTTAAGATCGGTTCAAGATAATCCAAACTAAAAAGTGGGTTGGGCAAACCCAGAATTTCTTCTTCCGACCATCCAAACATTTTTGATAGGGAGCTACTCCAAGAAATTACGCAAGCTGAAGAATCAACTTTTAGAATTCTTAAATCAGAAAGTATTTCTGGAATTTCATAAATGGGTGGTTGATGTTGATTGGCAAGATCAATTTTATGTATCAACCAAATTAGAGCAAAGGATTTGTTGCTATCGACGGATTTCAAAGTTGAGCATGTTAAACTCAATAAGGGTGAATTATCATCTGCTGGATTAGCCGTAAAACTAATCATACCAGAATTTTTTCCCATTAGCACTAATTCATGAATTGAATTTAATCTTGAACTAATAGTTGAAGGTAGAATCTCTGTAATCAGTCTGCCTACTTCCAATTTAAAAGAGTCAATACTCTTGCAATTTTGATTAAAATAAATAACTTTCAAATCTAAGTCAGTAATAATTATAGGATAATCCAGAACTTCAAATGCTTTTGAGTAATCATTCTGAATTATTTCAGTTAGATTGGGGGTTGTTAATGTCAGACTTTTACTAGAAATTAATCTTGAACGATACTCTTGAGTATCGGTTATTTCTTTAGAGATTGAAATTGCTCCACCCGGTGCAAAAGCCTCATTATTGACTGGAAATGAAATTGACTCAACATAATGAATTCCTTCATCGATAGTAAAAGAGTTGTTGATCTTGATTCCCTTAACTATTGAACCGGAAATAATAGCCTTCTGACAAAAGCAATCCTGACATATTCCTTGTTGATGCGAAAATGCTTCATAGCATTTTCTTCCTAGCGATGCTGGATGTCGTTCCAAAACAGACTTGTTTGCCCACTTAATGATAAAATTACTGTCAATTTGGTAGACCATTTCTTCCATATTGTCTAATATTTCAATAATAACCCGATCATCTCGATGAAATTCTTCTTCTACATGAGGAGTAGGAATGGGCTTAATGAAATATTTTTTTATACTATTTATGAGCGATTCAGTCATTTAAAAAATTAATCTAAATTTAGTGGAATACTTTGTAGGAACAAAAATAAGAAAAAAATTTCCAATGATCGAAATTGATTAATAATGGGATTAAATGAAGCTAATGATTCTGGAAATCAATTAAAGAAAATTCAAAAATAAGTCGATACTATCTTTTTGATTTCTTGTCTTTCTTATGTTTTGATTTTTTTTTATTTTCTTTGCATATTTTAATGCAAGAGCCTCCCTTGCAGAAAGGGCAATCTTTTTTACTCATTTTTTCGTTTTTTTCTACTTTAAAGATACTTAGACGTAGAAAAACAAAAAATTAGTTGTAACAAATAAATAAATTGAACATTATTATGTTTATAAAAGAAGATTAAATTTTAAAAAATATTTATTGGAGAAAAAATGAACAGGTTAAAGTCTATTTTAATCATTATGGTAATTATAATTATTTCGGCTGAAGTAATTTTTACCAAACCAGAACGAGTTACTCAGATACCCAATGGGATGAAGAATTCTTGTATGAATTGTCATACAAATATGTTAGGTGGTGGACTAAATTCTTTTGGAGTCACAGTTGGAACAAGTTTCATGAAGAATGGTGTAGTTCAATGGGGTCCAAAATTGGCTGCTATTGATTCCGATAAAGATGGTTTTACTAACGGTCAGGAACTAATGGATCCGAATGGCACATGGGTAGCAGGTCAGGGAGATCCGGGTATTCAGGCTAATGTTGGCAATCCCGGTGTTGCCAGTAGTAAGCCGATTTTAAGTGATGTGATTGACTTTTTTGCTAACAAGGAAATTTCTATTAGTCCAAATCCAATGACCAACAGGGCTGAAATTTCATTTGATTTAGTCAAAGCCGGACACCTATTCGTCGATATTATTAATATATCTGGTGAAAGTATTCGTTTACTGGCAAATGAGAATTCTGTATCGGGCAATGTAAATTTTGCTTGGGATTGTAAAGATATGAATGGCTCTACTGTTCCTGCCGGACTTTATTTGGTTAGAATCTATTTTGATGGATCAATGATTTCTAAGAAACTTTTGGTTCAGTAAATGTAAAAATTGTTTAGTAAAAACTAAGCCGGAGATATTTTCTCCGGCTTTTTTTGTTGATTTATCTTATTTTAGTAATTTATGATTTAGAATTCCTAAAAAATAAAATTTAATGAAAAAAATAATTGTTCGGATTAATCAACTTAACCCATGGATAATTGTCATATCCTTGTATTGTTTTCTTATTTTAATTAGTATTCTAATTAAGGACAGTTTACCTTTGGCTTGTGATATTGGAGAATATGTCAATAATCCATTAAGAATATTGAATGGTGAGAAACCGTATAGAGATTTTTGGTTGTTATTCTCACCGGGTGAAGTGTATTTTCCAGCGATAATTTATAAAATTTTTGGTGTCAATACAGATATCCTGAGAATTGTCACTATCTTAACTTCTTGTGTCTCAGCAGTAATTGTATTTAGAATAGCTTACAGAATATTACAAAACAATATTTATTCTGCCATTACAACTCTGCTATTCTTTTATTCCAGTGTCATCTTTTACTATGAAGGACCGGACTACATAAATCTATACCTAACATTTATTCTTTTGTCAACATTATTTTTAATAAAATTCATACAAAACCAGAAAATAATTGACATTAGCTTATCAGGTTTTTTTATTGGAATAGGATTTTACTTCAGGGTATATGAATCAGCCGGAGCAATGGCTGGTCTGATAATTGCATTAGTAATAAGTATGTTAATTCTCAAAACTGATGTAAAATTTTTTTTCAAATTATTATCATTTTATTCAGCTTCATTCCTTTTTTCAATATCTCTAATAATATTAGCTCATTATGATATTGCAGTTATTATGTTCCGGGAAGTCATTATTGAAAGTGTGAAGAATGGCACTTCAATGAATCTCCCATATTTCAATGATTTTTATTTACTGATAGGCGTCGTAAAATCAGATTTTATTGATATAAATGCCGGTTCTCTAGGTGGTATTATCACTCTGGCTATTCATTTATTAAAACTGCTTCCGACACTGATGTTTTACTTATTACCTTTCCTTTCTCTGATTGTCTTTTTATTCTATCTTATGACAAAACCAGAAAAATTGAAGTTAATGATAAAAATATTATTTCTACTTTTAGGGATGGGTTTATTTCCTAAGGGGGTTGGCAGATCTGATATAGCTCATTTGGCTCCATCTGTTGCACCATTATTGGCAATGATTTGTCTGATATTTTTTGAATTACATGAAAAAAATATCAAAAGTCAGCTAGATAATTGGCTTTGGAGAGTTTCGTTAGTCATAATGACAATAATGTCAGTTACGTTATTATTCCCAATCCAAAAACTACTTAGCTTAAAACAGAAAAATTTATCAATTGTCAGAACTGATCATGGAAGTGTATCATTTAAAAATCCAAATGAATGTGTTGATTTTCGGAAAGTAGCTGAATTTCTGAAAACTCATACTCAGGAGGCTGAAAATATATTTGTTACTCCATGGGATTCTCCTGCAATATATGCATTATTCAACTTAAAGAACCCAACATATTATGATTCGATGAATGATCTGGTAATCCGGGAATCCAAAGAAAAACAAAACAGAATTATTAAAAAGCTTGATGAATCAAAGGTGAAATATATTATCCACAATCCGGATTGGGGATATGACAGTAAATCAAATCAAACTTTCAGAAAGTCTTGCCCTATGATTGAGACCTATATAGAAACAAACTACAAGTTAGTTGAAAAGTATGGGTTTTATTATGTTTACGAGAGAATAATTTAAAAGTAATAATCGCAATTAATTTTGATCATTATAGAATGAGATTAGCGCTAATATTTTTAATTTCTTCTTTGAAACATAATTATTGGACATATTACTAGAATATCTTATTTTTTCTTATTTTTGCTCAAGGTTAATCTTGTTAGTTTACATTCTAAAAATTAACCTGTCGTCATGTGGATTTACTTCGCATTGATCTTATAATAAATGGTATATATGAAAATGTTTAGAAAGATTTAAAGAATGGCTGTTCTACCTATTTATAACTGTTATCATCCTGTTTTAAAGAAGAAAACAAATCCAGTTACTGAATTCAATCAGGAATTGAAGGATTTTGTTAATAATTTGTATGAAACCATGTATGAAGCCGATGGCGTTGGTTTAGCCGCTAATCAGGTTGGAGAATCAAAATCGATTATTGTTGTCGATACATCTGAAGCTTCAGAGGCAAAAGACAGTCATTCTCCAATTGTAATGATAAATCCTGTAATAATTAACTATTCTGACGAAATAATTGAATATCAGGAAGGTTGCCTTAGCATTCCTAAGTTCTATGAAGATGTTGACCGACCAAAGGAAATTGAAGTTAGGTATTTTGATATCGATATGAAAGAACTTTCTATCACGGCAGATTATCTGTTTTCAAGAGTGATTCAGCATGAAGTTGACCATCTCAATGGTATTCTGTTTTACGAAAGATTAAGTTCAGTTAGACGTGTACTAGCTAAAAGTAAATTAAGAAAAATAGAAAAAGGGGATTATGCTACATTTTACCCTATGATTCTGCCAAACGGAACTTATCGTGATCCAGCTGAATGAATCATGTGTTTTTTCTGATTATTGATTCTACTTCCTTTAAAGTAAACTCAAGCTCGTCATTAACAATCACATAATCAAAATTTGAGACTCTTTCCATCTCCATTTTTGCCCGGGCAATTCTGGTTTGTATTTGCTCCTCCGATTCGGTATTCCTGTTTCTGAGACGTTCCTCCAGAATATTGAGACTTGGTGGAGCAAGAAAAATGAGCAGTGAATGTTCTGGATAAAACTTTTTAAGGCTTAAAGCACCATTGACATCAATGTCAAAAATCAACTTTTTGTTATTAACAAGAGCTTTCTCAATTTCTGATTTTAAAGTGCCATACTGATTCCCAAAGATTTCTTCATGCTCAACAAATTTCTCTTTTTCAATCATTTGCTTGAACTCTTCTTTGGAAACGAAATAATACTCTCTTCCTTGCTCTTCTCCTGTGCGTTTAACCCTGGTAGTAGCTGAAGTAGAAAACTCGAGGGAGAATACTTTTAATAAATGCTTAGCGACAGTTGATTTTCCACCTCCGCTAGGCGAAGCAAGTATGATCAAAGATTTTTTCATTTTATCTTATGTCTATAGACGTTATAATTTTATCAAAAATAGGATCAAAGTATTCATACTGTTTAGACGGTACCTGGAAAAAAGCAAAAAATAGTTCATTATCCTTTGCTAAACCATATTCGTAAAAGATATATTTTATTCCATCCTTATCAAATTGAACCATAACCTTATTCATTCTCCCTTTATATGATCCTTTAGCAAAGACCTTTTCAGACACAATATTGTAAGCGAAATAATTTTTTGAGTTCTGAAGAATACTTTCATGCCAAAACTCGAGTAAAGAATCAGTATTTTGTATCTGGTACTGAGTTTTCATATTTAAATTCAGTGACATTCTGATCCCAACATTGTACGGTGAGGTATAATTCTTAATAGGCTCAGGAGAAGCAATCAATTCTGATACTTTTTCAGTTTGTAATTCGAACATTCTCCAGGATGTAGGAATCGAAAAATTGATTCTGCCGGTTGAATCCTTCAATGATAAATATTTTATAGTTTCATAAGGTACGAACATTTCACTATTTCCTGACAAAGCACCTAATTTTTTCCTGTCATTTTCAGCCGATGTTTTATCTCCAATTTTGTCATAAGCAATAGCGCGGTTATTTAGGCATTCAGAGTCTGTAGAATCAAGCTTGATCCCTGAGGTGTAGTCCTGAATTGCATTTTTATAATCATTAAGTTTAAAATAACAATTTCCACGATTGTAATAAATTTTCGAGTCCTTCAAACCCTTTTTAATAGATTTTGAAAAGTTATCAATGGCTTTTTTATATTCTTCTTTCTTGTAATATGCACGACCTAATTCCAGATTGATGCTTGGATTCTTTTTTTCGAATGTTTGTGCTTTGATTAGATCAGCTATTGCTTCGTCGTACTTTTTCATGTCGATATAATTAGATCCGCGATTGATATAAGCTTCAGTAAATTTACTATCAATTATTAATGCCCTGTTGAAATCTTCAAGAGCCAGGTCGTATTGACTGTTGATAAAGAATAGATATCCACGATTATTAAAAGCATCTGCCGACATTGAATCCAATTTTATCACACTATTAAAATCTTTAAGAGCTTCGTCAAATCTTTGAATAAACATATAAGCTAATCCTCGGTTGTAAAAAGATTCAGGATTCTTATCGTTTTCCGTAATAGCTTTTGAATAATAATCAATTGCTTCTGTGTAGTTCTGCTTGTTCAATGACTGTTGTGCTTTTGCTAAAAAAATATCTTCCTGCGAAAAAACTATCAGGGGAAGACAAAATATCAGGATGAATATTAATTTTTTAATCATAGTATTTGTTAAATTGTTTTTATAAATTATTATAATGATTCAATATTGAATCAATCATATTACATCGTTTAGAAAAATATGTTTCAAACATCCTTACAAATTAAGAAATATCTTGCTCGACATACTTTTATTCTAAGCATTATACAAAAATATAGGAAAAATTTATAAATCGATAAGAAATATTCTGATTCCTATCTTTTTTTTAAAACAATATTTGTTTTCTTGCAGAAATATCCAAACAGATCATTCTTTTTACTCGACAGGTAGCTCGATAACCAAAAAATAAAATTGGTGATTTTGTGATGGATTAATAAATATCCTTCCTATCTGACTAATATATTTTCGAATAGTTGACATTTCTAACCCCTTGACTTATAAAGGAATATGGAATACGGGAGTAATTGTGAAAAATAAATATGCATTATTTTCAATGTTTTATTGTTTTTTTTAACGTAATTAAATAATTAATCCGTATATTTGTACCTTAGTATAAACAGGTAAATACCTGATTCTATTTTCTATTTTCTATTTTAGGACTATTATGAAACTTTATGTAGGGAACATCCCCAACAGCATGACTGAAGATCAGTTATCTTCAGAATTCAAAGCATACGGAGAAATCCAGTCATTGAAAATTATTACTGACAGAGAAACCGGTAGATCACGTGGTTTTGGTTTTATTGAAATGGCTGACAGTGATGCTCAAAAAGCTATCGATGGATTGAACAATGCAGATATGCAGGGCAGACAGATATCGGTTAGCGTAGCTCAAGAAAGAAGATAATTAAATAATAAGATCTTTAGGTCTGCTGATTTATATATGACTTGGAATGATTTTTCTACTTCAATTATTAAAATCTGATTTTGGTAATTATAATGTTTAAAGAGTTATTTTAAATCTTGGTAATAAGGCAAATCTCAAAATAATATTTAATTTTATAGATTTTTTGCATACAATCGAAAAAAAAATACCGCCTATGATTAGTTTCTAATTAAGGCGGTTTTTTTCTATTATTAAATAACTAATATGGCAATGTGGTTGGCATTCTTAGCTTTTTCTTAATTAATGCAACACCTCCCAATACACCTGTTTATCTAATCTTTATCAACTCTTTCATTAAAAATTTATCATCATTCTTAATTAACAAATAATAGCTGCCTTCCGGTAGATTGTTTTTGGCTAGATCGATTTTGAAGTTATAAATATCCTCAAATACTCCGTTTTTTCCACTTGTGTAAACTACATTTCCATTGATATCAGAAAGCTCAACACTAAACTTTTTTAAATCTGTACCCGACAGAGAAATATTAATTTCAGTGCTGAAAGGATTCGGATAAACATTTAGATTCATTGAAAGATCCGAACTGTTTATTCCAATGCCGGTAGAAGATTTATCGATATTCCATTCAACAATCTTTTTGTGTATACTTTTTGTTATGTGATTTAACTCTCTGGTGAGTTGAGTCGTATCATTAACGGACACTGTAATTTTTGTTATTCCATCTGGCAGGTTTTTAGTATCAATTGACAAACTGTCCACTTTGGATTGAATAACATTGTCAATTGTCCACACTGTTTCTAAAGTATTTGGAAAATTTTTAACAATATTAAGCTTGAAGTCAAGGATTGTGTCAGCAGCTGAAATAGTTAAATTCTGAGGTGAGTATGAATCAACAGGACTCACAAGAGCATGAATTCTCTCAACGATCGTCTGATTGCATACCACGCAGTATGGGACACCTAAGCTCCTCATTTTGCAGGAGTATTGAGGTCTGCACCAGCCAGTATCACAATAAAATGCACCGATAAATAACCCAGTTATTGACTGATATTGCGAACTTGTGGGAGTCGGAATTGGTGTTGATTTATCAATCCAGTTGTTCCATGGGATCAAGTCGTAAGTTTTTGCTTGGGTAATGTTTGGTCCTATCAGTGATTTATATGTACAATTACCACCATATTCATCTGAAACCTTTGCAAATGAATGTGCAAATTCATGAAGTATTATCTCTGAGGCTGATGAAACAGTTGATGATGTCGGGAACGTACCACCGGTGCCACCATAATAAGGTGAATTAACCAAAATGAAGGCTTGATCATAATCGGGAAAATTTCTTTTCAATACATTAAATATTGAATCGGATCTGAGAGCAACTATAGCCCTGTGAACGCCATTCACATCAAAAGCCGAACCAAAGTAGTTGTTCACCTTTAGCTTTGGATGAGAAGCAGAATCCGGGCAATCGGGGGCAGTTCTTGGATGGCTTGCACCTGATTCTTTCGATGGTACCCTAATTGCAAAGATATTGAAGTAATTTTTATAATTTGAAAATGGTATAACCTTAAAAAAGCTATCCATTGAATTTTTAACATCTGCTATGAATTTATTTAATTCAAACTGTTGATAACCATCACTCAGGAAAACAAAATTTATTCTGTTTGCTTGAGATCCTGATATTGAGATTGTGTCTATTTGAAATTCACTGCTTATTAACTCTCTGCTTGAAAAAATGAAAAAAAACATTATCATAAATATATAAATATTATTTTTCATCTTTTTCTCCGCACTTAAGCATTTTAAAGAAAATAGTATTCGTATTTAAATTAACATCAAGCAGATCTATCATTAAATACTTGTAATCGATGTTATATTGCAGTCTCAGTTGAAAGTCGATTTCTTTGTGGTAAATCATTTTTCTTTCAAGTTCGTTTTTTGAACTCACAAATTCCATATTCTCATCCAAAGGATTCTCGAGAATTATCCGTTTGACAACTCCATACTTATTATCGACAAGTTTAAAAATAAGATAACCTGGAGCAGCTATTGTATCACGATTGTGATCATCTTTCAATTTTCCTGCTGTTAATTCGCAATTGTCCTGATTGATTGAAATACTATCACCATTCTTCTGAAAATTAAAATGTATGAAAGCTATCATTTCGTCTGGTTTGATGGATTTATTTTGTTTGTCAGAATCACCAATTGTACTGCAGGCAGTTAACAGAAGTGAGATGATAATAATGGATAATATGATTGATAATTTTTTCAAAATAATTCTATCAATTAGTGTCACTCTTGTAAGTTAAATAGAAAAGCCGCCCCGTCAGGAGCGGCTTTGATTCTAGAAATTATATTGAATCAATAATTGAATTCAAAGTTGCGCTTGGTCGTAAAGCTTGAGTAGTCTTTGAGTTATCAGGTAGATAATATCCTCCGATATCAACAGGTTTGCCCTGTCCAGCCAATAATTCAGCAACTATTGTAGCTTCATTAGCTTCGAGTTCTTTTGCAACTTTAGCAAAACGTGCCTGCATCTCAGTATCTTTTGTTTGAGCTGCAATAGCCTGTGCCCAATACATAGCCAGGTAGAATGAGCTTCCTCTGTTGTCAATCTCATTCACTTTCCTTGATGGCATTCTTCCATTTTCTAGATAAATACCAATTGCATAATCAAGCGTTTCTGCAAGAATTGTTGCTTTAGGATTACCTGTTTTTTCAGCAGCTAATTCAAATGATGGGACGAGAGCACAGTATTCACCTAGTGAATCCCATCTCAAGTGACCTTCTTTTGTGAACTGCTGAACATGTTTTGGAGCTGATCCGCCTGCACCTGTTTCGAACAATCCACCGCCATTGAGAAGTGGAACGATCGAAAGCATTCTTGCACTTGTTCCTAGTTCTAGAATTGGGAATAGATCTGTCAAATAATCACGAAGAGCGTTACCTGTTACCGAAATTGTATCTAATCCCTTACGAACTCTTTCGAGTGTGAACTTCATAGCCTCGACTGGTTTCATAATGCGGATATCTAAACCAGTTGTATCGTGATCTAGTAAATATTTTTGTACCTTTTTGATTATCTGTTTGTCATGTCCTCTGTTGTCATCCAACCAGAAAATTGCAGGTGTGGATGTGGCTTTGGCTCTTCTAACTGCAAGAGCAACCCAATCTTTAATAGGAAGATCTTTTGCCTGGCACATTCTGAATATATCCCCTGCTTCTACAGTCTGCTCAAGAAGAGTGTTACCGGCGAAATCGACAACACGAACCTTACCATTAGCGGATACTTCGAAAGTTTTATCATGTGATCCATATTCTTCAGCTTTCTGAGCCATAAGACCAACGTTGGAGACAGCACCCATCGTTGCAGGGTTGAACTGCCCATTCTTTTTGGCATCCTCTAAAATTTCTTCATAGATTGTTGCATAGCAACGATCTGGAATCATTGCGATACAATCCTGAAGCTGATCCTCTTTGTTCCACATTTTACCGCCATCACGAATAACGTTCGGCATTGATGCATCAACAATAATGTTATTAGGAACATGCAAGTTTGTAATTCCATAACGAGAGTCAACCATAGCTAATTGTGGCTGATTCTCATAAACTTTTGCAATATCTGCTTCAATTTCGGCTTTTTTGTCAGCTGGAAGTCTGCTTAACTTTTCAAGTACATCTGTGAGACCATTGTTAATATTCGCTCCGATTGATTTGAGCGAGTCTGCGTGCTTGTCCAAAGCTTCTTTATAGTAAACTGATACAGCATGGCCAAACATGATTGGATCTGATATTTTCATCATTGTAGCTTTAAGATGCAACGAAAGTAGAACGTCGTCTTTTCTTGCTTCTTCAATCTGATCTGCATAGAATTTACGAAGGGCAGCAACATTCATCACAGCACTATCTATCACTTCGCCTTCTAACAATGATAGTTTTTCTTTAAGAACTTTCACTTCATTATTAGCTCCAACAAATTCAATTTTAACATCACATGCTTTGTCTAAAGTAACAGATGTTTCTGATGCGTAGAAATCTTTTTCACTCATGTGAGCTACACGAGCTTTAGAGCCTGATTCAGTCCATGGTTTCATCATTCTGTGTGGGAATCTCTGTGCAAATTTCTTGACAGATATCGCTGCTCTGCGGTCTGAGTTACCTTCACGAAGAACTGGATTCACCGATGAACCAAGGCATTTTGCGAATCTATCCTGGAGTGCTTTCTCTGCATCATTTTTAGGTTCTTCGGGATAATCTGGAATATCGTAGCCATTTTGCTGTAATTCCTTGATTGCGGCTTGCAATTGAGGAATGGAAGCACTAATGTTAGGTAATTTTATAACATTAGCTTCTGGTTGTTTAACCAAATCACCGAGCTGAGCAAGGAAATCAGGAATTTTCTGTGCATCAGTCAGTTTATCGGGAAAATTCGCAATTATTCTACCGGCAAGAGAGATGTCTCTTGTTTCTACACTAATACCAGATCCTTTTGTAAAGGCTTGAACAATAGGTAGTAGACCATAGGAAGCCAATTCCGGAGCTTCGTCAATCTTTGTCCAAATAATTTTGTAGTTTGTCATGAAATAAACCTAAATATTAAATAAAAAAGTAATTACACTAAATAATAATGCAAAATCGAATAACTACAAAATTAGCAATCTTTTCTCTAAATATAAAGTTGAATAATATTTTGAACGATTTAAGTTGAAATGTTCTACTACATTTCGAAATTTGTTTATTTACCAAATCATTTCAGAATCACTCCTACGAATTTATATAAAGAGGAAAGGCTGCTGTTAAATAATTTTACATAAACTATAATTTTATATTTACCAAAAGGTTATGAATTTCTTTCTGCCAATAATCAATAAAGGTGTTAAATAATTTTACAGTAAGGGGATTTCATTTTTTCTGCATAAAATCGCGCAAGTGATTGTTATATAAGCACTAAGCTTTGCTGGCACAGAATGTGCTTCAATAATTATATAAGCTTCTGATTAATGTCTAAAGAATATATAATGGAGGAACCCAAAATGAGAAAGAATGTATTATTAGTCGATGATGAATCTTCAGTAAGAAGGTCATTATCTTTAGGATTAACCCAAGAGGGATATACTATCGAACCATGTGAAAATGGTGTCAATGCTTTAAAGATTATGTACGAGCATAATCAAAATCAAAGTGAATTCGATGCGGTAATTTTAGACATAAGGTTACCTGATATTGATGGAATTAAACTAGCAAAAATGTTCAAATCCAGCTATCCTGAAACTAACATCATTTTTATAACAGGCTATTCCGATAATATAATCTTAAGGGAAATCCAGGAATTAGAATCCACAAAGATTCTTAAAAAACCATTCACAGCACATGAGCTATCCCTAGAAATTGAAGAATTTGGTGAGCATAAATATCATCAGGAAATTACCCAAAAAAGTCAAAAGCAGATAACAACTTTTTCAGCCTATGCCATGCTCAAATTAGCTAAAAGTGCAAATTATCTGGATATTTATAGAAAATTATATTTCAATCAAAATGTACTTTATTGTGACGCTATAAGAGGTGAGTACGATATAATAATGTTAATGCAATCGAATTCTTTTGAATCCTTTAATGCTATCATAGAAAATGATCTAAAATCAATTGAAGGCATTTCAGAAATTGATTTCTTTAGGGTTGAGGAACCTATTCTGGATGAGGGACTTATGAGCTTCATACATACTGCAAATGAGATATTATCAATTGATACATTAAACAGTAGCAAAAGAGAATTTCATAATGTAGTTTGCTCCTATGTTACACTCAATGTTGAGAAAAGTAAGCTTGATATCCTCTATCCGACTCTCTTTTTTGACGATAATGTGGTTTATTGTGATTTTACGGATAGTAAAGAAAATCAACTTGTTCTACTGATCCATGGTACTCAATATTCAGAGATTAGTAACGTAATTTCTAGCAGAATTGCTGTTTTGGATGGAGTTCTAAGCTTGAAAGAATATCCTATTATTAATATTTTTGAGGTGTAAATCTATAAACGTATGTCATCTGTTGAATTGAAAATTAATCGCAAAATTTAGTTTTTTGATAATAAATATTACATTATATTGCATCAAAGAATTCGGAAAAGTTCTTTAAAAATATAGATATTATCAGATTGATTGGACAATCAAAATGAAAGATCTTGCTGCATACAAACTGGCTTATGAACTGTCAGACAGCATTGTTGCTTTCAATGAAAATGACAGGATTGGTTTTATTGGTTGTGCGATAAATAAGCAACTAGTTACTAATGGTGTTTATTTAGAAGAAATCATTAACAATGGACTGTCTTCAGAAGACGGGAAAAAACTTCTTGCTTCAATAAAAAAAGTCCGATTACATCACAAAGCCTTTACTTTTAAATTCAAAGGTATAAATCAGGAATTTATTCTATTACCTGCCAGCCTTGAGGATCATAGAAATGTGTTCCTCTCTCTAAAATCACCTTTAGATCATGTAAGCAAGTTAGAAAGTGATTTAAATGAATCACTAAAGGAACTTGAATGTCTTTATAACGTTAGCTTAGAACTTCAAACCTCAAAAGATATCTTCGAAGCATTCCAAAAATGCACAGAGCATATTAAGAAGGGATTTCAATACCCTGAGTATGCATCTGTTGTTATTGATTATAAAGGAAGAATATTTATTAATGATGGTGGTTCTGAGAAACTTATTAAGAATATGCTTACTGATGAAAGTTACAATGAGAACTTAAAAAAAAGAGGAGAAATCAAAGTAATTTATCACAAAAAAATCCCCTTTTTAAAAGAGGAAATTGAACTACTTAAAGAAATTTCCAGAAAATTCACTAAAGCAGTTGAAAAAGAAGAAAAAACTAAATTTCTTGAAAAACAAGAAAAGCTGCTTGGTGCCAGGAACAAAAAATTATTTGAACTTACTGAAGAATGCAGACAGAGCAGGGAACAATTGCAAACATTCTTCAGAGCAATTACTGATAAAATAGTTGTGATTGATGAGAACTTCAATATTATTCTTTCAAATAGGGATGAAATTGGAAATTTTGGTAAGTGCCACAAAATACTCTTCAATGAAGAAATTATTTGTTCTCAATGTCCGGCCGTGAAAACATTCAAGAATTCTGATGTCGCTTCTACCGATAAAGAATTTGGCAGTCAATACTTTAAGCTAAGATCATATCCAATTCTAAATAATTCAGGGAAAGTTGATAGGGTTTTAGAAGTATGCCGAAATATAACTCAAGAGAAAAAAATGGAATCGCAATTATTAGAATCATATAAATTTATTTCCTTAGGAAAGTTGGTTGCCGGAGTAGCTCATGAAATTAACAATCCAAATACTTTTATATTGGGTAATATTAAAATTATTCAGGAAGCTTTAAACGATATTCTGCCGATTCTTGATGACGAATTTAAGAAAAATGAAAATCTGAAGATTGCAAGATTGAATTATGAGATTTTTAAAGAAAATATTCCCACACTGATTGATGATATGTATAATGGTTCAGTTAAAATAAAGAAAATTGTCGAAGAGCTCAGAAATTTTGCAAAGAAAGGTGATGAAACATTATCAGATTATGTTAATATTAACGATATTATTGCTGATTCGCTTAGATTAGTTAAGAAACAAATAAAGGAAGATATTAAAGTTAAGTTAAATTTACAACAAGATATTCCTGAGTTTATTGGTAACATTTCAAAACTAGAACAGGTTATGATTAACCTTGTTGTAAATGCTTCTCAAGCAATTAATAGTATAGAAGGAGAAATTATTATCATCACAGAATTCGATTCGATAGCGAAGAAGATTCTTGTCATTGTTCAAGACAATGGCAAAGGAATGGATGAGATGACAAAAAAGAATATTTTCGATCCTTTTTTTACAACAAAAAGAAATGAAGGAGGTATCGGTCTAGGACTTTCTATCTCTTATAGGATAATTAAAGATCACAATGGATTGATTGAGGTTGATAGTCATTTAGGAAAAGGGACGAGATTTATAATCAAAATCCCTGTGAATAAAGAATAAATTCATCAAAATATTATTAAATATTATGGCTCGTATATTAATAATCGATGATAATCAGGCTGTATTGAACTATTTAAAGATTTTCTTTTTACAGTCCGGTGATCATAAAGTTACTACACTTCAGGACAGTTTGAAAGCTTATGATTTAATTAGTAATGAAGTGTGCGATATCCTGTTGCTTGATATGGATATGCCCAATGTTACTGGACTGGATATTCTTAAATACATTTCAAAAAATAATATCAATGTCATCACAATTGTAATTACTGGTGTTGAGGATATAGATTTAGCAATTTCAGCTATGAAATTAGGCACATGTGATTATCTCCTAAAGCCGATTGATGAAAAAAAATTGCTTCAAACTATTGATAAAGCTTTGAGTGAGCTCAATATATCTAAACAAATAGTAACGAATAAACCAGTTATTTTTGAGAATTTAAAGTATAAAGAAGTTTTCAAAAAAATTATTACACAAGATGTTAATATGTTTAAAATCTTCCATTTTGTGGAGAAGTTTGCTAATACTGATAATAGTGTTTTAATTTGGGGTGAAAGTGGCACAGGGAAAGAGCTTATAGCCGAAGTCATCCACAAGATAAGCAATCGAAGAGACAAAGAATTCATTGCTGTTAATGCTGGATTATTTGCCAATGAATTATTTAATTCTGAATTCTTTGGACATGAAAAGGGTTCTTTTACCGGCGCCATCAAAGATAAAAAGGGGTTTATAGAAGAAGCTAACGGAGGCACATTGTTTCTCGACGAAATTGGTGAGCTCGATCTGATAATGCAGGTCAAACTATTGAGAGTCCTGCAAGAGCAGGAGTTCTTTAGGTTGGGATCGACAAAAAATATAAAAGTTGATGTCAGGGTTATTGCTGCTACAAATAAGAATCTTTTTGAAGAAATAAATCGGGGGAATTTTCGGAAAGACTTATTCTTCAGATTAAATATTAATGCGATTGAACTGCCTCCGTTAAGAAATCGCGGGAATGATGTCGAATATCTGTCAGAACACTTTTTAAATATATTCAACAAGAAATATAATAAGAACATTCAAAAGATTTCAAATCCTGTAATGGATCTTTTGAAAAGTTACACATTTCCGGGTAATGTCCGCGAGTTGATGAATATTATTAATAGTGCAATTATAGTTGAATCAGGCAAAGAGCTTAAAAAACAGTCATTGCCTCATTACTTCCTTACAAATCAGGATTCTTACCAATCTAATACTCAAGTAGAACTTTTTTCACTGGAAGAAGTCGAGAAACGGCATTTGAAGAAAATTCTTGAATTTACCAATATGAATAGGACAAAAGCAGCTGAAATTCTTGGTATTTCCAGAGTCAATCTCATAGCCAAAATAAAGAAGTATGGACTTGGAATTGAAAAGTAAATTAGCTAATCAACAAGAAATATTTAATCAGACATTCTGTTTACTGAATTAATACTAATACTAATACTAATCTGTTACTTCAATCATTTTAAAATTTTAACGTCTCATTTTTATAAGCCCCTAAAATTGAATTATTTTTTATACATCACTTGAAAGCAATTATATCAACCAATATAGATACAAACAAGCAAGAGAACCAAACAATAGGGCAGAAGATCACTCCATTTTTATGGTTCGACAATAATGCCGAGTAGGCAGTGAATTTCTATGCCTCACTCTTCAAAGTTGCAAACGGACAAACTGCATATAGAGAAGCAAAAGGAAGCCTATGAATCCTAAAATATTTTTTTAAGAATCAAGTAGCTGAAATTTTAAGGCTTTATAAGAAATTATGGAGCCTTTACTTTTTTTGTCTTATTTTTGTAAGTAATAATATTTCAATTCTATTAAATGAAACGGATTAAACAATGGCTGATGAGCAAAAAATAATATTTTCGATGATTGGGGTTAGCAAGAAATTTCCTCCTCAGAAACAGGTGCTGAAGGATATATATTTATCCTTTTTCTATGGAGCTAAAATCGGCATAATAGGTCTGAATGGTTCGGGTAAATCAACCTTACTAAAAATTATCTCAGGTGAAGAAAAATCATTTGAAGGTCAGGTAGCATTTTCTCCCGGTTATACTATTGGTCATCTGCCTCAAGAACCTCATCTAGACGATGAAATGACTGTAAAAGAGGTTGTTCAGCAGGGAGTTCAGGAAGTCGTTGATCTTTTAAAAGAGTACGAAGAAGTTAACATGAAATTCTCTGAGCCAATGACCGATGACGAAATGGATAAACTGCTCAAAAGGCAAGGGGATCTGACAGAACATCTCGACAGACACGATGCATGGGAGCTGGATAATAAACTCGAAAGAGCCATGGATGCTCTGAGATGTCCTGATGAGAATATGCTGATAAAGACTTTATCCGGTGGTGAAAGAAGAAGAGTCGCTTTGTGTCGATTACTTCTTCAAAATCATGATATACTTTTATTAGATGAACCAACAAACCATTTAGATGCTGAATCAGTATTCTGGCTTGAGGTTTTCCTTCAAAAATATCCCGGTACCGTTATTGCCGTAACTCATGATAGATACTTCCTTGATAATGTTGCAGGCTGGATACTTGAATTAGATCGTGGCGAAGGAATCCCTTGGAAAGGAAATTATACTTCATGGTTGGAACAAAAAACAAAGAGATTGGAACTTGAAGAAAAAACAGAAAGCAAAAGAAGAAAAACCTTGGAACGTGAACTGGAATGGGTCAGAATGTCACCAAAAGGAAGAAATGTTAAAGCAAAAGCAAGACTCACAGCTTATGACAGTATGATGAGCCAGGATACGAAAGAGAAAGAAGAACGGTTAGAAATATTTATTCCAAATGGACCACGTCTTGGAAATAATGTAGTTGAGGTTTCAAATATATCCAAATCATTCGGTGATAAAGTATTATTCGAAAATCTGTCATTCAGTCTTCCTCCTGCCGCTATAGTTGGTATTATTGGACCAAATGGTGCCGGTAAGACAACTCTTTTCCGTATGATAATGGGATTAGAGCAGCCTGATTCTGGAGAATTTAAAATGGGTACTGGCGTCGTTCTTGGTTATGTTGATCAGCAGCACGCATCAATCGATCCCGAAAAAAATGTATGGGAGGTTGTCTCCGGTGGTTTAGATTTAATCAAATTAGGAGATAAAGAATTTAATTCAAGGGCTTATGTCGCTAGATTTAATTTTAGTGGAGCTGATCAGCAGAAAAAATGCGGTATTCTTTCCGGTGGTGAAAGAAACAGATTGCATTTGGCTTTAACTTTGAAAGAAAATGCGAATGTTCTATTGCTTGATGAACCTACAAACGATATTGATGTTAATACACTAAGAGCCTTAGAAGAAGGTCTGGAAAACTTTGCAGGAAGTGCAGTTGTTATATCTCATGATAGGTGGTTTCTGGATAGAATAGCTACACATATTTTAGCATTTGAAGGTGATTCTGAAGTCTATTTTTACGAAGGAACATTTTCTGAATATGTTGAAAATTACAAGAAGCGTAAGGGTGAATTTACTCCACATAGAATAAAATTTAAAAAGCTGATGTAATCCAATTAGTGAAATCATAAAAAAATGGGCTGTATCAAAAGTGTAAATAATTTGCTTTTGTGACAGCCCTTTTTATTGCGTTAATGCTATTTTTTAGCCGCAAGAAAAGCACCAAGTTGCTGGTCTAAATCCATGATATGCTTATTGAGCCAATCTTTCAGAAAGTTCATAACTGCGACTGATAAATAATTATTTCCTTTTTGAAATTCAGCATAAGTATCTTCAATTTTCTCCACAAATGCTTTATGCTGAGCCTTCTGAACCCCAATTCCCGGGTAGTTATTTAATTCCATTGTCTTCTCTTCATCAGCAAAATGTGTTTTGGTATAGCTGATCAATTCATTTAAAATTTTTCCCATTTTATCTTTAGCCGTTCCTGTACCCATTGCATCATAGAGTTCATTAATCAGATTAACCAATTTTTTGTGCTGATTGTCAATACTCGATTGATTGAGTAACAGTTTATCGTTCCAATCATAAAATGCCATAACGACTCCTAAAAAAAATAATATAAAAATGAAATATAGTATCTTTACTAAATTATTTTTCGTATAAAGTATCGACAACAATCATTTAAACTTTAATAAATTTGACAAGCAATATCAATTTACAAAACTATGAATACTTTTCAGAAATCGTAGGTTAAAGAACTTCCTATGTAGGTATTATACATGTTTCCCATTTTGTCAATATCGATTGTTCCGGGTTTATTGAAAGGTACAAATGAGCGGGTAGCAAAGAGTTTTAGTGAAAATTTATTGTAGAATTTATAAGCAGCACCAAGATTGAGAGCAAAGTCCCAACGTTGAATATCATTATACATATTGTAATGCTTTGTGATGTCGTCATAAAAACCACCTTCACCAACAACTACATGTATATCGGAGAAATAACTGCCCCCAGCAAGCATTGAAAGCTGACATCCAAAGAACGCATAGCCAGGTTCAGAGAATTTATATGTCAAATAGACTGGTAAATCAATATAAGTTAATTTCATCAAACCGGAAATATTTGCAGTGTAAAATGTAGGAATGTAACCTATTTGTCCGCCGATCGTGGTTTCTACCAAAGTATCCTTCCTTATTTTTCCCGACAAATTTACACCTTTCATTGAGATCATCAGATTTGGTTGAAATTTAAAATTATCCGTTAATCTGATCTCAGCAAAAATTCCCAAAAATGGGCTAAATATTGGTGTGCCGGAGAATTCAGGTGTACTCTTGGTTGGCATAGGTCCACCATAAAGCAATCCGCCATTGACGCCCCATTTGAAATCTCCTGATTCCATAGCTTTGTTTGTTAATTCGGTACTAAATAACCAACAGGAACAAAAAGAGAAAATTATTATTTTTATCAAAATTTTCATTTAATAAAACTTCCACCTGAAACCAATGTTCCATTGGAAAAAATCTTATACAGATATACTCCGCAAGGTTGTGTAGAAAAATCAACTTGAGAATCCGATATTTTGAAATCCTTTGTCATAATCAATTTTCCTTCGGAAGAATAAATGCTGATCAATCCATCGTCAAAATAATTACTAGTAAGTATTATTGACGATGACAGCTGTGAATATTCTAATTTAATTTTCGATGAGCTGGCTGAAGGAATATCAACCTCTGTACCGTAGTCTAGAATTAGGTCATCAACAAACATTGAGCTTCCCACCTGAGCGTTCTGAGTCGAACCCATTCCAACGGTTCCGGCACTCGAAACAAATGCTACTTTTATGGTATCAGGAGTGCTATTAAGATAATACTTGATAGGAATTTCAAATTTTGTCCATTGATTCTGCTCACCTTGCATCACAAGTAAACCTTCTGCAATAGTGTCCTTTTTATTCGAGATAGTGTTGTATTTAGTTAAATTTATATAAGCAGAGCAGGAGTCGTTATTTACAGGGATGAATTTATAATATCCTGATAACTTAGCTGGTTTTGATGTGAAAGGCATTCCTTCTATAAAACCTGCTGCTTTCTGATTAAAAAATCCGGTGGCTATAATGCCAACAATTTTGAAAGAGCCAAAAGTTTTAGTCGTTATCTTTGCAGAATAAGAACCAGAATGCGTATCCGTTGATTTTTCTGTTGTGACAGGTGCTTGTGGTCCCAGTAATCTAAGCTTATTGATTGTACCCCAAAATCCACCATCCAAATCATCGAACAGCTTAGAATCATCAGTTTTCCATTCTTCAAAACCTTGATTCGGCAATTGTTGAGAAATCGATTTTAATGAAAACAAACAAATCAATACAAGAATTAGCGAAAGTATTTTTTTACTCATTTATTTCTCCAAACAATTAGTTATAATAATTTTATGATTAAGTATAAATTAATAAAAATAAAGTTGTAATAAAAAGATATTAGATGTTTATTCTGAATAAAATTATTTTCCGTATGAAATCGTTTTAGTAAATAATTAATTAATCTAATAATATTGAGAAGACTATGAAACGATATTTGCTGATTTTTCTGACCATCATTATTACTCCATTCATTAGTTCAGCTCAGATAACATCCATTAAAACAGTTGTTTCATTGACCGGTTCTGTCTTATCTGACGTAACCCATAATCCCATATCCTGTGAAATTGAGGCTTATGATGAATCTGGTAAAAGAGTATACAAAGGCAAGAGCAATGCGGCAGAGAAAGGATATTATTTCATAACTGGTTTAAAACCTGGATCAAAATATACAATCAGTTTTATCGACTTGAATTATTTGAGAAAGAAACAAATCGTTGAAATTCCTTATTCTGACAAATATGTTGAATTCTCCCGCGATTTTCTTGTAATCCCTAAGTTAAAAGGTTCTGAACTATTGATGCGCATACCACCGTTTGAGTTTAACAAGACTCGGTTGAGATTTGGCATTGATGATTACCTCAACTCATTCAAGGATCTGGTAAGTTTAAATATTAAAGTATCCCTAGACATAGTGTGCTATCCTGACGAGGATAAAGATGAAGCCAAAAATTCTACCTTAACAAAAGAACGTTGTAATGCTATGAGGGCATTCCTAATAGCTGCTGGAGCTGATCCAAACAAACTTGCAATTAAACCAATGAGTAAAACAGATCCAAAGTTTCCTCCGCCGGCACAAAAGCAGGCAAAAGGAAAGCGTTATATTGGGACTACATATCTAGTAATAACAGGTTGCTGATTGTCAATAGAGTAAAAGATCAATTTTACTCTATTGAGGGAAGAAGTACCAAATGCTTTGAACAAAATCTTGAAAATAAGTTGATGAGTACAATGGGTACTGCTACGACTTCTTCAACTGCTATGATCCATAATAAGATAACTTATTATAGGTAAATTTCTTAAAGTTTGTAATCAGCCCCTTTTTTTAGAAAACCCATAAACTCAGACACATCTCTAGTAAAGGCTTTTGTCCCAATTAGTTTTTCTTCGGGGGTATAAATTACATAAAGTGGAAGTTCAATAGAATTAAATCTGTTTTTTTGAAAATTCTTGTTTGATTGATAAGGTTCATTTCGTCTGTCTGTATAAAGTCGTAATAATATCATATTTTCAAGATAAGATTTAATCTCATTCTTTGAAAACATATTGAGTTCCATCCAACGACAGTTTGTGCAGGTATAACCTGTGAAATCAATAAACAGCATCTTTTTCTTCTCTTTAGCCAGCTTTAGTGCTTCCTGATAATTGTCCATCCATATCAATTCTTCTTTTGATGTGGATATAGATCTGGCAGGTGCCGGTGTGTTTGCGCCAGCTGTAATATTTCCTGATTGTTTCGTTGACATTAACTCATTATAATTCGGTGGCGGTAAGAATGCATCCAGTTCGCCAAGTGGTTTGCCATAAAGACCTATCAATAAATAAAAAGTTATTGAGGCAAATATAACAGCAAAAACAACCCTGGGAGTTCCTATAGAATCTACTGGTGCATCATGATGAAGTCTGAAAATACCAAGAATATAAAGTATAATCATCACTGTGCAGGCAAGCCAAATTGATAAGAACAATTCACGTGGCAGAACGCCCCACATCCATACAAGGTCAGCATTGCTGAGGAATTTAATAGCAGCCGCAATTTCAAGAAAACCCATAACGACTTTAATGTTATTCATCCATCCACCGGCTCTAGGAACCCTGTTTAATGCCGAAGGAAATAAAGCTAGTAAGAAAAATGGTGCTGCAAAAACTGCTGAAAAAGCAAGCATACCGGCGATTGGATAGAACCATTCTCCATGTCCGACCGATACTAGTGTTGTGCCAACAAATGGGACAGTACACGTGAAAGATGTTAATGAGAATGTGAGTCCCATTAACAAGACACTAATTATGCCTGATCCCTGACTCTTTGAGTTTAACTTGTTGAGGACGCCGGTTGGTAACTGAATTTCGAAAGCACCAAAAAGATTCAAAGCAAAAACTATAAATATTGTGGCAATTCCCAAATTGAGCCAGGGATTAGTCGCTAAATCCTGTATACCTGACGGACCATAAATACCGGCAAATAAAACTCCGATACCTGTAAATGTGAACATAATCCCCAAAGCATAAACCAAAGAATCGACAAGACCTTTACTCTTTTTCTTTTCAGACCTTTTGGTAAAGAACGAAACAGTTATAGGAATCATTGGAAAAACACAAGGAGTAAGCAATGATAATGCTCCCTGTAGCATAGCAAACCAAATATAACTCCAGAAGCCTCGATTTTGCATCTCTATTGATTGTTCCTGTGATTCAGTCTTTTGAGCCGGATTCCCAACAGCCGAATGCTGAGTAGTTTGATCAGATTTTTGATCTTTGACTTCACTTGTGATTGCTGGAGACTGAACAGATTCAGTTTGATTCAATCCGGTTTCACTTTTGAAAATTTCTTTTAATATATTTATCTTAAATTCTGTAGGCGGCAGGCAGGAAGTCTCCGTGCATTGTTGTGTGTAAAGAATAACCTGAATTTTGTTATTACTAAAATCAATATCTTTTGAGGCTTTCAAAGGAATTTCAAAAACTGCACGACCATAATAAGTTCCAATTTTCATGCTGAAGGCACTGTCATATTTAACTTTAGGTGGTGTTGCCTTGATTTTTCCACTCAATTTGAAAAAATTGTTTGGATTGAACGTAATTTCAGTCAGGATTGGACCTACATAATCGTCAGCCAGCTTTTTATTTAATTCATAAATATGCCAGCCTTTATCAATTGTTATAGTAAGTTGAATAGAAAATTCTTCATTGGCTTTGACAACCAATTTTGATGGCATAGCTACGGATTTAAAATGCTTATCATCTTCAGCTTTTAAAAAGATTGAATTTGATATTATTAAAGCTGATATTATCAAAAAAGTAATTAAGTTTTTCATTGATTTTCTTAGTAAATGTAAAATATAAATTATAAAGACTACTAAAGCGTAATTTTAGTTATTAAAATAATAAAAAAAATTATTCATCATCTGGCTGAATATATGGAACGGCTCTTTTGAACTGGAAAGGTGAGTCAGATTTAGATTTACGATTAATCTCACTCTGAAGTCTTTCAGAAAATTTGAGCGCAGAATTATACCCATAAGTTCTTAATAAATAATGAACAGCAACTACTTCGGCAATGACTGTTATATTTTTACCAGGGAAAATAGGAAGTTTAACTGTAGAAATCTGTACATCCATTATGTTAGAAGGTTCATCTTCCTGACCTATTCTCGTATAGTCCACATCAGGATTGAATTCCTGTAGTTCTACAATAATCTCCAGTCTTTTCTGGAATCTAATTGATCTAACTCCGAACATCTGTCTGACATCAATAATGCCCAAACCTCTAATTTCCATAAAATGCTGAACAAGATTTGTTCCGGTTCCCATCAGAATTGATTCTTTCTTTTTCGTCAACATCACCACATCATCGGCCACGAGTCTATGACCTCTTTCTACCAAATCCAAAGCAACTTCACTTTTGCCAATTCCACTACGTCCCATAAACAAAATGCCTACACCGTAAACATCAACGAAAGAACCATGAACAACAGCTTGTGGCGCAAATTGATCGTCGAGATACTCGGTCATTATATAAATGGTCTTAGTTGTGTCGTGTGGAGTCGAAAGTACTGCAATGCCATTTTTTGAAGCTAATTCAAGTAGTTCAGGTTCGAGTATGTGATTGTTGGTGAGAATTATACATGGAATTTTGAAATTCAGCAAATTGCAGAAAGCTACAATTCTTTCCTCAGATGTCAAGCTCTTCAAATAGAAAATTTCTGTGTTTCCAAAAATCTGAACAGAATGATTGCTGAATAGTTCAATAAATCCAGCAAGAGCAAGCTGAGGTCTGTATAAACTTTTTGAAATAATTTCATTGTTCAAACCAATAGAATCATTAAGGCAAACAAGACCTGCCGGAGATTGAAGTATAGATTCAACCGGAATCTTTTCTTGCCGTAATATTTGAATGTTTTCTAATGCTCTCATTCGTTTATTTGAAATATTGAATTTTAAAAAATCTAATTAACAAAGAAAGGGGCATTTTTACAAGCCCCTTTTTAAAAAAAATTATTTAATAAAAAAAATTATAAGCCTGCAAGTTTTTCTCTTGATTTTTTAAGTAGGCGAATCATTTTATCCGATGCTTCATTTATACTTTTGGTAAAGTCATCGGAACTATCTTTTACTACTAATATGTTACCGTGAACATGTACTTTGAATTCCACAGTACTCTCCGATTCAGCAATGAATTCCACTTGGGTGCTAGTGATTCCGTCATGAAATTTTTCAAATCGTGATGCAAGTTCTATTGCCGCTTCGTGAAGCTCAGGTCTAGACTTCAAATGCCTGAAAGTTACTTGTGTTTGCATTATGAACCTCATATAAAAACTAGTGATTTAAGCTTAGAGTCAGGGAGACTAATTTATAGAATTAATGTCACCAACTCTTCCTATTTAATATTAACGGTTAAAAATTCAAATAATTTAATTTTTTTTGAAATTATTAAATTTTATTTAAATCATGATATAGATTAAAACTAATTCCAAAATTCAGATTAATATAAAATGGGAGAAATAAAATCTTATTACTCCAATTATCGGGAGAATTTGATATTTGGTCTCGGATATTTTTATATATCGGAACCATTCTGTTCAGCCAAAGTAACGAGCCTTCAAAATGCAAACCACCCAAAAATTGTCTTTCAGATTTGCTGTCAAATTCAAGATCAATTCCTGCATAAAGCCTTAAAGCCAGTGAATAATTATCGTCGTCGAAAGCCTGTCCTGATTTTCTTTTCTCAAAGTCTGCATTCGATGTTACAGTTTCTATCCAACTAATACTGCTATACGAAAGCCCCACACCAATGCCTGCTAAAGACCGATAGGGTGAAGGAACAGACAGGAATTCAAGGCAAATCAATGTTGTATTTGTACTAACGTTGATCTGCTCTGCAATTGAACGGCTTATAGTTTTTCCAAATTGCTGGTAATTTTGAGTATAATCATCATTAAGAGATGCGGTAGAGTAATCGAAAAGGATACAAGGTCTTAATTTTTTAGAAAAATCCAATTTGTAATATATAGTTAGAGCAGGAGAGACTTTATAATTTGTATTTACTCCATTAACGAATTTAATATAATCTTCAGTAAATTCCTGTGATTGGGAAACAAATGAGAATCCGGTCATGATTTGTAAAATACTTTTCATTGTATAGGCTCTCTTGGTCGAGTCTGAGTCAGAGATTGAGCAATATAAAGTAGTACTAAGAATAACAACAATTATAGCAATCGTCATTATTCTTAAAACAAAACAATAATTTATATAAAATTTTTGCAATTCAAAAAAAAATTACTTTCCAAACCAGTTAATCATTTGAACAAGAGTCTTTTTTAAATCTTTTCGAGGCACAATAGTATCAACAAATCCCTTTTCAAGCAAAAATTCTGATCTTTGAAATCCTGCCGGAAGTTTACGTCTGATTGTCTGCTCAATAACTCTAGGTCCAGCAAATCCAATAAGTGCTCCTGGTTCAGCTAATATAACATCTCCGAGCATACCATAAGAAGCTGTAACACCGCCAGTTGTTGGGTCTGTAAGTAAAGTGATATATGCAATACTAGCTTCAGCCAATTCACCAAGAATGGCACTTGTTTTAGCCATTTGCATCAGTGATAATGCAGCTTCTTGCATACGTGCACCACCTGATGTTGTAATGATTAATAATGGGGCTTTATGTTCTAATGAATATTTTGCTGCACGGAATATCTTTTCACCAACTACTGATCCCATACTTCCACCGATGAAATTAAAATTCATGCATCCAAAAGATAATTTGTGACCTTCGACCAATCCATGACCAGTCGTAATCGCATCACCGAGATTAGTTTTTTTATGTGCGTCGATGATTCTGTCTTTATATGGTTTTGTATCGACAAAATTTAATGTGTCAGAAGAAATTAGGTTATTGTTTGTTTCGGTGAAAGTTCCTTGATCAAAAATAATGTCAATAAACTCTTCACTACCAATCCTAAAATGGAAATTACATTTAGGGCATGAAAATAAATTCTCTTCCAACTGTCTTTTATATATAATGTCTGAACAGGTAGGGCATTTTGTCCATAATCCATCAGGCATCTCTCTTTGTGTTTTTTCAGTAATATTGTCTTTTGTTCTTAAAAACCAAGCCATTTTGTTCCCAGAATAAAAAAATGAATAGAATGTAACTACTAACTTAGGATATTATTTATCTAAATTCAAGTAAATTTTTGATTTGTATTGTTACCTTTGACTGAGTGAGATGAAATGTTTAGTAAAATTCCCATAGCAACGCAGTAAAATATAATTGCCGTACCTCCATAGCTGACGAAAGGCATAGGAAGCCCTGTGGTTGGTAATAATCCTGTATTTACAGCCGCACTAACAAAAGCATATAAAATAAAAGTGAAGATTATGCCAAAAGCAAGAAAGTATCCAAAATTATCTGGAGCATTTCTGGCTATCTTGATTCCTCTCCATGCCATTATGATAAAAACAATTATAATCAACACTGTTCCTATAAAACCATATTCTTCGCCAATTATTGAAAATATAAAATCACCGTAAGCTTCTGGAAGAAAAAGTAAACTTTGTCTGCTCTGACCAGGACCCAAACCAAATATGCCTCCACTTCCAAATGCAATTATTGCCTGTTGAGATTGGAATGCAGCATCACTTATATCACTGGAACCGCTAGCCATACCAACATAATTAATTATTCTTTGCATTCGATATGCTGCTGAAACGGCATAGCCGACTAAACCAATAAATGCAATAATTCCAATAACAGAAAGATGTTTTCCATTAGCATTTCCTACAAACATCATGGCGATCGAAATAATAAATATGACCATTGCAGATGAAAAATTTGGTTGTAGCGCAATAAGCAAACATACAATAAAGCTCCATATAAGGAGAGGTAGAAGTCCTAACTTAAAATCTTTGATTACCTCTTGCCTTTGAGTTAACAGTGCCGCAAAATGTATTACAAGGGCAAATTTAGCTAACTCTGATGGTTGGAAGTTCACAGGCCCAATATATATCCATCGATATGCACCATTAATTGGAGAACTTATCAGAAATACAAGCACTAACGGGATAAGAGCTGCAAACATGATTGGCTTAGAATATCTCATCCATACATGATAATCAATTTTCATGAAAAATATCAAGGCCAATAAACCTATCATTACTCGTATGGTATGATTGATAAACAGCTTGTCGTAATCGCCAAAACGATATTCCGCTATCGATGCACTTGCAGAATATACAAATGCAATGCTGAACAGCATCAATCCCAATGTTGCCATCAGCATTATCCAGTCTATATGGCCTTTTGTTTTAAACAATTTATTATTTAATACAAATTGAACATTTTTAGAATATAAGCCAGAAAGAAAAACATGCCAATCATTTCGAAAATAATCACCATATTCATTCTTGAGCCTATTGGATTAGAATTCTCATCCATATTCCAATGCTTCTGAAATTTATTGGAAGCCATCATATAGGAAACACCCCAACATAGCAGAGCCAAGGAATTAAATCTATAATTCGAATTAAATGGTTTGTTGGGTATATTAATCATGCCAACAATACCAAGCAATAAGAAAAATATACCGACCCAAAACCTTGTGGAATGCTTAAATATCAGTCCGAATCCGAAGAATTTAAAGATGTTATTCATCACTGTCACTCATTGAATTTACAATTCTCTTAAATTCTTCACCTCTATGCTCATAATTCATGAACATGTCGAATGATTTGCACGCCGGAGTAAATAAGACTAGATCTCCCTTTTGTGCTTGATTCTTGGAATGTAAAACTGCTGATTCAAGAGATTCTGCTTTAATGCATCGTACTTTCGTACAGTAATAATTGAATATCACATCCGCTTCTTCTCCAATACAAACAATAGCCCTAACATTATTCTTGACCAGCTCATCCAGTTGAGAA
>CAIOZA010000056.1 GCA_903862655.1 uncultured Ignavibacteria bacterium
AAACACTACACCCAAAACCGGAGCCATGAATGCAAATGTGCAGGGTCCGAGTCCTATCCCGAAGATAAGCCCCAATACCAATGCGGCAAGCAGCCCCTTGAATCTTGTTCCGCTCATTCGGGCACCGTCCCAAGGAAGTTTAATCAGATCGAGCAGGTACAAGCCAACCACAAAGAATACTGTTGCAACAATATAATTACCAATGGTCCCGACATCGCCCATCAATCTTCCCATTGCTAGGGTGATTCCACCAATAATGGCAATAGTCACGAGAATCCCCATGGCAAAAACCAGCGACAAATTAAATGTCCGTTTCAGACTTATCTCACCCTGTGAGCTTAGGAAACCAATTATCAGAGGGATACTCGATAGATGGCATGGGCTGAGAACAATGCTCAGCAATCCCCATGCAAAGGCAGAGAATGTTGCTAACCAGAAGTTACCATAAAGTAAATTACTTAATGAATCGAATATGCCTTCAATCATACATTCTCCTATTTAAGTGAAAGGGACAAGGGTCAGGGGACATGTGATTATGATGTGTTTTCATTTTTTGTTTTCCAATGTTTGTATGGTTTTTGTAATCATTGCTGTTATTGAATCAATTAACTGACATCTATCGTCAATTATTTCATGAGATAATAATGCTTTAGCTCGCTGATACCAGCCTCTTGATTCACGAGCTGAACCCCTTGATATTCTTAAAAAGTGAGGATATTCTTTGCCAAATCCTCTACCATATCCTTCTTCAATATTTGCAGAAATTGAGCCACATGACCTAATCAATTGTTTAGCAATTTCTTTCCTGCGAAAATCTTTTGCCATTATTTCAGTATCACTCCAACACTTATCCCAAAGTTCGATAGATATTTGATAAAATCTCAATTCTGACAAACCATCCCGCATACATTCTCCAATTTAATTAAAAAAAAGCATCCCTTTTCACTCATCTCTTCCTCTTTCCCTTTCACTTTTCCCTCGTCCCTTGTCCCCTGTGTCCCCTGTCTCCTGTCCCTCTTCCCTACTTCCTAACCTTCAAACCCTTGGACTGCAGGAACTTATCTATCTGGGCTTCAGGATAATAACCTTCGTGTCTGAAAATCTCTTTACCGTTTGCATCAAGGAAAATCTGTGTAGGAATAAGTTTTATCTTATATTCATCAGACTTACTCTTATACTCATCCTTCCATACATCATAGAAAACAACTTTGATCTGCTCTCGGTATTTCTTTTCGATGCTTTTGAGTATCGGCTGCATTTTTTTGCAGGGAATACATTTGTCCGAGCCAAGTTCGATGAATGTAACCATCGGTTTGCTTGTCTGGGCTTCCATCTGATTAAATAAAAAGAACGTGACCAAGATCGCGATTAACAGTGTTAACTTTTTCATATTAATTTGCCTCCTTCAGCCACTCAAGAATCTGACTATCCTTGGGGACTGTCCCATAACTAATAACCTTTTCGTTGATGACCAGTCCGGGAGTACTCATTATCCCATATTTCATGATATCCTGAAGCTCCGATACTTTCTCTACTGTAGCATCGATGTTGTTACTCTTAACAATTTCTTTCACTTTGTTTTCAAGATTTACGCACTTGGAACAACCAGTTCCGAGAATTTTGATAACCATAATAATTTTTCTCCTTTATAAATGAAACCATATTTTAAATACATAATTTCGAATATCGAACACTGAACACCGAATTTCGAATGTTTAATACAGAATTAGTAATACAAACTTAGAGCTTTAATACATAATATCGAATATCGAACACTGAACATCGAATTTCGAATATTTAATACAAAATTTCAAAATAACAAATTATTCAATCCCCTTCTTGCTTTTTGCAATCAGATTCTTTTTGCTGTGTCAATACTCTTTACAAAAATCGAAATAAGTTCAATGCATTCATTCATAATTTCTTAAATCATTTTTAGTTCTTTAATGATTGGTTTTCTATATATAATTTTAAGAGAAACATGAGTCTCTCTCAATTCTTTCAGACAGATTTTCATCTTATGAATAAAATCATTTCTTGATTCTGCACTTTGAGCTTCTGCATAATTCAATGCAGGTGATGTACCGGAGCGAATCATCTGATTAGCAATATAAATACCGGATTTAGTATTTGGTAATTTCTCGGCAATTTCCATTATTCTAATTGAAAAAGAAATAAGCCTATCCTCCAAATCAAACCCTTTACTCATAATCCTCCCAATTAATTATATTCAACATCAGCATTTCCCTCTTCCCTTCGACATTCGGTGTTCAATATTCGATATTCGACATTCGTATTATTACTCTTCCCTTCGACATTCCGTGTTCGATATTCGATATTGGACATTTGTATTTTTACTCTTCAAATGCATTAGAATATCATATTAAACAAAACCCCCACAATCATGATTCCCACAGCAACAACTCCAACAAATGTAAAAATTAGCGGTAGTTTCAGCACTTTCTTTAATATAATAGTCTCAGGTAACGACAGTCCGATTACAGCCATCATAAACGCAAGTGATGTTCCAAGCGATGCCCCTTTTTCTAAAAGCACCTGTACTATTGGGATAATCCCGGCTGCATTGGAGTACATCGGAACTCCCAGCAACACTGCCAGAGGAACAGAATACCAGACATCTTTACCCATAAACGATGCCATAAAATCAGCCGGAACGTATCCGTGTGCGCCAGCTCCCACAGCGATACCGGCTACGATATAAATCCAAACTTTCGAAACAATTTCGCGAACTGCGGTGAACCCTGCTTCAATTCTATGGTTAATGGTAAGGGCTTCTTCATCCATTGCAAGTTTACCGGCTTTAATATCGTACACCCATGGTTCAACCCACTTTTCAAGCTTTAGACTACCGATTATCCAACCTGATAAGATTGAAATAAATAGACCTGTAGATAAGTATATTAGAGCAGTCTTCCAGCCGAATAGTCCAAACAGAAGTACCAATGCTACTTCATTAATCATTGGCGCAGCGATCAGAAATGAAAATGTTACTCCGAGTGGAATACCTGATTCGACAAATCCAAGAAATAACGGAATGGCTGAACATGAGCAAAATGGAGTCACGATCCCCAATGAGCTTGCCATAACGTTACCGACCAGAAGTGATTTTCCTTCGAGAGCTTTTCGAGTTTTTTCCGGAGAGAAGTAACTTCGTATGATTCCAACCACGAAAACTATCAGAGTCAGTAATAAAAGTACTTTAGGAACTTCGAAGATGAAAAACCTGATTGCTTCCGTAAGACGCAGAGTTTTATCCATTCCAAAGACATTGTAAACGAGTCCGTTAGCCAATGGCTCAAGATATATATACAGAACAACCCACACAGGCAGAATCGCTAATCGAATAAGGAACTTGTTTTTTTTAATAATCAACATAAAGAATACTTTTCTCAAGTTTTATATTTAATTCAGTTAAGACTCTTCTTCTACTTCATCCTCGAACTCAACAAATTTAACTATCTTCTCTTTAATTTCATCCCTTACTCGCCGATATACCTTCAGCACTTCTTCTTCTGTGCCTGTCACCTCAGCCGGATCGTCAAAACCAACATGCAAGTGATGCTCTACAAAACCTTGGAAAGCAGGGCAGGTTTCTTTTGCACCACCGCACACTGTGATAACATAATCAAAATCATCGTAAGTAAATAGATCTACCGATTTTGGATAATGCCCGCTCATATCGAACCCAAGCTCATTCATGACCTGAATTGTTCTTGGATTAACTTCTGCAGCCGGATTTGTACCGGCAGAATATACGTCAAAAGATTCGTCATAAGCCGTCAAAAAAGCTTCCGCCATCTGACTGCGGCATGAATTACCTGTACATAGAATTAGTATTCGCATTTTTACCCTTTAATTTCTTAGACAATTAGACAACTAACGAATCATTAAAGATTAATTTCAATATTACATAAATTTTCTCTGCTTACGGAATTTACTCTCTCATTGTCAGCTTTGATCAATTCATCATCATTAAGATAAATTGGCAGCAGAAGTATAAACTGATTGATAGCTATGTCTTTGGATGATGTATTGAGCCTGTAGTTCACCCATTTGCCATCCTTTTCGTCCAATATAAACCCAACATCTCTCAGAATTGAAAGATGCTTCGATACAGTTGACACGGTCACCTTAAGTATATCCTGGATTTCGCAGACACAGAGTGGCTTTCGGGTGAGCATTAGCAAAATTCTGATCCGGTTTTTATCGGACAGAGCTTTGAATATTTTTATTATATCATTCATTATATTCCTTATTTCATTTCGTCATATAGCGAAATTAAAAAGAAAAAATGAGATATAAAAGAGAAATAATTGAAAAGCAGATCAAAACCCCGGCAGGGGTGAAATCTTAATAGAATCAATCAGCAAAGGTACTGTATCAAAAGTACGAAAGTCTAAGATTGTCATTCCTGCGACCACGTTGTAGAGCGAAGCTAATGGAGGAATCTTTGTATTGATGCTGGTTTATAGATACCTGCATTAGCTTCACTGTTACTTCGTGATCGCAGGTGTGACAGCTAAACTGAATTTTTAGAACCCGCCATAAGGGCTTCACTTGCTAATGCAGTGGAGCAGTTATGGTAATAAGAAAGTTGTAGGTTTGCAAATTGATATCTGAATAACAATTCTTCGTGCCTACTTCGGTTTCATCAAGAAGTTTAGAGGGATGTATCTGAATATAGGATAAATGTTTTTAAGTAACAGATTATTTTTCATATTTTAAACCATATAATATAGTACAATTTGAAACATTATTCAGAATAAAAAGTATTATATCTTTACTTGTATCTATTTCTATACAAATCACGGAGTTGTTTATGAATCAAATCATCCGGAAAGTATCGTTATTCCTGCTGTTCTTTTGCATCAGCATTTCTCTTTATTCGCAAGATAAACTGATTGACATTCTGAGTGGAGAATTAAAGAGGGAATTTTCAGTTTTGCAGAAGCAGGAAACCCCACCTTATTACATATCATACCGAGTTTCAGACATCACTTCTTATGGAGTTGAAGCGTCATTCGGTAATATCACAAGTGTAACTGATTCAAGGCATAGATTCTTAACTACAAGAGTTAGAACCGGAACCTATGATTTGGATAATAGTCATGAAATTCGAGGCGATCAGTTTGATTTTTTAGGAAGAATTCCATCAATGATTCAACTTCCTCTTGATGATAACGCTGATGCAATTTGCCAGACAATATGGAATGCTACTAATAAAGAATACCTGCAGGCAACTGACAAATATGCTAAAGTAAAAGCCAACGTTGCAGTTAAAGTAACAAGCGAAGATACATCCGCTGACTTTTCCAAAAATGCAAAAGCATTTGAATATTATGAAAAGCCAGTTAACCCTGCTGAATATAACTTCGATTTAAATGGATGGAAAGAAAAAGTAAAGAAATACTCGGTAGTATTTTTGAATGATAAAAATATCTATCAGGGAAATGCTTCAGTCACCTTTTATAAACAAAGAAAGTATTTTATCTCAACCGAAGGTGTGAAGATTTGTGAAAATTATGCCGGTGCTCGTCTGCTAATAAATGCTGTTATTAAATCTGACGATGGTATGGAACTGCCAATGTATAAGACTTATTTTGCATATAAACCTTCGGATTTACCCTCAGATAAAACAATTCTTGATGACACAGAAGAAATGGTTAAAAAGTTAGGCAAGATGAGAACTGCTTCTGTAGTTGAACCTTATCAGGGTCCGGCTATACTTTCCGGTAGAGCAGCTGGTGTATTCTTCCATGAAATTTTTGGGCATAGAGTAGAAGGGCACAGACAAAAATCTGAAAACGAAGGACAAACATTCAAGAAGAAAATCGGTGAACAAATTCTACCGGAATCAATTACTATCAGTTGCGATCCAACAATAAAGAATTCAGCAGGTTTAGATCTGAATGGATACTATAAATTCGATGATGAAGGTGTAGAGGGTTCAAAAGTTACAATCGTTGATAAAGGTGTAATGAAGGATTTCCTTATGTCTAGAAGCCCCATTTCAAATTTTTATACTTCAAATGGACATGGCAGAGCCCAGGAAGGTTATCAACCGGTTTCGAGACAATCAAATCTTATGATAGCTACAACTAACCCATTGACTCCTGAACAGCTTAAGAAAAAATTAATTGAAGAATGTAAAAAGCAAAACAAAGAATTTGGGTATTATTTCGAAGATATTCAAGGTGGATTCACAATGACAGGCAGAACAATTCCCAATGCATTCAATGTTATGCCTACAGAAGTTTACCGAGTTTTTGTCGATGGCAGACCTGATGAACTTGTTCGCGGTGTGGATTTAGTAGGAACACCATTATCAATGTTCTCAAACATTACAGACTGTGGCGACAATCCAGGAGTATTCAATGGAACATGCGGAGCTGAATCTGGAGGGGTGCCTGTCAGTTGTGCATCTCCTGCAATTTTTGTAAAACAGATTGAAGTACAAAAGAAATCAAAATCGCAGGAAAAGCCACCAATTTTATCCAGACCTGACTCTGAAAAGGGAACTCCCTAATACGGCTTTTTAAATCTTTTTAATAATTATTTATTATTCTTTGTGATAAAATGGAGATATTTATGAAAATCAAAATATTGTTAATAATAATTTTAATATCTACTGCTAATATTTTTTCTCAGACGCCTTCAGGTGATGTCATTAAAAGAGCCATGAAAGATGAACTGCAACGCAGTATGAGCAAGCTCACACTTGAAAACCTAAAAAATCCTTTTTTTATCAGTTATACAATCGTAGATGCTAAAAAGTTAAGCATTCAAGCTTCACTCGGGGCATTAATCGATTCTGACGAAAAACCATTCCGCTCTCAGAGCGTGAAAGTACTTGTAGGAGATTACAATCTCGACAATGAGAACTTCATAGACATGAGCAGTGGCTCATTTATGTCACAGTTTGGAGATAGAGGAGATATTCCTCTGGATGATGACTATTATGGCATCAGGAGAAGTTTATGGTTAGCTACAGACGAAAAATATAAATCAGCAGCGGAATCATTTGAGGCAAAGCTTTCAGCAATGAAGCAACAGAATCTTACATCTGAAGATTCTCTACCTGATCTTATAAAAGCAAAACCAACAGTTTTACAGGTTAATCCCAAACGACAGTTCGAGATAAATAAGTCCAAGTGGGAAGAGATTGCTAAGGAGCTTTCATCTATACTAAAAAATTATAAAGAAATTTATTCATCATCTGTTTCAGTTAATTTATATAATAGTACGATATATTTCTTGAACTCAGAAGGAACTGAAACAGTTCAACCCATGACTATTGCCGGCGTGCAGATAAATGCTTCAACAATGGCTCCGGATGGCGCACCACTAAGTGATCATGTCCTTTATTATGAAACGAATCCGTCGGATCTCCCAACACCCGAAAAAATGAAGAGTGATGTAAAGACTATGGCAGATAATTTACTTGCTTTGAGGAATGCACCAGTTTTTGATGAGTCCTATTCCGGTCCGGTCCTTTTTGAAGATCAGGCTTCTGCTGAGGTTTTCTCTCAAAGATTGCTCAGTTCAAACGGAGGAATTGTATCGAGCCGTAAAGGGATCTATTCAAATCCACAGGTGCTGATGTTTATGAGTCAAGGCAAGGATAAGGCGATGGAAGATAAGATAGACAAAAAGATCGTATCGACAACTTTGACAGTGAAAGCACAACCAAAGATGAGCACCTTCGAAGGAAAGAATTTGATTGGTTCTTATGAAGTTGATGCTGAAGGTGTTGCTCCTGATAATGATCTTGTACTTATCCAAAAAGGAATTCTTAAAACAATGCTTAATGGAAGAACTCCCAATCAAAACGTCAAGCAAAGTAATGGACACTGCGGTTACAAACTTGGACCCAGTACACTACTTGAGGGCACAGGACCTTCTGTTATTACTGTCAGTTCAAGCGAAACTGAGCTAAGAGCAGATATTAAAAAGCAATTAATAGAAAAAGCCAAAGAAGAAGGATTGAAGTACACTTATATAGTTCGTAAGGTAAAATGCTCTAATTCTGGAGCCAGCGAAGGATTAGATATGTCCTCTATTATGTCATTCGCGGGTGATATGCAAAAAAAGGGTGGGCTATCTAATCTGATTACTATTTACAAAGTATCAACCGAAACTGGTAAGGAAGAACTTATTCGAGGAGCAAATATTTCAGGTCTGACGGTTGCATCATTTAAAAAGCTGATTGGAACATCAGATAAACAATATGTTTACAATACACTACATCCTGATAATGAAGGTGGAGTAAGCAGTATTCTGTCTTTCGCTATTTCTATTGGAGGTGGGACTGGATCACTTAGCGGAAAACCGGCAACATTCATTGTGCCTGATGCGATTCTGTTAGAAGAACTTGACATCCAAAAAGAAAAGCGAGCAATTACTTCGAAACTTCCGGTAGTGGAGAATCCGGTAGGCAGATAAAATTATTAATAGTAAGGGGGACTACAAAGTCCCTCTTATGTTTTCAACAAATATAATAATGAATCATATAAATCACAGTTCAGACGAATTTTTTTGACACAAAGCTAATCATTGTCCTTGTGATCCTCACTATTTCCTTCACCCTCGCTGCCACCCTCTTTTTTCATGTCGTGCTTGTTTGCTGACTTGTGGCATGACACACATTTGGTCAGATCCTTAACGCTTTCTTCGCGATGTTCGTCAATCATTTTCTCATAAGTATGTTCATGGCAGCCATAACATGTATACGCCTTGAAATTGTTCTGTGGATGACAGGTTGCGCAAGATGTGTTATGATCTTTGTCTAGAACAAAGTATTTATTATGCTCGAATGTAGCAGGCTTCCATTTATTCAATTTATGACAGGTCAAACAGTTATCATTAATTTCTTTGTGAAGTTCATCAACAGGTTTCTTGTGGCAAAGAATACAATTATTTCTGACATCAATAGCAAAGAGATTATGATCGAACCTGCGGATACTTCTGGCGAATTTAAGATATTTGTGCTCCTGATGGCAAGCAAAGCAATCCTTTGTCAGCAGATACTTATGGAAAGAATTCTCAACATTCTTCAAATTAACTATAGCAGTTCCATTAGTTTTAACAAGTCCGATCTGGTCTATTTTATGGCATACTACACACTTTGAAGATTGAACCCCACCGAAATATGAGTGACAATTGGTGCAGCTCTTGACTAATTCTTCGTGCCCTGAAGAAAGTTTACCCGGACTAATTGCCAGATTGGGGAAATAGCAAGCAAAAAGTATAAGGATGAACCCGGAAATAATAACAAGCAAGAATATACTTCTTTTCATTTAGTACTCGTTAATAAAGAATAAAATTGACACAATATGGATCAGTGCTGTGATCAATAGCATAAATGCAATAGGGAGATGGAATTTCTTCCACTTCTTCATCAGAGAATAGGTGAGCGATTCCCAAAAGAGTTTGTCTTTTATCTCTTCTACAGAGAGCCCATTTGCTTGGTATTCAGCTTCAAGAACTGATAACATCTGACCGGATTCCTTGAGAAGATAGAGACCAACAAAACCGCTGGCGAGGTTCATTAGTATCATAGCAACTGCTATCCAAGGAATAATTGCCGAAAAGTGGACTCCGGCATGGATCAGAACGAAGAGTGAACCTGTCCAACAGGCAATTTCGTGATAATATAGCAACTTTCGGATATTGCCCTGTTTAATTAATCCTCTCTTGCGCATTGAGTACACAAAAGACATTACGATAATCAAGGATCCGGCAAGACCAAAGTAACGACCAATCCAAACCAAACCGAATTGGTGAAGAACAACGTCAGATAGAATTGCAATCAGAATTAAAATAAAAAACCAGACAGAGAATTTGATAACTTCGAAGACAGGAGTTGAATTTGCCATAATCATTTACACAAATTGTATAGTATCTACAAATTTAAATTACGGATATAAATGATGAAATACAAAAGTAATAACTCAAATGTGTTTAGTTAATTGCATAAGATTTGTTTAAAATTTTCTTTGTTTGAGTTATAATTTCTTAATATTTCACTACTTAACTGCCTTTAATTCCTCATATAAGCTCATAATATCCTTAGCAAGCGACTTCCAGTTAGCGATTTGCTTATACTTTTGTATATTTCCTTCGAATGTAGATCTCATCTGCATATTGAAGTAATCAGCTATTGCAGCCGATAGTTTGTTCTGCTTGGGTTCATCTACTACCACTCCGGTGCCGAATGGTGTAATCATTTCCCTTAAACCTCCAACATCAGTAGCTATCACCGGTAAATCAAAATGATATGATATTCCTATAATTCCGCTCTGAGTTGCGGATTTATATGGTAGGACGCAGACATCGGCCGCGGAGAAGAGGAGAGGAACTTCGTCGTCAGAGATATAGCGGACAAAGAGTTTCACTTTATTCCACAATTTTCTGTCACGGATTGTCTTCTCATATTCATCAAAATTTCCATAAACTTCGCCGGCGATTATCAGCAAATAATCCTCCGGTAAAGCTTCCAGAGCTTCGAGCAGTATATCGAGCCCTTTATAGGACCGAATAAACCCGAAGAAAAGGAGTATTTTCTTTTCGGGATCTATCATCAATTTCTCGCAAGCCTGCTTTCTGTCAACTCTGGCACCAAAATGATCGTACAATGGATGTTGAACTGATTTGTATATTGCATTGGGCTGGAAATCGAGCAAATCGTTTTTAACGGTATCACTCATTACGATAAAGCCATCGTTCTGCTTGAGAAACATATTAATCAGCTGATCGTCACCTGGGCGTTTTTCGTGAGGCTGAACGTTGTCGAGAATACTTATGTTAATCGTGCCTTTCTTCTTAGCAAGACGGCAAACCTGACCCAAAGAAGGACCAAAAAATGGCATCCAGAATTTAGTCAGCATAAGATCGGGAGTGAATTTATTAATCCTGCGTGCTGATGACCAGAAAGTTAGCGGATTAATTGTATCGAGAACCCGTTCGGCATCAATCTTATCTGCCGTGTCCTGTTCTGTAACAAACTGACTTGTACCCGGGAATAGGACATTTGGATATTGACGTTTGAATGTGAAAGCACGGATGTTGTTGTCTTTTTCGAGCTCGCGGTAAAGAGCAGCGTTGAACTGCGCAATTCCTCCGCGGAATGGATAGAACGTTGATAAATAGGCAATTTTCATTTTGTTATCAGAGTTTGAATAAAAAGAATATGCTAAATTAAAAATCCTTAACTCTTATTTCAATAAAAAGTGTTAATTTTGTAGCTTAGTAATTTGCATTTTTTTAAAAACAGTTCCCGAATGCAGTTACTAAAATTTTAAATTAGATTCTGAACATACATATTATTAGGAATTTAATAAAAAGTAAACCAATAATACAAGAAAAAAAATGATAGAGAACAAAATTCTTGGTGAAGCAATAACTTATGACGACGTGCTACTCGTTCCCGGATACTCCGAAGTTATGCCACGCGATACAAACCTCGAGACCAGGCTGACGCAAAGAATCACTCTAAATATTCCAATTCTTAGTGCAGCAATGGATACGGTAACTGAAGCAAATATGGCAATAGCCATTGCACGAGAAGGTGGAATGGGAGTTATCCACAAGAATATGTCAATAAGTCAGCAGGCTGAGCAGGTGGATATCGTCAAACGATCCGAGAGCGGAATGATACAGAATCCTATCACACTCACTTCCGACAAAAAAGTTCGTGACGCCCTGGATCTGATGAATAAATACCGTATTTCCGGTATTCCCATCATTGACGAGAATTCCATATTAATTGGTATCGTCACCAACAGAGATCTGAGATTCGATCCAAGCCCAGATGACTCGGTAGCAGATTACATGACTGTTGAGAATCTAATTACTGCACCACTCGGCACAACGCTTGAGCAGGCTGAAAGAATTCTACAGAAATCAAGAATCGAAAAACTTCCAGTAGTCGATGAGAATAGAAAAATTCAGGGTTTGATCACATTCAAAGACATACAAAAAAAGAAGAAACACCCAAATGCATGTAAAGACACTCACGGAAGACTTAGAGTGGGTGGCGCAGTTGGCATTTCGGCTGACACAATGGATAGAATAGACGCACTTGTGCTTAAGGGAGTTGACGCAATATTCGTTGATACTGCTCACGCACATACAGTCGGAGTTATTAATCAGATAAAAGCAATAAAGAGTAAATATCCCGATTTAGAAATTATCGCGGGAAATATGGCAACTGGTGATGCTGCTGAAGCATTGATCAAAGCCGGTGCAGATGGATTGAAAGTGGGAATTGGTCCCGGATCTATTTGTACAACCAGAATTATCGCCGGAGTCGGCGTACCTCAGTTGACTGCAATTATGAATATTTACAAGGTAGCTCACAAGTACAACATTCCAATCATTGCCGATGGCGGGATCAAACAAACCGGAGACGTCTCTAAAGCTATCTCAGCAGGTGCTGATTCTGTTATGATAGGCGGAATGCTTGCTGGTCACGAAGAAAGCCCTGGCGAAAAGATTCTGTACGAAGGAAGAGCTTACAAAATATACCGTGGTATGGGTTCACTCGGAGCTATGCAACAGGGATCTGCCGACAGATACTTCCAGGATGTAGAAGATGGTTTATCTAAACTTGTTCCCGAAGGAATTGAAGGTCGCGTAGCCTTCAAAGGAAGTGTATCAGACACAATCTATCAGATTATTGGAGGTCTTCGCTCAGCTTTAGGTTACTGCGGTGCAAAAACTATAGAAGAAATGAAGGAAAAATCCCAATTTGTGAAAATTACAGCAGCAGGATTGAAAGAATCACATCCTCACGACGTGAAGGTGACTCAGGAATCTCCAAATTATTACGCACAATAATTGAATAAAACAGATAAATAAGTTAATAGATGTTGAATAAATATAAAGAGAAATTTATGTCGAAACAAAAGAAAGAAGAACCGGTCAAAGCAAAAGGATATCCGGATCTTGTCGATACAAGACTCGATCAGATTAAATTCCGTTTCAAAGAAATCAAAGCTGATGGTCTGGTTATAACATATTTACCCAATATCCGCTACCTGACCAACTTTTCAGGTTCTGACGCAGCTATTATTATTTTTGACGATAAGATTTACTTCTTCACTGATGATAGATACGAAGAGCAGATTAAAACTGAACTTTATCCTCTTCCAAACATGAAAACATTCATTACCCGTGACTTCTGGACTTATGGTCTCGAAAATAAATTATTCGATGGAGTCGATACACTCGCTTTCGAAGGTGATAGGGTTGCTTATAGCGTAGCAGTAAATATCAGAAACCAGGTTAGACCGCTAAAATTCAAACCTACCGAACCAGGGGAAATCGAAAGATACACAATGCCTAAAGCTCCCGAAGAACTTGAATATATCGAGCAGGCATGCAGAATAGCAGAGGAAACATACAAAAAAATAGTTAAGATGATTAAGCCGGGAGTCGAAGAAAAAGCTCTGGCGAATGAAATAGCATATCATTCCAGAAAACTTGGCTCAGAAGGCGATCCATTCGATATTATCGTTACAAGCGGACCTCGCGGTGCTTTAGTTCATGGTGCACCAAGCGACCGTAAGATCAAAGCTGGCGATATAGTACTGATGGATTTCGGTTGTAAGTTCCATGGTTTTGGAAGTGATATCACAAGAACTGTTGCTGTAGGCAAAGCTACTAAAGAACAGAAAACTGTATACCAACTGTTAATCAAGGCAAAAGAAGCCGCTATCAAAGATGTACGTCCCCACATGAATGGAAAGCATCTAGATAAAATTGCCAGAAGCATTATTGAAGAAGCCGGTTATGGTAAATACTTCCAGCACTCACTTGGCCACGGCATCGGACTTGTTGCTCACGAACAACCTATCATTACTTTCCGTTTAGACGATCAGATAATTCCCGAAGATTGCGTTCTTGCAATCGAGCCCGGAATTTATCTGCCCGATAAATTCGGAATGAGAGTTGAAGATTGTATCTTCGTAACTCGCCAAGGTGCACGTCATTTGACAAAAGCACCCGATGAACTACCGATAGTTTAATTCCAAGATTTCAACTAAAAACTACAGAAGTGAAGAATTCTAAAAATTTAGGGTTCTTCACTTCGTTTTTATACGTTCTAGCTTACAGAATTTAAAAATACATTCTAAACTATTAAATTTGAGGAAAGTTAATGAATACACACACAAGCGATTTAGTCGTCATCGGTTCAGGCCCCGGCGGATATGTAGCCGCAATACGTGCAGCACAGTTAGGTCTCAATGTTATTTGCATCGAAAAGGAAAATTTCGGAGGAGTTTGCCTCAATATTGGCTGCATCCCAACCAAAGCATTATTGCGTAGTGCAGAATACATGCACTTTCTCAATCATGCAGGTGATTATGGTTTTGAAATCACTGGAGTTAATGTTGACTTTCCTAAAGTGATCCAGAGAAGCCGCGATGTTTCGACTAAAATGTCTCAGGGTGTTGCTTTCCTTCTCAAAAAGTATAAAGTACAGACAATCAAAGGTACAGGTTTCATAAAATCAAAGAATGTTGTCGAAGTATCAGATGCCGATGGGAATCCTACTGATACAATCAACACAAAGAACATCATCATTGCCTCAGGCGCACGTCCAAGAATGTTCCCAGGTATTGATGTTGACAGAAAGAGAATTTTAACCAGTACAGAAGCCATGCTCCAGAAGGAAATCCCTTCATCGATGATAATCATGGGTGCAGGAGCTATTGGTGTAGAGTTTGCATATTTTTACAACGCTTTCGGAACAAAAGTTACAATTATCGAAATGATGGACAGACTTCTTCCAATAGAAGATGTTGACGTTTCCAATGAACTTGGAAGACATTATAAAAAATACGGAATATCTGTGCTGACCAATACAAAAGTACTTTCAGCAAAGACCAAAGGAAAAGAAGTAGAAGTTACAATTGAGAAAAAAGACGGTTCCCAGGAAGTGCTGAAGGCTGATCTGGCTCTGAACGCAATAGGCATTCAGGCAAATACAGAAAATATCGGTCTTGAAGGTGTCGGCGTTCTTACAGAAAGAGGATTCATAAAAGTTGATAATTATCTAAAAACAAATGTCGAGGGTATTTATGCAATAGGTGATGTAGCAGGAGCTCCCTGGCTGGCACACAAAGCATCTGCCGAAGCAATCATCTGTGCAGAACTGATTGCAGGACATCATCCTCAGCCAATGGATTACTCAAATATCCCGGGTTGTACCTACTGTCAGCCACAAGTGGCAAGTGTAGGTCTGACTGAAGCTAAGGCAAAAGAACTTGGACATGACGTAAAAGTTGGCAAGTTCCCATTTTCAGCCAGCGGCAAGGCTAATGGTATCGGCGAAACAAAGGGCTTCGTAAAGATTGTATTCGATGCTAAGCATGGCGAAATCCTTGGTGCTCACATGATCGGGCCTGAAGTTACTGAGCTGATTGCTGAAATCGGATTAGCCAGATCGCTCGATGCAACAGCACAGACAATCATCAAAACGATCCATGCGCATCCGACTTTGAGCGAAGCTATAATGGAAGCATCAGCCCAGGCTTATGGCGAAGCTGTGAATCTGTAGAAAATTGGATAGAATTTTTGTTACTTTACCAAGCAACAAACCCCCTGAATGTACCATCGTTCAGGGGGTTTTGTATTATAAACAAAGGTAAAATTCTATTTTTTCAATTTGATTGCTTCGTCCAACAAATCGTTCACTTTTGCGAATGAATCGGCTTCGGAGTAAAATCGGATGAGAGGTTCTGTTCCTGATGGGCGAATCAATACCCATCCACCTTGAACGAAGAATTTATATCCATCTTTAGTGTCAACGCTGATCACATCGTATCTGCCAATTTTCTTGGGGTTCTTTTGGCAGGCAGCAAGAATTTCTTTCTTCTGCAAATCGGTTACTTTTGCATCGCGGCGTTGGAAGCGATGTATTCCAAATTCTTTATCAAGTTCGTCACTCAGTTCTTTGATAGTCATTTTTCTTTCGGACATAATCTCAAGAAGCAGCATACCATTGAATATACCGTCACGTTCCGGAATATGGAGAATAGTACCAAGTCCACCAGATTCTTCACCACCTATTAAAATTTTCTCTTCTGTCATGAGCTGTGCTATGTATTTGAAACCAACCTTGGTTTCGTAGAGCTTTATACTGTTCTTTTCGCAGAAGTCATTAACCATCGATGTCAGCGATACAGTCTTCGCAACTGCTCCTCTTTTGCGTTTCTTCTCATATAGGTATTTCAGTATAATCATGAACACTCTGTGAGGATCGATGAAATTCCCCTCGTTGTCGATAACTCCTAATCTGTCAGCATCTCCATCGGTTGCGATGCATATATCATACTTACCGGATTTCATAATTGAGATTGCTTCTCCCAGACATTCCTGAATAGGTTCGGGATGGTCAATAGAACCAAAAGAAGGATTGAATATATGATGAATTTCGTCAGCTTTTGGCAATAACTCTTTTATAGTATTGATGCCAGCTCCATACATTGGTTCAAAAAGAACTTTGAAATTAGCTTCGCGGACAGCAATGATATTGATTTTCTTTTTTATATAACGAAGATATGATTCTTTAGCGTCGAACATACGGATTTTTTTCAGATGAATGTACTCATTCATTGTCTTTAACTTGAACTGAGGAGGTTTGCTGCATATTTTCTTCAATTCAAGCTCAACCTGAGAGACTTGCTCCGGTGTTGCGGGACCACCAAATGTGGCTTTCAGTTTGAAACCATTGTATATCCCGGGGTTATGACTTGCAGTAATTACTACACCCAAATCGGCAGATTTCTGCTTTGTGTGGTATGAAACCTGAGGTGTTGAGGAAAATGTTTCAGTCAAATGAACAATAATATCCTGCCAGGCAAGTACCATGGCGACCTCCTGAGCAAATTCCTTCGATAGGAAGCGAGTATCATAGCCGATAACGACCGATGGATCTTTACTGTTGATCTTTTTGATATACCGTGCAGTAGCTAACGCTACTAACCTAATGTTTTCGAATGTAAAATCACGAGCTATAAGACCGCGCCATCCGTCTGTTCCAAAAGTAATCATTATTATTCCCGCTTAATAAAAAACTAAATGAACTTCTCAAATTCTGTCAATCCTGCATAAATAGCGTCACCATTTAGCATTTCTTCCAATCGCAGCAACTGGTTGTATTTAGCAACTCTGTCTGTTCTGCTTGGTGCTCCGGTCTTTATCTGACCTGCATTTGTTGCTACTGCTATATCGGCAATTGTTGTATCTTCTGTTTCACCTGAACGATGGGAGATGATTGTATTATAACCATTTCTCTGTGCCATTCTGATACAATCCAGTGTTTCAGTCAGGGTTCCGATTTGGTTTACTTTGATTAATATAGCATTTGCTATACCTTCTTTGATTCCACGATCAAGGAATTCGGGGTTAGTAACAAATAAATCATCACCTACTAACTGAACTTTGTGTCCGAGTGCTTCAGTAAGTTTCTTCCAGCCTTCCCAGTCATTTTCGCCTAATCCGTCTTCAATGGAAATAATGGGATATTTGTTACATAGATCGACATACCATTCAATCATCTGTTCAGATGTCTTGAGTTCGCCCGATGATTTGAACATTTTATATTTACCGTCTTCTACCATTTCGCTGGAAGCAACGTCCACTGCGAGAAGGATATCATCTTTCGGTCTGTAGCCGGCGGTTGTGATTGCTTCGAGAATTACGTCAAATGCTTCTTCGTTGGATTTAAGAGCAGGAGCATATCCGCCTTCGTCACCGACTGAAGTGTTATAACCCTTTGCTTTAAGTACTTTCTTGAGATGATGGAAAACTTCTGCACCCATTCTCAGAGCTTCGCGGAAGGTTGGTGCGCCAACAGGAATAATCATAAATTCCTGGATGTCAACAGTATTATCAGCATGCTTGCCACCATTGAGAATATTCATCATTGGAGCAGGAAGTACCTTTGCATTAACACCGCCAAGATAGCGGTAGAGAGGCATTCCGAAGCTGTCTGCTGCGGCTTTTGCAACTGCCATAGAAACACCGAGCATTGCGTTTGCACCAAGCTTGGACTTGTTTTCGGTACCATCGAGTTCCACAAGAAGATTGTCAATCTGCACCTGTTCTGTTGCATCGAAGCCTTCGAGTGTGTCAGCAATAATTGTCTGTACGTTATCGACTGCGGTCAGAACGCCGTTTCCGAGGTAACGGCTCTTGTCTCCATCGCGGAGTTCAACAGCTTCATGCTCACCTGTACTTGCTCCGGAGGGAACAGCAGCGAGTCCAAAAGAACCGTCACTCAATAAAACTTCTACTTCAACCGTTGGATTGCCGCGTGAATCAAGGATCTCGCGTGAATTAATGTCAACTATCAAGCTCATAAATAACTCTTTTATAAATTTAACATTCTAGATTGTTATTATACATATTACAAATTTAACAAAGTAATTTAAATACTTAATACATATTGGAAGGAATATCTAAAAATAAATGAAAAAAGTGAAAAATCGGTAGTAAATAGTAAGGATTACTTGAAAATTAATTTTATTGCCCGGTATATTTGTAAACAACACCATTTCCATTTAACAACCATTTACTGTCGGCATTATCAATTAATATTCTATATGCGCCATGACCGGAATATTTTACATTTGGAATCTTAAAGCCACTATAATTGCTACCATCATACGAAAGTATGGAATCGAAGCAAGCTATCCACATTTTACCTTTAGCATCCTGAGCAATATCATTCACCCAATTAATATTTTGGTTTGAATTAGTTATGAAATGCCACTTCCATGAAAAATTATCATATTGGCACAAAGCATAAGAAGTTAAAGAATTCTGATAAATATTTGCACCAAGCCAAATATTATCAATCTTATCAATAAAAAAAGTTCTAAAATTAACACCCACATGAATTGAATCTAAACCAAATGTAGTTGTATTTGTAAAATTATTCCCATCATATTTAATTATATTTTCTCCTAACAAAAAGAAGATATTACCATGTGAATCACTTAAAATTTTAATTATTGTTGAATAGGGGCTATAATATTTAAAAGGTTTGTATGATTTCCAAATTGAACCATTAAAACTTAAAATATATCCCTTCTTTGTACCAAACCACATCAAATTATTATCATCTTGATAAATTGAGCAAATTCTGTCTTGATTGTCCGATACAACTGATGATGAAGAAAAACTTAACCAAGTATTGCCATCATATTTGGATATTCCGCAACTTGGTGCTGGAAACCAAATATTGTCTTGTTTATCTATAAAAAAGTCATTATAATAGCCTTGATCATTGTTATATGATGGATCTAAATATGAATCTGGAATAATAATTTTTTGAAAACTATTCCCATTATATTTCATTAATTCTTTATAATTGAAAAACCAAACATTGTTTTTGCTGTCCTTTTTTATTTGTCCAGGCAAAATATGTGCGTATGAACCCAAAAAACCATAAAGATCATCATTTGTCAATGAATCACAATCCTTACAGCCATATACAATCCAATCTGCCGGTACCTCGCAATGATGATCCTTTATACACGAATCCGGATTGTTGCACATCGCATTGCATAAAAGTAATGTTAATGTAAATAAGAATATTTGAAATAATATTCTTCTCAAAATTAAACCTCTTTATGTTTTGAATTTGGATGATTTTTATTCCAACATTCATAAACTTTATCATTAATTACATCCAGCCACCCAATGATAGCTTCTTTTATGTTTTCTGTAGCTTCTGATTGTGTCTTACCTTGTGAAAAGCACCCAGGTAATGCAGGTACTTCAGCAACAAAATAACCTGATTCATCTTTTTCTATATTAACTTGAAATGTCATGTAAATATCCTCAACTTATCATTTAGAAAAAATGACGAAATGTTTTGATATTTGTTTCTAATTATTAATTCTTCATTTCTTAATTATTAATTATTTTATAAACTGTTCTGTGGATATCTTCCCGTTTTGTTCGAGAATAATGAAGTATTTGCCGCCGG
>CAIOZA010000057.1 GCA_903862655.1 uncultured Ignavibacteria bacterium
ATCATCGGGCAACCCTGCATGATAAGCAAGAATGTGATGTTTCAGCTCCCTTAGATCTTTAGCCGTCTGCTCAACTCGTTTGCGAGTTCCACAATATATTATTGTGCAATTATCTTTAGATGATTTAAGAATTTTGCCGATTCGTTCGGATTTATTATCGCATTTTTCTGTTTTATAGCTTAGATTTGGTCTGTCGAAACCACGTATAAATCTGTTCGGATCGACCATCTTGAGCGATACTGCAATATCTTCCTGAACTTCTGGTGTGGCAGTTGCAGTCAGAGCAATCACCGGAATACGAGGAAGTGCTTCGAGTGAACTCATTATCTTCAGATAGGAAGGACGGAAGTCGTGGCCCCATTCTGATATACAATGAGCTTCATCAATTGCCAGGAAAGAGAGCTTGATGTTACTGAGCATATCGATGAATTGTCCGCTTTCGAGACGTTCGGGAGTCAGATACAGTAATTTATATTCACCGCGAATGGCAGCATTCATACGGCTTTGAATTTCGGAATAATTTAGCGTGCTATTTATGAATGAAGCAGGATAGTTTCGTCTTAATAAAGAATCAACCTGATCCTTCATCAATGCTATAAGAGGAGAAATAACAATAGCAGTGCCATTGCTGAGCAAAGCGGGTAGCTGATAGCAAAGAGATTTACCGCCACCTGTGGGGATAACAACGACAGTATCTTTGCCATTCATTATGGACTGGATTATTTCTTCCTGACCATAACGGAAGGCAGAAAAACCGAAATACTTTGCCAATGCTTCCTGAAGAGAGTTTTGCATAGAGTTGAAATTGATTATTCTAAATTGAACTAAAACAGAAGTTCAAAGATATTAAATGATTGATGATTTACAAGCATGTGGAAAAATTTATCTGTAGAGTAATCCTCGGTAAAGTGTGATCCCTAAATTGAAGTACCAAGTCTGCCATGATCCGGTGTCTGCGATGTTTTGGAGAGGAAAGCCAAATGTAACCATTGGAGTTGCATACATTCCTAGTCCAAATGTCAGGTCATATCCGAAACGGATTCTTGGAGAGAAACTAATTTTACTGACATTGGTCATAGTCCATGATGCGATTGTCCTCTGCTGAGTATTCAACGCAGGATAGACCCACCATGTTGGCGAGAGAACACTTTCAGTCTGAGTAAAAGTATTGGAAATCAGATAGCCTATTTCAACAGCAGCACCAACGTGGAAGTGAGATTCCATTAATCTCCATTTAGCCCCGAGTTCGAGATTCAGATAGCCTATATTTGATACGAGTTTATTCTGAAATAGAACTGTGTCGCGGCCTAGAATTTTTATCGACGTGCCCTGCTCAGTGAATGGCGTTGCCTGCCCGTCAGCAAGGAATGTACCATTATTGAATGTTACACCAAGCTTAGCACTGAAAGCAAGCAGACCTGTGTACCAGAACTCTCCGGCAAGACCAAAACTTGTGCCAATACCGGTTCCTGTACGGAAAGAACAGCAATCGCCCTTCCCTTCTTTGAGATCG
>CAIOZA010000058.1 GCA_903862655.1 uncultured Ignavibacteria bacterium
CAATTCTTGAAGAAAGGCAAGTGGTTCAGTGAAATGTTCAAGTGAATGCCACATCACAGCGACATCATACTTCTGATCTAGTTTGTCAGTTCCATCGCATACATCCAAACCTGTATTTTTAGCATAAGCCACAGCATTTTCTGACAGCTCTACTCCCTTACAAGTATAACCGAAACGGCGCGCCTGATCCATAAAAAATCCTTTATCGCAGCCAATATCTAGTAACGATGCCGGCGGCTGATGGTGTTCCATTATTGTCGCTATTAGTTCCAGCTGTTCTGTTGAGCGGAATAACCTCCGGAATTCAATATCTGCAATGTTGGCAGTTGTAATCTCATAACTCTTCTTGTAGTAATCGGCGATGTTGTTCGGTTCTGAAAATGTCTCAGTGTAATGTATATCACAATCGACGCAATGGATTAATCTAGTTTCACCAACTGAAACATTCTCCAGGCTTGATGAACCACATATTCTACACTTATTTCCGCTTTCACTCATAATCTTATATAGCATTTTACCATGGAAGTTTAGCCAGATCAACATTTCCACCGGACAGAATCAGTCCGATGCGTTTGCCTTTCAGATCAATCTTCTCTGACAGAACTATTGCCAAAGTTACGGCTGAAGACGGCTCAACTATGATTTTCATTCTTTCCCAGATCAGACGCATAGCATTGATTGTCGTTGCGTCGTCTACGGTTATGATTTTGTATATATTCTTGCTGATAATTGCAAAAGTCATTTCACCCAACGAAGTCAGCAGTCCATCACAAATAGTCCTTGGATTGTCCGATGGAACAATCTCTCCCTTTAGTATTGATCTGTAAGCATCATCAGCTCCTTCGGGTTCTCCTGCGATCACCTTTGTATGTTGCGATAAAGCACCAACAGACAAAAGCGTTCCGCTCAAAAGTCCGCCGCCACCAACAGGAGTTATTACATAATCCAGATCTTTAACTTCATCCATCAATTCCAGTGCTGATGTAGCCTGACCGGCTATCACTTTGAAATTGTTATAGGGATGAATAAATATAGATCCTGTCTTCGCCACAACATCAGCCAGAGTAGATTCACGTGCTGCAAGAGTAGGCTCACAATAGAGGATATTAGCACCATAACCGGCAACAGCATCCTTCTTTACCTGTGGTGAATTAGACGGCATAACGATGTAAGCAGGAACTTCCTTCATTCTTGCCGCCAGAGCCAGTGCCTGAGCATGATTACCCGACGAATGTGTACAGACTCCTTTCGATAGCTCTTCAGCCGTCAGAGACAGAACTGCATTCGTTGCACCACGGAACTTGAACGCACCGACCTTCTGCATATTCTCGCATTTGAAAAATAGCTCAGCACCCGCAATCTCGTTGATAGCCCTGCTTGTCAGCACAGGTGTTCTGTGTATATATTCTTTAATTCTCTCTGATGCCTCGAGGACATCGCTAAATTGAGGAAGATTCATAAACGCTCCCACTCATAATTGTATTGTCTGAACTGTGATTCGCATGATTTGTATGATGAAAAGAATCATTAAATTAATCACATTTCAGAAAGTACTTTGATTTTTATATCTTTACAAATTTACTCAATTTATCCCCTATCCTCACAAAATACACTCCCGGAGCTAAGACAGAAACATCGACTCGTAGGAATTCAAGATTTTGAACCCCTACAGACAATACAGTTTGACCATATAGATCATATATTTTTATTTCGCTTTGTAGGGGCGAACAGCCGTTCGCCCCTACGGATATTTCTATGAAATCGTAAGCTGGATTGGGTGAAATATGAAATTCATTAAGTGAATTATTCCGATTGCTATTATCCGGAATATCAGTAACAATTTTTGAATCTACAAGAAACCATTTGCCGCCCAAACCGTTGGATCTTGTTATCCGTCCTACATTTGCAGCAAACTCTTCGAATATATCAGTATCTGTACCATATTTTGATTCAGAATAAATAGCCAGACAGTTTTTGTATTCAACTCCCTGAATTGTTGTCCTATAATTCTTACTCCGCATCTCAAAAGTCCGGTTATCATAATTCTTGCTATCGGGATTGTAAATCCAGGTCACTCCCGAATCTACATCAAACTTATACATTATCTGGTCGATACCTTTTTCGTAAGAGAAGATATTATCAGCTTCTCTGCGGTAGAACTCATTATATGTGGTATAAGGGTATGGTCCCGGCGGATTTTCGGTAATTTTGAAATTTGAGTATTCTTTCTCTGCGATAATTTGTGTACCGATTATTTCAACCCACATCGTATCGAATTGGTCCAGTGAATAATATTTAAGATGTAAATAAGTCCAGGTAGTTCCTTTTGTTAATGGATAGTAATCATTGGACAAAACAAGGTTAGTATTACGATTTTCAGAAAGAGCAAAACAGCTCATGAAAAGCAAAAAGAGAATTATTGTTTTCATTTTATCACCAGTAATATTTGAAAAATTGTTATTGATAATTGATACTAAACACAATTTAAGACAAAAAGTTACAGAAGTTGAGAAAATATTTTTTACTAGCATCTAAGATGCTAAATTTGAAAAACCGCGGGTGAAACCAGTGGGGGATAGATCATCACCTTACGATATCCCAGCCCCGTAGTAGGGCTGATTCGTTCTCTTTAAAATATTATGGAATCAATAGCCAAGAGCTTTAGCTCGTGGAAAAATTTCAAAATATTTTCATTGACTTTAGTCGAATTTACTCTTTTTGTGGGGATAAATCCCCAAATAAAACCATCTTTTTCTTTCCACCACGAGCTAAAGCTCGTGGCTATTCATTGATTTACAAAGTGCCTACGGCACAGAAAGACAAGAGATTCTTGCATGCGCAGGAATGACACGTTCCTTTCATCCGTTTGATCTGCGATTCAGACATTGAACGCACCATCAACAAAATTATCATCCAAATTGCAACAAATTAAAGATCAAAGCGTAAACCTATTATTAAATTGTTAAGAAATTTTAATTTTCCGGAGTAATTATGCAAAGATTGGTTTCTTTATGTATCATTTTGCTTTTAGCAGGAATCGATATCATGTTTGGTGCAGAGGCACGGATTCTGCGATTTCCCAACTCTTCGGCTACGGATATAACTTTCACCCATGCAGGTGATGTGTATGTAGTTCCCATTACAGGTGGTTTAGCCCGTAAAGTTACTACTGATGTTGGCGAAGAAATGTTCCCACGCTTTTCACCCGATGGAAAAACAATTGCCTTTTCAGCCGAATATGACGGCAACAGGGAAATATATACAATGCCATATCTCGGCGGCACAGCCAAGAGATTGACTTACAGCATGGATCACGCAGGCTTGCCGGCTAGAATGGGTCCCGATAAGATCATCATGCAGTGGACTGCCGATGGCAAGAAGCTTCTTTACAATACTCGTGCAGTCAGTTGGCATGCTTGGGTTCGCCAATTATTCACACTCTCTGTCGATGGTGGATTGCCCGAACAAATACCCGTTCCCAGATCAGGTTTTGCTACATTTTCTCCCGATGGATCGAAAATTGCATACAACAGAATTTTTCGTGAATTCCGTACATGGAAACGCTACAGAGGAGGTCAGGCAGATGATGTCTGGATTTATGACCTCAAGACAAAGCAGCTTGAAAACGTAACAAACAACCCTGCTCAGGATATTATTCCTATGTGGCACGGTGATAAGATTTACTTTTTGTCTGACAGAGATGCTTTCATGAATCTCTTCAGTTATGATCTCAAAACTAAACAAACAAAGAAGATTACAAATTTTGATAAATATGATGTGAAGTATCCATCGGTTGGTGCAAATCACATTGCATTCGAAAACGGCGGACAAATCTATCTTATGGATTATGCAACCGAAAGTGTAAAGCTAATCCCCGTAGAAATTGATGAAGATTTTCCGGATATCCGCGAGAAGTTTGTTAGCGTAAAAAACAGTATCAATGAATATGATATCTCTCCCGATGGAGCTCGTGCTTTGTTCGTTGCCAGAGGTGATGTATTCACAGTTCCCGCAGAGAAAGGGAACATTCGCAATCTTACAAAATCTAACGGTGTTCACGATCGTTCTGCCACCTGGTCTCCCGATGGCAAATGGATTGCCTACCTCAGCGATCAATCAGGCGAAACAGAAGCTTGGCTGATGAAAGGTGATGGAACTGACAAAAAGCAATTAACAAAGAATGCCACTACTTATAGATTCTCAATTAAGTGGTCACCCGACAGCAAGAAGTTACTCTGCTCCGATAAAGAAATGAAGCTTTATTTTATTGATATCGAATCAGGTAAAAGAACAATCGTTACTCAATCCAAAACATGGGAAATCACAGACTACAATTGGTCACCCGACAGTAAATGGATTGTTTATTCCGATGCTGTGGCTAGTCCATTGAGTTCTGTATTCCTCTATTCTTTAGAATCTGATAAATCAACTCAGGTAACAGACGAATTCTTCGATTGCGGACAGGGAACATTCTCATCGGACGGAAAGTATTTGTTCTATGTTTCCGACAGAAGCTTCAATGCATCCATTGGTAATTTCGAATGGAATTTCCAATACGCAAATATGTCTAAGATATACGGCATCACTCTACAAAAGGATCTGGAATCTCCATTCGCATTCGAGAGTGATGAAGTTGTCATCAAAGATGACAAAGATGATAAGAGTGAAAAAACTGAAAAATCCGATAAAAAGGATAAAAAAGATAATGAAAAGAAAGAGGCAAAGAAAGATTTAGTAATTGATCTCGATGGAATCAAGGACAGACTGTTTGTTCTTCCCGTTGATGCAGCAAACTATTTCAATCTGATTTCAGTCGGTAAAAAGCTTTACTATGGAAGATCAGCTCCAGGCAAAAAGGGTACGACTTACGTCTTCGATTTCGAAAAGAAAAAAGAATCAGAAGCTGCCGACTTCACTTCTTACATAGTCTCTGCAAATGAGAAAAAGGCAATCGTATCATCAAATCATGAATATTATATCATAGATTTGTCCGATAACATGAAAACAAGTTCAGGCAAGCTTAATTTAAATGATATGGAAGTACTCTTAGACCGCAAAGTCGAATGGGAGCAGATATTTAGTGAAGTTTGGCGTCAGATGCGCGACTTTTTCTATGATCCGAACATGCATGGCGTTGACTGGAAAATGATCAAAACCAAATATGCTGAACTACTTCCTTTCATTCACACAAGAGCAGACCTTACATACGTTCTCGGTGAAATGATAGGCGAACTTAACATCGGTCATGCCTACACAGGTGGCGGAGATTTACCTGAGATTAAAGATGTTGCAATAGGTTATCTCGGTTCTGAGTATCAGCTAGATGCAAAGAGCGGATTTTATAAAATTACAAAAATATTCGAAGGCAGAAACTGGGAAGAAAAGACACGTTCACCTCTGACTGCACCTGGAATCAACGTTAAGGAAGGAGATTACTTAATCGAAATAGACGGACAAAAGTTAAGTGCCGATAACCAACCGGCTAAACTTCTTGTCAATAAATCACTTAAGTATGTTACACTCAAAGTCAATTCTTCTCCATCGGAAAAAGATGCAAAAGAATTTACTATCAAAACAATTGCAACAGAAAAAGATATTAGATATTTCAACTGGGTCGAAAACAATCGTAGAATAGTTGACAAAGCCACAGATGGTAAGGTTGCTTATATTCACATTCCTGACATGGGTGTCGGAAACGGATTGAACGAGTTTGTTAAGTATTTCTATCCACAGGTTCGCAAGCAGGCATTGATTGTCGATGACAGATACAATGGCGGTGGCAATGTTTCTCCTATGATTATCGAAAGACTTCGCAGGGTACTGCTTCTTGCGGGTATCGCAAGAAATGCACAAACAGTGTCAACCAAGCCGGACGCTGTTATGACAGGTCCAATGGTGTGCCTGATCAATGAATTATCAGCGTCGGACGGAGATTTGTTCCCCTATCAGTTCAAGAAAGCCGGTTTAGGAAAGCTTATAGGCAGAAGAAGCTGGGGTGGAGTTATAGGAATACGCGGTTCATTGCCATTCCTCGATGGTGGATATCTGAACAAACCTGAATTTGCAAACTTCGGCGCAGACGGTACATGGGTTCTCGAAGGAACTGGCATGACTCCGGATATCGATGTGGACAACAATCCTGCTAAAGAGTGGGTTGGTGATGACGAACAATTGAATAAAGCAATTGAAGTGGTATTAGAAGAAATGAAAACAGATCAGAAAACTAAAATACCTACAGTACCTCCATATCCAATTAAAAAATAATTGCTGATAATAAATACTCAAAAGGCTGTTCCATTTGAATGGGGCAGCCTTTTTGAATTAACATTCACCATCATACAGCATTCTATTCCTATCTTCTCTGAATAGCCCTGAATTCTGAATGCTTGTTTAGCTTTGTCATGAATTCTTTAAGATGAAAAACATCCTTCACTTCTATCTCAATCAGCATTTCCTGGAGGTCATTTTTCGATGGCTTTCTCTCCATTGATGTAATCATTACTTTTGAGTCCGAACTGCTTTCAATAAGCACCTTGAACATAGATTCATAGTTGTTTCCCATCAAACGCAGCTTTACCAGGTGCTGTGAATCCGACTGTGTCCACTCTGCCTTCTTCAACCTTGTCTTATCAATACTATCCGATTTAACAATCTGGCAATTAACTGAATGAATCTTGATTTCAGAGTTCTGTGTCACAAAAGCGATTATTTCCTCACCTTTCAATGGATTGCAGCAGCCTGAAATCTTTGTTTCAATGTTCTTCATCCCATCAACTATAATCGCTGGAATAGAAGCCTTGCGGCTGGTCATCTTTATAAAACCGACAGGTTTATCCGGTCTTTTGAATGCATTTGGGTAGAGCTTCCTCAGCAGTGACTGAGTCATCTTGAGTGACTTAATCCCTATAGCAGAAAAGAAATCATCGGAAGACTTATATCCAACTTTTATAAGATTTTGTTTAAATGAAAGCTCGTCGTCGAACTTATCAAGTTTCTTTGCATTTCTCTTTTTGAACTTCGCCCACTGACGTCTTCCTTCCTCAACTATCTGCTCAGTTTTATTTTTCTTAATCCAAAGAGCAATCTTGGTTCTGGCTCTGGTGGTTTTTACAAAATTCAGCCAATCCAAAGAAGGCGTTCCATTCTTCGATGTTGCGATTTCGACAACGTCGCCGGTGCTGAGCATTGTTTTCATCTTAGCAAATTTGCCGTTAACTTTTGCTCCGGTTGCTTTGAATCCTACGTCTGTGTGAATCGAAAAGGCAAAATCGATTACAGTAGATCCGGCAGGCAGTGTCTTGATCTGACCGTTTGGCGTTAGTACATGTATAAAATCCCTTTTAGACTCGGACTTCAGCAAATCCTGCAATGCCAGAGGATTAGCAAAGTATTCGTCATTTTCAAGAAACTCTTTTAGCCGCGAAATCCAGTAATCACCTGATTTGATTTTTTCTTTATAAGCCCAGTGAGCGGCGGAACCATATTCAGCTTCGCGATGCATCTCTTCGGTTCTTATCTGAATTTCAAATTTATCACCGTTATTCATCAGCACTGTGGTTTGAATTGATCTGTAACCGTTTGGCTTTGGAAATGTTACCCAATCACGGAAACGATTTTCAATTGGTATCCAATTCCGATGAACTACACCCAATGCGACGTAACAATTCTCCGGGGTGGCTGTGACCACCCTGAGTGCCATAAGATCATAAATCCTATCAATTGTTTCGTCCTTTACCTGTATCTTTCGGAAAATGCTGTAAAGTCGCTTTACTCTATAATGTACCTGAGCATCAATACCATTTTCCTTCAACAAAGTCTGAAGGGTTCGGCTCATATCTTTAAGCTTTTTCTCAAGTAAAGTTCTCCGCTTTTCGATTGCTGAATTTAACTTCTTGAATTCCTCAGGATAAAGTATCTTAAATGCCAGATCTTCCATAACGTTATAGACCTTACGGATTCCTAGTCTGTGTGCTATTGGAGAATAGAGATACAGACATTCTTCTGCCAGACTTTCAAGATTTGTTTGATTCGTTTCAACTGCATAATTAATAGCAGTTAGTCTTTCGAAAAGTTTGATAATAATAATATTAAGATCATCAGTCAGCTCGAAAAACTGTTTTCTCAACGCCAGAATGCTTTTTTCCTCCTTGGGAATAATTACTTTTCCTAAACGCTGAAAAAGCTCTATTCTGGGTATAATCTCAGTTCCAAAATTATCAGTAATAATTTTTCTCTTGAAGTCATCCTTCAGGTCGGCTAGAGCAAAAAATGCTGTCGTATAAGTTGCATCATCAATGTTTAATTCCCCTAAATGATCCACAAGCTTAACAGATAGGCTTTCATCAGAAGGCTTGTAAATCAATGGAGACAATTTCAACAATCTATCTTTTAACAAATTATTTCCTTAATATTCAAATTTTAATCGTAAGTAACTACCATTACGAAAAGCATCCTAAACTATTTGGAATGGAGAGAGAATTTTGTAGGAATTTAATAGTAATAAGCTAATTGAACAAAGAGTGGGGTGATCATTTTATCAATAAAATCTTCTCACCAAATTTATTTTCAACTTTATACTTTCTGCAGTCTCTCTCCGAGTACGGTGTCTTCAAGCATCTTAAGCAGTTTTATTTTGTATGGTTTGATTTCGATATCAGATTCAGCAGGAAACTCAACTCTAACATAGTTCTCGGTCCAGCCGGCCCAATGTCCGGTTTCTGGATTATAGTCTTCGGGAATAACCGAAAGGACAATTCCCGTCTGAGATTCGGAAAACTCTCTTTTCTTCGTTTCTGATAGTTTTCTGAGCTCCATTGTCCGGGACTTTCTAGTGTCCGATGCGACCTTGCCAGGCATTGATTCTGCCGGTGTTCCCGATCTCTCTGAATAAGTAAAAGCATGTATATAAGAAATTGGCAGACTTTTGAGTAAGTCTAAGGTTTCCGAAAAATGTCTGTCGGTTTCTCCAGGGAAGCCGGAAATCACATCGACGCCGATAGAGAGATGCGGAATCTGTTGCTTTATCATCAGTATTTGGTCACGGAAGAAATCAGCATTGTATCTTCGTTTCATTAGTGCCAATATCTCAGGAGAACCGCTTTGAAGAGGGATGTGCAAATGAGGGCAAATCGTTTTTGAATTTTTGATTATCTTCAATAGTTCAGGCTTTATCAGGTTTGGCTCAATCGAGGATATTCTGATTCTCTGCTTCAGTCCAGCTTCGTCCAGGAATCTGATAACGTCAGTGAAATTCTCTCCCGTTGGAGCCATGTATTCGCCCAGGTTTACACCGGATAATATTATTTCATACTGCTCGGCGTTGTTCAACTGGATGAATCTGCTTTTGAGTTCGTCGAAATCCATCGAACGGCTTCCGCCTCTTGCAGCCGGAATTGTGCAGTAAGTGCATGGGTAGTCGCAACCGTCCTGCAGCTTCATGAATATTCGAGTGCGGCTTTCGTTATCCTCCGATGTAGCTGTGTGGAACGGCAAATCTTTCAGGTCTGACACAAAGATTTCAGGTTTGTGCTTTCTGGATATTGAATCGATGTAGTCAACAACGGCAAACTTGTCTTTTATACCGAAAACGGCATCTACTCCTTCGATTTGTGCAATTTCATCCGGTTTCAGCTGGGCATAGCATCCAAGAACTCCGACGAAAGCCTCGGGACTAAGCCTGAGAGCACGACGGATTATCTTGCGAGCATCGCTGTCGGCATGATTGGTAACAGTGCAGGTATTGATTATCACAGCATCTGTTTGCTCACCAAAGCTTACGGTAGAATGACCCTTCTCTTCGAGCCGCTTTTGTATTTCAGATATTTCGGCGAAGTTAACCTTGCAGCCGATATTATAATATGATATTTTCAATGTTTATGGAAATTTGTTAAATCAAAGATGTTTATACGTTAAAGAATTGATATTATTAGAAATTATATCAGTCTACAATTTCACAAACTTACTGACTCTATCCCCAATCTGCACAAAATACATGCCCGGAGCTAAGCCGGAGACATTTATTCTAACTCCCTCCCCACTTGTGGAGAGCGTTGGGGTGAGGTCGCAGTTCTGTCCGAAAATGTTATATATTTTAATACCCACACCCCGTGACCCCCTCTCAAGAGGTGGATAAGATATTTCTATGAAATCGGAGGCAGGATTGGGGGAGATAAAGCTATATGATTCATAACTTTTAGGCTCTTCAATATCTGTTAAATTTAATTTTGATGTAACAATAGCTCCGTCATCACCAACTACCCAACAAGTACCATCCTCCATTAATTCTACACTAAAGAAATTCTTGTCATTTTCATTGAGTGAGTTCTCTGTCCAATTTTTTCCACCATCATCTGTGCAGAATATCATTCCATCTTCACCAACAAAAATTCCTCTTTTTTCATCAGAAAATTTTATATCAAGAATTGCATTGCTCTTATTAATTCCACGCTGCCATGTTTTTCCTCCATCCACAGTTTTATATAGGCTATACCCCTCAACACCCCAACCTTGATAGGGATTAATAAAAAATAATCGAGAAAAGAAATAATTTTCTTCATTTGTAAAAATCAACTCCCAGTTGTTACCTTCGTCTGTGGTTTTGAATAGATTTCGTCCTATATTCGCCCAACCAATTTTATTATTAAGAAAAAATATTTTGTTTTCTTCTAAGTAATTTCCATCAGGACGTCTCTGATAATTCCAGCTATTCCCACCATCAGTTGTATGCATTATGCAACCCTGCTTGTCTATTGTCCAGCAATTGTCCTTGTCAGGTTGAGAAAAATCAGAAATTTTACCACTGAATCCAAAGCATCTCCATGTAAAACCGCTATCATTGCTAACAAATAATTTTGTTTCCCATTCATCCCCATTATATTCCCAACCTCCACCTAATAGATACCCAGTAGATTCATCGCCAAAATTAACTTTATTAAAAGAATAGCCAGAATAATCATTATTATTACATTCGATCTTGGAAATACCATACCATTTTTCTCCTTTGTTTAAAGTGTAATAGACTCCACCTTCTGCGGTAAGAAAGCCTTTATTTTCATTTATAAAATCAATACATCTAATTGAACCAAATTTTCCTTTTTGGTTTACAGTATTTGTTCTCTCCTTTTTGATTATCAGTCCATGTGAACCGCACAGAATAAAATCATTTCTTTTGAAAATATAAGCTGATGAAAATTCATAGTCATAATTGTACCATGATTGATTTGTATAATCCATTAACCACCAATTCAAACCTCCATCACTTGTCATCAATGCACCATGATCATTTTCAGTAATAATACCGTTTTTAGGATCTGAGAAATGTATTCCTTTCAAATTAAGATCTTTATAATCAAGTGCCACAGTTCCCCAGTTGTTTCCTCTGTCAGTTGTCTTAAGTAAACTATTATAATCTCCCGTAGTCCAGCCAATGGAATCATTAACAAAATAAATTGAGTTAAGATAATGAGGTGTTGTTTCTTTCTTTGACCAAGTCAGACCACCATCGGTTGTGCGATAAATGTATCCATAATAAAATCCATTAGAAGTCACTCCGCTACCACAAGCAAATCCATTTAAAGTATCCAAAAATTTATTGGAATTAATTGTTAATTGTTCACCATTTATTTTACTTTGAAATGTCGAAATATATTTCCAGGTTTTACCACCATCAGAAGTACGATAAAAAGTATAGTCATACCAACTAGAACTTGATAAGAAGCCATCTTTAGCATTAATAAATTGTACAGTTCCACCAAGTGTGTCATTCATAATTTCCCAAGTTTCTCCACAATCAGTTGTTTTTAGTAATTTGGAGTCAATCGACATCCAACCGGTTGACTGATTTTGAAAATACAGACTTGAAATATAATTATGTTTGAAGTTAATTTCAACTTTTTTCCAAATATTACCTTTATCAGTTGTCTTGTAAATATCTTTCATTCCACGAATGAATCCTGTTGTTGAATCCACAAATGTAGTCTGGTAGAGATCATTCCAAGACGGGTAAGGATTTATCCATTTCCAATCAAGATGTTGGCTTTCCGCAACGGAAATCAATAACAAGCATACAAGTATTATCTTTTTCATAATATTTTTTTCGAAATTTGTCACAACTAATATTATAATGACACATCAAAACGCAAAACGTCTCACAAATTTCCCGACTCTATCCCCAATTTGCACCAAATACATACCCGGTGACAAGCCGGAGACATCTATTCTAACTCCCTCCCCACTTGTGGAGAGCGTTGGGGTGAGGTCGCAGTTCTGTCCGAAAATGTTATATATTTTAATACCCACACCCCCTGACCCCCTCTCAAGAGGGGGATAAGATATTTCTATGAAATCGGAGGCGGGGTTGGGGGAGATGGAAAGATCTTTACTTTCATTGTAATTCGTTATTGAAGTAACAACTAAAGATGAAACTATATTAGATGGAGGCGCACAACCTGCTTTAGTTTGATAATAGTAATTTTCTCCTAAAACAGCTGAATTATCAATAAATGTAGTATCAACTTTATAACTTAACTCATAAGGAGAACTTTTAGGAGAACACTGGATTTTTCCAATATTTTCAAATATTGTATCATGTAAAAGTTTTCTATAAATACTAATTTCGGGAGCACCTCCCTCACACCATGACTGCTGTCTTTCAGTATAGATCTTTAGTTTAGGGTATGGATTGTTTTCAAGCATTATTGTATTTAGCTTAAAAGCCTCCAAATAGCTTGATGGGAAGACGTAATTTAAATATTTAACATTGCTTGATTTACTTGATAAAAAGTATTTTTCAATTTCAGAAACATTCTGATAATCATAAAAATAGATTGAATTGTGATTAATCGCAGAATAATCATCAAATTGATAAATTCCAAAATCTCCGAACTTCTTGGCTAATTCTTTAAAAAAAACTTTCATTCCAATAAGAGATGTATCTAGATTTTTCCATGTTGAGTCAATATCTTTTGATTCAAGACCGAGAAAGATCTCAAAAAAAATCTCATTATAGTAAAAGTCAAACATTTGATTTAAAATAGTTAAATTACATGTGTCTATCCGGCTTTCAGATCTATTAAAATATCCTTTGCTTGGACAATGTGGAGGTTTAATAATACAGCTATCGTTTCCAGCATTCATACTACCGGATAAATTTACAACAAGCAAAGCAATTAATAATATCTTTTTCATAATAACTTTTTCTAAAATTGTCACACCCGTATATACTAAGACACATCAAAACGCAAAACGTCTCACGGATTTTGAAAATAGTCTGTAGCGTTGCTTTGGTTGCTAAGTTTCAGTTATTGAAGAAAATGTGGTTTTTTGAGAAAAATCGATGTTTTCTCAGTTACAAAATTCTAACTAATCCCAAATAATTTCAAGATCCTTAATTTTACTAAATTGTGAATCACTTGTTATTATTGGTATTCCTAACCACAGAGCACTTGCAATTATTATTCTGTCATGCAGTTCATAGAATTGAATTTGTGAAGCAGTCTTGATAATCTCGAGATTTAAGTCAATGATCTGATAACCGGAAGTCTCAGCAATAATGGAAAAAGTTTTCTGTAGGTCAATTCCAATGCGATTTTTTTCAGAAAGATACATAATTTCCATTAATGAAATCACAGAAATAGCAAATTCAGTATCGGATTTCTCGACAGAATTTAATATTTCCAGTGCTTTCTTACCGATTTTACCTGAATTTGAAAAATGCCGGATTATGGTAACGGTATCAAGTAAAAAGATCATATCTTTTTGTTGTTAAGATGTTCGACTAAACCAGCTCTTAGTTGTCTGATTACGTTTTCGAGGTCTATTCCATCGAATTTAACATCGGACCAGATTCCGGCTAAACTCTTCTTTGCATTCTTATGATAATCACTATTATTCTCTCTTGCAAAAGAAATTAGTTTTTCTAATTCCTGAATATTAAATTGAGGAATTAGATTTGATAGTTCTATTTGCTTTAATGATAATAAATTCATAAATCACTCTTAATGTTTAATTTAAATGACTAATACTTTTATTATTTATTTTGAGTTAATTAGAATCAAAATGGAGATTTTCTAATAAATATTATTTGTAGCAAATCTTGTTGAAAAGTTTGGCTGTCCCGTCTCTAAATATTCAGTAAATTTGATTGATTGATAATATTTATTTTGATGTTTCCTTATGTTTGTCCGTATTGCGCTACCATTGCCGATTGATAAATACTTTACCTATTCTCTGCCTGATGATTCTTGTCAGGGTGAGGTAATAGGAAGACGTGCGCTCGTTCCCTTTGGTAAGAGGCAACTTACAGGCATCATCACTGCCATTCAGGATGAAATAGGTCCCGATGAAAAGATTCGTCCAATTAGCGAACTGCTCGATGATGAGCCTCTGTTCACAAAGGACATGCTCGGAATAACGCGCTGGATTGCCGACTATTATATCTGCTCGCATGGCGAGGCTCTGAAAGCAGCTCTGCCTGCCGGGATGTCACCCAAAACCGTTCTCCGAATCAATCTCAACAGGGAAATTACCGAAGATGAACTGGCATCGATGCAGAAATCTGCTCCCAAACGTGCGGCTCTTCTGAAGCTCATTCTCGGGCATAAAGATAATATTACTGTCGATTTCCTGCAGAACGAACTCAGGGCTCAGTCTGTTTCCGATCAGCTGGATGCCCTAGTCCAGATGAACATGATTACGATTACATCAGGACTGACAAAGCAATCGGAGCATAAGACACAAAAGGCTCTGCGGATACCTCAATCGATTTACGAATCAGAAACAGCCATGAAAGATATGCTTGATGAGCTGGACAAGAAGAATCAGAGACATTCTTCGCTGATGTCCTATGTATATCTCAATCAGATGAACGGCAAATCTTCGCTCGTAACCGAGACTTTGAAGGAGCTTAATCTATCTGTTTCTATGGTATCTACTCTCACTAAGAAGGGATACCTCGAAGTAAATGATGAGCGCGTTGACCGAAATCAGCCCGGGGAGACTACTTTAGCCGTTCGCGACGAATCAATACTCGATCTGACCGATCAGCAAAGCCACTGCGTCGAGCAGATACTTTCCAGTTTCGAAAGCGGTGATTCAAAGCCGTTTCTGATTCATGGAGTAACGGGCAGCGGAAAGACACTTGTCTATATGCACATAATCCGGCACATCATCAACGCAGGAAAAACAGTGTTAATGTTGGTTCCGGAGATTTCACTCACTCCTCAGATGATAGACAGATTCAGAATTGTGTTCGGAGATAGTATTACGGCTCTTCACAGCAAAATGTCTGATGGTGAAAGATACGACGCATGGAGACGCATCCACAGCGACGAAACGCAAATTGTCATTGGCGCAAGATCGGCTATTTTTTCTCCGCTGAACAATCTCGGACTTATAATAGTGGACGAAGAGCACGAGGGATCTTATAAACAGGATGATCCATCACCGCGTTACAATGCCCGCGACGTGGCAATAGTTAGAGGTAAGACCGAAAATGCCTTAGTGATTCTCGGATCTGCAACACCATCGATAGAATCCAGATATAATGCCGAAACAGGAAGATATAGATTATTAGAAATTCGTTCCAGAGCAGACGGAGCAGAATTACCACAAATCATTTTAGTTGACAAAACGACCTCCCTAAAATCCGGCCAAATGATTGGCAGCTTCTCAAAGCAGATGATTAATGCAGTAATCGAACGTCTGGAACGCAAGGAGGGAACGATCCTATTCCACAACAGACGAGGATTCGCTTCGTATATGGAGTGTCCAGACTGCGCTTATGTGCCTATGTGCAAGAATTGTGATGTCTCGATGACTCAGCACAAGTCGAAGAACCAGCTACGGTGCCACTACTGCGGATATACTACCAATATCCACAAGGCTTGCCCTGCGTGCGGTCATCCCGAACTGAAGGAAGTCGGAGCAGGCACTCAGCGTGTCGAAGATGAACTAATGGATATTCTTCGTTCAGAGAGTTACAATCCGATAGTTCAGAGAGTTGACCTTGATACGACATCGAAGCGTGGCTCTTTGCGTAGAATATTAACAGCGTTCGCGGAAGGATCAATAGATATACTCGTTGGCACTCAGATGGTTGCCAAGGGTTTGGACTTTGAGCGAGTTACTCTAGTAGGGGTAGTCAATGCAGATGTACAGTTGTTTCTACCGGATTTCCGGGCAACCGAACGGACTTACCAGCTTTTAACTCAGGTTTCCGGCAGAGCCGGAAGGTCGGCTTCAAAGCCGGGTGAGGTTTATATCCAGACTTCACATCCAAGGAGTGTGGCACTCGAAGCCGTGATGGTAGGATCGTACCATCCTTTCTACAAAGCAGAGCTGGATACACGCAGAGATTCACTCTATCCTCCATTTGTGAGATTCATCTGCATAGAGATTTCGGGAAAGGATATGAAGAAGGTGAACTATCATGCAAAAACATTTAGCAGGATGATAAAGCCCCATTCTTCATTTGTTATAATGGGACCGTCACAACCACTTATACCGAGATTGCGAAATCTCTGGCGTGAAGTTATTATCATAAAGAGTATCAAATCTAAGGATCCATCGGGTAAAATCTTCCGAAAAGCTTTGGCAGATGCCAGAGCCGAATACTCAGCAAAACACAGCACTTCAGCAATCAGATTAAAAATTGACGTTGATGCCTATAACTCAATCTAATCCTTCTTCAGAACAGACTTCAACGATGAGTAAATCATCAGCAGAGACAATAAAAGAATAGACACAGCCCAAAACCAATGCGGAAGAAGGAGATTTTGAGCGATTACTCCTGTATCCGAACTGAAAGAACTGCCTGCTACTACCCCACCACTAGAGAAGAGATAGCCAATGCTGAGGTAAAGACTTGTGAAAGCCTGTATAGCTAGGAACTGTATTGTCAGTGTCTGAATTCGTTCACTTCCTTTATAGGCGATAAAAAGAGTAATTATCCCAAAAATTGAAATTATTATCACTCCAAATAAAGATCTGATCCATATCAGAGAAGAAATAACCTGAAAGAAACCCAGGATATAAAGAGAAATTCTAGATACTTTCTGATTCTTTGAAGCAAGCAGCAGTAATGATCCGGCAGTAGTCGGACCTAGCGGACCGCCAGCGGCGACCATAGCGTTTCCGATAGGACCAAGGAATAGACCTCCGCTGTGATAAGCAAGACCGGATCCATCTGCAAAAAGCTCCAACTTGTGGAAACTGCCTCCCATTGCGATTGCCATTAAACCATGACTCATCTCGTGGAACCAAGTACCGAGTATTATGAAAGGATAAAGCACATATCTGCCAAACGGCATATTGAACAGCACGACTGTCAAAACAGCGAATATCATCAGAAAGATTAAGGATCGGTTATTGTTTTGTTTCATTTGTGTTGTGTGTTAAGTTCTTATAACCTAAAATAGGTTATCCAAATTTAGCAACTTAAAAACAAAAAAAGAAATAAATTAAGAGGAAGTAATATCATTGATCGGAGATTAATTCGTCACAACCATTAAGAATATAATTATTAGGAAGAAAAATGAATACAGTATTTTATAAAATAATATTTGAACCGCAGGAAGAAGGCGGTTTTACAGTGTATGCACCTAAATTGCCCGGTTGTGTATCCGAGGGTGAAAGCTACGAAGAAGCTTATAATAATATACAGGATGCAATTCAACTATACGTAAATACTCAAAAAGAGAGAAACATACAGATTGTTCCAGATGACACACATATTTCTGAAATTGGAATTATGGTATGAGTAGTAATATCCCAATTCTTACGTCCAAAGAGATTGAGAAAATATTATTGAGAATAGGCTTTATATTCTACCGGCAAACAGGAAGTCACAGGATTTTCGTAATGGATGAATATCAGGTTGTGGTTCCACACCATAATAGAGATCTCAAAAAAGGGACTATAATGCAGATTATTAAGGGTACTGGTTTATCATTAGATGAATTCAAAGCATATCTCTAATTCATATTCTAAATACTTCTTTCATTGTCTATATGTTGTAAATCGAAGAATTCAACCCCTTCGGGGCATAAATTAATGTTTGTTATGTTGCCGTGAGTTCCACTCACGGTTATTCAAATTTAGCAACTTCGTTGCAAAAAAAGAAGCTTTTTTAATCAGCTCTGAAAGAGCTTAATATGAATAACGGTGGGCGTTTAGCCCACGGAAGAATCTACTGGAACCATATCAGCCCTGAAAGGGTTGAATTTACGGTTAAGATGTTTATTTCCCTATCTCTTCATCAAAATTTAATTTAATTGTTAAATTTTTTTTAAGTTACTGCGTTTTAGCAAACAAAATAAAACATTATTTCAAACATAAAATCAGACATATTTCTTTTAAGGTAAAAAATTATGAGCGACGAAGCAAACAAAACCACAGCAGAGGACGAAAAACTGAAAACTCCTTCGAATTTTATCAAGGATATTATCAACGAAGATATGCGTACCAACAAGCATGACGGTAGGATTAACACACGTTTCCCACCTGAGCCAAACGGCTATCTTCACATAGGTCATGCAAAATCTATCTGCCTAAATTTTGGTCTAGCTAAGGAATACAATGGTGTTACAAATCTTCGCTTCGACGATACAAATCCCTGCAAGGAAGAAACTGAATATGTCGAATCCATTAAGGAAGACGTCAGCTGGCTCGGCTTCGACTGGCAGGATCGTGAATTCTTTGCTTCCGATTACTTTGGTCAGATTTACGAATGGGCTATTAAACTAATCAAAATGGAAAAGGCTTATGTCTGCGATCTCACCGCTGATGAGATACGTCAGCATCGCGGAACTCTTAAAGAACCGGGAATGGAAAGCCCATACCGCTATCGTCCGGTCGAAGAAAATCTCGATTTGTTCGCAAGAATGAAAAAGGGAGAATTCCCGGATGGATCCAGAACCTTAAGAGCCAAGATTGATATGGCTTCGCCGAATCTGAATATGCGCGATCCGGTGCTCTACCGCATTCTTCATGCTGAGCATCACCGCACCGGAAATGAATGGTGCATCTATCCTATGTATGACTTTGCTCATGGGCAATCCGATTCTATCGAGCGAATCACTCATTCGATCTGCACACTGGAGTTCGAAGACCACAGACCTCTCTATGACTGGTTTTGTGATACACTCGAAATTTTCCACCCTCAGCAAATTGAATTTGCAAGATTGAATATAACATATACTGTTTTAAGTAAACGCAGACTGCTTCAACTTGTGCAAGAGGAACATGTCGAAAGTTGGGATGATCCTCGCATGCCGACGATCTCCGGACTTCGCCGTCGTGGGTATACAGCAGAAGCTATTCGTAATTTTGCAGAACGAGTAGGAGTTTCCAAAGCAGAAAGCATGGTAGATCTGGCTTTACTCGAATTCTGTGTGCGCGAAAATCTGAACAAAACTGCCCACAGAGTTATGGCTGTGCTCAATCCATTGAAAGTTACAATCGTTAACTATCCTGACGGTCAGGAAGAAATGATGGAATTCGTGAACAACCCCGAGAATCCTGATGATGGCACACGTCTTGTACCATTCGCAAAGGAAATCTATATTGAACGTACTGATTTTATGGAAGATCCTCCGAAGAAATTCTATCGCCTGTCAATCGGACGTGAGGTTCGTCTTCGCTGGGCTTATGTGATTAAATGCGTCGATGTGGTAAAAGATCCAAACACAGGGGAAGTCATCGAACTGCTCTGCGAATACGATCCCCTTACAAAAGGCGGCAATACACCAGACGGACGCAGAATACAGGGGACGATTCACTGGTTATCGGTGAAACATGCACAAGAACTCGAAGTAAGGCTCTACGACAACTTGTTTATGAAAGAAAATCCCAATGAAGTAGAAGAAGGCAAGACCTATCTGGATAATATCAATCCCGATTCGTTAAGTATTATCCGTGCAAAGGTAGAGCCATCATTGCGGAGTGCCAAGCCAGGGGAGAAATACCAGTTCGAGCGATTAGGTTACTTCTGTGTTGACTCGAAACACTCCAAGCCAAACGAGCCGGTTTTCAACCGTACAGTAACTCTAAGAGATACATGGGCAAAAATAGCCGCGAAATAATGTTAAATCATTTAAAGCCGGGCTCCACATTTATCGTTGAGTCCGGCTTTTTTTTACATTTTCACAAACTTCCCAACTCTGTCCCCAATTCTCACAAAATACATCCCCGATGGAAGTGAGGAAACATCGATTCTTTGTTCTCCGCTGACGGATGCAGACACAGGTTGTCCATAGTCGTTTTATATCCTGATAATAGAATTATCAATACAAGAAATTTCATCTTCGTCGCATTTATGATAACAGACCTTATATACAGCTTAACAGCATGTATCCTTAGGGCATTTTGATTTATAAACTAACGCTGACAAAATTATATCTTTCCAACAGTCAGTAGTAATCCATTAAGCTCATTGCATGTCTGCTTCAGCTGCACTCTCGGACATTATTGCTAAAAATAAAGATGGACTTCACCTTTGAGGTAAAGTCCATTTAAAATAAATAAATAATTTTATATTATTACGAACATCCGGTCGTTGTGCCACAGTCCTCGCAGACTGTGCAGCTTCCATTGCGTTTCACTCTGATAGAGCCGCAGGAAGAGCATTGTTCGCCCGTGTATCCTATCTGACGTGCAGCGTTTGCCTGTTGAACTCTCATTGAAACGTTCTGCTGGCTGATGTTCGATTCTATTGAGATGCTGTCGTATTCATCAATGTTGTCAGTCATCACATCATCTTCTGAATCAACCGGAGCATCAAATTCAACTTCGTTGCCAATCTGTGTGCTTTCTTCTTCTGATGAAGCACTTGGTTTGGCTGAAGAGGTAGAGATTTCATCTACTGCTTTGACATGAACAAAATCAGTAATGTTCAAATAGTCGTATCCGAGGGATCTGAAAACGTAATCGAGGATTGACGTTGATGTACGGATTGATTCGTGTCCGTCGACGTAGCCCGCCGGCTCAAATCGCGTGAAAGTAAATGAATCAACAAGTTCTTCCAGTGGTATTCCATACTGAAGAGCCTTCGACGCAAGAACAGCGAAGCAGTTCATCAAACCTTTGAACGAAGCACCTTCCTTGTACATATCTATGAAGATTTCGCCAAGTGAACCATCTTCATATTCGCCAGTACGGAGGAAGACCTTGTGTCCGCCAACTGAGGCTTCGCGCACATGCCCGGTTCTCTTCTTGGGTAATTTTCTTCTAATTGCATAGTGAGATAGATTTTCTGCTATCTGTTCCTGAACTTCTTTTGGTCCGAGTGTCTCGTCAAGAGTATCCTCATCGCCAAGCATCACGATTTCATCAAGTCCTTCTGTGCTCGATGAACTTAGAGGCTGAGAAAGTTTTGAACCGTCTCTGTAAACGGCAATCGCCTTGAGCATAAGTTTCCAGCTTTCGACATAAACATTGCCAATTTCGAGCACCTTAGCTTCTGTTGGCATGTTAACAGTCTTGGAGATTGCTCCTGAGACAAATGGTTGCGCAGCTGCCATCATTCGTACGTGTGCCATGTAAGGAATGAATCTCTTGCCATTCTTTCCGCATTTGTTTGCAGTATCGAATACAGGCAAATGACGTTCCTTGATGTGAGGAGCGCCTTCCATCATCATGGTTCCACAGACATAATTGTTAGCACTTTCGATTTCATCTTTTGAATAGTTCAGCTCTTTGAGCATATCGAAGTTGATACTGTTGAGCTGCTCATCTGTGAAGCCAAGCTTTTTGCAGAATTCTTCGCCGAGAGTCCATTTATTGAATGCAAATTTGATGTCGAAAACATTATCGAGAAGATTTTCAATTTCACGGAGTTTCTCGTCATAGAAGCCCTTTTCTTTTAATGATTTATGATTAATCGATGGGCATCCGATAAGCGTTCCGTGACCTTTGCAGTACTTCTCAATATCTTCAATCTGACGATCGCTGTAGCCCAGTTTAACCAAAGCCATTTGAACAGATTGATTAACAATCTTGAAATACCCGCCTCCGGCAAGCTTTTTAAACTTAACAACTGCGAAGTCCGGCTCAATACCGGTAGTGTCGCAATCCATAACAAGACCGATTGTTCCGGTTGGAGCAATAACCGACACCTGAGCATTGCGGAATCCATACTGTTCACCAAGCTCATAAGCCTGATCCCATGCTTTCTTAGCAGCTTCAGTGAGATAATCACTGCAGAACTTGGAGTTTAGACCAACAGGTTTAATTGTTATTCCTTCATATTCGCTGTCATCGGCAAAGTAAGCGGCTCTTCTGTGATTCTTTATTACGCGGAGCATATCTTCGCGGTTTTCTTCATATCTTGGGAAAGTTCCAATTTCTTTTGCCATTTCAGCGGAAGTTGCATAGGATTCACCAGTCATAATAGCCGTAAGTGATGCCGCGAGGGCAAGACCTTCGGGTGAGTCATAAGGAACTCCATTAACCATCAGCAAAGTACCAAGATTAGCATAGCCGAGTCCGAGAGTACGGAAATCATAGCTAAGCTGAGCGACCTTGCGTGAGGGGAACTGTGCCATTAGAACCGATATTTCGAGAACCATAGTCCATATTTTTACAGAATGAACGAATTCATCTACATTGAATTTGCCTTTTTTCTCGTCCCAGAATTTCATTAAGTTCAAACTTGCAAGGTTGCAGGCTGTATCGTCGAGGAACATATATTCACTGCAAGGATTGCTTGCGTTGATTCTTCCGGATGTGGGGCATGTGTGCCACTCATTAATAGTTGTGTCAAATTGAATTCCAGGATCAGCACTTTTCCAGTTACTTAAACTGATTTTCTCCCAAAGATCGCGTGCTTTAAGTCTTTTGTATGATTTTCCGTTAGTACGGAAGGTCAGATCCCAGTCCTCATCATTCTCTACAGCTTTCATAAAAGCATTAGTAACTCTAATTGTATTATTTGAGTTCTGCCCGCTGACAGTGATGTAGGCTTCACTTTCGTAATGAGTATCGTAAACATCCAATTTAAGGGATGTATAGCCTTGTTCGACAAGTGATAGAGTTCTGATAATATAACTTAGCGGTAGCCCGCGATGAAGAGCTTTCTGAATAAGGTTATTTAATTTTTTATTCTTAATTCTGTCAGTACCATTAAGAACAGCTTCGTCGATGATAGCCTGCAGGAAAGTTGAATTAATACGTGAACCTGCAACTAATGCAGCGACTTTATCCTCTTCCTTTGCTTTCCATTCGATAAAAGCTTCAACATCGGGATGATCGATATCAACTATGACCATCTTAGCTGCACGGCGGGTAGTTCCACCGGATTTGATAGCACCGGCGGCACGATCAAATATCTTTAAGAAACTCATCAGACCGGAGCTTTTGCCACCGCCCGATAATATTTCGCCTTCTCCTCGCAATGCAGAGAAGTTGGTTCCGGTACCGCTACCAAATTTAAATATTCTAGCTTCGCGAAGTGCAAGATCAAAAATACCGCCTTCATTAAGTAAATCATCGCTGACAGACTGAATGAAACATGCGTGTGGTTGAGGACGAGAATATGCATCCTGTGATTTTTCAAGTTGGTTAGTTTCGGGATTTACAAAGTAATGTCCCTGTTTACTTCCAGTTATGCCGTATGCCCAATGTAACCCCGTATTGAACCATTGCGGCGAATTTGGTGCAGCAGTCTGATTCATAAGCATATAGCAGAGCTCATCGTAGAAATTCTGCGCATCTTCTTTAGAGTCGAAGTAATTATTAGTTTCCCCCCAAAATCTCCATGCACCGGCCAAGCGGTGAACAACCTGCTTGAGTGAATTTTCGGCACCAGTTACAGGTTTGCCGTTTTCATCCTTTATTTCTTTACCCTTTTTGTCAAACTGCGGTACGCCGGTTTTTCTAAAGTATTTCTGAGCGAGGATATCGGTTGCCATCTGTGACCACTGGACTGGCACCTCAATATCATCCATCTGAAACACTACAGAACCATTCGGATTCCTTAATACCGATGATCTGTGTGTAAATTGAAATAATTCAAAAGGACTGCTTACACCCTTCGTGAATACTCTATCAATTTTCATTTTATCCCTATCTATTAAATTTCATTATTTTTTAATTATTATGCTGAGTTAACAAGACGTTGTAACTCAAAGTTAAGTACATTGTATATAGAAAGTTAGTGATTTACTTTACGAAGAAATCGACAGTTACTACAGCTTTAATAGTTTTTACAATTGAACTTAAATCATATTCTCCATAATCAGAAACATCGGTAGAATTTGTTGATGTAATCTGAAATACACCTTGCTGGGCTGATTTCAAAGTACCAACCTGACTGCCGCTGTTTTTAGCAATCATCTCTGCACGGGCTTTAGCGTCCTTTGTAGCTTCGCCAAGCATTACCATTTTGAGGTCATTTAGTTTGGTATAATAGTATTGAGGTGGCTGTGACACAATCTCAATACCATTTTGAATCAAAGTTGTGGACTGATTTGCTATGTCCTGTGTAAGCTTCACATCATTAAGAGTAACGCTAACCTTTTGCTCAAGGACATAACCGCCTATTTCACCAGTAGAAAGACCCTGGGTATTATATCTATACATTTTCAATGTAGTAATAGAGCCAACAGAGATTTTGTCTTTACCAATTCCTTTACTTTCTAGGAATTTTATGAGCTTTTCAACATCCGTTTGAAGCTTTGTATATGAGCTCGATAATTCCAATCCATGAACTGAGACTGAACCATTCCAAACGCCCAAATCGGATGTAATGCTTTTCTCGGCATAACCTTTTACAGTTACGAATTGTGCTGCATTTTTTACCTTGATCAGAGCACCTGACAGGATAAATGAAGCCACAATCAATCCTGCTGCCAGGCTAACGCCTAACCACAAAAAGCCGATGCGATTATCTTTTGAACTGTCACTCATAACTGCTCTTCAATATTATAATTATTATTATTCATTAGCGGATTACTATCTATCTAAGCTTACTTTTAACGAATTTCACATTGTTCCAAATTTATGGTAATGAACTTAACAAAAATTTAAAAATAATATAAAATAATGTTTTCCACATCTTCCTCAAATGGCTTAGAAACTAACTTCTAAGTTTTCAACATGCTGCTGTTGTTCGGAAATTGTGTCCGTTAGCTTATTCTAAATTAGTTAAATATTTCTAATTTCCAAACAAATAAATAATACTCCCAAGCCAATAACTGGTTAAAATATATGTTACTTGCTTGATTGTATGATTGGATCTTGCTTTTGAAAAAGTAAAGCTGAACAAAAATAATTGTTCTAATCCAATAGAATTGATTTGTTTATGCATCATTTGTAAATTTATTTTTTTTCACGTAATTTTAGTAGAATTTTAGATGAAGCCTTGAAATAATGAGATTATTATAAGATGTTGATTCAATAATTAAGCGTAAACATGAGGATCTCCTCGATAGTAAGTTTCATGTCATTCTGAGGGAGCGAAGCGATCGTGAGAGCTATAGGCTTGCGAAGCGAATCCAATATTAATGCGGACTGGATTCGCTTCGCAAGGCCTCCGGCACCTCACTACGTTCGGAATGACCTCTAAAATTTGATTTGTCACACAGGCTCAATCACTGGAATGACATTTTAGGAAACATAAACTTTTTGAGAAATCCTGGTGTGTATCGCATCAGTTCACATATTAAAAGAATTTAATAAAATATGATATACGATTTGAATTTTTCTGACGGTAGGACAATGAAGGCAGGCACTTTGTTTTGTGTGGCTTCAAATTATTCTAAGCATGCAAAAGAAATGGGAACAGCCATTCCAACTGAGCCATCAATATTCATTAAGCCCCCTCAGGCTATTATTCCTGACGGTGGTACTATTCTTCTTCAAGCTATGTCGGAGAATGTGCATCACGAGGTCGAACTTGTACTTGTTATAGGCAAGGAGTGTATTAATGTATCTGCCGAAGAGGCTGTTAAATATATCGCCGGTTATGCTGTCGGAATTGACGTTACTATGCGTGATGTACAGGCAAAAGCGAAGGCAGAGGGCAAACCATGGGCTATAGCAAAAGGTTTTGTTACATCTGCACCTCTATCGCAGGTGATTCCAGTCGAGCAGTTCACATCCATTCCCGATTTCAATCTTGAGTTGGAAGTAAATGGAGTGATGAAACAAAAGGGTAGAACATCCGAAATGGAACGCAGCCCAGCTATGCTGATTGAATATCTGTCCAAAGTTTTCACTCTTTACCCAGGAGACTGCATCTTCACCGGAACTCCGGAAGGGGTAGGCAAGATAAACAGTGGCGACAATATAACAGCCAGATTAAACGGTTTTGCATGGCTAAACGTTAAAGCTATATAAATTTAATGATTGATTTTTCCTTATTCGATCGATGTCAAACTTAGCTCAAAATAATATTATGAAACTAAATTACAAAGTTCTGGTAGCCTTGTTGATGACTTTGGGCCTTACCGGCTGTTTCAATTTCACTACAAGAGTTGAGCGTGATCTCTATACAATTACAGAAAGAGACACGATTACCTATATCGAGCAGAAAAATGCTCCGGGCAACCGCGACAATGGCGTTATCTTTCCATCATCAAGAACTATCGAGTCTTATCGTGATATGCAACAGCGGGACAGCCTTGTTCAGCATGACTATCCGGATTTTATAAGGCTTAGTATTTTTGAAAGCGTCGGAACTATCGGTGGTAACAATAACTACTCGACCGGCTCCGGTTTGTTTGGAATATTCCCTAATTATCAAAAGTTAAGCTCTTCAAACCGCGGTGACAGCAGTTCTTTATTCACCGGAGGTATTTACCGTGTGGGATCGGGCGAGTGGCGTTTGAGGTGGTTTCGTGATGCTAAGGACTGGACACTCGGTACCTCGATCTTCGAAGGAATTTTTCCAGATGCAAGAGTAGAGAATAGTTTAGTTTCTATCTTTCCTCTGTATGTAAAAAAACGATGGTATATTACCGATAAGATTCCATATTTGTCTGTTACCGCTTCTGTTGGGGTTGGATGGTATCCGTCTCAGTATCTGAATCTTTCAGGTTCACTTGATCTTGGCTCAATGGGAGGACTTAACCTCAGAGCTTACTTAGGGGTTGCAGCAGGCGTTAACACCAAGAATTCCTACATGGTTCGTCAGAGCCCTATCGGAACCGATGCTACAACAGTCTTCGCTCCTTATGCCGGTCTGGGTATTTCTTTCCTGGACTTTCACAACTCTGTCCCGGAGACATATATTGAATGGAAAGATCATCCACACTCATCATGGGATGTTGGTATATTGCAGCTTAGCTTTTTATACTCAGGAACTGACTCATCTGCTCTTAGTTCAGGCTCGGGCAAGACTCTTTTCAATGGTGTTATGATTAAAGCTCTTAACACTAATATATCTCTGCCTTTCGCCAATAATAATTTTTATTTTGGAGCATCTCTCTTCAACCTGGTGGCTCTCGGCAAAAACGAATGGGCATTGGGAATTCTGCCCTTGCGCGTTGGTTACTGGGTAACTCTTCTTCCAGATGAATTGTCGCTTGATCCATATATCGAAACATCTTTCTACCCTTCAGCTATGTATAACTTTGCAGCAAGGTTGAATCTGCGTCTGTCTAAATTTCTGAATGGAGGTTTGATTATTGGTTATCTCGTCAGCTCAACGAACTACAGTCTTGGACGTGATTTGACAGACTCATTTGGCAACCCTGGCAGTTTCTCTAGATTTTATCTTGGCTTCAGCGTTGGAATTGGAGATCGTATCTTCTATCCGGAGAATATCAGGTATAACAAGTAATCCCAAATAATCCGGATTAATATATGAGGATGACAATGAATAAGTATAAATACAAAATATATCTGCAGGCTCTTGCGATGCTTACTGTTCTCAGTTCGTGTGCCTTCCTGCCAAGCCCTGATGAATTTGTGCTGGACAAAAGAACAAATTCTCCGATTGAATGCAGAATTCTCAGTACGATAGATTCCGTAGAACAGATAAATGACAGCGAAGTCCTTATTTCTAACGGAGGGATTTGCGCTATGAAAAGAGAGGATCTTACTCAATCCCACTTTATGTGCAATATCAACGTAAGTGCTGGCAGTGGCATCCGTTTTTATTTTCGATCCGACCCTATAAAATATCGTCAGGATGGCGGAATTGTCTATGAATTCAACGAACGCGGTTCATTCGTTTTTGAGAATGGCGGACATGTTCAAACGGTAGACAGCATCAGACTTCAACGAAATTTCCCGATTCAGCTTCAGTTTAAACAAGACGGAAGTAAATACTTGATCCTGGCTGATTGCGATACTGTCTATCAGGGCACTACGACCGTTGCAGCCACAGAATTCATAATTATTAAACCAATAAGCTCAAATGTTACTCTAACCCGTGTACATTTGGATCATATTTTCGAGTACGACAAATTCAACGTTCAGAGCAAGAGCGATAAAGAACAGTTACTTGAGAAATTAAGAAACAACTAAAAGCACTGTTTTTAATTTATTCATAAAATTGAAAATGGGAGTTGTGCTCTATCCTTACATTTTAATTATTCAGCATTTGTCCAAACATAACAGAGGCAAACAATGAGCAATAAAATAGCAATTTATCCCGGGACATTCGATCCGATAACAAACGGACACATCGACGTAATAGAACGTGCAGCTTCTCTGTTCGATAAGGTTATCGTCGTCGTAGCCGTCAACTCAAAAAAAACACAGTTGTTTTCGGATGAGGAGCGGAAAGATATGGCGAAAACAGCCCTCAGCCATTTACCTAATGTTGAAGTTGATATCTACAATGGTCTTCTGTTGGATTATGCCGTTCAGAAAAAAGCGTCTGCTCTTGTTCGCGGTATCAGAGCTGTCTCCGATTTTGAGTATGAATTTCAGCTTGCGTTGATGAACCGGAAGATTGTACCAGACATCAAGACATTATTCCTTATGCCCCACGAAAAATATACCTATCTCAATTCCTCGATAATCAGGGAGCTTGCAAGCTTCAAGCAGGATGTGACGGAGTTTGTGCCTAAGAATGTGTCAGAAATGCTGAAGACGAAGTTCGGGGAGTGAGGTTTTATTGTCATTTCAGAAGGAGTGTAGTGAATTGTCATTTCGAACGAAGTGAGAAATCTCAAATGAATTTAGGAAATAAAAACAGAGATCCCTCTCTGCGCTCGGGATGACAATACATGAATACATAGATCCACCGTTAAACACGGGATGACAGACTAACATGTCATTTCGAACGAAGTGAGAAATCTATAAATCAAGTGAATAATGGATAAAACTTATTATATTTACATATTAACCAACAAATCAAAAACTCTATATGTTGGAGTTACTAATAATTTGGAAAGAAGAGTTTTTGAGCATAAAAACAAACTATTTGAGGGTTTTACTCAAATATATAATATTTCTAAATTAGTATATTTTGAGCAAACAAATGATATTAGTTCTGCCATTGCGAGAGAAAAGCAAATAAAGAGCTGGCGAAGAGAGAAGAAGATAAATTTAATTGAACTTGTTAATCCAAACTGGAATGATTTGAGCTTGGAATGGGTATAGTTGAGATCCCTCTCTACGCTCGGGATGACAATACATGAATACATAGATCCACATTTAAACTCGGGATGACAGACTTATATGTCATTTCGAACGTAGTTAGAAATCTCAAATAAATAAAGACATAAAACACAGATCCCTCTCTACGCTCGGGATGACAATACAAATCACATTGCCTTCATAATTTCAACTATCATCAATACGGATCTTTTGAGCTGATCCGGAGTTCCGTTGTTTTCGATATTGAAATCAGCCCACTGAGATTTCTTTTCTGGTGGTATTTGTCGGTTTAGCCTGTTCTGAAGCTGAATTGCAGTTATACCGCGGGATTCAGCCCTCTTCTTTACATTATCGATAGAAGATGAAACATTCAGAATGTAGTCGAAGCCATCGTCCAGTTCAGCCTCATAGATCAGTGCACTTTCTACGAAAACGAGTTTCTCTCCATTATTTTCGTATTCTTCAACCAGATTCATCATTTTTTCAATAACCGGGGGGTGAACTATTTTATCCAGCTGATCGAGAAGCTTCTCGGATTCCGGTTTATCCGAAAATACTATCGAAGCCAGATAAGAATTGTTCAGCTTTCCATCCTTATACGTATCTGAACCGAATGCCGAAATCAGCTGTTCTCGCACTTTTTCATCGCTATTCATAATTTCTTTAGCCAAATCGTCGGTATAAATCACTATAAATCCGGCATCAGCGATTATTTGGGCCGCAGTTGTCTTCCCTGAACCAAACCCACCTGTAATGCCGATACAAAGCATGTTGTCACCGTTTTCTGATTCAATTTCTTCTTCTTTTTCCATAAATATTATATTTAATTTGGATTTATATTGAAATGTTCTTAATTTTGTAATCCTGTTTAATACAAAATAGGCCCCATAGTGTAACGGTTAGCACACGACCCTTTCAAGGTCGGGGAACGAGTTCAAATCTCGTTGGGGTCACTACAAGCCTTCTGAGTTAACTCTTAGAAGGTTTTTTTATTTTAGAATATAATAATTATCCCCCGATTTTTATACTTTTCACTTCAAATTTCAAGACTTTTTCCATTTTATCCTGATTAAATAATCTTTTGTATTTAATTGGTTAATTAGTTAAGTTTGAAATAATGAAGTATAAATTAGAAATCTAATTTTTTTCAAATGAAAAAAATAATTAATATATTTGCCGGAATTGTCTTCTTCGTACTGATGCAGTCCTTTACATGTGAAGAACCTTGCCAAATCCATGAACCAATGATATATAAATATATTGCTATTACTACAGATAATTTGGATAACAACAAAGAATACCAAATAGTCAGCGAAACTAATATTATATATTCCAAGGCTTACGGAATTAGATTAACATTATACACAGATATACATGATTCTGTATTAGGGTACAAAAAGGATTATTGCTATGATTTTTCTGCTGATGACAGTATCAGGGTTATTAAAATATTTACGTTGAATGACTTTGACAGTGAGCATCCAAAAGACTCAGAAATATCAGAATTTTTTAGATTTTTAGATTATTCAGAAGTACCTGAATTTGCATCTAATGTTAACCGAAGATCAGTTAGGACATATTTACCTATAAAAGATTATAGTGAAATCATAAAACAAGAAAGCAAAACATTTATTAGAAAAAAAATTGAAGATGATTTCCTTTTATTCAAATCGCCTCAAAATTTGCAAAATCATCAATTCCGAATAGACATTGAATTCTATAAAGGAAGGATATTGTCTGGTACAACACCAATTGTAAATTTTATTGAATAGATGAAAACAGTCATATTCATTATCGTTTGTTCAGTCATTTATCAGCTAACTACTCAGAATTGCGAGGGAGCCGTTCGAGATAGTGCAAGGGACATTGGTTTGCTTGTCAGAACAAATATTGGGTTTATAATGCCGATGAATAAATCCCAAACATATAATCGTGCAACCGATTTGATGTATAATAATTTAGAGGATTATGTTACTTTTTTTCGAATTTTTGATGCCACTTTATTTTTTTATAAATACCTTGGAGTTGAGCTTAGTTGGAAGTTCTCTCCTCAAAATGGAGATTGGAAACCGGGACTCGACAATGAAATATCAACAATGTATCCGGATTTTTACAAGGATTATCCATCTCTAACCTTTGATGATATGAAACAGCAAAATATAATGTTTGGTCTCAATTCAAAGATTAAATTGGCAAACATTTTTATTTATCCTCGATTTTTGGTTGGAGGTACCGTATTGGCAGAAAATGAAGCGGCTTATGAATTAAAAGCAAAAAATAGTAATCAAACATATGTGGTGTCATATCTTCAAAATACTTCGAATAAATTTTCTTTCACATACAATGCTGGGTTCAGCTTAGTCTATTTTTTCTTAAATAATGTGGGTGTTAATTTTGATTTTGATTATTACCAATTTTACAACAAAATGAATTATGAAATAACAAATACAAACATGGTTACTATGGAAAAAACAAAAGAAATTTTTAATTATAGTGGTACAAAGAGATATTTCAGCATCGGAATCGGATTGAATTATTTTGTTTCATTCCAGAGAAGCAAGAAAAAGGTAAAATAACTCCTCCGACATCAGGCTTTCAACTTTTAACTTTCTACTGATTTCCTCGGCAAAAACTTTGCCAGATACCATATCACCAATGGAGCAAGGATGTAAACAATAAGCTCTGTATAATCATAAGTGTCAAAATATTTATAATAATCAGCTGCCGGGATAAAAAAGTAATTATAAATCAATGTAAACGGATTGAAAAACTCAGGCTTATATTTAAATGGTGAATCCAGTAAAATAAACCGGACAATATTCATCACAATCCAAAGATAATAAAATTCTTTAAGCTTTTGAGATTTTGTTTTCATTTTTTTCCTTTACAACTTTATGAACTTTATACTTTCTACTGTTTCAGTCTCTGATACATCTTACCGACAGCCCATCTAATTTATAGCCGACTTCACAAGTAATACGTTCACTATTGCTGTTCATAGATCTGTTCCAGGCATTTGTTACATCGATCTCCGTAGAAGTCCACCAGTAGCCATAGTTGCTGATTTGTATATCGGTTCGCAGGTAATATCGCCAGCCACCAGGCAGAGCCGTGAAACCACTTTCGTTTGTTCCTCCTGTGTTTGGGCTCTTCCAGTGAGTAGTTCCGGCTTCTTTAAGCTTACCGCCGGCTAAATCATCTTTTCCAAGATAATTTGAAAGTTCAATCCACTCCTTTTCACTAGCTACGTGCCATCCAGCCGGAGCCAATCCCCGGGGGTCATTAACAGCATACCAGTTATAAAGCTTCCCATAAATCGCTCCCATTGCAGAATCGTTACCTATAAAGCAGCATGCTCCGGTTGTTAATTTCTCCCATTTATCAGGATCGGCAACCATTGGAATCGGATCGCCGTTGCGGTAGTGATCAACGTCCAGATTCTTCTTCATCCAGACCTGTTTGCCTATACTCACGGTTGTAGAATCGTGTTGATTATGAGCAGATCTGTTGTCCCCGCAACCTGTGACTAGAAAAGAAATTATTACGACAAACAGAAGCAAAGTTTTGAAATACATTTCGAACCCAATTGAAATTTAAATTGTATTCATTTATTACAAATATAGCAATTATCAACCTAAAGTTACGATAATCAATACGATAGTTTGTACTATTAAAGATTAGTACTAAAATTAGTAAATATAGCAAATCAATTTTTTTATGCAAAATAATCTCTTATCTTAGTAAGTTCTAAAACGTTTATCTATCACAAAATTAATAATAAATTTGAATATTGATTCAGGAATTGTATGTTAACATATAAACAGGCTTTAGATAAAGTATTCGATCAAATTTCTTTGCTACCAAAGTTAGAAGAACAGGTTAATCTCCTCGATTCTGTTGGCAGAGTATTAGCCGAAGATGTAATATCAGATGTAAACTTACCTCCCTTTGATAACTCATCGATGGATGGTTATGTTATTAAATATAATCCTGATATTCGGGCTTGGAATGTTATAGGGGAATTGTCTGCAGGGAATTATCAGGAATTTGAAGTTGATTATAATAAGACAGTCAGCATAATGACAGGTGCTAAATTGCCCAAGGGAGCAGACACAGTAATACCCGTTGAAAACTGTATAATTTCCGGAAATAAAATTACAGTGAGTGAAAATTATGCTCTGAAAAGAGGAAAAAATGCGCGGCTACTGGGTGAAGATATCAAGAATAATTCTGTTGCTATAAGCAGGGGAACTTTAATAAAATCGAGCAACATAAGTTTGGCAGCAGCTTGCGGTAAGTCATTTCTTTCTGTATTTGCTAAATTAAAAATCGGAGTATTTGCCACTGGCGATGAACTTGTTTCGATTGATACTGTTCCAGTAAATGATCAGATCAGGTCATCTAATCTTTCGACTTTGACGGCAATGGTAAATGAAATGAATATGGAGCCAGTTGTTTTTGGTTTTATAAAGGATAAATTAGAATTAATAGAATCCAAAATCTCTCAAGCCTTGTCCACTGATATTGACATATTAATAACATCAGGCGGAGTTTCGGTTGGCAAATTCGACTTTATGCAGGAGGCATTAATAAATATGGGTGCAGATATTCTGTTCTGGAAAGTGAATATTAAGCCAGGTAAACCCTTTCTTTTCAGTACATTTAAAATCGGTTCAAAAATTATTCCTATCTTTAGCCTGCCCGGCAACCCTCTGTCATGCTTTGTAAATTTTCAATTGTTCGTCAAGCAGGCACTTTTGATGCATTATGGAATAAAATCCACAAATCATTTTACTGCAAAATTAAAATCATCAGCACAAAAAGGTGATAACAAACTACATTTTACTATGGCTGAATCGAGCTTTGATATTGAACATGGCTATTTTGAAGTTGATAGTGCAGGTTCACAGTCATCAGGCTCAATGTCAACTATGAGTAAATCAGATTGTATGTATTTATTCCCTGAAGAATTAACTATGTTAAGCAAAGGAGACTGGGTAGAATGTATAAGGATATAACAGGGATTATTCTCTCAGGTGGCAAAAGTATCAGAATGGGTGAGAACAAGTCCTTTCTTAAAATAGGAGAAATTACAGTTATTGACCATATAAGCAATCTTATGAAGTCAATCTTCAGTGAGGTTATTATTGTTACGAATGAACCCCACTTATATCAGTACTTGAATCTAAAAACTTTTCCTGATATTTATCAAAACATTGGTCCCATTGCCGGCATTCACTCGGGTTTGATGAATAGCAGGACAGAGAAAAATTTCGTTATTTCCTGTGATATACCGTTGATGAATGCGCAAATGATAAAGAGTATCGTTGATTTCAAATCAGATGCAATCTGCGTAGTTCCAAAAGCGGACGGCTTCCTTCAGCAGCTGTGTGCTGTTTATAGCAAGTCTTTGACTTCTGCTATAGAGGAAATTATCACAGCAGACAATAATGATGAAACAAGAGATTCATCACAAACAAAGAGGAAGTGCAAGATTCACAACCTTATTAGTTCTGTACCATCAAGTATCATAGAGAACATCGAAACTCTGAACGGCTACCATTCAGATATTTTCCTCAACATGAATAAGCCCGAGGACTATTCACTAATCCTGTCAATTCTTTCAGGAATTAAGCCTGTATAAATCTATTATTCCAAACAGCTCCCAATCCTTGACCGCATGGGGGGTTGGTTCATTCTCTTTAAAGTAATATGGAATCAATAGCCACGAGCTTTAGCTCGTGGAAATATTTCTAATTATTTTCATCGACTTTAGTCGAAATTGAACGTTGTGTGGGGATAAATCCCCAAATAAAATCATTTTTTCTTTTCACCACTAGCTAAAGCTCGTGGCTATTCATTGATTTACTAAGAATGAACCAGCCCTGCTTGACCGCATGGGGGAAGAACTTAAGAAATGATGATCCTGTTATGACACCCGTGCAGTAAGGACATAAATAAAAAGGGCTGCCAATTTAGCAACCCTTTGATAAATAAGAAGATTAAAAAGAACTAGTTTCTTTTGAGTCTGATTGTCTCGCTCTTAGTAGTGCATGCAGTATAAGTGAATGTAAATTCTCTTGTTACATAACCATCTTTAATTACATGAACGATATAAGTGGAGGGAGCACAAAATTTCTCTCTTCCAAAATTGCCTTCAGCATTCGTGTATCCATCGGTAAACATATCTCCGTTTCTTTTGACTTCGATTCTAGCTTCATTAATAGCAGTTCCGGTTGAATCATCAATAACATGAAGTTGAAGAACAGCAGTACAACATGTATCTCTCTCAAGAATTCTCTCAACTTCAAGTGAATCGTTGCAGTTTAATTCAATTGAGAATTCCTGAACTTTAAAACCATCTCTGGCAACTCTAATATTATATACGCCTTTGCATAGTTCTCTGAAAGTGATTGTTCCATCGGTGCCGGCATTGCCTGATCTAACTACAGTGCCAGATAAAGTCATTTTAACGGCAGTATTAGCCAGCGGTTCGCCACCATCATTCTTTAAGATGAATTTGACAACTCCGTTGCAGCAAGTATCCTTTTCGTTGAAATTCAGAATTTTTTCATAAGTAACAGTGTCATCGCATCCGAGAGTGAAGGAGAATTCCATTCCCTTGTACCCATCCTGAGAAAGATTGACACCATAAGTACCGGGACAAAGTTTTGTAAGAAGAACGTAACCGTCGTTATTGGTATGGTATTCTCCGAGTAGTGTTCCACCCTTCCACAATTTAACAAGAGCATTATAAATACGTTCATTATTGGGATTCCTTACAAATATCTTAGCAACGCCGTTACAGCAGGAATCAGATTCGCTCTTATTCAATAGTTTTTCAAGTTCCTTTGTTTGGTTGCAGGGCAATTCTACAACGAAATCTATTGATTTGTAACCATCCTTAACAATTAAGAATGAATATTTACCTGTGCAAAGTTCTTTGAAGGTTGCAACACCCTCGACAACTGTTTCAGTTTTAACTAATTTGTCGCCGATAAACATTTTAACAGTTGCACCATTTAAAGCAACTTTTGTACTTGCATCTTTTGGATAAACTTTAATGATGCCTTTGCAGCATGTATCTGCACCATCATAATATAGAGTTTTTTCTAAACTGACTGTATCGTCGCAACCCATTGCCTGTGAAAATTCAATAGATTTATAATTTTTTCTGATAATCGAGAAACTGTAATCACCCTGGCAGATACCGGTCATAATAACTCTGCCTTCAGCGTTTGTATAAACTGTACCGATTTTGGTATTACCTTTGAACATGTTAACGGTAGCTTCAGGAATTCCTGCTCCGGTACTGTCCTGCACTTTGAGTTTGATTATACCATTACAGCATTCGATAGCTGATAGTTCTTTTTTTAGCTCGACAGAATCACTGCAACCCATTTCAACGGCAAATTCCATAGGAGTATAACCATCTTTAATGATGAGCATACTATATGTGCCTTTGCAGAGTTCACGGAATACAACAGGTTCATTCCCGACAGTTAAGCGTGAGAGTTCAGTACCGTTCTTTCTTAACTTAACAATAGCTCCGGTAAGAAGATCCCCTGTCTTTTTATCAACTGGATTAATCTTCATAATACCATTACAGCATGAATCTTTTTCGTATGCTGTCATATATAGAGTTCTGACAACATAATGGCTTGAATCGCAGCCTTCTATGCGGAATCCATCTTCTTCTTTTACATTATATCCGGTCTTCGAAAGGCGAACCCAATATGTGCCACCGCAAACCTCTTCGAAAACTAATCTGCCTTCGCTATTGGTTGAAGCTTTTCTTTTGATTGTTTGTCCCTGATTAAGTCTGACCTCAACACCACTAATGACGGATGAATCTTTAGCAGAGCGAACAGTCAGCTCGATGCGCCCGCAGCAAGTATCCTGATATAGCATTTGCAGAACAACTTTACTGCGATCCTGATTGCCAAGAGCCTTGATAAAGTTTTCCTGGAAAGGCTTCAGATCGGGATGAATGATTCTTAAGTCAACATTTGTAAGATCGCTTTGAAGTGCCGAGAACTCAAAATTTCCATCTTCGTCAGTAGTGTCACGCTGGAGTACCTGGTCGGCTACGATAGCTGTTTTCGATTTTTGAATGAGAACGGCTTCCATAACAGCGTTAGGAATTGGAACATTCTGCTTGTCAATTAAGACACCTTTGACTTTTAAAGGATCTGAAGGTGCTACAACTGATTTTTCGCAAGCGACAACAAGAGTAATTATCATGGCAAAAAGCATGACAATGGCCAATCGAAAGGAGTAAAAATTTTTCAAGGCTGTTTCCCTGATATATGTAAAAAAATGATTATTATCCTACAATAAAGTAAATAAGAAATGCATGAACCGAAATAATGTTACAAAATAAATAAAAATTATGAAAAATTTTTTTTTTTGCTGATCAATCGATGTAAATCGTCTTTTTGTCAAGAATTATGAACTGAATATTAATTTTGGATTATTAACGAGTTAATTTTTTTTTGTTTTTATATACTTTTTATCGTAGATTGACTGTGTAAGAAATTGCACACTTTTTAAGAGTATCTTTTTTTTATGCTTTTTATGAACTAATGTAATACTAAAATTATTGTTGATTTTTACAATAGATAAAGGGAATGAAATATGCTAATGTCTCTGATCGTAGGAGCAGTTGTAGGTTTCATATTAGCTTTGCCTCCGGGTCCGGTTGCCGTTACGGCAATGAAGCTTGCCCTTAACAAAGGCTCAAAACATGGTATACTCGCAAGTATGGGTACATCGTTGATGGACTTCCTCTTCTGTTTGATATCAGTTTTCGCAACTTCAGCTTTTATTCAGATTATAGACACTTTCTCTGTTGATTATCCCGTTGCAGTGTTGGTTTTTCAATTAGTAGTAATTACAGGCATTGTAGTTTACGGAATCATCAATCTCAAACCCAAGAAGCACCAAAATATTGAAGCAATAGCCGAAGCACAGCGTCCGCGCTTTATTGAATACCTGACTCACCGTGGCCCATTCCTTTTGGGATTTGCCGTTGCCCTTGCAAACATTGCCAATCCTACATTCCTTGCTTCTATTTCTTATGTAGCTATGCAAATTCAAAAATGGGGATTGATTGAACAGACTTTTATAGGTAAAACTATCTTCTCATTAGGATTTGGTCTTGGCACATTTTTGTGGCTCTACATTATGGTAAAAGTTCTAATATTTTACAAACCAAGAATGTCACCAGCTTTTATCGTTAAAATCAGAAAATTCGCCGGTCTCACATTAATAGGATTTGGAACACTTTTGGGATATCGTGTAATCGAAATCACAAAGTGGTCAGAGATTCTGCGCCTTATCTTTGCTCTGTAACAGCAATTTCTACCTGCTAAAGCTTAATATAATCAAGTTAAAATTGTTCTTTCAATCAAGATTATTTCAGTTCTGTATTAATCTTTTCTAATAACTTTTCTGTTTCGCTGACGTCAGCATTTTTCTTCTTTCCTTCTTCAATAGCTATTTGAGCGTACTTTTTAGCTTGCATGTAGTCTTTGTCTTTGAAGAGCAGAGCGGCATAAGTATCAATCAATTCCCAATTGGTTTGGTTCTCAATAATTGCTTTCAACCATCCGATAGCTTTTTTGTTTACTTCAGGATCCTTGGCATTCTGATATATTGTCCATGCAGATTCATTAATAGATTCGGGAGGCATTTTGTTATTATTAATCTGTATGTCAATTAATCTGGCATATTCACTCCAGTTACTTGTCTTTTCGTAGTACATGATTTCCATATAATCCATTCTGTCCTGGCTTCCATCTGGGTCGTATCTTGAAGCCAAATGGAGTGCATCTCTCATAATGTCTGGATTCTCTGCTTCTATTGCTTGAAGCAATTTATCTTCAACAATTGAATATAGCTTATCCTTTACTTCTTCTTCTCCGTAAAGTTCGGCATAAGTCTTAATTTTTTCGAGGAAAAAATTATTGTATTCATAGGTTGTCTTAAATCGACTGATTACAGACCAATTGACCTCGGAGAATAAATCTGACTGCATATTCAAATATGCCTGAACCATAGAATCAGATGGAAACTTCTTGTCGGGGCTTCCATTCTTTTCAAAAGCAGATTTGTAAAAATCAGGAAATGTTGGATTCAGATCATCTGATATTCCTCTGAAATTTATCTGTTTCTCAGGATTGACTGCATTTTTCAGAATTCCGATGAAGACATCTGGTTTTGTGAATCCGAAGCCTGTATAGACAAGCTTACCTTCCGGGCTAAAGAATAGTTGTGTCGGGAAGCCTTTTACACGGTATTTCATTGCTAGAGTTTTGCCTATTCCTGTTTCCATTTCATATTTAACGGAAATGAAGTTGGCATTGACAAACTCGACAACCTCTTTGTTTGTTAAAGTCTCATTATCAAGAATCTTGCACCAGCCGCACCAGTCGGTATATGCATCGAGAAATATGTATTTGCCGGATTTGGCAGCCATAGTTTTGATTTCGTCCCAGCTGCCTCTCTGGAAATTGATTTCATCAGCCGATAGATTCACTAAGAAACTGAGTAAAAATATAGTTACAATTATTAGCGACTTCTTCATGATATTATTCCTGATATTAATTGTATTATAGTTTAAAAGGTATTGAATTGACAGAATGAATACAAATTTATTGAAGTTTTTCGAAAAAAGATAGGTAAATTTATTTAAATTGAATCTGTGATTCGATCAAGAAATTTTTACAAAAATAGTATTGAATAACCTCAATATCATTGAATTGATAATAATATCCAAAATTGAAAGGGATGAATTATGAAATGGATTGTTTCTATCGTATTGGTCTTAGCTGTTTCAATACTTTTGATAACAGGTAAGACAGCTCAGTCAGAGTATATTGTTATTGCTTGGAATGACCTTGGAATGCATTGCAGCAACAAAGACTTCAGCACTTTGGTCATTTTGCCTCCTTACAATAACATCAGAGCTCAGGTAATTAAAAAGGGCAATGGTAGCTCCTATCCTCAGATTATCACCACCGGGATCAAAGTAAAGTATGAAATTCCCGGTAACACCTACTCCGTTGGGAAAACCAATTTCTGGGATTATGCAAAAGTATTGTTCAATTCAACTCTGCAGCCAAATATTGGCTTGACGGGTAACGGTCTTTCGGGAGACATGAAGGTCAATACTAATTTTTTTGAGGCGACTGGTGTTCCGATTACTCCTTATACAGATAAAGATTTGACCAAAGAAGATCCATATCAGCAGGCATTGATAAAAGTATATGACATGAATGACAATCTTCTGGCTACTGCCAATCCTGTTGTTCCCGTTTCGAATGAGATAAGTTGCGTGAGCAGCGGATGCCATACAAGTGAACAACAGATATTGGATAATCATCCCGATGAATTAGATCCTAATGTTAAACCTGTATTATGCGCTAAATGTCATCAATCTAATGCTTTGGGTACAACAGGAAACAGCGAAGCACAGCCACTATCATACAGAATTCACAGCAGACATTCTACTGTTACAACAGATTGTTACAAATGCCATCCCGGTCCCAATACAAAATGTTATCGCGATGCTATGTTTTCACTAGGTTATAAATGTCAGGACTGTCATGGAACAATGGCTCAGATAGCATCAACTCAGAAAAACGGCAGAAAAGCATGGCTTCAGGAACCATCCTGCAGTACGAGCACTTGCCATAGTGCAAACTTTGCTCCGGAAGCAGGAAAATTATACAAGGAATCAAAAGGTCACGGCAGTATGTTCTGCAGTGCCTGTCATGGTTCGCCACATGCTATTTACCCAACCGTTCAGCCAAGAGATAATGATCAGATTATTGCATTGCAGGGATTTGCCGGAAAAATAAAGAATTGCAGCGTCTGCCATGGAGTTGATATGATTGACTTCAAAGGTCCTCATGGATTCACTCCAACCAGCGTCGAAATGCAGAATACTAACTCAGGCAAATCGGAACTTGGATATATTTATCCTAATCCTGCAAAAGGAAATATCAGCATTCCGTTCTCGATAAACAAGAATGGCTTAGTTCGAATATTAATCACAGATTCAAAGGGTTCACAGAGTATTATACTTGTGAATGAGCAAAAACCATCGGGTGATTACAAATCTAGCTTTGATGTTTCTAAACTTCCAAATGGGGTATATACTGTAAGTCTGGAGTTAAACCGGCAAACAGTAACCAGCAAAAATTTGATTATAAATAAATAAAGGAAAAAGCGTACTACATAGCTCTTGATTTCTTCATTCGTCAGAATCCTGTTTGGGGCAAATTGGTGAAGATATAATTGGCTTTGGTTCTACCTCTCCAAGCATGGGGAGGGTTAGTTCATTCTTTGTAAATAAATGAATAGCCACGAGCTTTACTTCGAGGCTATTCACTCAATTATATTTTAAAAAGAACGAATCAGCCCCTCTTGGAGCAAGGGGAATGCAAAACAATAAATTGCAACGACTGTATTAGCCCCTTTTTTCAATGGGGGTTGGGGGTTTCTCAGCGATTATGTGTAATTTCAAGCAGATTTAATCATGCCGTTAATCACATTAATCCTATAAATCCCAGCTCAGACAAATAATTAATTCTTGCTCCCTAAAGAAAGAACTGTTTTTCCGTAAAGTTCGTTCAGCACCTGAGCCAGACCTGTATATACTGCAGAAAGTCCGCAGAATATACCTTCAACTCCTGCGAATCTGCCGATTGCTTCATTGCCTGTGAAATCACGAATAGCCAGCAGAAAGAATAGTAATGTCAATGATCCGAATACAACAATATGAGCTTTTTTGAGTTTAAGTGAGCCGATAAACATAAATCCTGTAAAAATTCCCCACATCAGGAGAAAGAAACCCATCGATAAAGTACTTGCAGGAGTGAATCCCAGTTTGGGCAGCCACTGGATGAATACAAGTGTTATCCAGAATACGCCATAAGATGTGAAAGCAGTTGCACCGAAAGTATTGTTCTTTTTCCATTCCATAATACCTGCAATTATTTGTGCCAACCCGCCATAGAAAAGTCCCATTGAGAGTATCATCGCATCCAATGGAAATAGGCCTGCATTGTGAAGATTGAGTAAAACTGTAGTCATTCCAAAGCCCAACAGCCCCAATGGAGCCGGGTTTGCGGTTTCGTCCTTAATCGAGAAAATTTGAGTAGCTGACATTTGAAAATCTTTCTTTTATGATTATATCTTGTTCAGAAAGCATTCTGCTTTCTTGTGGATTAGTTCGGGTAAGTATAAACTCATATTAATAGCTTCATTTTATATGCAATACAAAAGTAATTATTAATATGGTAAAAGCAAATTATTTTTAATTTGTATGTCGGAATTCATTAAATTCGTTTATCTTAAAAACATGAAGAGAAACTTCTTTTAAACATTTTATGAGAGATTATCATGAAGGACAGAGATTACACTATCGTTTTTCGCTTGATTCACTGGGCAATTGCCATTTGTATGCTTCTAATGCTTATTACAATCTTTTTAAGATTAAACTGGATGAATAAGAATCATGTATCCCAAATCATTCAGACTTATATCTCAACTATTGGTGTCTCTTTAACTCAGGATCAGTCAATAACTTTAGCTAAGGCAATCAGAGAACCCATGTGGGAGTGGCATATCAAAATTGGTTATATTCTAACGGCTTTATTCAGCATCAGATTCTTGCTTCCCCTGATTGGATCATGCAAGTTTTCCAATCCATTTCAGAAGTTGCTTTCTGCAAAAGAAAAATTTCAGTTTTCGGTATATATTGTCTTTTATGCTTGTATTGTGATTACACTAACTACCGGACTACTCATCGAGCATGGTCCCAAGAGTATAACTGATACTGCTGAAGACATTCATGTCCTTTCAATCTATTATCTGATAACCTATCTCATTCTGCATTTAGGTGGTGTCATCATGGCAGAATTAACCAATCAGCAGGGAATAATTTCCAAAATGGTGAGCGGAAAGAGAAACACAGTTAACTAAAACAAATGATTAAATTCTATATTCTATTATCTATATGCTTTCTGCTTCTCCCCGATATCTCGCCAGCGCAGATATCGGGGTGTACAGATCCCTTAGCAAAAAACTACAACCCATCGGCAACTCAAAATGATGGATCTTGTGTATATGATGCCTCATCTGTGGAACCGGCATTTAGTTTTGATCTTCCATCTAAGCTCTCAGAAACGTCAGGATTGATAGAATGGAATAATAAAATCTGGACTCATAACGACGATACCGATATTAATATTTATTCTCTGGATACATTGAATGGTAATGTTCTACAGACATATCCATTAAATGGAGCCATCAATATCGATTGGGAGGAGATTTCCCAGGATCGTGATTTTATCTATATTGGCGATTTCGGTAATAATTCGAGCGGCAATAGAACCAATCTGAAAATATTGAGAATAGAGAAGAATTCTATTCTTAACAATTCACCCATAATTGACACTATCAATTTTTCGTATTCTAACCAGTATGATTTTACAGCATCAGCAGCCAATAAGACAGATTTCGATTGTGAAGCTTTCATTGTTGTGAATGACAGCATTTATCTTTTCACCAAGCAATGGATTAGTAATAAAACGAGTATGTACTCACTTCCGAAAATTCCCGGCAACCATAAAGCCAATTTGATAGGAACGCTCGATGTTCAGGGCTTGATTACCGGAGCTGTTTGCATAGAGTCACAAAGAATTATCGCATTATGCGGCTACACAAACATACTGCAACCATTCATTTACACGCTTTATGATTATTCAAACTCTGATTTTTTTGGTGGAAATAAAAGGAAAATTACAATTTCGCTACCATTCCATCAGGTTGAGGGAATCGCAACAAATAATGGATTGAAATTCTATATAACCAACGAAAATTTTGTAAAATCACCATTTGTTAACAACCCACAAAAACTACATATACTTGATCTAAGTCCATTTTTAATGAACTATATAAACAGCTTGAATGTAAGTGTACAAGAAATTGAAGTAAAAAAAAACTTTAGTCTCATTTCTCCTAATCCAGCAACAGATTTCATAGAAATGTCTTTTCCTTCTCTTGAAGGGGGTGTGACAATAAAAATATATAATGTATTGGGAGAAATCCAGACCACCCCGCAGTGGGCTTCGCCGTTGCTTCGCAATCGTGACACCCCGCCTTATCAAGGAGGGGAAAAAGTCAGAATCGATGTCTCAAGCTTGGCACCAGGTATGTATCTTGTTAGAATTGGCGATAAAGTTGGTAAGTTTGTGAAGTTTTAATATTGATTTGGCGGTAAATCAATCAAATAGTCAGCCTTTTTTCAAAAAAATTTTACAATTATTTTAAAAATAATAGGTTTTATTTGTAACATAATCGTCTAAATCATCATTGCTACAATTAAGAAATATTTCTTACATTAATTAGGTAGTCTATGAAAATTCGTTTAACTCTTATCGCCATTGCCTTTGCTCTATTGGCGGCTTCGTGCGCTCCAACAATGAAGTTTGACCAAACCTGCATGACCTGCATCAAATCGCAGAGATTCTCGTGTCAGGGCGACAATTGCCCCAAGACTTTTATGTCCGGTGAGAATTGCTTGGTTACTATCGTTGAAACGGGCGAGAACATATTCCTGAATCCAATACTTCTCGAAGAGAAGATAACTCCTGTATCCGGTATTCCTGTCGCAATAGCTAAGCTCGACGGTAAGTACTACGTTACCGGCAACTATTTCACAAAATTATGGATTCTTACTCCAAAAGTTCCAAATGAGGCTAAGTACTCATCGATACTTCTTCCATTGGAATCTGTCAAAATCTCTGACCCAGTGTTCGATTTCCAAATATTAAGTCCGGGCAATAACAAGCTTCGTTTGACAGCCGGAAATTACGACGGCAAAATATATGTGCTTACAGATGACGACAAATGGACTTTATTTACCGAAGGAAAGGCTGGTGGAGAATAATGAAAACAATATATATAATCACAGCGTTACTCGTAGTAACATTCTTATTTGTTGGTTCAGCCACCGCCCAGAATGATATTCAAAGCTGGCAGGCTAAGGTTAATCAGATTACATCCAAGCAGGCAGAAGAACTTACGGCATCTGACGTCGATTTTCTCAAATCAATCTCCGGGATGAATTCATCACGTTTTGGCGAAATGTATCAGAAAATTGTGGATGACAAAAAAGGAGACGCAAAAAAGAAAATTGCCGAGTATAATGTATGGAAGAGCCAGAAAGAGCACGTAAAGACTCTATCGACCGATCTGTCATCTGAACAGGAAAAGACGAAACAACAGGAAGAAGTTATCACCGCTCAGGCTGATACTATCGTTACTCAGAAGATGACAATCTCGCAGATGACTCAGGAAATGGCTAAGCTAAAAAAAGAAATCCAACGCTTCAACAAGCTGAACAGTAAGCTACGTGACGAAAAAGCCAATCTGCAGACAATTTTGGATGCTAATCAGGAAATTGTCCGCCGAATGAGAACCCTCTACAGCCGCAACAATGAAATGATGAACAATACACCCTCGGAGCTTAGAGCTGACCTTGAGAATACGGAATGTGAGCTTGGAGAGATCCTCAAGCAGAACTTTCTGCTCACAATCGACAGGTTGAAGAAGGACACTCCTATGCTAGATTCACTCAGAAAATTCTATGTTGACAATAAGCGGTATCCGGAACAGATTCAAAAATACATTACCGATGGCGAAGCACTCGCGAATAAGTTTGCGTCCAGTTCTGTGCCATGCATCGGCAAGAATTCAACTGAGATAATACTTGCAATAAGCGAAATGAAAATGCTATTGGAAAACAAGGAATGCGGCTTTGGCTGCAAGACCGCTAAATTCATTCAGGAGAACATTCTGATCGTTGTGTTAGTCTCATTAGGGGTACTTGGAATGCTAATATTCTTCGGATTAAGAAAGAAGAAACCGATAATTAAACCATAAGTAAAAATAATTGAAAACAAAATCAGGCTGTCTCAGAAGACAGCCTTTTTTTGTGTCTCTTCCCCGGAGCAGGGTTGGTTTTTTCTTTATAAACCAATCAATAATACTTTAAAGTGAACGAAAGATAAGCTAAATAGTCATTATGGAGCACGTCATAATCTAAAGCCATTTATCGCCATTGTTTGATCGAATCAGTTCGACGCATTTTTTTACATCCTGCACTCGGGACTTGGGCGTAACCAGCACTGCATCGTCAGTTACAACGATCACGAAATCTTCTAAACCAATAGCAGAAACAATAATATTTGAATTAGAGGACTGATTGACGATTGTTGTGTTCTTAACATTATGCAATGCACTTTGTCCCTGCACAATGTTTCCATTTTCATCAGCTTGTTTGATTCTATCGAGTGAATCCCACGATCCGATATCGTCCCAATCGAAAAGGGCACGAGCAACGACGACAGACTGAGCTTTCTCCATCAGCCCATAATCTATTGAAATATCGGGAAACGCTGCGTAAATGCCATCTACGGCTTTTAGAGCAGTACTGTGAACTACGCCTGTCTGTGAAATTAGACTTTCAGTCATGGTCTCAATTTGATTCCCAACTTCCGGAAGACATTTAATAAGATTATCGCAGAATGTATCCAATCTCCAGAAGAACATACCGCTGTTCCAGAGGAAAGCCCCGCTCTCGGCGTATCTTTTGGCTTTTTCCAGTTCCGGTTTCTCATGAAACTTGAGAACAGGCTTGATTTCGGGTGACTTAGAAGAAGAATCAAAATTTTCAGATACTTCGATGTATCCATAACCTGTTTCAGGTCTGGAGGGTGGAATTCCAATTGTTCCAAGTGCATTCTGACTTTCCACATAGTTCAACGCAGAATCAACTGTTGCGATAAAGCCATCAACAGGTCTGATCGACTGATCTGCGGTTAACACAGCAATGCTGATTTCTTCAGGTTTATATTCGTTTGAATATTTAGCCTTGATGAACGCAGCGGCTAAAGCCAGGCATGGTGCAGTATTTCTCTTGTAGGGTTCTGCAAAGACATTTTCCCGTGGCAGCATTGGAAGTGCTTCTCTTATCGGTTCGAGCAGTACTTCGCTGGTAATGATAAATATATCCTGCGGCGCAATAAGAGGGGAGATTCTTTCGATCGACTGCTCCAGCATTGTCTTGTCAGTTTCAAGATTTAATAATTGTTTTGGCTTAGTTTTGCGGCTAAGGGGCCAGAATCTTTCGCCTGAACCGCCTGCCATGATTATTGCTGTTCTTTTCATTTCTATTCTTACTCAAATACTGTAACTTTGTTTGTTTTCTCCATTGACATCTGGAGAACTGTATGGGTATTGTTGATCAGGGACTTAATTGAATCCTGCTTTGTAGCCTGAGCAAGACCAATACTGACTGTGACATAGTATCTCTTATTCTCTATCTCTATCGGTGATTTTGCAACATCTGCGCGGATTTTTTCTGCCCAGCGATGAGCTTCTCCGGCTGTTACGCCTGTCAGAACAATACCATAGGTATTGTCTGCAACTTTACCAAATGGATGATAAGACTTAATATATCTCTGGAACAGGTTTATAACGTGAGTATAGATGTTGTTCGCACGATCGGGGAACTTAGATGGATCGAATGAACCAGATTGATCAACAGTTAACAGGCACATCGTCAGATTAGTAGTTGTGTCGAGCGATTGCATCATTTCTTCTTCTAATCGCTTGTAGAATGCTCCCTGATTTAGCACACCACCAGTATCGACCATTGAGCTGTGCTGTAGCATTTGCATATATACATAATGTTCGATGAATGTTCCGGCATGTTCGCCAAGCATTTCAAGTATTTTCAGATCATAACTTGTGATGTTTGATTGACTCTTACCTACAACGAACAGAGCTCCATAGGTGCTGTTCAAGGACTTGAGGGGAACAGATGCAAAGAAACCACCTATGTGGCGAGTTTCTTTTGGATGATACATAAATCCTGATTCAGTGAAAGGAGAAAGAAACACTGTCTTGCCCGAAGCAACACATTCACCAACAAATGTGTTTTTCAATTTAATTTCTTTGCCGATTAGTTGATTGTCTGAATCATTTTTGGAAACAATAGCAGATATTTTCCAGGTTTCTGTCTCTTGATTGTAGCCGCAGACGCCGAGAGTCGTAAAATCGAAAATTTTGCCTGAGGCTTCGACAATAGATGTATAAATATCATCAAGTGATTGTCCCCGATCGGAGGCAAAATGTCTGAATGTGCTGATTGCTGCTAATGTTCTGGATGCCTGCTGTAGTTCGTATTTCTCAGTATAGGTGTTGACCAGTGTGCCTATCAGCTTTGTGAACTGACCAAGGAACCCAACGATGAATGCATCGTAAGCATCTGGCGATGTGGAATCTGCACAAAGAATACCAATTACAGTTTTGTTATAGAAAACAGGTACTCCCACGAATGACCCTGTTCCAACCGAACGGGAGTAATATGGAATCAGGTCTGTTTCTGCAGCAGGATTGATTTCTGATAAAATTTCAGGTTTAAGATTAGTAACTATCTGGCTCACAACATCGTTCCTGATGGGAAGCTTATGCTTGGAAGTTATTGCTTCGGGTACATCGGTTTCGAATGCCTGAAGAATCAATTCCTGCTTTTCCAGATTGACTAACAAGAATGCGGCTGTACGAGTGTTAGTAATGGATCGGATAATTTTAAGCACACGATTGAGGAAAAACTCAAACTCCTTGCGTGGCTCCTGTCCTGGTACCTGCTCGGTTTCTATTATTGCCGATAGAGGTACATCTATTTTCTTTGCTGTGAAATTTTCCTTTGGCTTAGCTGGTGGCTCAATCGCAGGTGCTGATGCCTGTTGAGATTCCTGTTTTGCTACAAGCGGCAATTCTTTTTCGATCTCTGATTCTGCAGGCTTTTTAATCTCAATAACCAGTTCTTTTCTCTGCACTGGAGCTGATTCTTCCTCATCGAATTCTAGCTCTACGCTTTCGGTTTCAGGTGCCTTAGTATCCTCACCGAACAAAGTTTCCTTTGTGAATTCGGGCTTTACTTCAGGTTCCGTTTGAACTATTGGAATTTCAACTTTCGCAACTGGTTCTTCGTCGTCAAGTTTAAATGGCTTAACAACCTGAGCATCCTGAGATGCCTTTATTCTTCCAACTATTCTGATACCGGATGAATCATCCTCAAATTCGTAGGAATCCGGCAAATCAATGGTTGGTTTTATTTCTGCCACCTGGGCAAACTTAACTTCAGTTTTGGGTACGGCAGGAGGCTCATTTTCACCGCGTTGTCTTTTGTCTATAACTTTGAAGCCTTCGCCGGGAGCTGTTTCGTACTCTTTTGGTTTCTGAGATTTAGATTCAGGCTTTTTGCTGATTATCCTAATATCGTCCTGCGTCTTTTGAGGCGAACTGTCATCTTCATCGGTGATTGCTCCGCCATCTCCCTCGACAGAAAGTTTTTCGTAATCCTCGAACACCTGACGCTTTGCACCACCATCCTTGATTATCTTAACTTTATACTGTGGGATGGGCTGCGAAGGAGTGAATCTGGTATCGACTATGTCGCGCAATCTTTGGGAAATAAGCATCATCAGTGCTACTGAACCAAGAACTGCTACGCATACACCAATGAGTCTGATTGCTATTTCGTCGAGGAAAATTGCTATCAGCAATCCGATGAGAATCACTGCTATTGCTACGCTGTCGCTGGGTGCCAGCACTTTCTTAATGTCTATTTGTCTTCTCAGCATAGTGATTTCTTTATATATATTTTAATGTTTTGATTCGGAATCAAACTAGATGAGGCATGAGACAGCAAATATACACAAATAAAATGAAACAAGGTACACCAAAACTGACTTTAGGCGCACTCCTGCTATTTTTATGATATTTACGACTTAGTGAAACTTAATGACATCGACGCTTTGTATCGATTGTCACCCCCCATTTGCACATCTGTGATATGCTATTTAATACAATTAATTGACTTTTCAAAGCGGATTTTGAAAATGAGTGAAAAAAAGAAGGAGATGTCTGATTTTTCCCTACCTAAAATCAAAAGATAAAAAGTAATTGTTATTTAAGGATGAAAATTTTATCAATCTCAACCATAGGGTTAACCATATGGTTGATGATTCTTCTCAAGGCGAAAATGTCAATTGTCTTATGTAATTGCCATCAAGATCAATCTCATGTAAATATGAAAATGTATCACCTGATTTGAACATTGATACAGCCAGCTTATTGTTGCTCGTAAAGACCGGGTGCAAGCCATACGAAAACATGCAGAATTTCTCTTTGATGTTTATGATTTTTACAGGGACAGGCTGGACAGGATTCCGCATGAATTCCTCCACGTCAATAATCCATACTTCAGCGAGACGCGAGGTTGAATCATACTGCTTGATTTTGTCATAAACATTGGCAGCTATGGCAAAATGCTTACCATCCGGGCTGAAGCTGGCAAAACCTATATCTACATATTCTTTATTATCGAAAATCAGCTCTTTATCATTAATATAATATCTTGGCTTGAAAGATGAATCATGATTACCAAAATATTGATATTTCCAATCGCTACTATATGTTATTAGACCTTTATATTCTTGTTCCAGTATTTCTTGTGTCATAGGGTTATAAGATGAATAATAACTTTCACCAAAATCATTGAGCTTATATCCAATCAAAAACCAATCATTTCCCATATATGATTTTCGCAACCAACCATCTAGTCTAATTGGAGATCCTGAACCAATTGGTAGAAAATTCTTGGGTGTTATATCCTTATAATAAGCAATATTGATAGAACAAATAATTAAATGATAACCGCCAGGATATTTTTTCCCATCTCCAATGGTATCAACTCCTAACCTTGCTATAACTACGAATTTCGAATTGTCATAAGGACACCAATGTATAATAGGTGCCACTCCTGCTAATGCTAATTTTGAATTTTTCGGGATGAGGGGGGTTATGTCAAATAGAGAAATATTTAGAGTTCTAAGGTCAAGAATATTAGCTCCCACACCACCAACAGAACAAAATAATTTTGTACCGTCTGGTGACAACGCACTCGCGTAATGCATTCCTATCGGCATTGCATTCGGGTCGGTGAATTGCAAGGGCAAAGGGCAATCTTTTGGAGTGATCACCGGTTGTTGTGGATTTTCTTTACAAGCAAACAGAATGAATACCAGCAATATAAAAAGGATTTTTTTCATTTTATTTTTATACTCAATAATGAAAATTTCATATTGATACATAAACAAACTCAATATTATAAAGTAACTTATTAAAATTTATTGAATTTAAAAAGAGATTTCAGAATTTTGCAAAAAAAAATAAAACCACTAAAAAACTTTTACATCGTCTGTAACATTTCTTGCTCTGAAGGTATTTCTATATAATATTCTGACACTCCCTCGAAAATAATTTTTATTCAATATAGATTGTTTCGTTATGGAAAGATACTTTACCTATACAGAAAAAAGCCCTCTATTGAAGCGAACTCTCGATCTTATGGCAAAGGTCAAGGACATCGAATCAGCTAGTTCCATGCTGAGCTGGGATCAGGAAACTTATATGCCTCCCGGGGCTGTCGAAGCCAGATCGCACCAGATTACAGCTCTTGAAGTTATCCAGCATCAATTCATGACCAGCACCGAAGCTCACGACATCGCAGAAAAAATCTCAACCAGAATCCCAAACGGAGACCCTAACGAAACTTCCATGTTCCGATTATTCATGAGGCGATATAATCGTGACGTCAAGCTACCTCAATCATTCATAGAAGACTTTTCCAACGCAAAGACAGTCGCAATAGAATCATGGAAACATGCAAGGAAGGAGAGCAGGTTCTATCACTTCGAAAAAGATCTGGGGCGTCTGTTGGAACTCAAAATTCAGGAAGCAGAATATCTCGGATATTCCGACAACCGCTATGATGCTCTTCTGGATCAGTATGAACCCGGCATGACTGTGGCGAAGCTTCAGCCTATGTTTGACCATCTCAAAACTAAAACACTTGAATTATTTAAAAAAGTAGATATATATAAAGACAAGGTTACTGATGGTTTTATGAAGCAGAAGTTCCATTCCGAGGGACAAATTAAATTTGTAAAAATCATTTCAGAAAAAATGGCTTTCGATTTGTACTACGGTAGGATGGATGAATCTGTACATCCATTTACTGTAGCTTTCTCGCCGAAGGACGTAAGAATCACTACCCGAGTAAATGACAAGGATATACGTACTTGTATCTATGCTTCCATTCACGAGCTTGGGCATGGACTTTATGAACAGGGCATTGATTATTCGCTTTACCGTACTTTTGCTAATGATGGAGCTTCCTTCGGGATGCACGAATCCCAATCTCTTCTCTGGGAAAACATGATAACCCGTTCACGAGAGTTCTTTGTGTGGAGCCTTCCTATACTTCAGTCAATCTATCCAGGAATGCTCAGCGACATCTATCCAACCGATATCTACAAAGCTGTGAATGTGGTGAGACCATCGTTTATACGTCTCGAGGCTGATGAACTGACCTACAATCTGCATATAATTCTAAGATTTGAAATTGAGAATATGTTGTTGAATGGTCAGCTCAAAGTTAAGGAGATTCCTGATTACTGGAATGTGAAGATGAGAGAATTTCTTGGGATATATCCACCAAATGACACGATGGGAGCTCTTCAGGATATTCACTGGTCGCACGGCGGATTTGGTTATTTCCCGACTTATACACTCGGCAAGATGTATGGTGCAATGATCTGGGAAACTATGCATAAAGAAATTTCGAATTTGGGTGAATTGATATCGAAAGGAAATCTTAGTCCTCTCCGACACTGGCTCGGAGAAAAGATTCATCGTTACGGAAGTCTGCTGACTCCGCAGGAATTAATAAAAAATATAACCGGGAGTGAGCTCAACGAGCAGCCATTCCTGAATTATATCGAGACCAAATTGAAAGATATTTATTTCAATTAATAGTTCACCTATTCAAAAAAAATCCTGTAACCTCAACTTGTAGTGGCATATAATGAATTGCCGCTGCAAGGTAATACGTTTTAATTCTAACAACGATTAGTAGGGTCAGGGTGAGCCCTGTCATTACTGATTTTCTGTGTTATCTAAAGTCTGATTAGGAGAACCTTCAAAATTATTTACTTTCTCAACGATAGTAATATCATACTCTGTTCGTCGTAACGCATGACAAAGAAATTAAACGAATAAATACGATTTGAGTTTTTATAAGTACATATTTTATAGCTTTTACAATTACTACCAGTTCGAAAAGGACGAGATTGGAAGGGTTTACTTTGTAGCCTTCCTGATGACATTAGTTGAAAGCTTCAACATATCTTCACTGCTGCTGCTAATCCGCGTAAATCAGCATTGGTTATACAGCAGTAAGCCTGTTAGTTTTATAGTGTTTATTCTGATAGCCGCAATCAACCTGCATATTTTTGTTAAGAACAGTGAATATCAAAACATTCTAAAAGATAAAAGCTTTGAAGCTTCATATTCCAAATCTATTTTCGGAAGATTGCTTTATCTCTATTATATTACATCTCTGATTCTACTTCTTGCCGGAGTATATCTCGATGCTACCAATGGAAGCTGGGTTCCACTTCAGCAATTTTTGAAAGGACTTGGATTTTGACCTGGTTGCTTTCAATATTCTCATCTATTCTATGGATAGTTTATTCTTTGTTCTTCTTGTCGACGAGTCTAAGCATTGTTACAACTAATGATTCAATTTTTTACTTCAAAGTTTTAATCTTTACTGCTGTGGTTTTTATGCTTGGAACCGGGATTTATATGTCCATATCTGCTCTAAAGCTCAGAAAGTGGATCAAGTACAGAATGATGAGAAAATCATTATTAACTCTTCTATTACAAAGCAGAAATCAAGTACCACTTGCTTACTTTGCTGATTTGAATAGAGTCAAGCTCACATTTGCACAGAAATATATCGATTCAATTCTACACCATTTCAATGGAAAATTGGATATCGATATGAATGGAATAATTAGATACGAGAATATTTACACAAAAGGCAGAAGAAGATGAGCAGTGGCGTTGAACCGAAGAGAAATTTCCTGAATTCGATACGGAATAGAGTTAAAAAAGACAGATACTTCTTAAATTTTATTCTTTTTGTTGCTACTTTCATTAGCTGTATCATAGCCGGGACTCAGTGGGCACAAAAGGATTTCTCAGAAATTACTAACTGGCACTTCGGTATCACTTATGCAATTCTTATTATGACTTTTCTGACTGCACACGAGATGGGACATTATATAGCATCGAGGATTCATAAAGTTAATGCAACACTGCCATATTTTATACCGATGCCTTTTCCTGGTTTTATGCTTTTCGGAACAATGGGAGCCATGATTAAGACAACTTCACCTTTTCCTTCCCGTAAATCTTTGTTTGATATTGGTGCTGCAGGACCAATCGCAGGGTTTATAGTATGTGTGATAATTCTTATCATTGGCTATACTAATCTTCCTACTATTGACTTTATATATAAAATTCATCCCGATTATATGAATAAAGGAGGGATAATTCCCACCACAGGACTATATTTTGGAGATAATCTTTTATTGAACTTCTTCAGAAATTATCTTGCAAATCCTTCAGGATGGCTTCCGCCAATGAATGAGATATATCATTATCCATTTCTCTGCGTAGGCTGGTTTGGACTGTTCGTTACGACAATGAACATGCTTCCTTTGGGGCAGCTGGATGGTGGTCATATCCTCTATGCTCTGATTGGAGTAAATCAGAAAAAAGTTGCTCGAATTGTCTGGTATATTATGCTCTTCATTGGTGTAGGTGCCCTTCTTGGGATAGTAGAAAATGTTCTATCAACAGTCGATTATCCCTATAAAATCTACATTCTGCTCCAAAATTTACTACTTCCGGTTCTCAAGCAGATTAAGTCTTTAGCTCCCTGGTATTTGCAGGGTTGGGGCGGTTGGTTGTTTTGGGCTTTAATAACCCGATTTTTGATACATCTGCCCCATCCGGAATTTTACTTTGATGATGAGCTGGACACAAAAAGGAAAATCATCGGCTGGTTGACATTCGTAATTTTCATTATCAGCTTCTCAATAAGTGGGATTTATATAATTGAGTAATATTCAATAGAATCCTCACAAAATACATCCCCGGAGCCAAGCCGGAAACATCGATCCTCTGTCCCCCGACAGGAAGATAGTTAGACTATTTGCATCATTTTTTTGCATCTTTTGCACTATTTTAATGAACATAAGGTAATTTAAAATCTCGATAACATCCTTATATTTCGATCATCTTACTTTTGAGTTTGCACTTTTGCATCAATTGCATTGTGTTTTTTCGTTTTTGATTTTCAATCCTGTAAGGATGAAATATGTATAGAAAAACATATAACAAAACGATTGAAATCCCGTAGGGATGACACTTACCGGAGATCA
>CAIOZA010000059.1 GCA_903862655.1 uncultured Ignavibacteria bacterium
CTGCATCGAAGATGTGATTGCAGGTGAATCCTACTGTCTGGTCGAAACAATTGTCAATGAAATTCTGAATAAGCTTATGGAAAAATTCTCTATGCTCGACAAGGCTACTTGCCGCGTTAGAAAGATGAATGCTCCTATCAGGCGTGTGGTGAGCTATATCGAAGCAGAGCAGACCTTGCTAAGAGTCGATTATGATAAAATGTGATTGTTCGGATCCAATCCCATTAACTAAAGTTCTGCTTTCAATAGGTTCAAACTTAGGAGACTCTTCGGCTGTTATCAGTGAGGCTATCGCAATAATTGCCGAAGGGGGATTCCTAAGTAATATCATTCTTTCTTCTTTGTATCATACTGCTCCTGTAGGATTCACCGATCAACCTCAATTCACAAATGCTGCAATAACCGGTGAAACAACTCTCTGCCCGCATAAACTTCTAGACAATTTGAAGCAGGTGGAAAAACTATTGGGCAGAATTACCCGCGAACAATGGCACGAGAGAGAGATTGACATTGATATCATCTTATTCGGTGATCAGATCATCAAACAAGAGGATATTCAAATCCCGCACGAACGAATGCACGAACGGAATTTCGTTCTTGTGCCGTCAGCTGAAATTGCACCGGATTCAATCAATCCACAAACAGGCTTGACAATCTCGCAAATGCTGGATCAATGCAAAGATGAAGCAAGTGTGTTGAAGATTTGATAAATTTATGCTCACAAAAAAAACAGTCAATTTTAAAAATTCACAACCATTCCTAAACGTAGATTTTCTTTGTATTGCAGTTTTGCCCGTTGATTCTCATCATAGGCTAAATCTATTTTTAGAATCAACGATAGTGATTTCCACAAACTAACCTGAAGTTCATTTTGCCACTTTCCGGTAATTTTGTCCAGATTATTATATTTACCGAAAAACTCAAGGATTGTGAAATATCTTATACTGCTGTTCACCTGCAATGTGGCTTCAGTCTTAAATTCTATACCCATTTCGGCTTTATATTTTTCTTTTATCAACGGGGTTTTGAAATCATCTGTAAGTTGAGTGAATCTATTTGCACGAATCTGCTTCAGCGATACACCAATTCTTGATGTGATCTGACTCTTATTAAACAAATAGGAATAGGTGAAACCAATTGACTGCATCGAAGTAACAGGATCCCAGAGCTTGGCAGTAGCAGTAGTAACGCCCTTGTTTACTATAAATGATTCTGTAAGTTGAGTTTTTATGGATGAGCTGACAAAAGGGTCAATCTTCCAGCCCATAGGATATTTAATCATAGCCTCGCCAAAGATTTCGTTATCAGTCGGGATGACATACTTTGTATTTATTTTTAATTCTTCCTTGTAAACCACACCCAGAGCATATCTCAGATTCAATGCAAAAAAAAAGTATCTAATCTGAAGCTATATTTAAAGTCCGAACTGCTGTTCAATTCAAACGATTTCATTTCCCCCTGCATTGCATCATCGACTGAAGATTGGGACACAGAGAGGGATACACGGGATTGGGAGAAAGCAAAAGAAAAATTAAACAATATAAGTATAGAAAATAAAAAAATTTGCATTTTAATTTTCATGTTATTACACTATAAATAATCACTGATTTATTTTATGATATATTCCGTAATAAACCAACCATCATCTTCATACTTTGATAAAAGGCTAATTCTCTTATTATCGCAATACAACAATTTTGTTTCAATGAGTTTCTCATCTTCAAGTAAATCTAAAGAAAATTCTTTTAAGAATTGTCCATCTGTATTATAAATTTGAATTTTTTTCCCAATGACATATTCATTTTTGTTTTTCTCAGTCAATAATACCCAAACTTTATCATCTGTACTTATCATATTTATTAAAACAAAATCAGACTTAATTTTAAAATGATCTGGGTTTTCAATAATAATTTTTGGGGTTAAATTTAAATTCTTTATTTCATCAAAATACTTCTTTAATGTACCATGTGGATTAATTTTGTCAATTAAGGAAATTCCATCATTATTGATTTTAAAGGAAAAAAAAGAATAATTTAATGAATTATATAAGATATACTTATTCCCACTGCTTATAACCTCACTTTGAAAAAAACTAAAGAAATTTTCTCGAGTCGAATCAATTATAGTTTTGATTAATAGCATATTTTTACAAGAATCAAATTTAAGACCAAATTGAAAAATAATATATGTAGAATCAGCTACTTCAAAATAGGGAAAATTATTGCATTTTGGGATATTCCTACCAACTACATAATAATTTTTATTATCAATGAAAATCGTATTGTAGTCTAATGATATCTCATTACTTGATATTCCGGTATATACTTTTTCAAATTTTGTAATAGTATTGTATTTAAGTACTAATGTTTTGGGTATAAAGTATATAGTTGTATCCTCTTTTTTTATCTCAATTTTTGTTGTATAAGCTTTAATAAAAATATTAATAATTTTATCATTTTCTATATCAGGTATAAATGATTCAATAGTTGCTTTTGGTTTTTCAAATTTAGAAACAATCTTTTTAAAGTTTGAATCGTTAAGATAATCTATTGAAGCATTCAAAGAATATAAAATCTCAGAATTCCCATCCAGCAAATTTATAATAAATATTTTATCTTGAACATCATCTAATATATATAACGAATAATCCTTAAAGTTCAGATGTACTTTTTCTATATTTAAGATATCACTTTGGTTAATTAATTTTATAGATTTTGATTTTTTTAAAGATTGAGTAATACTTAAAAGTGAAGATATCGTTTTAAATTTAATGTTCAATAAATTGCCTTCTAGGACTATTTTATTATCAGCATTAATAATTAGTATATATGGGGTTGATCGAATGTTAAAATCATTACTGTTTTTGATTTCTTTAGATCCAATTATTTTATTAGTTGAGTATTTTTTATTTAATAATTTTAGCTCATTTTTTGTGATTTTTTCTTTTACTATAAAATGATATTCTTTTAGACTCTCAGTTGACTTTTCGAACAATTTGATTATTTCGGAAATCCTTCCAGAATTGCATGATGAGCAATCTTTTAAAGAAATAAATAAATACGCCGAAGAACCACTTTGTGATATGCTCTGCACTCCATCATTGCTCTTTACATTTTCTGTAATATAAAAAAATAAACAGACGATTATTAATAATAAATTTCTCATAATGATTTTTGTTTACTATTTTTAAGGAAAATATTTTTTTATAGAATTTAAGCTCTAACATAAAGAGTCAGAGCTTAAATTAATATATTCTGATTTAAATTACACTAGGGTGTAATGTGTGATAGCCATTCGCTATATGTATATACAGTTATGGTAGCAGGTGTTATATCTAAATTGATACCAGAATTTGGATTATTTGGGATGTCATATCCCAGAAAGATAGCATTAATATATCCAGTTCCAGTTGTCTCTCCGCCCAAAGGTTCATTTTCATTATTGGTATTCACCCATACTTTTACTGGTACTCCAATAATTGTTTCTCCATCTGTATTTACACCATAACATTTTTTACTTTGTACATCACTACATTTAATTTTGACGGATGTTCCTGTTGATGTAGCCGATTTAAATCCTCCCATAACCCATGCTGTATCAGCAAAGGAATTTATGTTAAAACATACAAGTGCCACTAATATTAAAAACATTATCTTTTTCATTGCAAACTCCTAAAAAAATTGAATTAAAATTTTTTAATTCACCTGCCCTTATTTACCGCCACTATGCAGTTTTGCTTCAATTTGTAATAAGGGTAACCAATTATCTGCAAGACTGCACCATGCCGGCACAGGTGTTTTTTCTTCGTATTTCAAAAAAACATTTCAATTTCAAATCCAATACAAAGATAATTCAATCAATTAGAATATTTGGTAACAAAATGGTAATAATTTGGTAATTTTTTAGTAAAAAATTAGTAATAAATTGGTAATAATTCTTACTAATTTGTCTTTAGCCTGTATCCTCTTCCGTGTTCGTTAAGTATTAGCTTAGGTTCTGAAGGCTTTTCTTCTATTTTCACCCTTAAATGCCGGATATAATTCTTAAGATATTCATTGTCTTCGGCATGGTTTTCTCCCCAAACACCGGTTAATATGAATTCATTTTCCAATAACTTACCTTTGTGCTCAACAAGAAGTTTCAGCAATCTATACTCATATTTTGTTAAGCTGACAAATTCTTTTCTTATAGATACAGATTGGGTTGATGTGTTTATTTCAATATCATTTGACTTAATAATATTGCTCTTCTCTAGCTTAAAATTTTTTGCTTCAATTTTATTGATACTGGCTAATAGTTCATCAAATATGAAGGGCTTAAATAGAAAGTCATTAACGTGTTCCATGAATGAACGGCGGACATCTTCCTGGGTATATTGGCCTGATATCATTATTACTGGTGTGTCGGAATGTTGTTTTATACTTTTCAGAACTTCTATTCCTTTCATTCCCGGTAGATCCAGATCAAGCAGAACTACATCAAACTTGATTTGATTGAATTGCAACAAACCATGTTCACCCGAAGGTGATTCGAATGTCGCATAGTTCTCCAAATTCAAGCCCATACAAAGGTTCGAACGGAAAATATCGTCATCGTCAATAACAAGTACATTTCTCATATATCTATTTTAAATTACAGAGTTCAACAGTAGAATTGCATTATCAGACATTCTTCATCAACCACATGCTAAAGCATGAGGTTGAAGTTAGGTGTTATTATTGATTTAAATTCTGATGCTATTCGTGCTGAAATTAATGATGCAATTTATATATAATTATTATTATTTTTCAATGACGATTATTTTAATAACGGAATATACAACAATAAGATACATATACAAAAATAATATTTACTAATTAGTTAATTAATGTTGTAAACTGAAATTTTCCAAATGGTAGATTAGATTTGGTCGAGTGAAATGAAAGAATACAGGTCAAGCTGGAAGCTTAACCTACCGTAGGATAAGCATCCTTGCTTGTCCCTTTTTAATTCATGCGAAACTCACAATTAAAGTAAAATATATAAATATGTCTTACGTTGCAATTTTAAAATTCTAAAGGAAAGATAAAATGCTGACAAAAGAAAATATAATCGCAACTATCAACGGACTTGATGAGCCATTTGTCCTTGATGATGTGTTAGAAAAGATAATCTTGCTTGAAAAAATTGAAATAGGACTTGATCAATCTCTAAATGAGCAGATCATTTCGGATGATGAAATGGGAAATAGGATTGAATCGTGGCTAGTATAAATTGGACCACTGAAGCCGCTAATGATTTAAAGAATATCTTTGACTTTATTGCTCTAGATTCCACATACTATGCAGCTATTCACATAAGAAGAATAAAAGAAAAAACGAAAATATTAAAAGACAACCCTGAATCAGGTAGAATTGTGCCAGAGGTTGAAAAAGATAATATCAGAGAATTAATTTTTGGGAACTACCGTATAATTTATTGTATAGTTAATAATGACAGGATTGACATTCTTACAATCTTTCATTCAGCAAGAATCCTGAAAACTGAGAGACTTTAAGCATTTTTACATTATTTCCAACCGTCAAACAGACTGTTCCCATTCAATTTTATGAAGAATTCAGGTCAAGCTGGAAGCTTAACCTGTCGGTAGGACATGCAATTCTAGTGATTAGTGTTTGGTGAGGAATGAGGAGTGAATACAAATACAGGTCAAGCTGGAAGCTTAACCTACCGTAGGACATGCATCCTTGCTTGTCCCTTTATAATCCTTGCTTGTCCTAATTTATTTATCTGTAATTTTATCCCAGATAGCATTCTGCTGTCCTTTGAGGAAACGTATCATTCCGAGCACGAATCCATAATTGATACTCACAAAATAGAGACACATCCTCAGTGGCAGGAATTTGATGTTTACCTTTTCGGCTAACCACCCAAGGCAAGCCAAGAAATAGAAGGCTACTTGAATGTATAAAAGTGCGGAGAAAGTTGATGACTGCTGTGCTAATGGAATAGTAATCAGCATTAGTAAGAAAAGGAAGATCGGTGTAAACCATCTTAGAACTTTGTGCGACCACAGGAAAAAGCTCACCCAGCCATATTTGGGAGAAAAAAGCCTTTTGTTGGCTATAACAGTTGAAAAACCTCCTGCTGTAGTTCTGACTCTTCTTTGAAGCTCATTGCTCAGAGATTTCTTCCTGACTTCGATAGTTTCAGAATCATTATCGAAGATTATTCTTTTATTAAAATATGCTGACTGGAGGATTATATGCAAATCGTCGCAGACAAGATCGTTCGGCAGTTGATCGAAGAATTTTGTCCTGATACCGTAGAGTGTTCCCAATGAGTTGATTGTTGATCGAATCCTCGATTCATTTATCCTCATAGATGTTTCATATCTTTGGTAGAGTGTCTCGCCTTTTCTGCCAATGTTGTCAGTATCATGTTCGCTGACTATATTTAGTTTGGATATAACTGTTCCAACTGTTTCATCAGCAAATAATCCAACCAATTTCGTAAGAGTATCCCTCGGTATTCTCAAATCAGCATCGAGGAAGAACACGAGATCGGTTTTCACTTTTTTGATAAGTTCATTGATAACGGCATTTTTCCCAATACGGTTATATATGAAGTAATCAATATTTGGATTGTCCAGTTTGAATTTTGCTAAAATATCATTTGTCCTGTCGCTTGAACCATCTGAACCAATGAGCAGATGAATCTTATCGGAGGGATAACTGTTGCTATAAACGGATTTTATTGCATCTTCGATTAGTTCTTCTTCGTTGTATGCAGCCATCAGAATCGTGATTTCGGGCTTATATTCAGTATCTCTTTGAACAGGATTGTGGATTACAGAAGCTAGTATTTTTATAAGTAATGGATAAAGGAAGAAGGCATATAAAATATGGAATATTAATATAAAAGAAAATATTTGCAGGATTTCGGATAAATACATCAGTTATCTCGGTTATTTATTATTTATTGAGGGACTGAATCAAAGGCACAAAAACATAAATTTGTCATTCTGAGGGAGCGAAGCGACCGTGAGAATCTATGCTGTTTTACTGGAGAATACAAATACATGGATTCCTCACTTCGTTCGGAATGACAAATTAATAAGCCACAATTTTAACCACCAAAAATATATTAAACTACAAAATTAATCAATAATTCAAAAGTGATTCAATATCTTTCTTTATCTTCTCTTCAGTCGGCAGCACATAATCCTCAAACAATGGATGATACGGGATATGACAATCCAGAGCAGTATGCCTTCTGATTGGTGCATCGAGATACCGGAATGCTTCGTTTGCAATTTCGGCTGCAATCTCGGCTCCAAATCCGGTAGTCTTTGTATCTTCGTGAACTATTAATACTCTGCCAGTTTTCTTGACGGAGTTCAATACCATTTCTTTATCCCAAGGAACAATAGTTCTTAAGTCAATTATCTCTATAGTCTTACCTGTTTCTTTTTCAATCTTTTTAACAGCGTTAAATGAATCCTTGACACCCATGCCATAAGTAACAATCGTCAGGTTCTCTCCTGATTTAACAATTTTACCTTTACCGAATGGAATCAGATAATTCTCGTCCGGTTCGAATGTTGTAGAAAATGGTAGCCTGTAAAGTCCTTTATGCTCGAGGAACAAAACAGGATCTTCGAGTCTGCAGGCAGTTTTCAGCAAACCTTTAGCGTCAGCGGCTGTACTCGGATATGCAATTAAAATTCCCGGTATATGAGCAAAAATTGCTTCAATATTTTGAGAATGATAGAGACCGCCATGAATATACCCGCCAATTGCAGCACGTATGACAACAGGAGATGCAAAACCTCCGTTGGAACGGTATCTCATTGTTGCGATTTCGTTCTTTATCTGCATGAATGCGGGCCAGATATAATCTCCAAATTGAATTTCGACAACAGGTTTGAAACCTCTGATAGCCAATCCAAGAGCAACACCGGCTATTGATGCTTCTGCCAGGGGTGAATTGAAAACTCTTTCCTCGCCATAGGTATTTGACAAACCACGTGTTGCAGTGAAAACGCCACCCTTTGGATCAGCAATATCTTCACCAAAAATCATCATTTTATCATTTCGTTTCAGCTCTTCGCTAAGAGCATGATTGACAGCATCGACCATCACGATTTTATTTCCGTCTTCAGGTTCAGTACCGGAATAATCCAGATCTCTTGTAGATTCATCAGCAAACAAGTGTGATATTGCATCTGATTCTATCGGATCAGGTCTGGTATAAGCCCAATCGGCGGCTTCGTCAATTTCTTTCTTTATACTATCTTCAAATTCCTGAATTTCTGCTGCTGAAGCTATGTTATGCTCAATCATATATGCAATTAATTTCTTAATGCAGTCTTTGTCATTCTTGTTTATATCCAGTTCTTCCTGACTGCGATATTTGCGATGATCGTCGCTCGATGAATGAGGCAGCAGTCTTTCTACCATTGCATGTAGAAGAACAGGACCTTTTCCATTTCTCAAGTAATCCACGGCTTCTCTTGCTGCTGCCAATGATTTAAAGTAGTCAGTTCCGTCATAAGTCTTCATCATCAAGTTCTGATAACAGCAGAATGTATGTCCTACATTCCCTCCGCTGGACTGACTTTCGCGAGGAACGGAAATCGCATATTTGTTATCCTGAATATGGAACAGAACAGGAAGCTTTTCTCTGGAAGCCCAGTTGACAGCTTCATAGAATTCGCCCTGACTAGTTGTTCCTTCCCCGGAAGAAACGTAAGAAATTTCGTCGGTTTTCAATTTTTTGGTAGCAAGTGCAGTTCCAACAGCATTCAGAAACTGAGTTCCTGTTGGTGAAGACTGTGTCGGCAGATTTAAAGCAGGATTGCCGTAATGACCGGGCATCTGCTTACCACCTGTCGCTGGGCATTCGGGTTTGCCGGCAGCTAATAGGAAATACTCTTTGGGTGTCATGCCCATGGAATAACTGAAAGCATTATCGCGATAATATGTCCAGCCCCAGTCTTTTCCTGAAGTAAGAGTTAAACCAATAGCCACCTGTGTAGCTTCGTGACCGCTTCCCCCGATATGAAAGAATGACTTTCCCTGCTTAACAAGCATTAGATGCTTTTCGTCGGATTTTCTTCCATAAAGCATCATTCCTAATGCTTTGAATATATCTTCTTTTGTAAGGTTCAAATCTTTATGTGGATCCTTCGAACTGAGAACAACAGGAGAACTGGAGCACGCCGGCCCTCTTCCGTGCGAACATGCTGAGCTGTCAACAGCACTCTCAATTGAGCTTAGTATCAATGTGTCATTTACTGCAGCGATTTTATCAGTCAAATCTGATTTTTCAAAGTTTTGCATTTTGCTCGCAACTGAACTCTTTGTTGCTTTAGCAGATTTATCTGATGCTCTTTTTGCCGACATAAGAAAGCCCCAATTTTTTTTGATTTGAAAATATATTTATTTTCCAATTGTAAAGTTAGTATTTTTCTAAATAGATTTGCAAAAAATATTAATTTAATTAATTGTATTTTAGATTTCTCATTTAACGTTTTTAAGTGAATTTTATGACATGGCAAAAGGCAATTGGTCAGGAAAAAGTTAAAGAAATATTCCAGAGAGCAATCACAGAAAACCGGATTGCCCATGCCTATTGCCTTTGGGGCAATGAAGGCACCGGAAAAGAAGCTATCTCGATTGAATTTGCTAAAACTGTAAATTGTCTGAATCCGGTTATTATTGGTAAATCAATTCAATACTGCGGTAATTGTTCATCCTGCAAATCTTCATATCATCTTCAGCATCCGAATATAAGTCTTGTTTTTGCTGTTCCAACAGGCAAAGGAACCGACAGCAAAAGCGATTCCAGCACAATGAAGCTTGACGATAGTCAGATTGATGAAATTTCTAAACAGATTCGCTTTAAATCTGAAGATTACTATCATAAAATAGCCATAACCGGTGGGAATCAAATCCGGATTAATTCTATCCGTGAAATTAAACGTAATCTATCTATGTCAGCTTCGGTAAACGGTAGAAGGGTAATCATTGTTTGCCGAGCTGATGAGATGACATCCGAATCTGCAAATGCCTTCCTGAAGACTTTGGAGGAACCTCAGGAGAAAATTACTATCATCCTTACAACATCCCGAAAGGAAATGATTCTGCCAACGATTCTTTCGAGATGTCAGCTGATTCATTGTCCGCCATTGGGAGAAGCTGATCTAAAGAATTATCTAATGAGTTATAAAGGTTTTGCTGAAATTGATGCTTCAATGTCGGCAGCATTTGCTCAGGGATCCGTCACACGTGCTTTGAGTTTTTTGGATGATGGCACAAAACAGCTAAGAGAATCGGCTGTTCAAATCCTCAGGACTTCTTTAAAACGAAAGAATTATAGGCTAGAACTGACTCAGGGAATCGATGAATTAGTCAAGACCAAGGATAAGCGAAAGATTGAGAATTTTCTGAATCTCATTATACTTTGGCTGAGAGATGTTTGGACTATTGTCAAAACCGAGAGTGATGGCAATTTAATTAATATTGATCAAAGAGATATACTAATAAAATTTGCTGAAAATTTTGGGGATAAGGATATTCCATCAGCAATCATTATGATCGAAACTGCTATCCAGCAACTGAAGCAGAACGTACAACCAGGTATGCTCATGTTGAACCTCTTCAATGAGATGAGAAATCTGTTCTATAGTGAGTAGTGAAAATTTAAAAATCTATCTCTTTGAAAGATATTATTTCCTCTCTATTCTGAAATCGCAATGTGTACCTCCCATCGCTAATGTGCTTGTTCTTGAATATTTTAGCCCCAATGAAGCGAAGTACTCCGGATATGCAAGATCATCCGAATAGCAATTTGGTATACATGCTTCAGGAACGCCAAAAAGTTTAGCCATCTCAAACCAAACACACCAGTGAATATCAAATTGATATCCGGTGTCGGAATTCTCTGCAATTGTGACCTCATGACAACCAGCCTTTCTGGATGATTCTGGACTAACTTCGAGGTAAGATCTATAAACATTAAACGGATCACCTACTTTTCGAATATCTTCCTGAGTAGGTATCGAGGCAAGTAAAGCCTCTCTTGCGGTTGCATCCATAATTTTCAATGCTATCTCATGTGCCTTGTCAGCACCAACAGCAATTTTCAAAGCTGAGTAAAGGGAAAGATATTCTAATTGCTGGTTGATGAAATTCTCATTTGACATCCCTTTTGCTCGTATTGAAGAAAGATCAATTCTTTTTGATCTCTTTTTTTCTTGTATAAAATGATATGCAAATTTTATTTTTTCTAAAAAATTGAGATTACTGAAAACTATCTTTTTACTGGAGGCTTTCAGATTCTTCATAATTGATTCCGGCCAGCTTGCTTCTGCATCGCTAGCTGCCATTCCATATCCTCTCAGACTCTTAACATCCATTTGAGCACCGGTTTTAATAGTGAAAAAAATATTCTGCAATTTATCAATCAATTAAATATTATCCAAAAGTACCTAACGTAATTTCATCTTCTGGCAAGCCACTCTTTAAAAGTATTGCGGACATAGCTATCAACATACGAAAAAATTCTATGTACTGTATCGTGGCTCGAATGAGGTGCATGCCCAACTACTTTTATCACTTCAAATCCCAACTCTCTTTGAAGTTTATAAAATTCCTTATATAGCTCAGCGTGATTAAGTATATTTCCTGAACTCTTGCCAATAAAATTCGTTCCTTCAAGTTTTTGCCTTCTAGCCATCAAGCCACATACACATTGCGAATCTGAATATAATCTCAAAGGTTTACCACTCTTATCTATATTAAGTTTAACGGTTTCCAAAGCCCATAAAACAGTTTCAATTTCCAGTTTCGTTGATGATGTATTCTCGAATTTTTTCACCACTATTTGATTTTCAATTTCAAATTTGTGAATACTATCTGGGTTAACATTAATTGCATCCTCAGGCAAAAGTAGACAAGCACCCATTCCAAGTTTAAGTTGAGGATTAAGGCTAACGTCGGTAAATAATAGATTTTTATACAATTAGTTCTCCAAAATTTGTACAGTACAGTTCAAATTTATATCTTAGTCATAATCCTGATTTTGTTATTGATTTTTACAAAATATGTACCCGATTGGAGTGAGAATAGTTTTATTTTTTCACCCAATGTAATTGTTTTTGAAAATACTTCTCTGCCAAGAACATCGTAAATTGCTATTTCGGAAGCATCTTCAGTTAAAGTTAATTCATCTTGTACGGGATTTGGATAGATCAACAGATTATCTTCATCAGATCCATCTACAGATGATGTAGATTCTGCGATTATATTGCGAACAGCTTGCATTTTATAGTTTCTGTCAGGTTTTGTGTAATCATCCGTTATTCCCCAGCATCCATAACGGTTATAACCTGAAGTAAGAGTGAAGTACATGGCAAGTCCTCCGCCGATATTCTTCCAACCCTCAAGATAGTTTAACTTAACAACATCCTTCATTTTCTCAGTTCTGTTTGCGAGTATTTGATTGCCAAGATTTGCTGTTGCCCCGCCCTCGGGAATTGAAGGGCCACCTTCATATGAAGTGCAACCACCTGCAAATCCCCATTGGTTTGCTTTATTAATGTGATTCAATCTATACGTTCCTACCTGTGAATCTGTGATCTGAGAGTTAATATCCTCGGTCATCCCATCATTAATGACTTTTGGATCAGTAGCTGACGCTTTGGATGAACCAAAATACAAAGCCGAACTCGTTGCATAGATAAAGTCGCGAGGTTCTCCAAACGCAGATTTAATATAATTCAGATGAGTATCACTACGACCATTGTAAGCATGCTGTCCAGCCAAAATAATTCTTATTCTTTTGTTCATCTCATCAGCACCAAAAGCCTTTGCGAACCATTTCGACAATTCAACTGTTCTTCGGGCATAGTTCTGATCGAATGATATTTTGTAATAATCTGCTTCTGCTTTGTTGTATGGACCATGAGTTGCCTGAGTTGGACTCCACACTTCGTTGCTGTTTTCGATATAGATATTAATCTCTGGATTTAGTCTGAATTTCAAAAATTTAGCGAGATTCGCAACATAGTCAGAATCAGCTGACATATATACATTTAACCAAATATCCTTGTTTAATAAATTTGCTAATTCAGTTACATATTCCCAACACCAGCCGTCGGATTTACCATTGATGTTGCTCATCGAATGCTGACAAGCATCGTAAGGAGTTTTCCGGCTGTTCCAGGTTTTTTTGGCGGGATATGTTGGTTCTCCATCCCAAATATTCTGAACATTATAGAAACGATAGCATGCAAAATCAGCTGATTTGCATAGGTTTATGTATTCATCGGTAAAAATTTTATTTGTTGAAACCGGATATCCCGGACGATTCACTTTCAGTTCGGTTATGCCGGATTTCAAGGTATCATTTGCTGTTCTTCTTGTATTTGTAAATTTTAGGAATACAAGTCCATGATTTGATTCAGGATAGCCACTAATGACTATATCAAAAAAAGTTGTGTTTGAAACAGGATCCCAGATTTGGTTTTCAACGGCAACACTTGTGCCAGTAGCTCTCAGCTGTGCAGTTCCTTTGAACGATGACTTGTATCTGCCGGAATAGTCAATTCTATATTGCTCGGGATCATCAATAGTGCCATTCCATTCAGTTGCAGGTCTGCCGTCCAGCAAAACCAGATCAAAGTCACTAACGGCCCATCCCAGAGAGTCAAATCCAACTGCACCGCTGTACCTGTTAGTTTGATTTACTATATTAACAAAAGCACCATTCTCATCGAGGTTAACACCGAGTGCAAACTTACCGGCAGAGTATGAGAAAGAGGAAAGAAGGCAAATATTCAGAAGAAGAAGTATTATTTTTTTCATATCGTAATTCGGAATTAAACTAAAAGAGACAAGTATGAATGGCATCTTGCCCTACTAGAGTGAAATTATTTCAATTGAATAAATATAATATTTATTTATTAATTGACGCTATAAATCCAATTATCATTGTTCACCGTTGATATTTTTCTCAGCCCTTAAATGTAAACCGTTACGAAATCGTTATATAATTCAGATCAAATTTAATAAAAATTCCTGAGGTTCATTATGTTAAGAATAATTATAATTCTCATGTTTACATTTGCTCTGTCCATTCCGGCAGAAGCGCAATTTTTCAAAAAGCTGCAAAAGGAAGCAGAGAAAGTTGTAAAAAGTAATACCGGAGTTTCGGGTTTTACAGCAGATGAAGCCGCAAAGGCAATCAAAGAGGCATTAATTAATGGAACATCCAAGGGAACTGACATATTATCGCAAGTAGATGGATTCTATCAAAATCCTGCAATTAAGATCCCATTCCCGGCTGAAGCAAAGAAAGTAGAATCAACTCTCCGCAAAATCGGTATGGGCAAACAGGTTGATCAAACTGTGCTATCATTGAACAGAGCAGCAGAAGACGCTTCAAAATCGGCTAAGGATATTTTCGTGAGTGCAATCCAGGGTATGTCTATAAACGATGCTGTTAACATCGTCAAGGGCGATACTACAGCCGCAACAATATACCTCAAAGGCAAAACAACCCAATCACTTACAAAGGCTTTCTCTCCAATTATTAAAGCATCATTGGACAAAGTTGATGCTACCAAATACTGGAGGGATATAATGAATCTCTATAACAAAGTTCCTTTGGTCGAAAAAGTGAATCCAGACCTCAACCAATACGTTACTCAAAAAGCTATGGATGCATTATTCCTTATGATTTCCCGGGAGGAAGCTTTGATACGCAAAGATCCGATAGCCAGAACTACTGAACTGCTAAAGAAGGTATTCGGAAAATAATTCCATTTAAATAAAAATAATTCCTCAATTTTTGTGAATATTATCCGAAATTAGCATATTGTAGTATCAATATAATAAAAGATTTTTTGTTGTTTATATGACACATAAATTATGAACAGAATGCGAATATACTAGCATCACACTATGAATAAAGTAAAATCAGAGGAAATTACTGAGACAACCTCATTGAATGAGGCAAACATAAAGGATAACAAGCAATTTTACAGAAGCATTCTGCAGACGGCTATGGATGGATTCTGGATTACTGATATCCACGGTAATATACTCGAAGTAAACGACACTTACTGCCAAATGAGTGGCTACAGCGAGCAGGAACTTCTCACAATGAACATTCCGCAGCTAGATGCTAATGAGAATGTGGATGAAACTATTGCCCACATCGAAAAACTTATGAAAAATGGTTCAGATAGATTCGAAACCCACCACCGGCGTAAAGATTCAAGTATTTTCGATGTTGAGGTAAGCACACAGTATCAGGATATAGATGGCGGCAGATGTGTTGTTTTTTTAAGGGACATAACAGACAGAAAACAAGCTGTAAATTCTCTTAAGAAAGCAGAGGAAAAATTTTCTAAAGCATTCAAAGTATGCCCGGAAGCATTAACTATTATCTCGATTGAAGATGGTACTTTTATCGATGTCAATGATGCCTTCATTTCTGCAACAGGATTTCTCAGAGATGAGGTTATTGGTCACACTACGATTGAGTTAGACTTATGGATTGATATGAACGAAAGGCAGCGTTATTTAAATGAAATGCTGTCAAATGGTTTTATTAAATTCATGGAATTTCACTTTAGAATGAAAAATAAGGAGATTCGTGACTATTTAGTGTCCGGCGATTCTATCGAATTGGATGGGAAAAAATGCAGCATTAACTTTTATATAGACATAACAGAACGTAAGTTAGCAGAACAAGCCCTAAGAGATAATGAGCATAAGTATAGAACCGTTATTGAGAATATACATGAAGCATTGATCATGGAAGACGTCGAAGGTAATCTAATTTATGCAAACAATGAATTCTATGAGATGTTCGGTTACCCTAAAGATCAGAAGGGTTTATTGCTTAAGGATTATACTTCTACAAACAGTTATCAGCAGATATTAGACAGGCATAACAGGCGAATGGATGGAGAACCTGTGGAGCAGGAATTCCAATATGAAGGTGTAAGATCAGATGGAACACTAATTTGGTTGGAAGCCAGAGTAAGCCCACTTTATGAAAATGGAAGAATTATTGGAACCCTATCTTTAGAACAAAATATTACAGAAAGAAAAAAGGCTGAAGAACTGTTGAAGCATAATGAGGAGAAATACAGAACTCTGTTCGAAGCAAATGTTGACGGAATTTCGATTTTCTTTGCAAACGCTGATAATTCAATCAGCAACTTCGTAGAAGTGAATGAATCTGCCGCAAAAATGCTCGGCTACACCAGAGAGGAATTCCTTCAACTCTCACCTTTAGACCTGGAAGAAATCGATGATGAGAAAATTATCCTCGAACGGCAAATGAAGCTTATGCAAAATGGATTCATTAACTTCGAAACAGAGCTGAAGCACAAAGATGGATCCATAAGCACTGTAGATATGATTACAAATGCAATCAGATTCGATAATCGTTTCGCTTTGATGAATATCGTTAGGGATATTACCGAGAAAAAGAAGGCTGAAGAATTCCTTTCACAACATAGAGCTGAATTGAAGGCAATTTATGATTTTTCGCCAGTAATGATGTGTGTTGTCAATGCAGACCGTCGCATAGTATTTGCTAATCCAGCCTTTACTGAATTAACCGGAACTCCTGAAGATCTATTAATTGGTGGCCACGCATGTGGAGTATTTGGCTGTATCAATGCTTTGGACGATCCTCGTGGTTGTGGGTTCGGCAATAATTGCCAAAATTGTAAATTAAAATCTGCCATGGAAGACACTCTAAAAAATGCTACAGGCCATTTAAACATCGAACATACAACAACATTAGTGGCAAACGGAAAAGCTCGTGAAGTGTCTTTACTCGGATCTACTGCATATATTGAACGGAATAACCAGCCACATCTGATTCTTTGTCTTCACGACATAAGCGAACGCAAGCAAGCAGAGCAGGAATTAATGCTAGCCAAAGACAAAGCAGAGCAGAACGATAAGCTTAAAACTTCATTCCTTCAGAATATATCTCATGAAATTCGTACACCGCTCAACGGCATTATGGGGTTTTCTTCGTTGCTCAAGGATTCAGACGATATAGACAAAGAAGAAAGAAATGAATACATTGATATCATAACATCGTCTTCTAACAGACTTCTTGGCATAATCAATGATGTTCTGGAGATGTCGCGCCTTTCGAGCGGATTAATTAAATGTCATAATTCTGCGATTAAAATAGATGAGATAATCAAGTATTACGGTTCAGTTTATGCAAGTAAAATTCAGTCGAAAGATCTTAAATTTATTATAACTGCAACACCTGATAGTAAAACATTAACAATCCTTTTGGATAAGGATAAATTATATCAGATTCTTTCCAATCTTTTTAATAATGCAATTAAATTTACAAAACAAGGCGAAATAGAATTTGCTATTTCCATTAAAAATGATAATTTAGTACTTTCAATTAGAGATACTGGAATAGGGATTATTGAGGAATACATCGACAAGATATTCGATAGATTCTGGCAGTATGAAGCATTCTCAAGAACCAGCTTTGGCGGCACTGGTTTGGGATTATCAATATCAAAAGAAATTGCAAACATTATTGATGTCGAAATTGAGGTAAATTCTCTATATGGTTCAGGTTCCACATTTTCTATCATTATACCAGGAAAGTACATTATGAACAACCAGGATGATAAACATGCTGACGATACTTCTGCAAACAGTACTATCGATTTGTCGGATAAGACTATATTGGTAGTAGAAGATGAAGTAACAAATTATATTTATCTCGAAAAGCTTTTAGAGAAAGAAAAGGCAGAAATTTTCTGGGTAGAAAATGGTCTCGATGCCGTCGATATAGCAAAGAATATGGACTTCGATCTGATTCTGATGGACATCAAACTCCCAATAATGGACGGTATTGAAGCTACTCGGTTGATTAAACAATTCAAGCCGAACATGGTTATTGTTGCTCAAACTGCATACACAACCCCAGAGGACAGAGAAAAAGCATTGTCAGCTGGCTGCGACGACTTTATATCCAAGCCAATGAGAAAAGAAGATCTTTATAAGATTCTGAAATCAGCTTTGAAACAGTAAATATTTTCTTATATAAGATCAAATATGATATTATTAAATTAGAACAAATAAATTTTAAATGAATTATGGCAGCAACAATACAAGAACTTATTACAAAAGGATTTCTAATTTCAAACGGAAGTACTACAGGTACCTTAAAGCAAAAAATTGAAATCATTGCTTCTCACTATGAAAATATTAGCACCTTTCTTGTCGCAGATCGAACAGACTTCGAAAAATTAGTTTTCAAAATTGACAACCCAAGTTTCAAACTTACTGACAGTGACTTTTGTAAGATCTATACTTTTCAGAAAAGTGGCTTGATTGAAAGTGAATTAACACTACAAGAAAATTTTGTAAAAGTATTGACATCTAGTTTTATATCTAGACAACTAAAGATGATTGAAAATTTAAAACTAGAGACTCTAAACGTTAATCCCATATTATCAGGTGCTCTAAATTTAAATAACGAAATAGATTTGATTCGTTTCTATACTTATCAAGCTATATCTCGAAGCATTGTAACATCAGTTGGCTTTTTAGTGCAAAATCTGTTGTTGCATGCTAGTGAATTTGTTTTAGAAGGTAAGAATGATGTGCTTGGAGAAGAAACAAAGTGGGATTTGGTCGTTGATAAACTTAATGAAGTTAAAGCATACTTGGAAATTAAGAGCGGAACAAATGATTTGAATAAAGCACAAATTCACCATTATTCCAAGGAATTTGAATTTATTGAGCAGAAAGGATTTAGAGCTTTCATCGGTGAAACTTATGGAAAAAGAGATGACCAGACAGTTACTCATGGTTTATATAAAATGTATCTACCAGAGTGGAATAGAAGAACACTAATTGGGAAAGAATTATGGGAGTTTGTTAGCGGACAAAAAAACTATCAAGAAAGATTAGTAGAAATACTTTTTAAAACGTCTAAAGCTCTTTTAGCTGGTGATACTTTTATAAAAAAAATTGAAGAGAAGATCATACCTCTAACAATTGAGTTTAAACAAAAGTATACTAATTTTGATAACTTTTTAAAATCACTTTGGTGAACGAAATAAAAAAATACAATGTAGTGTCCTTGTTTTCAGGAGCAATGGGTTTAGACCTTGGTCTTGAAAGGGCTGGTTTGAATATTTCTGTAAGTGTCGAAATGAATAAGCTTGCTTGTCAGACAATTCGTGAAAATACTTCTATACCAGTTATAGAAAACGATATAACAAAAGTAAGTACTGAAGAAATTTTACAAACAGCGAACTTAAGTAAGAAAGATATATTTATGGTGGTTGGAGGACCACCTTGCCAGGCATTCAGTACAGCTGGAAAACGACTTTCCTTGCAAGATTTCCGTGGAAACGTTATTGTAAACTATTTGAGAGTTGTCGAAGAAATCAATCCACCATATTTCATTCTTGAAAATGTACGGGGGATTCTATCTACTCCACTGAATGCAGTTCCTCCAGAGTTTGGAAACGAATACAACGATATAGTTGAAATGCCTGGTAGTGTAGTTTATTTCTTATGGTGCGAGCTCAAGAAGCTAGGTTATGATTTAAGTTTCAACTTGTTCAATAGTGCAAATTACGGTGTACCTCAAATTAGAGAGAGGATGATAATTTTTGGTAGTAAAAATGGGAGGATACCCCTACCCAGCCCGACTCATAGCGAGACAGGCATTGTAACAGGGAAAAAATGGGTTAATTTAAAAGAAGCATTTTATGGATTGGGGCCACAGGATCAATATCTTGAAATTCCACAAAGAATTAGAAAGTTTTTAATACACATCAAAGAAGGCGAAAACTGGACTGATTTACCCGTAGAGCTATTAAGGGAAGCTATGGGAAAATCATTAGATCTCAATGGAGGAAAAACTGGATTTTATCGCAGATTATCTTTCAGTAAACCTTCTCCGACATTGCTAACAAGTCCTATAATGAATGCAACCTTATTAGCACATCCAACCGAAATGAGGTCATTATCGATACAGGAATATGCACGTATCCAACAATTTCCTGATAATTGGCAATTTAAGGGTAAAATTTTGGATCTTTTTAAACAAATTGGAAATGCTGTTCCAACAGGCTTGGGCTATGTAGCCGGCAAAACCATTTTAGATTTTCATAATGGAAATTTTGATTCGCTTAGAGAAAGAAAAAATAAAATTCCATATTCTCGATATCTAGGTTGTTCGGACTTTGAGTTTATTCCAAACTTCAAAAGCCGATTACAAAATAGCAGGCAGGAAGAACTTTCTTTTTACTAAGACTTTTACTCTTAAACATTCAATATACATTTCATCCCCCAAATTTGCTTAATTTGTGAGTCTTATTACAATAAAGGATAAGTTAATTACGTTAAATTTTTTTAAAAATAAATTAATTGGAATGTAATGGCAATCAATTTTGAAATTGAAAAAATCAAAGACTCGATATTTGAAGATTATAAAAAGATCAATGACTATGGTCAGGAATATTGGTCTGCTAGAGATTTCTATAAGATTTTAGATTATCAGAAATGGGAAAAATTTATTAATGTTATTAATAAAGCAAAAGAATCTTGTAAGAACTCTGGACAAAATGAGTTAGACCATTTTGTCCGTGTGGACAAAATGGTTGCAATAGGCTCTGGAGATCAAAGAGATATTGGATTTTCATAATGGAGCAATACGAATTTACAAAACATGCCAAGGATATGATTCTTGAAAGAGAAATTCAAGAACATTGGATTATTGATACAATTAATTATCCAAACAGAATTGAAATGATTAATAACGAAGAGATTCATTATATAAAACAAATAAAAGAGTTTGGTAATCGTTTTTTTAGAATAGTTGTTAATCCTTATACAAATCCAAAAAGGATTATAACTTTATTTTTTGATAGAAGAGTTACAGAATAATATGAAACTGAAAGCTGATAAACAAAACGATGCTATATACTTCCGTCTGGATGATTCAAAAATAATTGAATCTGAAGAGGTTGATAAAGACCTAATCCTCGACTACAATGAGGAAGGAAAAGTTGTTGGAATTGAGATACTAAATGTCAGCAAAAGGACTGATAAGATTGATTTTAATTCTCTTCAATTTGAGACTGTGTAGTCTCATTCCCAATCTATTATACTTTTCTTTTTTCTGAGACTTTTACTCTAATATTTGAATATTCGATTCATCCCTCAAATTTGCTTAATTTGTAAATCTTATTATCACAAAAAAGCAAAAAATGATTATAATTTCGGCAACCGGTTTATCAAAAGCATTTACTCAGACTACTCTCTTCCAGAATATTTCGTTCGGGATAGAGCAGGGCGAAAAGGTTGGTCTCATTGGCAAGAACGGTGCAGGCAAAACCACTCTGCTCAGAATTCTGGCTGGCGTGGAACCTCCAGATAGCGGCGAGGTTGTTCGCACTAACAATATAAAAGTAGATTATCTCACCCAAACCACAGAATACGATTACGAAGACACCGCAATAGATTACGTAATGAATGGCATACCGGAGCTTCACGAAGCTTTCCAGGAATATCATTTTCTGCTTGATAGTAATTCCAACGATTCGGATAAATTGTCTGAGCTCTCTCATAAAATTGATGAGCTGAATGGCTGGAGTATAGAATCGGAAGCAAAGAAGATTCTGCAGAAAGTAGGGATAACAGACTTCGAAAAATCTCTTCACTCTGCTTCAGGTGGAGAGAAGAAGAGAATTGCACTCGCCAAAATACTGATTGCCAAGCCTGACCTGCTTATACTGGATGAGCCGACGAATCATCTTGATGCAGATACTGTCCAATGGCTTCAGGATGAACTTTCCGCTACTAATCTCACTATTATTTTCGTAACCCACGACAGGTACTTTCTGGATGCACTGGCAACCCGTATCATCGAACTTGATTTCGAGAAGCTTTTATTCTTCAATGGCAATTATGAAACGTATCTGACTCAGAAACAAGCTCTGCTTCTAAACGAAAAGTCAACGAACGATCACCTTCAGAATAAGCTCCGCCAGGAACTGGAATGGCTCTCGCGCGGCGCAAAAGCCCGAAGAACCAAGCAGAAAGCAAGAATTGACTGGGCTGGTAAATTGAAAGATGACATCCGGTTTGTTGAGCATAAAAGGATCAAGATCGAAGTTGGGAACAACTTTCTCGGTAGTAAAGTAATTGAAGCCAGCAATGTTGGGTTTTCCATCGGTGACAGGTTACTGATCAATAATTTCAGCTATAACGCTCAGCATGGCGATAGGATTGGAATCATCGGACCTAATGGTTCGGGTAAAACATCCCTTCTTAAAATATTTGCCGAGCTTATGCAGCCGACAAAAGGAGCATCCAAACTGGGTTCTACAGTTAAAGTAGGATATTTTGAGCAGGAGCACAAAACTCTCGATGAGAGCAATACCGTTATTGGATCATTGCAGGAAATAGCTGAGTACATCAATGTTGGCGTTGGCAAAGAACGCAAAATCACTTGCCGGGAGCTGTTGGACAGATTCTTGTTCCCAAGAAACAGGCAGCACACTTTTGTTCACACGCTTTCCGGCGGAGAGAAAAAGAGGCTAGCACTTCTTCGGCTTCTGATGGCTAATCCCAATGTATTATTGCTTGATGAGCCTACAAATGACTTCGATATCGAAACACTGAACGTATTCGAGAACTATCTGGACGATTTCTTCGGAGTGCTGATTATCGTTTCGCACGATAGATCTTTCCTGGACAGATGTGCAGAATTTATCTGGGCATTTGAGGGCAACGGTATAATCAAGGAATATCCGGGAAATTACACTGCTTATCTGGAAAAGAAAGAATCGCAGAAAACAGAGTTAAGAGAACAAAAAAGTCTAGACAAAAAGAATGAGCCTCAGATCAGGGAAGAAACGACTTCCAAAACTGCTCAGAAATCCAATAAGCTGACATTCAAGGAAAAGATAGAGCTGGAAAAGATTGAGACTGAAATTGGAAATCTTGAAACCAGAAAAACCGAACTTGAAGATCTGCTGAACAAACCCGATCAGGACTACAAAGCTCTCGAGAAGCTTGCTAACGAGCTGAATGAGACAATTAACAGATTGGACGAAATCACGAACCGATGGCTGGAACTATCCGACAGAGTATAGATTAATGATGCCTTAAAATCTTATCAAATAAAACCCGGATGAGAGCTTCATTCGGGTTTTTGTTAAATTTCATTGGGACAAAATGTCTCATGTACTTGATAAGTGTACCAAAAATACAGAAATTGGTACATATAATTAGGTCTTTTTTAATATTTCAATTAATTCAATGTTCAAATATAAAGTCTCTCTACTAACTACTTGTGATTTAAGTATTCCAATTTTTTCAAGTTCTTTTAAATATCTGGATGCTGCTTTTCTCTCGACTAAAAGTCTTTTAACAACAAAATCAATTTTTGAATATGGTTGCTCAAATAATAATTCAACTAATTCTTTACTGTAAATTTTTGGTGCGTTTTGTTTTACTTTTTCAATTGTTGTCATAAGTAATTCTTTAATGGAATTGATCTTTTGAATTGTATTCCTAGAAGTAATTTCAATTGCATTTAGCATATAAATTATCCACTCGTGCCATCCTCCGGTAATGTTCGTCTGATTAAGCAATCTATAATATTCTGTCTTATTCAAGACTATATAAGAGCTTAAATATAAAATTGGAATATCAATCAGTCCGTTTAAAATCAAATAGAGAATATTCAAAATTCTGCCTGTTCTACCATTACCATCATAAAAAGGATGAATACTTTCAAATTGATAATGTAGTATTGCTAATTTTATCAGCGGGGATAAATCTTTATCATTTTGATTATAATAAGTGATAAAATTCGATAGCAAATCAAGTATTTCAGGTTTATTCTGAGGTGGAATATAAACAACTTCATTTGTTTTATCATTTTTAAGAACAGTACCTGGAATTGATCTTATTCCGGCGGTATTGTCAACAAGTTCCTGTTGAATACTAATAATATTATTTACACTTAGAAAACCCTGGTTTTTAATAAATTCGTAACCCAGGAATATCGCTTTTCGATAATTCACTACTTCTTTAGCTTCTGGTGTAATTTTTGACGAATTAACAGTTAAGGCTTTGTATAATTCGTCCTGAGTAGTAATAATATTTTCTATCTCAGAACTATCCTTTGATTCTTGTAGAACAATAGCATTAATTAAAATAGATTGATGAGGAATTGACTGAGCAATTCCTTTTAATTCCGCCAGAGCAGTGGACGCTTTATTTGCATATCTTAGTATCTCGATAGTTTCTACCTTCGATTGTTCGGGAGGAAGAAATTTAAGCTGACTATTCTGCAAAACATGTCCCATATAATCCCATATAATATTAATATGAACCATAATGCAATCTTTTGGTACATATTATTAAACGAATATAATATTATTTATTTTACTTGATTGTAAATTTCATTCCATAAAAAAACCCGCATGAGAACTTCATTCGGGTTTTGATTTTTATTTTACTTTAGTAAATCAATTATCTTTTGTTTTAGACTAGGTATTTCATTATTTAAAATGTCTTCAACGATTTCTAGGTCAATACCATCATAATCATGAGTAATACGATTTCTGATTGAATATGTCTCGTTAATTGGTAGCAATTCTCTTATTTCCAGTGATTCAATCTTATTTAATTTTTCACCAAGTTGAAGAAGATTAAATAAAATCTAATTTTTTCCTTCAAAATCGCTCAATGCCAAATTAGCACTGCCATATCGTTCGATTACTCTTTCTATCTCATCTATCATTTGTAGAACAAACTCTAAAATTGGTTTGTCGTATCTATTAAACATAATAAACCTCTGGCAAAATATATTTGGCACTAATCTCACTCAAAGTGCTTTTTTGTACCAAATC
>CAIOZA010000060.1 GCA_903862655.1 uncultured Ignavibacteria bacterium
AATAAAATAAATAATTATAATATAAATTCAAGATTAGATTACATATTTTCTGATAACATGAACGCATTCGTATCATTTGGTTATGCCAATGCTTTAAAAAGCATTGATATTACTGACCAGGGAGCTGCATTGGCTAACAACTTCAGCAACATGTATGTTCAGGGCAGGTATAACTGGGGTGATTTCATGGCAAATATTTATCTTAACCAAAATGACGCCGGGAATACCATTCTTTTGAATACCGGGGATACTATTAGGGATAATTCTAATAAATTTGTCGTTCAGCTGCAACATGGATTTGCTCCAATCAATTGGGAAAAGCTTACCTATGGTGTAGATATGTTCCTTACGAGGCCCAAAACATTCAGTACTATTAACGGATTGAATGAGAACAAAGATGATATCAATGAAGTCGGTGGATATATTCAATCCGAAACAAACATAAGTGATAAACTTGACATGGTGTTAGCCGGCAGAATTGATAAACACAGTTCAATGAATGATTTAGTATTCTCTCCAAGAGTAGCAATTGTATATAAGCCAATAGAAAATCAAAATTTCAGATTGACATACAACACAGCTTATACTTCTCCTGGCGATGGTGAACTATTTTTAGACATGGTTGCTTCTAAAAACTTATTCGGCTATCCTCCAGACTTTGCATTTGACCTAAGGGGCAGTGGAGTCCCGAGAACAGGTTATCACTTCGATAGAACAGACGGTTTACTTTTCCATACAACTTTTACAGGAGATCCAACTCATCCAATGCCGGTTGCCAATGCTTCTGCTTTATGGAAAGTGGCTTTAAATTTCGTGAAAAGTTCTGTTTCCGACCCACAAACAATTCAGTTATTGGATGCTATAATTGCGAATGTCCCCGATCCTAATGCTCAACAAGTGGGAAGTTTATTAAGAATTCTGAATATGGACAAAGGAGCTACATCCCCTTTTAAAGATATTAAGTCATCGGATGTTAAAGACATTTCAGCTCTAAGGCCCACAGTTACTCAGACTATTGAACTCGGTTACAAAGGTGTTTTCGATGAGAAAATTCAATTCAGTTTAGATGTTTACTACAACAAAGTTAAAGACTTTATAACACTTCAAAATGTGTTTACACCAAATGTTTTCCTTAACGGAGATGATTCAAAAAATTATCTGAAACCAATTATTAAACAAATTAAACTATCTGAAGGTAAGTCCGAAGCTGTGGCAGAAGCCACAGCCGAAGAATATGCAACTCTAATCGGCGCAATTCTATCTCAGATTCCACTTGGAACCGTTACTCCCAAAGAATCGAATTACCCCAAGGATGTTATGCTTGCTCCTGTTAACTTTGGAAATATTGAATATTATGGTGTTGATTTAGGAGTAAACTATGCAATTAGCGATCAAGCGACGGTTAAAGCAACATACTCATATATGAGCCAGAATTATTTTACAGCATTAGAAGGATTAGCTGATTTATCCTTAAATGCTCCAAAGCATAAAGGTTCATTAGCATTAGGTTACAAGTTCCCGAAAATTGGTTTGAACATTGAAGGAAGATACAGGTTCAACGGTGGATTTAAAGTTAAATCTGCAGTATATGAAGGTATAGTCAATCCATTTAGTTTACTTGATCTGTCAATCTCTAAAAAGGTGATAGATAATATAACACTAACTTTAGCTGGTACAAACATTTTAAACTTCAAGCACAATGAATTTATTGGAACGCCAGAAATCGGAAGATTTGTATCAGCGAAGCTAACTTACAACTTTTAATAAATTTCGAGTTCTGTGAACTATTTGAAATGACTTTAAGATTAAATTCATAGTAATCCTCTTATTCTAAAATAAATAGGAGGATTACAATGGACAAAACTCAATTTCAGTAAAATACTTATGAAGAAAATAAATAAAAATATTTGGAGCTGGTTCTTGTTTGATTGCGGAGCAAGTGCATTCGCCACTTCAGTTATATCTGTTTTCTTACCTTCACACTTAACAAACATCACGAAAGCCGCAGCCGATCCAAATGGATTTGTACATCTATTTGGATTAAGTATCAGGGCTGGATCGTTTTTCCCTTATATAATTTCGATCTCTGTTCTTCTTCAAATTATTATATTACCAATAATCGGAGCAATAGCTGATTATAAGAACGGAAAAGTAGTAAGACTGGCCATATTTGGTTATATAGGTTCTTTTTCTACAATTGCTATGTACTTTGTGGATGGCAAGGCATACCTTTTAGGTGGTCTTCTGTTTATAATTGCCAATTTAAGCTTTGGTATAGCTGTAGTTTTTTACAACTCTCTTCTTCCCATAATTGCCAAACATGATGAAAGGGATTCTGTTTCTACAATTGGTTGGGGAATTGGATATTTTGCTGGTGGAATTCTTTTATTAATCCAGTTATTTTTAGCAAATTATATGTCAGATAATTATTTCACCAACAGTCAGATTAATAGGATTTGTCTTGCTTTGTCTGGTATATGGTGGGCTTTCTGGATTACATTAACTGTAATATTCTTGAAAGTACCTGATATCGTTCCGAAAAAACTTACTAACAGAAATTATGTTTATTCCGGATTTCACGATCTTAAAAAGACACTCAGAAGGTTGAAAAATTATCCACATACTTTTCTGTTTCTTCTGGCATTCTTTTTCTATAGCGACGGTATTCAAACCATAACTAATGTTGCGGCACAGTTTGGGCAGGAAGAACTGAAATTGTCTGTTATTGTCTTGATTAAAGCAATATTAATTGTTCAATTCGTCGGTTTCTTTGGGGCATTGGTTTTCAATTCTATCTCTAAGTTTATTGGTGCCAAAAGAACAATTTTAGTTACTTTATACCTGTTTAGTTTAGCATTGATCTGGTCATACGGATTCTTAAATGGAGAATCAGGTTTCTACGCATTATCAATATTCTTCGGTCTGATTATTGTTGCAAGTCAGGCTCTAAGCAGGTCAGCTTTTTCATCAATGATACCCAAGGGAAGCGAAGCAGAGTATTTTGGAATTTATGAGATCAGTGAGAGAGGTTCTAGTTGGTTAGGTCCACTTTGTTTTGGTATCGGACTCCAGCTGACCGGCAGTTATAGAATTGCAATTTTATCATTGATTGTATTTTTTATAATAGGTATTGCCTTACTCACAAAAGTAAAATTCAGTAAAGCTATAGAGGAAGGGAAATCACAGTTAAATGTAATGATTTAGCCCAGATTAGTCATTAGAAATACTTTTAGACTACACGTACTTCTCCAGTAACAACATTAATTTATGCTTCTCGATTGGCTTAATAATATAATCATCACATCCAATTGATAGGATTTCTTCCATTTCCTCATTAAAAGCATAAGCTGTTTGAGCTATTATCGGCAGATCAGGCCTTATCTGCTTTATCTGCTTTGTGGCTTCTATTCCATTCAAAACGGGCATCTTTATGTCCATCAAAATAAGATCTATGTCTGGCGTTGATTTTATGATTTCTATAGACTGCTTTCCATTTTCAGCGCGTACTATTATAAACTTGTCGCTTCTCAATATCTTTGTCAGATAATCGAAACTTGACTGATCGTCTTCTGCTATAAGAATTTTAACTTTCTTATGCGTTTGCTGATTATGTGGTGTTATCGGAACAATATTTTCCGTCTTGATGGAAGGAGAATAAGGCAGGTTAAAGAAAAATGTTGAGCCTTTGCCTGGTTCGGATTCTACCCAGATTCTGCCACCCATCAATTCAACCAGCCCTCTGCAAATTGCCAGACCTAGACCGGCTCCTTCATATCCTCGCGTTATCGCTAAATTTGCCTGGGTAAATCGTTCAAAGATTTTTTCTGCATAATCTTTAGATATTCCGCTTCCTGTATCCTTCACATAGAATTGAATTTCTTCATCTATTATTTTATAACCGAAATCGATAGTACCCTGATGAGTAAATTTAATTGAATTATTGATTAAATTAGTAAGGATCTGTCTTAGTTTGGCATCATCTAAGTTAATAATGCAATTTAAATCATCAAAATAATTAAAGTAATTCAACTTTAAATCTTTTGCATTTGCTAAAGGGGAGAAAAATTTATGCAAGTCGTTTATTATGGTATTCAAAGAAAATGAACTGTTATTAATCTCAATCTGTCCTGTTTCAATTTTTGATATATCCAGTACATTATTTACAATTTCAATTAGCCTATGACCACTGTTTTGAATAATGCTCGTATATTCCTTGATATCCTCCTTTGAAATGTCATCATATTGCAATAATCCCGAAAAACCAATGATTCCGTTAAGTGGAGTACGTATCTCGTGGGACATGTTCTGCAAAAATGCAGTTTTCAGCTTGTCGCTTTCTTCGGCTTTAGATATTGCCTGCTTAAGTTCAGTAATATCTGTAAGAATAACAAGAAAAGATTTTTCTCCTTTATATGGGATAAATGTAGCCTGAGTCAACATAGTCCTTATTTCACCGGATTTTGTTATAACTTTAGCCTCATAAGCAGGAACATCCTCTCCGGCAAGTCTTCTTTGGATATTTTGAATAGCAGAAGCTTTGGATTCATCGGCTACAAAATCAAGCATTTGCTTGCCGATGGAGTCACTTATGGAATATCCAAGGATAGTTTCAGCAATTTTATTTATATATTGAATTACTCCATCTTTATGAACAAAAACAATATTCGGAGAACATTCAACAATGGTGCTATATCGCTCTTCACTTTCCAGCAAAGCCATTTCAGCATGTTTACGTTCAGTAATGTCATGAACCATACCAACAGACCTGATGACCAATCCTGAAGAATCTTTTACATGCTCACATTTTTCGTAAACGAATCGGACTTCATTAGTTTTGATATTAATTATTCTGTGTTCAATTTCATAGTTGTCTTTACCCTCAGCAATAGAATTGGTAAAAGCTGCGTTCACAAAATCCCGATCATCTGGATGGATTGTAGCCAGAAATGCCTCATAGGTAGCTGGGAATTCCTTGGGACTCAATCCGAAGATGCGATAGGTCTCATCAGACCAGGTAAGTTTGCCTGTTCGATTATCATGCTCCCAGCTTCCCAGATGGGATATTTCCTGAGCCTTGCCTAATAATGATTGGTTGGCTAACAATGATCTTGTTTTAATCTGCACACGATTTTGCAAGCTGCTGCTCCAGCCAAAAAGCAGGATCAATCCCAAGCTTAGAAATCCACCAATAATAATTAATATAATCTGATTCTTTTCTATCCAGCTTGGAATATGAAGTCTGCTTGTCAGCCACTGATCATTCAAAGACTTGAGTTTCCCATTTCTCTCCAATGTATCAATCATTTTATTCAACAATTTTACAAGTTGTCGATTCCCTTTACGAGATGCAAAAGCAAATTTCTGGGAGAAATATTCTCCTTCTGCTATGCTAACATTTTTGAGTTTATATTTAGTTATGATATTAATTCCTGCCTGCTGAGCGCAAAAGAAAGCATCAAGCTCCCCTAAGTTCAATTGCAATAATCCATCTAACTTTGAATTGAAAATATATTTGTTAAAATCTGTTCTATGATCCAGATTTTTTAAAGAAATATCGTTTTCTTGAAATCCAATTTTATACCCGCTTAACGAAGCTAAATTTTGAATATTTTTATTACTTTCAGTGAGGAAAAGAGCCTGTGTGATTTGGCTGTGAGGCTGCGAAAATTCATATAATAGTGCTCGTTCTGGTGAGTAAATCATGTTAATTAAATCAACCCTGCCCTCTTCGAGTTCGTTAATAGCATTAGCCCAGGTCATTGGCATAAACTCAAATCGTACATTTGACAATTTTTCGATTTCCCTCAAAAGATTCGGTGTGAAACCATCAGCTTTGTTATCTTCATTCACAAACTCGTATGGTTCATACTCCTTATCAATAGCAACTTTGTAAACTCTCTTCTGATCGGATACCTGTTGTCCAATCAAACATGTTGTGTTCACAAGCAGAAGGAACAAAAAGAAACTAATAGAAGCAACCATTTTTATAAATCGAATATAGCTCTGATCGTACAATTTAATTATTTCGAATTCAAAAAATGATTTCCTGGATTTATATTTATTTGTCATATTAATTACATTTAATTATTTGATACTTAATATGCTTTTATCGTCAATTTTCAATAATACTTTATATATTATTATGCATTATTGTCCGGTAGAAAATTTACTTGAGAGAGTCAAAATTAACCAAACAGCAAAAGAAGATTCAAGTGACAGGTATTATAAGCCGTTCAAAACCTATCATCATTTAATAACAATGATATATTTGGTTCTAAGCGGGGTTGCACCGGGTTACGAGAGATAGAAACAATCATGCTGGCTTGTGAAGGAATTTTTGTTGGGAATGATCACCTCCAGGATTTCAATATTCTTAAGATTCACTTGAAACAAATGGGATTTACGGTTCCAGTATTTTTCGGAGTTATCAGTAGTTCATTCATTTATTAATAATTCATTTTTGATCAACATTATGATCTTAGCTAATTCAATAATTTAACAAATAAAATTTAAACTACTCTTTCGCCACATGCTTCAGTATATCATTCATCATTTCTATCTGTACCTTCTGAATTTCAAGTAATTCAAGTTGCTGATCCATAATGAAATGATCGATTTTTTCGTGAAGAGTTCTGATTTCTAATTCAGATTTGAGATTTATCATATAATCCATTTTTGCGCGTTCCCTGTCCTTTTCTTCCTGACGGTTCTGACTCATCATGATAACAGGAGCCTGAAGGGCGGCTAAACAAGAAAGAATCAAATTTAACAAGATAAATGGATATGGATCGAAGCTTTTGTTCATATACCAAAGCGCATTCATCAGAATCCAAATCGTTATAAATACTCCAAATGAAATAATGAACGTCCAGCTTCCTCCGAATGAAGCCACTTTATCAGCAATTCCCTGACCAAAAGACAAGCTTTTTAAATCCTCATTGTCTATTTTATCTGTGAGTGTTGAATTTTCTTCCAGTGATGATAAAACATTCTTTTCAAGATGAGTAAGCTCACCAATTTCTTTTCCCAGATAGTCGGATATATACTTTTTTCTATAATGGTCTAATTCATTCACAGATAAATCACTGTCGTGTGTTAAATGCGGGTTATCTTTCTGAATTAAATTCAGTACAGAATGTCTGATTGTTTTAGCGGATACTCTTTCTGAAATTGGGAATTCCTTTTGGGATAAATCGCTGATAAAAGTTGATGATTTCATAATTATTTAAGCAATAATTTTGTGAAATATTGAAAAGGGACTTCAGAAGCCCCTTGTTGTACTTTTTTTTTATATCTTCAAAGCCGAAATTTGTTCTAATCAGAAGTCAAAAGATTCCTGCATACGCAGGAATGACAGTATATTCAGTCTTTTTCTCTTATTTCTCAAATATCAATGGGCTGCAGTTGCACTGCTGCTGAACGATGTTCTTTGCTGCTTCGGCTGATTCCTTGGTTGAGTAATCGCCAATCACAACGGCAAACTTCGGATCTCCATTTATAATTTTATTCAGGATTTCAGCTTTTAACCTCATACCTTTGAATCTTTCAACTTCAGAATCTGCTGCTTCTTGTGTGCTGTATATACCAACCTGCAAACCGTAAGTGCCTTTTTTCTTTGTTGTGGGAACAGTCTCTTTGGTTTCCTTTTTCTCAACTTCCTTCTTAGCCGGTGCTACCTGCTTTTTCTCGGGATCCTTAGGCTTTTCGCTTTCCATATGATTCTTAGTAAGGGAAATAACGCTGGTTCTGCCTGATGTTTTTGTTACTCCAACAGCGGCACGCAGTGCATCGGTAGCAATAGCAAGATATTGCGATGTCGGGAAAGCCTTCCTGTAAGCTTCCAGTTCTGACGAAGCTCTGCCAGTATCGCCCTTAACGCTGTAGAATTGTACAATCCGCCAGTAAGCATCGTCAGCATAATCACTTGTTGGATATTTCTTGACGATTCGTTCGTAAACATCAACAGCTTTGAAAGCGTCATCGATTACGACGGCATGAAGAAGCTGAATACCCGGATCATCGGGATAATCCATCAACATATCGGGCAAATCTTTCTTGACCTCGTCAACTTTACCCTGTGCCACGAGCTGAAGATAATAGCGAATCCTGTCTGACTGCGCATTGCCAATAGTCAGATTAACAAGAAATGCAAATAATACTAAATATATAAATGCCTTCATAAATCCCCCCGGATTCTTGTTGAATATGTGTATTTAAAATATCTTCTAATTTACTAATAATTTTTGAAAAATACTTATGAAATTTATCGATTGGCTTTTAAGATATATGTGATAATTTCTAAATTAATTCTTTAAATTCATTTACACTCAATTCGGCACATCTGATGATATTAAAAAGTGTTCCTCTGTCTAATGTTTTGTGGTTAGGAACTGTAACCTGACAAAAGGGATTGTCTTTTCTCAATATGATATGGCTTCCACTCTGGCGTTTGATATAGAAACCAATTTTCTCCAAAGCTGACACACACTCTTTCCCAGAAATGACCGGAAGATAGCTCATACAACCAATGACAAGACTTCATACTTTTCTTCAGGTACGGCTATACCATCTTCCTCCAGACACTCAATATAGAGGTCGATAGCTTCTTTTATATTTGCGATGGCTTCTTCTTTGGTCTTTCCCTGAGAGATACAACCATGCAATGATGGGCACTCAACAACCCAAAAATTATCTTCGCCGGGGTATAGTACAATTTGTCTCATTTGTTAACCTAAAAAAAATTTGATAATAATTAAAAATCACGACGATTTGAATTGAAGAATATTAAAATCTCTGAAATGAATAACGCTTTCGGTAGGTCGATCATCCTGATTGACCATGTATTTTTGATTTATCAAAAAGCTGACAATGATCAAGTTTGCTTAATTCACTTTAAAATATTATGGAATCAATAGCCACGAGCTTTAGCTCGTGGAAAATTTCTAATTATTTATTTGACTTTAGTCGAAATAACTTTTTTTGTTGGGATAAATCCCGAAATAAAATCATTTTATTCTTCTCACCACGAGCTAAAGCTCGTGGCTATTCATAGATTTACGAAGATAGTACCAACCCTGCTGACAATCAAGGATGATTGTCCCACGAATACAGGATTCTGCCTGTCTTGGGATCATACTGCCGGACACCCATGACAATGAACCGCGATTCTTCATCTCTTTCCTGACCAGTAAAGCCAATTTTGAGTTCACTGAACAAATTCTTCATCAACTTTTTTATATGTTCATTTCTCTCTCTCAAGAAATATTTCAATTAATTTCCATTCAATTTCTTCAGGATAAATATCAAATTTTATTAAAATTCTATCTTTATCTTTCCTTGATTTAATGATTATGAATAGATTATACTTAAATATACAATCTGACATTTTTTTTACTTCAATTGAAATATTTTCATCTATAATATAATTATAAAAATCACCTTTTCTAATTAGCTCAATGACTTTTGAAGCATAATCATAACTTCTTATATATTTTCCATAGTTGACTCTAAGTATATTAGTATCTTGTGTAATATTCATCAATATATCTGGATATTTCATAATACTATCTATTAATTTTAATGGGAAAAATAAATTCATTTGTCTAGGCAATTTATTTATCAATTCATCTGAGTATACATTATTATAATTACTAATAAATAAGAAAATTATAAATGCAAAATAAAAATACTTTTTACCCATTTTAATGCTCCTTTATTATTAATTTCCAACCCTGCTTAGAATAATAAGAATCAAATATCCTTTTTACAAAAGCACCACAAGCACCCTCATTATTCTGACCTGGATCGAACTTTGCTGAATAAATATGCCAAATTTCATGAGCTGCAATTATCCAAAGAGATGATATAATCCTATCAGATCTACCAGCCCAGACATCATCGCTAGTGTAGAAATTATTTATTAGACCATTATCATTGCCATATAAGACCTCTAATGCAATATACATAAAAGGCATAGGTTCATTAAATAATGACATGGAACTTTCGAGTCCATCTGTGAGATAATAAATTGATAGTCCTTGAATAAAATACTTATTGTTTGAGTATATCAATAGTATTTATCTTCCATTTCGCTTCAGGTTGAATTATATCAAGATCTATCATAATTTTGCTTTTATTTTTTTTTGAAATAATATCATAATATAACTTAACACTTAACATACCTTTAGAGTCTTTGAATCCCTCAACATTAATTTCAAAAATTTGGTAATCATCAAAACCATTTTTCTTCAAAAAATTAATAAGGTTAATTACATAAAAATTTTTATTTAACCAACTAGTTTCATCAATTCTAAAGAAATTTGTATCTATTACGAGTTTCTCCAATATATCCGGGTGTACTAAAATTGAATCAATTAGTTGTAATGTGGTTAAACTACTAATTCCAAAAAATTTGACTTTATTTTCATCACACTTGACATCAAATATAAATAAAATTGTAAAAATCAAAATTATAAACATTCTTATTAATTCCTTCATAATCTCACCTTTTTTAATTTAATTTCCAACCTTTGCTGGAATTTTTATTATCAAAAATATATTTTTGAAAAGCATTTGCCCAGAATTCATTATTTAAAAAACGCGTAAATGGTGAAAATGAGGTTACTGTATGCCATATTTCATGTGCTAAAACGAACCACACTTCAGAATAATAATTATGTTGTTGCCCGGAAAACATATCCCAAAAATTACTTGTTGTGTAAGTATATTTAAATGGAGATAGTTTATTATTACCTAAAAGTTCATAAGCCAAATATATCATTGGTATTGGATCGGTATAACATGACCCATCACTACCCATTCCTTCTGATACATGATGACGGCTTAAACCTTGTAAAAATTCAGATTCATTAGAATAATCAGGTTTATACTTAATATATTCTTCGTAAATATCATTACCCGGTATAAAGGTTGCAAAACGCAATATTTTTCTTAACGCATCAACCATTTTTTTACCTCCATGTTTTGAAATAACATCAAGTGCTGATTCAATTCCATTGTCACTATCTTTTTTACCAGTCTTTGGTTCGTCGCCTGGTTTAGGTTGCGCACCTATCGCCTTTTTTAACTTATAAAGTGCATTGGAAAGCATTATATCATCATAATCATAGATCACCATTCGATCTGCGTATGTAGCGACATCACTGCTCAAAGGTGATCCGCCACCACCGCCACCGCCATATTGCTTTAGAAAATAATTTTGTATTTGATTCCAGCTTAATTCCCAACCATCATGACTACCTGGACCGGTATCAATGTTGCCATCCTGATTAATCGATAGAGTTGCAAGATTTAACATCAACTGAGAAAATGAAATATCCTCTTTGGTAATCGACCACTGCATTCTATCTTCTCCTCCCTTTTCGCTTTCCGGTTCAAAACCAGTCGGATCTTTGAAGGAAATTGGATTGTTATAGGCGTACTGATACGGTGATTGACTAGGAAACTTTTCAAAGAACGGATCTATCGATAGAAATCGTCCTGTTTTTGGATCATACTGCCTGACACCCATGACAATAAACCGCGATTCTTCATCTCTTTCCTGACCTGTAAAGCCAATTTTGTTTTCACCATCAGCATTCAAAGTATCACCAAAGGGTTTGTAATCGTAACCAGAGACAGAAACCTACTTCCTATTTTTTATCGCATGGTTCGTCTTCATCTGTGAAACCAATATTATTACAAAAACTATAATCATGAAATTTCCAAATACCATCATCCATATTATCAAAATTAAACCAAAGAATATCCTTTGTACTCTTACTTCGTACTTTTAATTTAAAAACTAAAAATTTAATATTATTTCCATTATTATTTGTTCTTTTTTCATATAAAGATTCATTCTCAATTAGATATCCATTTTGGAATTTATTTTTTGTAATGTGGTTAATTAGATGTGTCGAATGCGAGATGACATTCTTAATGTTTCCACCTGACCTTATCATACCATTTTGTGAAGTGATTGAAGAATCTTTTAAATAACTAACCAAATCATCTAAATCTTCACCTCTTTTTATTACTTCTCCGACGATCACAAAGGTTTTTATTAGATGTAAATTCTGATAATCAACATACTGAGAATTACATACGAATACTGACAAACAAATTATTATGAAGATTTTCATGGCTATTTCCTTATTATTTAGTTTTTCCAATGAATGTAGATATTACCTTGTCTAAAATTATAAAAATTAAAAATTGATCTTGTAAAATCAATCGCTGATCGCTCCCGATCAATAGGACTACAAATATTCATTGCATCATAAGTATGTTTGAACTCATGAGAAAATATCATTGAAAATTTATAATCTGCTTTTTGCATATTTCCTGTTAACACATTATAAGTTGAGAATTCATATTTATAGTAAGAATAATTAGGATTTAAGTAATCTGAAGCTATATATATCCATCCATTGTCGAATCCACTAACTTTTTTTGATGATGAATTTGATCCTGCTAGATTTGGATAACCCCATACATTCGAAGTAATACCACCTAGAAAACGCCAGTCAGAATTACCATATACGTCACCTATTTCATCTCCTGTCATAGTTAAATCAACCTTTATTGCACCAGTATAGTCACCCAATGCTGCAGAACCAGTTGGAGATCCAGCCATCCAATCCAAGCCACCTGAAATCATTTTTTTTATATAATTTTCATTCTGTGACGATTTATACCTATAATTGACAGTGGTTTTTGTTCCATTAGGACTAGTGTAAATATATGTACCTGTTCTAACTCCATCATCTGGAGATACAACTTCAGGATGTTCAATTTTCCATTGCTCCCTTGAAATAACTATATCCCAATAACCATAAGTAGTCATTCCATTAGCCTTTGAAGCGACATCATTAGATAATGGTAACCCACCACCGCCACCGCCACCAAACTGCTTTAGAAAATAGTTTTGTATTTCATTCCAACTAAGTTCCCAACCATCATGACTACCTGGACCGGTATCAATGTTGCCATCCTGATTAATCGATAGAGTTGCAAGATTTAACATCAACTGAGAAAATGAAATATCCTCTTTGGTAATCGACCACTGCATTCTATCTGTACCTCCCTTCTCGCTCTCCGGCTCGAAGCCTGTAGGGTCTTTGAATGAAATAGGATTGTTATAGGCATACTGATATGGCGATTGGCTCGGAAACTTTTCAAAGAACGGATCAATAGAGAGAAATCTCCCATTCTTCGGTTCATATTGCCGGACACCCATGACAATAAACCGCGATTCTTCATCTCTTTCCTGACCTGTAAAGCCAATTTTGTTTTCACCGTCAGCGTTCAGAGTGTCACCGAAGGGTTTGTAATCATAGCCTGATACAGCTACCTGATAATTTTTAACAGAAATTGTAGATCTGCATGAGCCAAGGTTATCGGAGATATTGAACTGCTTTGTGCTGTCAGCGAGTGTTACAAGGCTTCCACCAGCAGATATAAACGAGTGAGGATACATATAGACACGTCTGCCAGTGTGGCTTGAAGTATCGGCAGAAGCAACCTGCGCACCTTTGTAAACGGCTAACTGCTCGCCACCGGCACCGAGCAGGTAATAAGTCCATGGATGATAGAAAATATTATTTTCGCAGGCACTGTCGCCACTAGGGGAATATAACAGTCTCTTTTGTTCCCTGCCACCAAGCGGAGTATAGCGGTAACGCCAATCCCATTGAGGTTGAGAATTGCTCGTAAAAGGCAATGGGGAACAAGGATAGGGCAAAGACAAGAACTGCCTTTTTGAATACTGCTTGATGCGACCATCACCTGTATAAATAAAGCTTTCGACAAGCATTGAATCGTTATTAACCATAGAAACAATCTTATTAGTAGCACCCATTGGATTATATCCATAGTTCTTAACGTTTATTCCATTGAGTGATTGTAATTGTAATTAAATGCAAAGATTTGAAAAAACACGTTAATTATCCAGCTATCGAATACTTTTGATATTAATTCGTTTATAATCGCCGGTAACAACAACATTTAATTTGGATTATATGATTAGGTTTAACGACATACGCAAAATGCTTTTAATCTTAGTGGTTTTAATTGTTAGTTTTCAGATTTCACCGTCAGCAGCTTCTGCCAAAGGATCATCAACCGATTCGGCAAGTAAGAAGTTGATTATGCTGGCTAATGTTAATCTGGGACGCAATACCTCAGATATCACTATGTTCAAAGCAGAAGCCGCTCTGAACTTTGCGGCACTTGCCTCCGGTAAATTCGGACTCGTCAATAGTGATTCAATTAAATCTTTGGTCGGTGATATGCTCGCAAAGGGAGATTCGAACACAACTCCACTTATTATTGCAAACAAATTCAAAGCTGACTACATTTATTTCATGGGGATTAACGTAATCGAAAATATGATCAGGGTTGATATTTCATCAATTAATGCGAAAGACACATCTAAGAAATCAGGTGGAGTTGGTTATGCTTCATTGCGTTACAAAAGGATGAAAGACGAGAAAATGCTCTATGATCCCGAACTCCTGACGGCAACTATGCGTGCATTCGCGGTTGTTCAAAAGGATTCAAACATCTTCAAGCAGAATGATTCTAATTGGGTCAGACCTGTACCAACCCTTATGATAGGTGGAATCAACTACATAAACAGCAACCTGCTTCCTGCATGGGACATTTTCCAGCACAAGGAATTATCATCATATGATGCTGTGGAGACCATATTTGACGAAATCAAGCAAAGCAATGACTATGCTATATACGACATTCAAACACGTGATTCAGTTTATGCGCTGTTCAATCTCGTAGGAATTGAGAACTATATGTCCCCAACCGCCAGCGAGATCAAATCCCTCAGCGAAATGGAAGTCGGTTACTATATTACAGGCAATCTGGAACGTTCTGAATTTGGTGCACTGCTCGATTTATACCTTTGCCAGATTACAAAATCACATCTGGAGATTATCAAAAAGAAAACCCTTGTTGTAAAGGAAGATACAGAAGCAGATTTCCGTCAGATAATAAGGAAAGCAGCAAGAGATATTATTAGCCAATAATATTAAGCTATCTCCAAAATTGCCATTCTATATGAATCTAAGCGCAAGCGAAGAATCTTACCTTTGCCTATTAATTGACTTGTAGAGTGGCTTGATAGCCGCACTAATATTATATATACTTTATACACTGTTCCAGAATTAGCATGAATTCCCTATAATCTGAGGGTGTCCGCCTAAGCAGGTATTTACTGAGCAATCCCGTAATGACACTCCTGTGAAGTTCTGAAATTATACTGATGTCTACGTCTCTCTTCTTGCTTAGTCTCTTGTATTCATCCCCAAAAATTGAGTTGTAGAGTAAATCAATATCAGCACTTATCTTTTCATTGTAGCGTACTTCGACCATTTGTTCGGTGAATATCAGTTCGAATATACCCGGATACTGAATGAAATAATTGCAGAGTGCTTTTGACTTGCTGATAAATGATTCCTTACTGGCTTTGTCTGGATGTTTAGCATTGTTTACGAAGTCGCGGCACTCAACAATGAAGTCAGCAATGCAGAAAGTAAAAAGTTCTTTCAAATCAGTAAAGTAATTGTAGATAGTAGCATAGGAATAACCTGCGTCTTTAGCTATGTTCCTGGCACTGACTGCTTTTATTCCTTCGCCCTTAATAGTGGATTTAGTCGATTCAATAAAGAATGACCTGACTCTGTTTTCCTGAATATCTTTGTTATTCATGATATTTTTTCGGAATAGTTAAACATTAACAATGCAAATATAATTAACACTGTTAATATATGCAAGAACAATTTGTTATTTTTTCTATTTAGGCTCTCATAAGCAACCCCTTCATCTTTCCATTCCAGTAAAAAAACTCTTAAAGGAAGCCGATACAGTGAGATCTATCAGTACACTATCATCAAATGAGTTGAACGTTTAGCTATATATCAAATACAATACAGCAGGCAAGTTACATAAAATCAAAAATAATTTGTAACTTTTTGCTCTTTTAAAGCGTCTTAGTATGTGTAAAGTAACTATTGTTATTTTGTCTTTAAAGGAGGTTTTTATGAAGCATCAATTCTTTATTATCGTCATAATGGTGATTCTTGTTGGTACCATGAATATGGATGCTAAGGAAGGAACATCAAAGAAGGCAAAAACAGCCAATTCAGAATGTGGGATTGAGCCAAAATCTGAAGAATTTGTTAAGGTTGACAGTGCACCGACTGTCGATCTTCAACAATTGCAGAAGAATGTAGTTTATCCTGAAACTGCCCGCAAATCCGGTATTGAGGGTACGGTCATGGTGAGGGCACTAATAAGTAAATCAGGAAAGGTCATTAAAACTATTATATCGAGTTCAGATTCCAAGCTGTTCAATAAATCAGCTCAGAAAGCTGTGAAAATATCTAAATTTACTCCGGCTATAGATAAGGGACAGGCTGTCTGCTGCTGGGTAACTTTGCCGATTAAATTTAAGTTGAAATAAGCTTTGAAAATTTATCATTTATTGTGTAGGGGCACGGCGTGCCGTGCCCTTTAAAGTAGCTTATACAACTTCCAACGGATCGACCGGCGCTGCATGATTGAACTCAACTCCTGCTAGATGCTTATCGAGATGTTTAACTATAATGGCAGTAATTTCAGGTCTAATATATGGATCGGCTTTGATCTTTCCGCGCAGATCTTTGTATTGCAGGCTGTCGATGCTCTTATCTACTCTTACAAACAGATCCTTTTTTGCATTTTCAACACATTCCGCTGAGCAGAATCCGAAATGCCTCTCGTATTCTTTCTCAAGAGCAATAAATTGGGAATTACAAGGACCATAGCGGCAATTGTAAAATATCTCTGCAGGTTCTCCTGTGTAGTGGCATCTGGAGATAATCTTATGTGTTGTCTCATCACCCACATGTGTGGATATTCTTCCATCGAATGTGTAGAGATTGCCTTCCCAGTTACCGTCGTTGTAGGTGTTTACATACTTCACAACACCGCCGTCAACCTGATAAACACCCGATAGTCCTGCCTGTTCGAGCATGATTGATGCTTTTTCGCAGCGGATGCCGCCTGTGCAGTACATAATCAGCTTTTTATCTGAAAAGCGTTTGCGGTAATCATCCAGCACTTTGTCCAGATCTTTGAACGATACAGTTCCAGCAGGGATTGCATTCTTAAAGTGCCCGAGTTTATACTCATAGTTATTGCGCATATCGAGAATTACGTAGCTGTCATCCTCTTTGTCCATCACTTCTTTGAAAATCTCAATAGGCATCTTTACTTTCGATTTCTCGACATCTTCAG
>CAIOZA010000061.1 GCA_903862655.1 uncultured Ignavibacteria bacterium
GAAATGAAGTAGCCGTTTTGACAACGGAGCCATGCTGATGGGATTGAATAGATTCAAGTGAAGATTAAGTGCGAGATGAAGTTATTAATAAAATTAAATTTTCAAAGTTTACATTTCAGCTACTTTTATTTCCCTTTTGGTTTACATTTGAGCTACAACGGCTATTAATCTTCAATTACAAAGTTATTTGTATCACAGAATTAATTAACTACCTAAAGTGTGAAAAATAAATTGTTATGATATATGCCACGTTCCAGCTTCCATCAATTTTCTTAATAATAACACTTGCATATTAATTTAATTATGCTTACGTTTAATAAATTAAATTATGTCACTTGAGTAATGTAGCTCAAAAGCTACAAAATTGGTTAAAAAATGAAGCTCAAAAGCTACAAAAACTATTAGTACTGGAAATAGAAAATGAATTTGAAATTAATAAATAGAGGATTTTGTTACTTTTTTGCTTTTGATGTGATATAGTATTATGAATTAGAATTGAATCTAAAAAAATAAATTTATCACAGTTTTAAAGGGTGTATCATGAAATCGAAAGTTCTTCTTCTAATTGCAATCATTGCCATTTCTTGGCAGACAGCTTTTTCTCAATTTGAAACAGTTTGGTTTAAAAAATTACCAGACACTGATCAAATTACTCAAGTTTTATTTTCACATGACTCGAAATGGCTTTTATGTTTTAAGTCCCCATATCCAAATATGCAGATTTTTGACGTAGCAACTGGACAATTACTAAACGATACAATAAAATATGGTTTAGGGCAAGCAATCATTTCAAACGATGATTCGCATATTTATGGAGTAAATGGGAATAGAATTTTCTATTATAATATTGCTACAGCACAAGATGAATCTAAATTTGATTCTTCAGATAAACCAATAATTACATCTATCATTTCAAAAGACGAAAATTTTTTTATTGGTACAACTGAGGATGGGTTTAATATTTGGAATATTCAAACTGGCAGGTTGTTAAAATCAAAAAAAATTGGTATAGATTCCGGAGCATACTCTGTTTATTATGACCAACTTAATGTAGCAAATAATAATTCTATTATCTACCTCAAGGAACGTACTAAATATATTGTTAAAATTGATCCCAAAGGTAATAAAACTTACAATTACAGAACAAAAGTAAATATATATGATATTAATACTTTAGATTCTATTGGTTGTATTTATAATCAAATTGAAAGCTTAGATGACACTAGTATGTCATATTTAAAGAATGTCGTTTTATCTAATGATTCCAAAACTATAGTGTTTAATTTTATCGGTAAAAAGGAGACACAGGTTTTTGATATAAACACACTGAAGCTAAAATTCACGTTATCTATAGGTAACGCATCTTATTTTGTTGGAGTTAAATTCACTCAAGACAATAAATATTTAGTAACTGCAACAAGTGCAGGAGCAGATATTTGGGAAGTAAGTACCGGTAAATTTATCAAAAAAGCTGAAGGTGGCACCCTTTACACTCTAGATATTTCTAATGACTCTAAATATGGAGCAACCAGTATCGGTGAATACTTGTATGTTTTTAAATTAACAGGAATAAACAGTGTACCTTTTGATTCATTATCAAATGAAACAATTTATCCTAATCCCACAACCGGAGATGTATCAATCAATTTCATTTTACCTCAGAATTCAAATGTTACTTTGAAATTATTTGATTTAAATGGTTCAGCAATTAGTCAACTGTTTGATGGTGCTTTAAATATTGGGGAAAATATATTAAAATTCAATATGAATCAGTATCCATCCGGAATTTATTTTATTACCATAAACTCTTTAAATTTAAATAAAAC
>CAIOZA010000062.1 GCA_903862655.1 uncultured Ignavibacteria bacterium
CACGGTCGCTTCGCTCCCTCAGAATGACGTGCTATGAGTGAAGTTCTAAGGATTAAGTAATCTGTAATTATATAAAAAAATAAATTATTAAATATATATCGGAGATAAAATGCTCCTAACATCAAACACGATACATTTTGTAGGAATTGGCGGAATTGGCATGAGTGCCATTGCTGAAATACTTATGAGTCAGGGCTTTAAAGTAAGTGGCTCAGACTTGGCGGCATCGGAAAACACTGAATACCTAGTTACCCAGGGTGCTGAAATTTTCATTGGGCACAAAGCAGAAAATATAGGCAATGTAGGTGTAGTTGTTTATTCATCTGCGGTCAACCCCGAAAAGAATGTTGAAACAGTCGAAGCCTCCAAAAGAAATATTCCAATTCTTCGCAGAGCAGAGATGCTTGCTGAAGTTACCAGATTGAACTATTGCCTTGCTGTATCTGGCACTCACGGTAAGACAACCACAACTTCGATGTGCGGCATAACACTTATGAAGGCAAACTTTGACCCGACGGTGATCGTTGGCGGACGATTAGGTGGATTAGGTGGCTCGAATGCACGATTAGGCAAAGGTCAATGGACAGTCGTCGAAGCTGATGAATACGACAGATCCTTCCTTCAGTTGCTGCCGACTATCGCAATAATCAACAACATCGAACCTGAGCACATGGATATTTACGATAGCTTTGATGATCTTAAAAACACATTTATCCAGTTTGCCAATAAAGTTCCGTTTTATGGTTTTGTTGCTGCCAATATAGATGATCACGGAATAAAAGAGATTATTTCGGAAATAAAAAAACGTGTAATTACATTCGGCTTTTCTCGAAACAGTGATGTTTATGCCGATAATATAAATTATAACGGTCTTACTTCTACCTGTCGCGTTTACAGAAAAAATGAATTCGTAGGAAATTTAAAAATTAATCTTCCGGGTGCACATAATGTGAAAAATGCTCTGGCAACTGTTGCTGTCGCAATGGAGCTGGGCATCAGTTTTGAAGTTATAGCCGAAGGTATTGACTCCTTTACTGGGGTAAACCGCCGATTCGAGATCAAAGGGACAAAGGATGGTGTAACGTTAGTTGATGATTACGCTCACCACCCAACAGAAATTAAGGCAACTTTGAGTGCCGCAAGGAATGGTTTTGATAATAGAATTGTAGCAGTATTCCAGCCTCATACTTTCACCCGGACAAGAGATTTCTATAAAGATTTTGCATCTTCTTTCGATGATGCCGATGTCGTTATTGTTATGGATGTTTATCCTGCACGTGAAAAACCAATCGAGGGAATCAATGGTAAACTTGTAGCCGATGCTGCTGTTGTTTATGGACACCGTAACGTACATTACTGTGCTAATCTGGAGTCAGTCTTCAGTTATGTAAAAACTATCCTCAAAGAAGGGGATATGCTAATCAGCTTAGGAGCAGGTGATATATGGAAACTTCATAAATTACTGCTTGAATCGTAAAGGTATTAAAATTTTTATCGTCAAAAACGTCAAATATCGTGATGTAAAGTTATTTCAATGACAAATAGTTTTTAATATATAAAAGGACTTCGGAATGAAAATTTTTAGGTTAAGCATTATTGTTATTATTCTTTTAGCGCTGCTCTCTCAGAATGTGCTTATATCTCAGGATAAGAAAAAGCAGAAGACTACAAAAACTGAATCGACCAAGAAAAATGACACCAAATCAATCGACCAGACCGTGATTGTTAAAATTGGAAAAGAAACAATTACTTATGCTGAACTTGAAAAAGCATTCAAGAAAAATTTATCTAAAAAAGATTATAGTCTTGCCAGGTTACCAAAAGACAGCCTCATCGAGTTTATTGATCTTTATTCCAAATACAGAATGAAAGTTATTGATGCATTGGCTAAGGGATACGATAAGGATTCTGCGGTTAAAGCTGAAATAATTCAAAACAGAAGAATGTTGGCTGAATCATATTTCTATGATAAAAAGATTATCGAACCAAATATTGAAGAAATGCTTAACAAACGCGATCGTGAACTTCAAATTGCCATTATCGTTAAGACATTCGCTCAGGATCCTTCCAAAGGTACCGATTCACTTCAAACTTATAAAAGAGCCAAATTAATATTGGAAAAAGCTTTGGCTGGTGGTGATTTTGCCGAACTTGCCAAAGATTCATCCGATGATAAAGAGACTGCAAAAAATGGTGGAATCGTTGCTAATTTTATTACATCCGGCAACACTACGAGACCAATCGATACTGTTATTTATAAACTTAAAGCAGGACAGGTTTATCCTGACCTTGTAAAGATCCGCGATGGATATCTTGTTATCAAATGTTTAAAAAATGAGCCCCGCCAGTTAGTCAAACTAAGTCAGATACTATTGTCCGAAGGAATTGCAAAAGATTCTCTGGGCGTTATTAGAAAAGCAGATAGTTTGATTGCACTGCTTAAGAAAGGTGCCGACTTCAAAAGATTAGCCGAAGAGAATTCAAACGATCCGGCCAGTTCTATTCGTGGTGGTGATCTCGGCAAGTGGTATTCACGCTCTACAGGTTTCGAGGGTAATGGTTCAAAACTTTTGCCGTTGTTCGAAGCTGCTGCCTTTGCGCTAAAAGTGGGTGAAACTTCCGGTAAAGTTATCACTGAATACGGAATCCATATTATTAAGAAAGACTCCGTTAAGAGCTTCAGCAAAGATACTGAACGCGACGAATTGAAAAAATTATACAGAAGAGTATATTTCGAAAGTGATAAGAGAGAATTCCTTGCATCAATTAAAAAGAATCTTGGATTCACATTCAATGAGAGTGCTTTGAATAAGCTGCTTGCTTCGATAGATACTACCAAAACTACTCTTCAGCCTGAATGGGAGAAAAACGTAAATGCATCCCTCAAAACTGAAACTTTGTTTACTATCAACAAACAGAATACAACTGTTGGAGATTTCCTTAATAAAATTTCCACTCAGAAAGAATTCAAAGGATCCGCAACTACCCGCGATAATTTCCGCAACGTGATTAACAGATTCGCTGATCCAATTGCATTCGATTATGCTACAATAAATCTTGATCAGGAATACCCTGATTTCGCTTCCCTAATGAAGGAATTTCGCGATGGGATTCTTCTATTCAAAGTTGAAGCAATCGAAGTATGGGATAAATTGAAATTCGACTCTACTCAGGCAAGAGCATTCTGGGAACAGAACAAAACAAGATATAACACTTATCCCGTCTATGATTTCTCTGAAGTATATGTGCTTTCGGATACACTGGCTAAGGATATTTACAAATTTGCCAAGACCGGTACCGATATTGGTAAACTTGCTGAACAATACACTCAGCGTCAGGGTTATCGCGAGAAAAAAGGTAATTGGGGCAAAGCATCAACAAAAGACAATAAGCTTGCTCAATTATTTGCTCCAAAGAATCCAAAGCAGGGTGATGTTATCGAACCAATTCCTTACGAACAAGGATTTTCTGTGGTCTATATTAATTCAGTAGAGCCAGCCAGAATGAAGAAATTTGAAGAAGCTATTCCTGATTTTGCTCCTGAATATCAGGAAAAAGTTCAGAAGGGTCTTACTGAAATATGGATGACTCAACTAAAGAAAAAACATGGATTGCAGATTCTTGAGAAGGATTTGGAAAGAGTTATTAAAGAGTTAAACTCAAAATAAATATATATTCGAATTATTATGAACCTGAAAAAATTATTATTTCTTTCTTTTGTTGCAGTTCTATTGACTATGGCTCTGCAATCACAGCCCAAAGAAGGCGAAGCTATCGACAAGATTATTGCTATTGTCGGTAACGATATTGTTATGCAGTCTGAACTGAATGCTCAATTACAAATGCTATCTCAGCAGGATAAGACTATGGATCTCAACGATCCATCAGTAATTGCAAAAGTTCTGGACTTGTTGATCAATGAAAAACTTGTAGTTATGAAGGCTATCGAGGATTCGATAACTACAACCGACGAGGAAATCAAGCAACAATGGGAACAACAGCTAGGCCAGTACGTTCAATACTATGGTTCAATAAAAAGAATAGAAGATATTTACGGCATGTCGATCGATAGGATTCAATATGAATTCCGCGACGAGATCCGCAAGCATATTTTAAGTCAGAAAATCAAAATGCAGAGGTTCTCTGATGTAAAAGTTACTCAGCGTGAAGTTGAAGAATTTTTCTCTTCATATCGCGATTCAATACCTAATGTCCCTGAACAGGTTGAGATCTATCATATTGTTAAATTTATAGAACCAAAGCAGACAGCGAAGAAAGAGATTTTTGAATTAGCTATGAAGGTAAGGGATACTCTTATCAAAGGAGGGGATTTTGCAGCTTTTGCACTCAGATATAGTGGTGACCCTGGCACGGCTTCCGTTGGAGGCGAGCTTGGCTGGATTGCAAAAGGCAAATTGTTTGCAGAATACGAGAAAGCAGCTTTGGATCAGGAGAAGAATCAGATCACTATTCCAATCGAAACTCCTTTCGGTTTGCATTTGATTCAGACAATTGACAAAAATAAGGATTCACTTCTGACGAGACACATTCTTTTCAAATTCGGTCAGTCCGAGGATGACAGGAAATCTGCCGTCGACTCCTTAAACACCATAAAAGCAAGAGCAGAAAAAGGCGAATCATTCGAAGATTTGGCTAAACTTTACACAGATGAAGCTGAAACAAAGGGCTTTGGAGGGTTTATCGGAAAATTCCCAATCGCTAACATTCCGGCAAGTCTAAAGGACATCCTTACCGCTCTCAAAGAGGGCGGAATTAGCGATCCTCTGCCTTATGGTGCCGATCCCAAACCATCTTTCCATATTGTATACAAGAAAAAGCTCGTTCCCGAGCATAAGGCAACCATAAAGGAAGATTATAAGCAGTTGGAGCAATTAGCCCAATCATTCAAACAAAATAAACTTTACATGGAATGGGTTGAAGATTTGAGGAAAACGATCTATTGGGAAATAAAAAAGAACTAAATCAGAGCTAGATAATTAAATAACAAATACCGGTAAGCAAATGCCGGTATTTTTTTTGTGGTTATAACGTGTAATACCTGCGAATGCAGGTGCCGAAGGCCTGGCAAAGCGAATCTTTTGTATTCTGTGCCGTAGGTACAGCAGATCGGTAGAAAAATGAGATACAAATAGAATTGATAAGATTTAGATGTCGCCCCGACGGGGCTTTGAAAATCTCTTGTTGATTTTTCCTATTAAGATGTCGCCCCTGCCGGGGTTGCAAAAAATATTAAAAATTCTCAAATATGGAGAATAAAGCAAATAATCTCTGCCAAAAGAGGAAAAGAATTCCCCGTAGGGGATTAA
>CAIOZA010000063.1 GCA_903862655.1 uncultured Ignavibacteria bacterium
ATTCTTCGTCTTTGTCTAAACCAGGGATAGGAGCAAGTATTTCTTTGAATTTCAGATAATTCACTTTCACACCGTCATCCAAATCAATGTCGATTTTCCGTGCAGCAAAATCATGGAGTGTCTTTTCGTAGTCCTTAAGCTCTTTTAGTTTTGATTCAATATTATCAATATCTTTTGTAGCGCGTGTTTTTTCTCGGGCAGATGCGTTCTCACTTATTGTAACTGTATTTAATGCTACCTTTTCCGTTTCTAGTTTACCTATGAAAACACGCAGGTAGTCATTGAGAATAGTTGAGATAGTATCTGAACGATAGCGGTGCATATAGATAAGCACATTAAAACTTTTCTTGGGAGAACTGAACATCCAGTATATTGGTCGTTTCTTATAGCGCTTTATATGATCCTTGTAGAAATCATTCACGAAATACTTGCGAATGTCTTCACCGATAGATTCTTCAATGAATGCGATGTTGCCTTCATATCCCTCCGTTCCAAATGTTACCCGGAGAAATTCTTTAAACCGTCCTACAATATCATCTGTAAAATATTCATCATCTTGAACCGGAATAATGTTGTCCTCGTCAGGCAAAAATATCGGTTTGGGAATTTGTTTCAAATAATCTTGAGCAGTATCACCCTTATTTGCAAGAATAAGGCTAGATACGTCAAGCGAGTAGCGACCGAACATACATCCGACCGCGTATGAAATGAATTGGAAAATAATCGCACTTCTACGAATTTGAAGTTTTTCATCTTTCCTTTCAGGACATTCTTCTTCAAAGAGAGTGATGTCTGAAAGTGGAGCGTTTGGAAAGATGATGTTCTTTAAACCGTATTTTTCGATGAAGATTTCATTGAGTTGTTTTTCAATATCTGCCATTTCCAAAATTCTGGTCAAAATCATCGCTTCCCATTCTTCCGTTGCCGTTTTAACTGAACTGTTGGTCTTGCTAAGCAGAGGAGAAGTCTTGAATTCACGAGAATTCTCTCTTGAATCCCATTCAACTCTTGCGATTCGAACACATTTGCCAACCAATTCTTCTAGCGCCTTGACGTTTTCTTTCAACTTTGAACTGACTGGTATCTTTGCAATTTCTCCAACATTGAAAGTCAGTGTTGGGCTAATCGTGCGCAGAATTTCAGCGGTTACGCACGAGTTTAGAAGGCCTAATAACGAAAGGTCGTTTGAATAAATCATTGGACCTCGTGCATTTGAAATATAGCCGCTCTCTTGATAGCGAAAAGACGGTAGTGATGCACCAACATCTCCCCAGCTCAAACCCTCAAGTCCATAGAAATCCTTATTTCTAATAACGGAGTTTGGATAATTAATCAAATCATGACCATCCTTGCCCCAGTTCAAGATGTAATCATTGTTACCATACCATTTTCGAAATCCGCCTCCTTTTGTGTGAGGAACCCATTTCTCCAGAGATTCGCTTTGTCCAAAGGGTTTAATGGCTGATGCCGATACCTCATACCAATATCTCAAGAACAGACTATTGTTGCCTGTGCTAAGCCCCGCCCGCGGTTGGGACTCTTCCTGAACTGATGTAGATGACTCAAACACGTTTCTGATTTCTTCGCTGACCCAATAGGCAATTGGCTTTCCAGGTATTTTCTTAAATTCAACTGATTGGATTGTGAAAGGTTGATTCTTCTTTTCCTTAAACTCCACTATCTTTTCATCTTCAGAACCGCCATCCACAAGACGCAAATAAGAACCATTTTTCTCTGGATGGAACCCTCTTTCAATAATGAACGCTGTGGTCGAGACTACTTCTCCGCCAATACTATCAAAAGATCTTGGGCCTAAATGTGCCATAGATAAGATGGATTCATTTTCAAATAATTTCGTTCGTAGGTTTTCATATGTGGAGAGAAACATCCAACTGTGCATAGTGATCATACCCACTAATCCATTGTCAATCACCATCTTCAGATTACGTTCGATAAACATTGCGAATAAATCTGATTTGCTTTCAGGATATTCGTTTTTTGCAAACCTCTTCAATGCATCGTTCATTCCCTTACTACCCATATAAGGAGGATTCGCAACAACGACTTGGTATCGCTTACACAAATATTCTGACTGTCTTAGAGCCTTGAGAATATTTTCAGTTACAACACCCAGGAAAGCATCTTGAGTATATA
>CAIOZA010000064.1 GCA_903862655.1 uncultured Ignavibacteria bacterium
AATTTATTATATTTTTTAAATTTATTAATATCATATTCATATAGCCCTGAAACTAAAATTAAGGGTTTTGCAGGTATGCTAATTACCGATTCAATTGTTTTTTCATAATGATAATCTAAGATTACTCCAATTTGAAACATTTGCTGACAATTGGGAACATCAAACGAAGCTCTACATAAAGAATCTTTAGTATATTTTAGGATATAATTACCATCTGAGGAGATTGCATTTCCCAAATATACAGATTCGACAATTCTATTCTTGAAAATCTCTCCTGTTGCACTATGAATTAATTTCGCAATTTTATTATCACTTTTAGTTCTGATATAATCTCCCAGATCAGTATAGTCAATACCTGCAATATGATCTGCATATTTTTTTGTCCAAGCTGTATCAATACTATATTGAGAAAAGAGTTTTATTCCTTTGACTTCAATATATTCTTTTTTGGTATTTTTGATACTTCTCTTTCCATCACTGATTTCCAGCGAAACATCGAATTTGCCCGGTTTTGAATAAAGATGTACTGGCTCTTTCTCATTACTTGATACTCCATCACCAAAATCCCATTTATAACTGATTGCGTTCAAATCATTATATGGATGGAAAGTAACGTTAGAATCAACAGGTATAACTGTTTGATCAGCATTAAATTCAGCAGAGAAGCCGTTCAATAATGAATCACCGTTAAAAATCTTTGCATTACCATCATTATCAACCAGAAGAAATTGATAATCAGAAGGCAGATTAGATACATTAACTATCAATTTATCATTAACGTAATTATCAATAATATTACCGGTTTCAGATTGTACAAGTTTAATCTCTTTATCATAACAGAATAACAAAAATCTGTCATCTTTCATTGGAAGAATGTAATTAAGATTACCAACATCCAAAAAATATGCACTTAATTGTGATTTTGGTTTGGAAGTTACTTTACCATTTGCATCAATCTTATAAATCATCTCATCTGTAAAGCCGATTAGAGTATTATCATTTTTAATTGCTAAATTAATATAATTTGAAAAAATGTCTTCGATTTCCCAAACTACTTTTGAATTAGTATTTAAAATTGCTAAGCTATATCCGCCGAAATAATCTGGAGTGTTACCCTGATTATAATGGATCCCACTAAAACCTCCATGACCGACTATTAAATTACGATTGTAATTATAACCATAAATGATTCCCATAGGTACATCCGGTATGTCATTAATTACAGCATAAATATAATGGTATTCAGGGTTTGCATATTGATCAACTCTGTATGGTACCATCAAATCACCATTATCAAAAATAAAAAATCCTGATATTCTTGGTGGTGCTTCACCTACAGTCTTAGGTTCTTTCCACGATATTTTACTTGTATCCGTTGTATTCATTGATCCAATTTTATAACCATTTTGCAACCAGTAAACCGTATCACCATTGATTGTAACATCGTAATTCTTATCCCTAGGATACACCCGTATTGATTTTGTCTTGGTCCAGTCTTCTGTATTGTAAAAATTGACGACTTTATTATCTCCAAGCACAACCAATGTCTTCAAATCTTCTGATAATCTGGATTTAAATACTGTTGAATCATGGACTTTTACGATTTTATATGGCTCAAGGGAATAGGAAGTGCTTATTGTGATAAGCATAAATAAGAATGGAATGATGATTTTCATGGCTTTCAGCCTTGTTTTTGTGACAGATGAATTATAGTAATGTTATTTGATTTTTATTCCTCATTAATAATAGAATGTTAAATTAATGAATTAAGTATTATATTCCTAAAGAAATTTATTTTCCCTCCTTCTTTACTCCCTCCCGCTCGCGGGGAGGGCTGGGGTGGGGTTGTAGTTTGGTATTTTCAATAATCTTATTCTCTTCTGATCCGATCAACCAAATCGGCCATCCAAAATACCATCAATTGAAAGGTCTTCATTTAATTTTTCCCAATGTATGCCTGTGCCATCGCAGATTAGTTCAAAATCAAGGAGTTCTTCGGTAGTAGCTTTTGATAATTTTTTGTTCTTTTCGATGCCGAACCTGATTTCCAATCCGTTATCGAGAAGGAAGCAGAAATTTGAGCCATCAAGCCATGCTTTTTGAGCTTTAGTGTCATATTTAATATCCAAATACATTATTCCATTCCTCCTTCATGATTTCTTGATTTTTTTCAATTATTTCTTCGGCAATTCTAATGTCAATTGAACATTTTACTCTGTGGATCTTCTCTTTTTAGAATCCAGCTATCCTCGCCAACACGATCTGCAATATCTTCCAGTACTGAAGATATTGTTTGATGCTCCGGTGTAATTCCATTTTTTAAAAGTGGTAGTATATTAAAAACGATTTCATCAAAATGTGTTGGTTTTCCTTCTCGTTCCATTCTTCTTAAATAACTTATCAGATAATATTTAATTCTCAAACGTACATCCAAGTGGGTTTTGAACTTTGTATTGGATTTAATTGTAAAGATTTCTTCTTTATCATGATAATCAAAATTCTCAAGTAAAAATGGAGTTAAATCTGAATATTCCTTTTTCAATAAATCAAGAAAACCGAGCTCTAATCCTTTTATAATCAATTCATCATTTATTTGCTCTAAAGTTGCTCCATTATTCTTTGCTATGATTCCTTCGACAGTTTGTATAACAATCATTGAAATATCCATTCCAAGATTGGCTTTCATTATTGACTTTGGATTCTTTACTTTTTTGAAGTTAATTATCAATTGACCTGAAAGAACTGTAAATGGGTTTTGACGTTTCTTGAAACTTGTCTGACCATTCTTTTGTGGAACTGCACCAGCATATTCAAATCCGCATTGCTCGGCTGTATCAATTATCAGATGCCAGAACTCAGGATCCTTATGAGCAAAAACGAAACTCATCCATCTGTTAAATTTCAAAACTCTGTACATTTCCTGTATGCTTTTAGCTATCAGTTTGTTATAACTTTCTTTGCTCTTATTCTGTTCGCCACCCTCGATTGCTTCAAGATTTCTATCCTCTTGTGTAACTTCAAGGTCTAGCCAGGCATTCCACATTACGGATAAATCCAGATAAGGTATTTTCTTGCCATAAGGTGGATCCGTATAAATATAATCAACAGTTTCATTGTCAATCAAATTCAAATCTGTAGCTGTTCCTTTGACGATTTTACAATTATCAATTGTTCTTTCATTAATAGAATATTCAATGTCTTTCTTTGCTGAAAGTAATCTGTTAAATTTTGTAGTAAAAGTAGCCATAATATCTAAGTCAACTTCATCTTTGGCTATTCTATAACGATAGTAAGCGAACATAGCTGCATTTCCAGAATTTTCGTCTCTTGATTTTGAATTGTGGTATGTCCTATTGATTTTGGTTAAAGTACTTGAAAAACATAACAATAGTGAAGATCGTATATTCACATTGCTAATTTTATTGATTAGAAATTTTAAATAACCTAACTGTGCAAGTTGTTTATTTGTGAATAAAGCTTCAACAAATGTTACATCAGATTGTTTCGGAAGCGTAAAACCTCTTGGATGCTTAAATTTTATTAATGCTTCATTTATATCATTTTCATTCTTTGGTTCATTCTTGAGATATTCCTTTTTTATTTTCTCAAATGAATTTATTAATTCAGTTAGATTTGTAGGTGATATTAAAGATTTTACCATAAAAATTGCTAATGGATTCAAATCAATACTAATCGCTTTTCTACTATTAACCATAGCTTCAATAGCTGTAACACCACTACCGCCAAATGGATCCAAAACTAAATCTCCTGGCTGTGTGAAATTTTTGATGTATTCAGCTACAACATTCCAGCTTTGCTTCGTAAAATAACCATGTACACCGAAATGTCTCTTAGCAGCTTGTTTCTTAACTTGCAATTCTTTCAAAAGAGGCCTCTTTAGATAATCTTCATCATTTCTGATAACTGATGAGGATTCAGGCTTTTCATAAACTACCGGCTTACCCGAATGAAAACTATCAGTAGAAAGAAGTTTTGAAAGTTCATCCCAATTATATTCGATTTCATCAATCGGGAAAAGCAAAATAGGCTGATTAGAACCAGATGTTCTATAAACAGAGAATTCAATACCATTGCACAGTGCGAAATAATTGGTTCTGATTTCTGGATGAGTAGAATAACTAAATACTTGATCAACATTATCAGAATTTATTATTTTCTCGGTTGGTGATTTTGCATCGAGAACCCATACATAGTTATTTTCTACTTTGAGTATGTAATCAGGAATTAGAGTTATTGGTCGTTTTGTACTTCCAATTTTTACGAAAGGATGTTCAAGTGTTTTACTTCTAACAATTGAGTGATTATCGAAACCTAGTTTCAATAAAATTGGCATTATTATAACTTCACGAACACTATCTTCCTTGAATTCAGGATTATTGACTATTGATTTGATATCAAAATTTCCGAAAACATTCTCTAAAGTCATATTATATTCTACATTAATGGGAATACTACAAATATAAACATTCAAATTTAATTAAATGAGTGTTATTTTATGACATGAAGAATAAAATGGTATTATATTCCTAAATAAATTTATTTTCCCTCCTCTGTAACATTTTCGCCACTAATTTATTTTTCCACATAACGGCATAATAGAACAAATTTTTGTAATTTTGATATTCTTATCATAAACGTTTTACTTATTTTGACAGAACATAATTTATTATATATAGCTTATTACTTCCCGCCGATGGGGCTGAGCGGAGTTCAGAGAACAGTTAAGTTCGCCAAATATCTGCCCGACTATGGATGGAAACCGCATATTCTGACTTATACTCCCAATTCGTTCTATGCTTTCGACGAAACTCTGAACGAGGATTTCAACGGCAGGGAAATAGAAATTTTCAGAACTTTTCCTAAAAAACTTAAAGAACAAAAGACTACCAAACTACCTTCGTATGCAATTCAGAAAGTAGGCAGAGCTTTGCTTCAGGTTGTTTATCAGCCGGACAGCAAAATAAAATGGAAGAAACCGGCTTTGGAGCTTGCTTCGGAAATAATCAGAGACAACAAAATTGATGCGATAATGGCAACTGCACCGCCATTCACGGATTTTCTGATTGCCAGGGAGCTTTCGAAGAAACACGATATTCCTTTCGTTGTGGATTACCGCGATATGTGGGTGGACAATCCTTTCCACTTCTATGCGACACCATTCCATAAGAATTTAGCGATTAAAATGGAAGAGGAAATACTCAAGCACGCCAACCAGATAATCGTAATCACACGTCAGGCTAAGGAAACTCTGCTCAGGCGATATAAATTTATTTCACACAATGATATAACGATAATCCCGCATGGCTACGATCCGGAGGATTTTGCGACATTCACGAATACACGTCCCGATCCTGCTAAATTTACGATAACACATTCGGGAGTTTTCCAGGATGACCGTTCGCCTAAATTTTTCCTGAAGGCTCTCGCACAGTTCATAGCTAAGAACAAGGATGCCGGTGACAGGATAGAAGCCAGATTCATTGGCGTTATGCGAAAAGGTCACCAGAAGATGATCAAGAAATATGGACTAGCGAATAATGTTGTTACTACCGGTTACGTTTCCCACAAAGATGCCGTCCGACACCTGATGGAGTCTGACGTACTCTGGATGATGCTGAATGACACTGTCCGAACACCCGGAAAGCTCTATGAATACTTCGGCGCAGGCAAGCCAATGCTGATATGCTCCCCTGACGGAACAATCCGCAAGACTGCAATGGATTCGAAAGCCGCAATCTGCGTCGATCCGCAGGATGTTACGTCCATCGAAGCATCAATTCAAACCTTGTACTCACTTTGGAAGAATAAGACTCTGCCGGTACCATCGGAGGAGTTCACATCACAGTTTGACCGCAGAAAACTAACCGGGGAACTTGCCAGGGAACTGGCTCTGTCGCTGGAAGTTGTGTAAATATCAAGAATGTATTTGGAACTCTCAGCGTAAATCAGAAATTGAAAATAAAATTAAGAAATAAGCAAAAAAACCGGCTTCATCACCAGCACCCAATATCTGGGAGAGGCCTTACCGGGACTGCATTACAAATTTAATGAATAAAACGAAAATGGACAAAAAATCATTATGTCAATAGAATTCAACGATGTATTTTATAAATATAGAACTGATAAATTTCAATTAGAATTAAATGAAATAGAAATCGAATCCAATTCGATCACATGCCTTATTGGTCCCAATGGTATGGGAAAAACAACATTGTTGTATTTGCTGTCAAATCTATACAAACCACAAAGGGGAACAATTATTATTGATGGTTTAAATTACATAAATAACAGTTTTGAAATTTATAAGAATTCATATTTCTCAGTTGACTTTTCGTCTTTTTATCAGAATTTGAATAGTTATACCAATTTAAGATTACAATGTATTTATCGGCAAGTTAGTGAAAAAAGAATAAATGAAGTATTAGAAATCGTTGGTCTAGAAAACGACAAGAAGAAGTTTAAAAAGTTTTCAACCGGAATGAAGCAAAAACTCAATATCGCATCTGCATTATTACATAAACCAAAATTAATTGTTTTAGATGAACCTTTCAATGGTTTAGATCCAGGTTCAGTAATTACTTTAAAGAATATTTTTACTGATTTGAATACGAGTAATGGTACAACTATTGTTATGACTACACATTTATTAAAAGAAGCTGATTCCTTTTGTACTAATTATTGTATAATGAACTATGGGAGTATTGTTGAAAGTAATAAGATTGATAAGGATTTTGCTAACTTAGAATCTAGATACAAAAGTGTATTCCAAATTAATTGAATTTATCTAAAATGAATCTATTCTCAAAGACTCTAAAAAATGAGATTGATGTTCTTGATTTAAAGAACTATCAGATCGCTTTAAAATGCGAATTGCTAAAACTAAATAATATAAAATCGTTAATAATTATACTAGTAATCACACTAATTAGTGTTGTGTTTACTTATTTTGCGAATACAATAAATATCGAAGAAAATATACTGGTTTTAAATTCAGATAAATTAATTTTTGATGTACATCTAAAAATTTTCTTATTTATTTCATTTCCATTGATAAATGTAATAATAGCTTCTAGTCTATATAAAATAGAATATATAAATAATACCAAAAGGATGATATATACTCTTCCTATAAAAAAATCGACGTTTTATTATTCAAAGCTATCGATTGTTATTTTATATAATTTTGTTTCATTATTTTTTCTTTGCATATTTATTATTGCCTTAAGGCAATATTACATGTCTGCTTTTGGTGTACATTTTAGCTTTACTTTAGAAGCATTTATATACATGATATTTAGTTGTTTAATAGTATTAGTTGCCTCTATCCCTATATCAGCTTTACATTTATGGTTTGGTTCTTTAAAATTATCATCTCTACTAAATACTCTCATTTTACTTGGATTAACTGCCAGCTCAGCTTTTCTTTACATAAAGCAATTGCCTAATCAATGGTACAACATATATTTGTTCCCATTATCAGCGCAAAAAAATTTTAGTAAGGAAAACTTTAATCTTTTTTCATCTTCAAACTGGAAATGGTTCAGTCAAGATAGTTTTGGTTTTATCATAATTATGGTTTTGATTTCATCTTTGGCTTTAATAACATCAATAGGATATTATATTAACAATAAAGATTCTAAATATTGATATTTATTCTTGAGGTCAATCAATAAACAACTAAGATTCTGAGACGCAACAGCCGCAATCTGCGTCGATCCGCAGGATGTTACGTCCATCGAAGCATCAATTCAAAGCCTGTACTCACTTTGGAAGAATAAGACTCTGCCGGTACCATCGGAAGAGTTTACATCACAGTTTGACCGCAGAAAACTAACCGGGGAACTTGCCAGGGAACTGGCTCTGTCGCTGGAAGTTGTGTAAATGTAATTTTTTATCTGAAAAACACTCTGGATGATTCAACCTCGTTCAGCTCGGCAAAACAAACATTTTTGTACCAAGCAATAATATTATTATTATTCCATAAATTTGTTTAATTTAAATATATATTTTAGTATAAACTAAGATATTTATTACCTAAGATCAAAATCACTAAGAACATTTTTTTATTATTTTTACTTGGAGGACTTGTGCTTAAAAGACTACTCTTCATTTTGTTGTTAGTTTTTATCACTAATAATGCCTTTTCTGAAGATGACTGGGAAAAGATTGGTATGCCTTCCGGCTTGACATCTAATATAACTGCATTTGCCTCAAACGGTGCTGATTTGTTTCTGGGGACATCATCGCAGGGAGTATTTTTCTCGAATGACAGCGGTAAAACATGGGAAAACAACTCAGCCAAAGCAATGAACGCAGTTCCGATTAATTTCATACTAATCAGCCCTAATGGCTTTGTCTTTGCTGTTGGACCGACAAGTGTATTCAGAAGTCCTACTAACAACAAACAGTGGGCAGAACTGACAAGCTATTCTTCCAAAACCGGAACAATTCAATGCGCTGCCGTTAGCGGTATGGGTTCTGTAGCTTTGGGCACAAATCAGGGAGTAAATGTTTCCAGCTCAAAAAATAATGGTGATTCCTGGATTCAGGTAACAAATCAACTGGGAGCTATTGATGTAAAATCATTAATAGTCAATTTGAATGAGCAGCTATTCTTTTCTTGTATCTATAAAAAGTTACCAACGATTTTTTTATCTGACATCAATGGCGGCTCTTTCAAGGAAATCACTAAAGACATAAAAGAATCACCGCTTGTAACTGACTTCACTATGGACTTAAAAGGAGCAGTCTTTGCTGCAGTAGGCAGTTCAATCTATCAATATGATGATGCCACAAATCTTTGGAATTCATTGGCAAGCACAGGCAAGACACTTATCGGGAGACTGAAAGCACCCGGAACAAATTACATTATTGCTATAAGCGATGCACTATTCAAAATCTTCGACAGACAAAAGAAAACCTGGATACCGGATAATCCCAGCTTCACTTTTGGCGGAACAATAATTGATGTAGCAATTGATATTAATGAACGGATTTCCGTTATCACAAATAATACTCTTGCAAGATCGCCATGGGACATTAGCACAATAGTCTCGATGGGAATCAGCAAGAACTTTACAGTCTATGACTCCAGAGGTCTTTTGATGCCCAACAGAACATTCGCACTGTATAAGGCAACATGCGATAATAATCAGGAATTTATCGAAAATATCAAAACTAATGGTCTTGGAGTTTTTTCACTGAATTATTTTGCCACTTCACTCCATTCAGGTGATCAGATTAAGCTGGAACAGCTTTTGTACACTGAGCCGACAGTTAAAACAGGTCATGAAGAATTTGGCAACAAAATACACGATCTATATTTGAATAATATGAAATATGATACCGTTGGGAATACATCATATTACTCACTAACTGAAAGCGACAACCAGTCAATAACAATGGATCATGGCTTGATTCGCTGCTTCTTGATCGTTTCTGTTGAATGGGATGCCAAGCCTGAATATCTGACAGAAATAAAAAAATGCTGTGAAAGAATGTCAGAATACTTATATGATGTGACTGACGGTCAGCTTTATGTCGAAGGCATAAGCCTATATGACAATAAACAAAAATGGGATCAGGCTGATATCCGGATTTTCGCAAACAATATGGTCTGGCCCAATGCCAGGGTAGACGGAATTCATTGTCTTGATATAACCCAGGCAAATGTTAGAATGCCAAGATTATTTGTGGGGGACGAAGATCCAAATAGAAATGAATCCAACACCGATAATTGGTATTTATTCAATGATAGTTTAAGAGATATTCCAATGTCCACAACAATGGCTCATGAATTGGGACATTATATGCTCAATTTTTTTGATGAATACATTTGGACTGATGAAGCTAAGCATCGCCTTTATCCTGTTGGTAATAATTTTGGTTTTATGCAATATCATTATTTGCATGCTATTGATTGGTCCTCGGAAATGTCAACTGCTGCAAAATACACTAATCCGGACTATAGATACACTGCACAGTGGACTTATAGAGGTAGTGATTGCTGGACACAATTCAAAGGTGCTAATCAAGGAGTGTACCGCTCACCCCTAGATAACGAACTCTCTTATTTTCCGATTAAAATGCCATCGGAAAGAACACTTCATTCTGGTAGAGATTTTTTAATCGGTCCAAGTGATTACAATTATAAAAAGCGTTATCCTTCCAGAACCCCATTAAATTGTAAAGTTACTCCTTTAGTAACAGTAAATATTCATGATCAGAACACCGGAGCCGGAGATTTCAGAATTACGATTTTGGATGACACAAGAACGAGAGTCGCGAATGCAGAAACTTCTATACTTGGACCTTTCTTATTTCCAACAATGTTTGCAGGGAAATCGGCTGATAACGGAAGAATGATAATACCGGGTGCTAAAATTGACGAAACATTTTTTATTTCCTTTACAAAAGCTGGACCAATTTTTCCGGCATATTTCTTTTATTCAGGAAGGATAAGAACCATTTACGGCACAAAGAACGATAACGACATCCCACAGGCAGATGACGAAGTTCAACTAGAAAAAATGTCAGGTGATTACAGGATTATCCCTTCTGTAAAATATGACGGCAATGGTAATTTTAACTTGAAATTATTTACTAACAAAGCCTTCAATTCAGTACAGGATATCAGTATTATGGTTGACAGCAAGAATGTAAAGAAATATAATATGGATTACAATAGCAAGCAGTCAATCTACAATACTACATTTTCAAGTACTTTAAGTGATGGATATATGATGTTCAACACTGTAGATTCTGTTAATAAGCCTTTCCCTGTTCTTTATAATTATCAGATTTCCAATTTCGGGAATAATATTTTCGCTCCTAACGGAGAAGCTGAACTGCTGTTAGACTCAAATAATAAATCTATAAAAGAAGTAGCATCAGTAATAAGTAGTTTTGCCCCTTTGAAAAATGGAATCCCAAGTAATGCAAAACAGGGCGGAGTAGTTGTGTCATTCTCAGCAACTCCAAGCAACTTTGCACCAAAGACAACGAACTTTGTGAATATCAGATATTCAAGGGATTACCTGACTTCAAAGGAAGAAGCTTCACTCAGCATCTACAAATGGGATGAATCCAATCTGAAATGGATGTTGATGGCAAGCACGATAGATACTGCTCATCAGATAGTAACAGCAGCAATCACTTCCGATGGCACCTATGCTGCATTTGCTACATACATAGCTGCCGGAGTAAATGATAACCAAGAAATTAATTATTTCGGACTTGATGCTTATCCTAATCCTGTTAGTACTAATTCAAAAATTGAGTTTTATCTGCCCGCACCCGGTCAGGCAAATCTGAGTTTATATAACTCGCTTGGTCAGGAAGTAGTTAGTTTAGCAAATGCTTACATGGATAGTGGCAAGCATTCTTATAATATGAATATGAATAATCTTGAGAATGGTGTTTATTATATCAAACTAACTGTTGGTGATAAATTATCAACTAAAAAGATTGTTTTGATTAAATAATTCCGGTTTTATATTATAATTGGATAAATCAGGGATGGCATAATAATGTCATCCCTGTTTTATTTGTGCCACTATTATGTGGTTAAAAGCCTGAGATCCCTCTCTACGCTCGGGATGACAATTCTGGCTGTCATTCAGAGCATACAGGTGCCGTAGGCCTGGCGAAGCGAATCTCTGTATCGTCATTCTGAACGAAGCGAAGAATCCAGTTGTATTTCTTTCAGAGATAGAAACCCCCCATTGAACAGGCATGGCTTGTTCATTCTTTGTAAATCAATGAATAGCCACGAGCTTTAGCTCGTGGAAAATTTCTTGTTATTTTGATTGACTTTAGTCGAAATTGCTCTTTTTTATGGGGATAAATCCCCAAATAAAATCATTTTACACCACGAGCTAAAGCTCGTGGCTATTCAATCCATAATATTTCCCCTCCCTCTGTAACTTTTTCTTCTTTTCTTGTGTTTTAGTATTATATTTGTAGAGAAATATTCATTTATGAATCTCATACTATGAAAAAGATCATTTCCATAAGCTTTCTTGCCATTTTCGCATCGACTATACTCGTTGCTCAAACAGATTATTTTAAAGATACTGTTTGGACAAGACAGACCGACCAAAAACAAGGTTTCTACATGGTAAAGTTTTCTAATAATGATTCTATCATTGTAGCTCATGGTTATGAGATGGATTTATTTTTCAATACTCAAACTGGACAAGAAATTGGTAGAATACCCTTCAATGCCGAAGTGCACTTTTTCAATAATGATAGAAATTTTATCATGATTTCTGCATCAGGCAAAATGTTGGAAATATGGGATGTCTCTACTTTTTCTGTTATTGATTCCCTTGAGAAAGATAGCTTGAGTATAAATAGTATTTTAATCACGAAGAATGAACAAAATATAATAGGCATAGTAACCGGTGGATTCCGAATTTGGAATTTAGCAACAAGGAGAATAACAAAAACAAAAATATTAAACTTCAAAGAAGACAATTTAATTGGATGGGGATTTGGAAGATTGATACTTAATTGTGATAATTCACAAATAATTGCAGGTATTGCAAAAAATTACTTAAATCCAAGTACCAATAAGACATACATAAGAAGCAGTCTGAACGTATTTGATTTTAACACACTAGATAGTATTAATACATATCCTAGCATAGGAGATTATAAAATATCCAACACTTGTAAGTATATTGCATATAAAACAAGCGATATGAATTTTGGAATTGAAATCTATGATTTTAACACTAAACAATTAATAAAAAAACTTAATCTTAATGGGCTTAATATAACTGGAATTGAGTTTTCACCAGATGATAAATACATTGTGACTTCAACAGAGATAAAAATATGGGATTTAGATTCCTTGAAACTTGTACATTATTATCAAAGCGGAACTGCAAATAATTTTGCTATCAGTCATAATTCAAAATTAGTTGTATCATCGACAGGTAATTTTCTGATTACATGGTATGGAAGATTCCAAACATCACCAGTAATAAATATCACAGATACTATCAATTTTATTTACCCCAACCCCACAACAGGAAAAATAACAGTTCAATTTATTCAACCTGGTTCGGAAGTTACATCAATAATCCTTTCAGATATAAATGGGAATCCAATTCAATCACTTGCAAATAAATTCATAGAATCAGGTAAACAAAGCATAGAACTTGATGTATCTTCATATTCAAGTGGAACATATATCATTAGGGTGCAAAATCAACACCTTTCCAATATTTATAAATTAATTATAATAAAATGAATCGGGTAATACTAAACTCACTCTTATTTATCCTTTCTTTCCAGACAGCTTATCCACAGTGGGAGCCCTGCAGCAATGAACTTTCGGGTTTACCTGTCACCTCAATTGTTGTGAAGGATAATAGCATTTATGCAGGGACAATCGGCGGCGGTTTCTTCCTCTCGACTAATAATGGTTATAACTGGATTCCAAAGAACGACGGGCTGCTGGATTCTTCTGTGGTTTCGATTGCTTGCAGCGGAAGCAATATATTCGCAGGAACCAGGAGTGCCGGCATGTTCTTATCAACCAATAATGGTGAAAGCTGGACAGAAAAGAATACCGGGTTTGTGATTAATTCCGTTTGGTCTATCGCAACCAATGGAAATTCCATCTTTGCCGGTACCCGAGATTCGGGGATCTTTCATTCAACAGACTTGGGTGACAGTTGGTCCAGAGTTAACAATAAACTGATATATATTCGATCACTTCTAATTGACGGTAATGATGTGATTGCAGGAACTTATAACAGCGGGATGCATATTTCCTCGGATCAGGGGGAGTCATGGCTTGAAAGGAACAACGGACTGGTTGATATTGATGTTAGATGCCTTGCTATTAAGGGAAATGAAATATTTGCAGGGACAAGCGCACTTGGTATATTCCATACAACAGATAAAGGTTTGAACTGGCATAATGAGATTATTGGTGAGAGCCATTATGGCTCTATCTGGGCTGTGGCTTTTGCCGGAGATAATATTTTCCTTGGCAGCTACGACCGAGGTGTTTACCTTTCAACTGACAACGGATCAACCTGGATTGAGAAGAATTCCGGATTTAAGGATTCATCAGTAACTCTATTAGCTACGACCGATAAGTATATTTATGCAGAAACAGGAAATGGCATCTATAGAGCTAAACTTAGCGGTATGATAACCAATATAAATGAAAACGCAGAGGAAATATTCAGCATCTCTCCAAACCCTGCAACAGATTTCATAGAAATCTCAGTAGGGGCAAACGGCCGTTCGCCCCTAGAAGACGAGATAAGAATCTTTAATTTGCTGGGAGAAATACAAACCACCCCGCCACTTCTTGACATTCCTTATCAAGCAGGGAGAAAATTCCAGATCGATGTCTCCGGCTTAGCACCAGGGATGTATTTTATGATGATTCGGGATAGAGTTCAGAAGTTTGTGAAAATATAGTGTTTTTATAATTAAACCGTTTTCTTTTAATAATCCCATGCTCATGCGTGGGATTTTTTTTAATAAATTTTACTATCAATAAGTTATTTAATAGCAGCCTGTTACATAAATCACAGAATAATCTTGCAATTTCAATTTTTGGTTTACTATAATATTTTTCTTATCTTGTTATTGTATCAAATTTAGTTTTTACGTCTAAGATTTTGTACAAGTATAACATGATAGAACTATGACTGATAACGAAAAAGACTTGCTTATCCATGTTACAACAATACCATACTTGCAGAAGGCAACTTCTCTTATTGGCAAACCACGCAAAATCGGAGGAAATCAGTTCCGGCACATGATGGCAACTATGGCTATTCTTATTGATTATCACATGACCGATAGTGCTATGCTCAAGGCAAGCGTTCTCCACGACTGGCTGGAAGAATTCCCCGATGCAAATCTCGATGAAATTTATAATCTTGATGAAGATGGTCCCGAAGTTGTTAAATTGATAATCGAACTCTCAAGGACTCCTCACGAAACCAAAGAGGAATACCTTACTCGAATCGCTGAACATGGATCTTACAAAGCTAAGATAATCAAATTAGCTGACAGAATTAGCAATATGACCGATATATCCACCGACATATTTAATACTAAATTTATCAGGTACTATTCTCTGCAGACAGAAAAGTTCATTCTCCCTATGGCTGAAGAGATTCATCATGATATGTACCTTGAATTAAAGGATCTCATAACACGTAAAAGACGTGTCATAAAGCAGGTATATCAGTTGAAACGTATGCTTAAGAATTTTCTCAGCTTTTGATGCTTTCATAGTCCCCTTTTTGTGAGGAAGACTTTGATTCTCTATTATTACTTTCGGAATTCGAAACATTGTCTGAAGGTTGAGTATTTATTTTTCTACATTTAATCAGGACAAGACAATGAAACAGATTTTTATGTTATTTCTCTGCTTATCTGCTGTTATTCTGACATCTCTGATTTCCGGCTGCAATAACCAGCAATCTGAAGGCGATATCTGGCCACTGGCTGTTGGTAATCAATGGATATACAAAACAAGCGAAAAGATTAACGAAAAAACTGTTTTTGACACAGTTACCGTCACCAAAGACACTCTGATTAATGGAGAAAAATGGTTTTATACTAATCATTCTGCCCATCCAATCAGCTGGATTTTAAAGAACAAATCAGATGGTCTTCATATAATTGACCGCGAAATGAGCTCACCGTTTATTTTTCTCAAATATAAAGCCATACAGGGTGATACATATTTCAATATGATAGACACTATTCTTGTAAAACAAGTTGATAAAGTCATTAAAACCGAGGCAGGTACGTTCACCTGCTACCAATATAATGCACTAAAGGCCGACCGTGATCAATTTCTTACCGATGACGGCATCTATGCCTGTCCGGGAGTGGGTGTAGTTCGATTCCAAACTACAGGAATGTGGAGTATAAAATACGAGTTAATAAAGTTTAATCTAAAGAACAAATGATTATATAATTAATATCATCTATTCACGTATATTATTTTTTTCCTTTGTGTGTTTTGTAACAAAGTATCAAGAATAGTATTTCTCTAATGAATGGATATAAAATTTTTATAAAAATTATTTAAAGAGGTATCTTTATGAAGTTATTTAAAACTCTTATAATTTCAGCATTAATTCTGTCAACTATGTTTGGCAATCTACTCAGCCAGGAAGACGTTCTCCGACCAAGAAATTCCGGCAAAGCTTCCGAAAAGTCAGAAAAGTCAGACTTCAAAAGAAAGCCATTCTACATTGGAGTTGAAGGCGGACTGAATACAAACTTTTATTCTCAGAATATTTCATGGTATCCTGTCGTTGTTGATCAATCAATAAACAATGCATTAGCCAGTGGATTAGGTTTTTCACCTTATATTGCTGCATTTATCGATCTGTCATTGTCAAATTCTTGGAGTTTTCAAGGAAGGCTGACTTATGATGTTAAATCATTTTCAAATAAATACACTGGTACAATTGATTATTACAATGTTACCACGCAGACTTATTCAAGCGCGAGTGATGAATTGAATTATACTGCAAAATGTCAGTATTTTGGACTTAGTATTTTTCTAAGATATAATTTAACAGATAACTTATTCCTTATATTTGGACCCACAATTCAACTTCCAATCGGACAAGTTGAACAAACAAATACAGAAACTCTCCTTACACCCGACGTTTATTGGGATATACCGACTAAGACCACAGTACAAACTTACTCTGGTAAATTCGATTTCAAATCAAGAATTGGTGCTGAGTTTGGTCTAGGTTATAAGATTCCTATCACTAAAAATATTCTTCTTGTGCCTCAGGCAAGATTTCAATTCATGCCAACATTAATCGTTGACGATCAGTTAGCCGTTGAGGATCGCACTAGGCAACAATATTACAACGGTTATTCAAACATGGATCTGACAAATAAATTGCTTCACAGTCTTCAGATAGGACTTGGAATCTGGTTCAAAATATAGTTTAATTTTTGTATAATTATCCGGACAAATAAAATGAAAAAATTAATATTTATGATATTCTTACTCATAGCGGCTGTAAACCTATATTCTCAGAAAGTCGAAGTGTCTCCCGTTGATTTCAACTCAAAATACGACGACTTCAACTCTGCTCTATCGAACAATGGAAATGTAATCTACTTTACATCGGGCAGAGAAGGCGGAGAACAAAAAATATTTATGGTCGAAAAAACTTCTACCGGCTGGTCTGAACCAAAGGAACTAAACAGCGAGCTCAACGACGGCAAGCAAAATGGCGCATCAACACTAACAACCGATGGTCAGTTCATGATTTTTTCCTCTTTCGATCATGGAGTCGGTTCTCAGGGACGCACAGATCTCTATAGTGCCGAAAAGAAAAACGGTAAGTGGACAAATATCAAAAATCTTGGTAAAAATATCAACTCCGAAGCTTGGGATTCACAACCTTCCTTATCCAACGATGGCAATACTCTATACTTCGTCAGTGATCGCGATGGCGGGATGGGTGGTACTGATATTTATGTTTCCAAAAAAGTAAAAGGCGGATGGAGCGATCCTGTCAGTGCAGGAAGCAAGATCAATACTTCCTCCGACGAAATGTCACCCGTTCTATCTCCTGACAATAAGACTATGACTTTCTCCTCCAACAGACCAGGCGGTGTTGGCGGATTTGACATTTATGCAAGCTCAATCATTGGCGGAAGTTTTGGTACACCAAAACATCTCGATGAACCTATCAATTCTGCCAACGATGAACATTACTACTATATTGTCCCAAATTCAGAAGTTGCTTTCTTCACAACGGACAGATCCGGCGGTTCGGGTGGATTCGATATTTATTCGGCAGTGCCGAATCCTGTTCCGTCCGATGATGTATTCTTGCTTAGTGGCAAGGTAAAAGACATAATCACAAAAGAGAACCTCGGCGCAGATATCACTGTTTCCGATCTAAAGACCGGAAAAAAAGTAGCTGAATTGAGAAGTGATGACGAAACAGGAGATTACTTCGTTACTCTTCAGCGTGGTAAGGTTTACTCAATCACTGCATCGAAAAAGGGTTATGTATTCTACAGCGATCAATACGCACTCGAAGCCAAAAGCAAAGACAACCAGAAAACAAAAGATATTTACCTGTCGCCTGTATCCAATGGGAACACAAGATTACTCGTTTTCTTCGATTTCGATAAGGCTACATTAAAAGATGAGTCAATCCCTGAACTGGAACGCATGGTTGAATTCTTAAAAGATAATCCGGATATCAATATCTTGATCGAAGGTCACACAGACGATGTTGGAAGCGATGATTACAACGACAAACTTTCATCTAGCAGAGCCAAAGCCGTAAAAGAACAAATGGTCAAAGATGGTATCGACGCAAACAGGATTCAGACAAAGGGTATTGGCAAACGCAAACCATTAATCGACGAAAAGACCGACGATGCACGTGCACAAAACAGACGCGTCGAAATGAAAATCGTAAAAAGCTAATTATTAAGATATATATTATCGTACATTTTGTAATGGCGGGCTAAAACCCGCCATTTTTTTCGTCATTAACGCGCATGCAAGCATCAATCTAGCTTGTCATACCTCGCATGCAGATATCTATTGCATAGAAGGGCTCACGAAATTTGTTCCCGAAACAGCCTTCAACCTCACCTCAACCCTCTCCAAGCATTGAGAGGGATGGGGTGAGGTTGGCAGACGTTCCCAGAAGATCATATATAAATAATATAAATTAAATATATTTCCTTTTAAAACCGTTTCTTTGAAAAAATCCCTCTTATTTCGCAAATTGCATTTGGTGGCATGGGAAAGCACAAAAAACAACACCACCCCAAACCCCGCCTCAAGGCAGGGCTTTAAAGTTCCCTTCCTTGAGGAAGGGTCGGGGAAGGTGTTGTATTAGTTATTGAGTGAGGTATTTATTGGTCATTGAAATCGAAGCAAAAATGAAAAACATCGATACAATCGATGCAAAAGTGCAAACTCAAGAGCTAGATGTTTGATAAATAAGGAGTTAAGGGAAATTTAAATAACTAAGCATTCAATAGAATAGTGCAAAAAGTGCAATAAAAGATGCAAGATATCCTGTTCTATATCACATCTTCTCTGTAATAAATTCTTTCCATTGCTAATCCACGTGGTGTTGCCAATGGACTCGTAAGGCTTCTGTCCTTTGCATCGAGTGATTCGCTTAAATCCTTTAAGCTTCTTGCGCCTCTAGCATAATCCAGCATTGCACCGACAAGGCACCGGACCATTCCATACACAAAGCGGTCTGCTTTGATGTGAAGAATGCTTTGGAAGTCCGTTATTTTTTCCCAATAACAAAACTCTACATTGCAGATGTAGCTTTTGGTGTCGGCATTGTTCTTCGAAAACGTTGTGAAGTCGTGAATGCCTGTGAAAATTTCCGCGGCTTCCTCAAGCCGACTAAGATCAATGGGATATTTGAAATAATTTGAATAATTTCTGAGAAATACAGACGCCTTGGTGTGTATTGAGTAGGAATACTCACGTGCAATAGCATCGGCTGTAGCATGGAACTTGAAGTCAACAATTTTTCCGTCACTAACGCAAATGTCATCCGGAAGATTTGAGTTGATTGCTTTGGTGATCTTGTCATCGGGGATGTTCGACGGTTCTCTGAGAATTGAGTGTGTAACCTGGCCGCGGGCATGAACCCCGGCATCGGTCCTACCGGCACCAATAGCAGTCATGGTACGATTAAAAGTTTTGCTTAGAGCTTGCTCCAGTACTTCCTGCACAGCCACTGCATTGATCTGCCGCTGCCATCCGGCATAGTTCGAACCATCGTACTGCACTTTTAATATTAATGTTTTGCGATAATTTTCCATACAACAAAAATACGAAATTCAATTGTAAGAGCGTCATAGATACTGGCACATATTTTTCTTGTAATATTATTTGTAGGGTCACATTGCATGTTACCACAAGAAATTCAGGATTCATAGAATTGTCATCAAATAAAAACATATTCTTCAATCCATTCAGAATGACAAATTTGATAATATAAAAAAAGGTAATTTATGCCTGAATCTGATTTATTCTACGAAATTGCATCGCTGGACACCGAACGTAAGAATCCAAGAACATTGGATATTGACATCGCGAGTACTCACGAGATTCTCGAAATGATAAATGACGAGGATATGCTCGTGGCTCAGGCTGTGCGAAAAGAGCTTGACCACATTGCTGAAGCTGTCGATTTGATTTCATCAGCTTTTCGTAATGGTGGTCGTTTGTTCTATTTCGGTGCAGGTACAAGTGGACGATTGGGCGTTGTCGATGCTTCGGAGTGTCCTCCAACGTTTGGCTCCGATCCATCAATGGTTCAGGGGGTGATTGCCGGGGGCAGAGAAGCCATGTTCAAAGCTCAGGAAGGTGCCGAGGATAAACCGGAAAATGGCGCAAATGACGTTAAGAAATTAGGCATTACTTCGAATGATGTTATCTGCGGGATAGCTGCATCGGGCAGAACGCCTTATGTCAAAGGTGCACTTGATGAAGCTAGAAGCAAAGCAATTAAAACGATAATGATCAGCACAAGTGCTGAGGATAAGCTTAAGAAACTCGGTATCATTGCTGATATATATATTTGTCCGGATGTCGGTCCTGAGGTCATTGCCGGATCTACGAGAATGAAATCGGGAACAGCGCAGAAGCTGGTACTGAACATGCTCACAACAGCATCGATGATCCGTCTCGGTAAGACTTACGGCAACGTGATGATTGACCTGCAACTGACCAACAACAAGCTGAAGGAACGCGCAAAACGAATCATAATGGAAACAACAGGAGTTAATTATGATGAAGCTGTGAAATATCTGAATTTGGCTCAAGGGCACGTCAAAACAGCTCTGGTGATGATTCTGACAGGAACAACATCGGACGAAGCCAACTTTTTCCTTCATAAAGCTGATGGATTCATCAAGAAAGCAGTAGATTCGGTTAAGAAGGTTGTGAAAATTTAGTGGAGATACAACAATTTTGGTGTCAATTTAGCTTTACTTAATACGTTTCTGATATGATTTTGGATTTATGCCATAATGCTTAAAGAATTCTTTACTAAAATGGCTCGGGTTGCTCCATCCTGCTTCATAGACTATTTCTGTGATGTTCAACTTCCCTTCGTTCAACAAATATCTTGAAAATTCGAGTCTGTGCTTCCTCAGGAATTCAAAAACTGTTGAACCATAAAGAGCCTTAAAACATGTATTCAGTTTTGTATGCGACATTCCGGCTATTTCTGAAAGTTCCCTCAAAGAAAGAGGCTTATTTAACCTCTGAATCAATATATTCTTGATCTTTTTTATCTGCAAAGTCTCATAATCACTTAGTTTCGACAGGTTCTGACCTGGGCTCAAGCCTTCAAATAATTGTGAAATCTGCAATGTCATTAGCTCTAAAGCCTTGCTTTCCAGATACATTTTCCTCGCCATTCCCTTGAAATTGCAATCAATTATCTGATTGATAGCAATAAACATATCCGGCGTGATAGTGCCCTCGTAAATGAAGGAATTCTTTATGTTTCCGGCAAGAAAATTTTTTAACTCTTCTGGTAAAAATTTAAAATCATTATCTATAAACTCTTTTAGAAATGCTGGTGCTATATGCAATGATATGATCCTGACTGGCTCCAATGGTGTAACTACTATCTTCCCATTTGAATTGGGAAACGAAAAAATCATGTTCATGGCTTTATTTATCATTACTTCTTCGGTTCTGCCTTCAAGAGTGTTTATAGTAGCCGATATTCTTCCGGAAAGACAGAACACAAATTCCAGAGGCGAGTTGAATACGTTAAAATCAATGATAACACCTTTTTTGAGGTGATAATCATTCAAAATCAGCTTCAGTCCGTCCCTTAGCTCAATTTCGTTCAGGAAGGTTTTTTTGAGCCGTTCTGAGATTTTTAACAATGGAAAAATTCCCTGAGAACCTTTGGATTCTTCATGTTTTCCTAGCGTAAGGGAAAGATATAAATTGTCATCCTGACTCTTTGTCTTGATTTGACTATAAGAATCGATAACGAAATCTTTAATTTTTTCTTTAACTTTATTTTTTATACCTTTTTTCACGAATATTAGATTGCTTTACTTAATATAAATCCTAAAGACATAAGCAGACCGAACAAGAGCAGAAGCTTTCCCGTTCCTTCGAGTATAACATTCAATCCTGCACCCTTGAAAATCATTATCTTCTTTGACAGATTGAAAGCATGAAATATCGTCAGGAAAGGCAATAGAATCCATACTTTGTGAGTAATTAGATAAATAATAATGATTGAAATATACGTCAACACATTAAGAATGATATATAACAACTTTGCATTCTTTTCTCCAATTCTCACAGCAAGAGTTAGTTTGTTAACCTTTTTGTCGGTCTCAACATCGCGGATATTATTCACACCGAGAATATTCATCGATAGGAAGCCCGGAGCTAGCCCTGCCAGAATCACAACAGTATTGATATTCAAAGTTTGAATATAATAAGTTCCGACAACTGCTACTAATCCAAAGAAGATTAGAACAAAAATATCTCCCAAACCTTTGTATGCCAATGGATATGGTCCACCGGTATAACCATAGGCAAGAATCAGTGAAACGACTCCAATCAATAGCACCGGCAGCCCGCCTCTAGTCACCAGAATCAAACCAAGAATAAAAGTGATTATTATTAGAACTATTGAAGCAATCCTCATTGATTTTTCTGAAATGTTACCCGAAGCTACCTGCCTCTGAGGACCAAGTCTTTCCTCAGTATCTGCACCCTTTTTGAAATCATATATTTCATTGATAAAATTAGTAATTATCTGTATTAACAGCGAACAAACGAAAGTAATAATAAAGTATAGCCAATTGAATTTCCCATCATAAAATGCCAGAGATGAACCAATAATGACAGGCATAATCCCTGCTGAAAGTGTTTTTGGACGTGTCGCTTTGATCCAGTATTTAATACTCATTGTTTAAACCAAATTAATAAATTCCCCAAATATTCTTTAGCAAAGTTAAGTGAGTTTTCTCTATTAAAAAAGATTTTGAAATTTTTTAGTTTATGGTCAAAATTTGTTGATGCTCAGAATGGGCTTAAGATATATAATCTAACAACAAACTCTAATCACAAATGAAAGGTAGCCAGTAATTAGAAAAGGACACGTTTTTGACGTGTCCTTTTGTTATAATATTCGATTATATTGGGTGTTTGCTATTGTTTAAATTGCCCAACCAATTCCCACACGCAATGATTCTTTATCTTCTGAGTGAAAGAATCACTCTTTATTGGCACTATCATTTCGACTTCAAAATTTCCTTCAGCTTTGCGGATTGTACCGCGGGGTGTTATGTCCAGAGTATAAATTCCACCACCGGAGGTGGATTTGACACTTAGCAATCTGTCCTTGATCCCATAGAATCTATAGCTTCCCGGAACTGTTTTAATGCTTTTTGCGAGTGCTTCAATTCTTGTTTCGCCATTCTGAACACTCGTTATCTTCGCTTCAACAGAATCGAAACAATTGATATTCTCAAATTGCAAAGTAAGAGGTGTTTTCCAGATACTATCCTTTTCAATTGGCTCCTGTGGCAATAATATTTTATTTATGTTGCCAATTTGCGCTAACCTTGAGTTCGATGCTCCGTCAGTCCAAATGAAAAGTTCGATTGTGTCCTTCAATCCTTTACCATATTTTTTGATGTAATCGAAGTACTCATCTAGTTTTTCGCCTTCAATTTTTGCTACATCTCCATAAGGTGAAAATGTCATGTTGAAATATTTACCCAATGGAACTGTTTGCGCTTTCAAATCGGGGAGATTTATACCTCCGGCCATTTCATCCTGCGAATCCCATCTGATTTCTGCGTTCTTTTCCTTTAACCAATATCTGGCAGAGTCAATTGAAGTCTCGACAGTTGCGAATCCCTTTTCTGTGGGAGCAGGCTGCTTTAGGCTGAAGAAAAACGTTATCGCTCTGTTATAGCTTGTCGAAGTGCCGTCAACAAAAGTTCTTGTAACTTCAGTTGAGTCTGTATATTTATATATATTCAGAACATTTTTTGGATAAAGATGAACCGGTCTGAACTTCAATACTTCCGGTCCCTTTTGTGCATCATCTGTATGCTTTTGCGAAAATGCAGTAAACTGCATAGAGATAAAAACAGCTAATAAAATCAGAACTGATTTTCTTTTGAGAGATACAGAGCCCATGAGGCTAATGTCATTCCATCCCATAATTCACCCTTTTGTATATATTCGATTATTTGTTGTTTACTTAGTGTCACTATCTCAAATTCTTCCGATGGTTCCGGTCTGGCTTCCACCTGAGTCAACCCCAAAGCAAGAAAAACATGACAGATTTCGTCGGTAACTCCGTTGAACGGATTGAAAATACCAATTTCAATCATCTCGGATGCTTCATAACCGGCTTCCTCTGCAAGCTCCTCGCGAGCGTTAGTTTCGGGTTCAAGCCCTTCTTTTATCCCACCACCGGGAAACTCAAGGCTGATACGCCTGTTTAAGTATCTGTATTGACGTGTCAAAACGAAAGAAGTTTCAGACAATTTCGCAATTGTCATCGTGGAACCGCTTGTTCTGACGAAATGATACTCGCCTTCAGACCCATCAGGGAATTTATATTCATCTACGAAATAACGCCACCATTTGTTGCGTAAAACTTCGCGAGTCGAAATAGTTTTTAGAATTTGTAACTTTTCCATACTATAATAACACTTAAAAACGCAAAACGTCTCAAAATTTTTGAAAATAAATAAAACGCCGAGCATAACCCGGCGTTTTATCAATAACTTAGAGAGACATTATTCGTTGGCTGATAATTCGGCTTTTGGGAAGAAAAACGCAATTTCTATGATTCCGTTTTCTCCGGAATCCGATCCATGTACTGCATTTTTTTCTATTGATTCGCCATAAAGCTTGCGGACTGTTCCTGCATCAGCGTTTTGGGGATTTGTTGCTCCGATTAATTTGCGATAATCTTCCACTGCATTGTCTTTCTCGAGTGCTACAGGGATGATTGGACCACTTATCATATAATTTATCAAATCCTGATAAAATGGTCTTTCCTTGTGTACTTCATAGAATGCACCTGCCTGAGCCGGTGTAAGTCTAATCATTTTCATACCGAGTACTTTAAAACCGGCATTCTGTATCATTGCTAATATATTTCCAGATACATTCTTAGCGACTGCATCTGGCTTGATAATACACAGTGTTCTTTCAATCATTTTAAATCCTTATTAAATACAATTCTTAAATAAATGTGATTAGGACATTTCAGCCATGTCTTTATCTGCTTTGCTGGTTGCCTTTGGTCTTCCTATTTTGCCCTTTGTTCCGGGTTTTCTTCTTCTGCGTCTCTTTGGAGCATTGCTCAATGCTTCCTGGACAGCTTTGCCAATATCGGCAGGTGACATAACGACTGTTATTCCGGCTTCTTCGAGTGCTTTAGTTTTGTCTGCTGCTGTTCCCTTACCGCCTGAAATGATAGCACCGGCATGACCCATACGGCGTCCCGGAGGTGCTGTTCTACCTGCAATAAATCCGATAACCGGCTTCTTTACATACTTCTTTACATATTCAGCTGCTGTTTCTTCTGCACTACCTCCGATTTCACCAATCATAAGTATTGCATGCGTTTCGCGGTCTTCGTTGAATAATTCAATTGCATCGATGAACTGTGTTCCGATAATTGAATCACCACCAATACCGATACATGTTGTTTGTCCTATATTGAGATCTGTCAATTGCTTAACTGCTTCATAAGTAAGTGTGCCTGAGCGGGAAACAACACCTACATTGCCTTTAGCATGAATGAAACCGGGCATTATTCCTATTTTACATTCACCGGGTGTGATAAGACCAGGGCAGTTAGGGCCGATAAGTCTGGAATCTGAGTCCTTGAGTGCTGAATAGACCTTTATCATGTCCTTAACGGGTACTCCTTCAGTAATGCATATTATCAGCTTTATCTTGCTGTCGATAGCTTCGAGTATAGCATCGGCTGCAGCGGGTGGTGGAACAAATATGATTGTTGCATCCGGCTTTGCTGCTTCGACTGCAGCTCTCACTGTGTCATACACCTTAACCGGTTTTTTGAAATGAACTTCACCTTTACCGCTAAAAGTTGTACCGCCCTTGCCAGGAGTAACGCCGCCAACGATCTTGGTTCCGTATTCCAGCATTTGCGATGTATGGTAAGTACCTTCGCCTCCGGTCATACCCTGAACAATGACTCTTGTCTTCTTGTCAATTAATACACTCATTGCAAACCTTATATAAATCTGTTAAATATTATTCTTAATAAAAAAGAATTTCTGCTTTTGCACATTTAAGAATATGCAATTTAACAATTTATAGAATAATAGAAAAAAGTGGAACGAAATTATTTCCATTTTTCCTTCACATTTACGAAACGCTTAAGCTTCTCATTCAAAACGAAGAGAATCAATTGACCCTGTCATTTCGCACGAAGCCAGCAATCCATGTATTCCGTGCCGTTAGGCACAGCAGATCGATCGAAACATGGAATCCACCAAAGCACCTTACAAGCCAAATAGAATTGATAAGATTTAGATGTCACCCCTGCCGGAGTTGCAAAAAATATTAAATATTCTCAACTGCGGAGAATAAAGCAAATAGTCTCTGCAAAAAGAGGAAAAGAATTCCCCGTGGGGGATTAATATTAATAGAAACACAACCCAAACAGACAGCCTAAGCTCCTTAGGAGCGATATAGATTTGAGTCGCCTTTGCGGGCAGGAATATGATTATGGTCTGATAAAAATTATTTCCATCACTCCTGAAACTTTTTCCGGTTTTTATGTGTTTTAGTATTATATTTGTATACAAATATTCAATTTTAGAAGCAT
>CAIOZA010000065.1 GCA_903862655.1 uncultured Ignavibacteria bacterium
GATCTAAATAAATAAATAAATAAGCTCTGTCTAACATTTCGCTAAAACCAATGCTACGAAATCCCAGACAGAATACTTTCGGTCCCAATCACCGCACTGGTTTTAACGAAATGTTACCAGTAATAAAAATGCGAATTAAAAGAATCATATTAGCTCTAATTCTACTTTGGCCAATATTGGTGGATGCTCAAAAATACAGAATAGACTTTATTCTGAATAAGGCGGACAGTATAATGAAGAGTAATGTTAATGATTCATTATTAAAATATTGCTCGTTCGACTCAAGTTCGTATTATTCGTACACTAATGTGTTTGGAAGATTCAAATGCAAAAAGTTACTTGAATCTAAAAATACTAAAGGTCGATTCATAAATACTTGGATCCATTGGAATATTTATGTACCGTATCCAAATTGCCCTGAACCCAATTATGATACTATAATAGGTAGGGTAATCGTCCGGTTTGATAAGAACCTGAAGTTACAAGATGAATTCTATTGTAAGTTTATACCAGATTTAAATTGGGTAAAGAAAAAATACCGGTTTTTTAATAAAAAGGAGGCCATACAAATAGCACAAATTCAACATCTTCAAACAGGAATCGAACCACTTTATGGATATTTTATTTTCAGTGAAAAATATCAGACATTTATTTGGCAAATTTCGAATACACTGTCCAAAACTGTCGATTCAAGAGGTAATTCTAGTGGTATGTGCGAGGTTTTAGATATTGATGCCATTACTGGAAAAGTACTTGAGCATTCCACCAGTTACTATCATCCTGTATACTAATGAAAACCTTAAATACTGCTAACAGCTTTCATATTGGTGATTCTAGGATAGTATGATCGGAAAAAGAAATATCATTGCAGTATGTGGATTAATTGCAGTAAACGCGATCTCATATTTCATTGTCCTTCCGATAGCCCAAAAGCTCGAAGATCAACATTATGGTGACGGACCAATTGTAATATTGTATGTAAGCCTTGCTATTGCACTTCCTTTCATCGTTTCCAAATATTATGTCGAAGAAAATGAGAAAACATTCCGTAAATTTATACGTGTAATAATGTTAGTATTATTTTCTTGGGCAGGTTACTATTGGTTTCTTGAATGCTCTTTTTGTTCCACGGGAGGCTAACTTTCAAAATTCTAAGAGATTAGCATAACTAAATAAATTATAATTAAAAATGACCACCCCATAACAAAGCACAAAAGCCAACCCAACTCCTCATGTGTCCGGAATAAGAAAATACGATATATTTGAACAGCAATATTAAATACTCAGCCAGTTGCCCCGGCCACACAAGAAGCCGGGCTGGCATCTGTGCTCGCACGTAAAAAATGAAATATGGAAAAACCAAACGAATTATTTGATTTTGAAGATTGGGAAGCGGATGCTTCATTTTACGAAAATGAAGATTGGGTAGGATTATTAAAAATCCGAAAGGAGCGTTATGAGCTATCTCCACATGACGAGTATGCACAGTATCGATATGGTGAAGCATTGGTTTTTAATGAAAAATACCAGGAAGCAATTGAGTTTTTGAGTCCAGTATATTTGGAAAATCCTGAATTTATTGATGTTATCCACACTATTTTAGATGCATTGTTTAAACAAGGGAAGACAGAAAATGATTTTAAATGGGTTAAATTGCCTTACATACTAGGGTTAGATGAAAATACGAAACAGATTTGTATTGAAGAATTGAGAAAGAAAAGGAAAAAATTTTCTATCGCTGAATTGTATGGTCAATTATTGATAACTGGAGCCTATTTGAGATTTAAGGAAATTGAGTTGGCAGAATATTTGAAAATGGACAATCGTTTTTGTCTAGAGGGCAATATAAAATCAAGTTGGGATATTGATATCAAGTTGTCAAAAATTTAATAATCATAAGCCAGCCCATATCCATGCCTATACAACCAACGCAAATGCTATATCTTTCATTGCGGAAGTAAGATCGGTGATGGTTTTATGGGCAACTCGATATGCCTCATGTCACCTGCCGCAGGCGCACCACAGGGGCCACAAAGGGGCCACAAAGGCATATAATGGCCGTTACGAAAAGCAAAAAAATGTAATTGAATGATTATTAAATATTTACGAAAACATTAGTCAGAATTTTAAAATGACGACCAAGACAATCATACCAATACTTATTATTTTGACTTTTTCATTTGCTTATGGACAAAAACCCCAAGTTAAGAAAGAGACTAAAATTGTGAGGACCTTCGACTACGATTATATAAAAGACGGGAAACTATATTTGTCGAAGAAAGGGAAAGTAAAAATTGACACAATTATTCTCGAATTTAATACCGACGGAACCATAAAAAAAGAATTTCAAAACCCCGGCATTAATATTGGTAAGCCTTTCTGGCTTGACAGCATTGTTCTTTTATCAACAGACAAAAATATCAAGTACCAAAGAGAATATTGGTCAGACAAAACTTTGATTGACATTTGCACACAGGACTTTGGTGACTCAATTATTCAGATAAAAACAATGAGTGTTGACACAATACAAATCAACAAATCCTATTTCTACAAAGGACAACTTGTTAAATCCCATAATCAAGACTTGCGAGAAAATTATGGGCAATACAATGAAATTATTATCTATGACAAAAAGACAAAAAATCGCGAAATTTCAACAAAAATAACAACCTATTTTAAAGATGGCTTAACTGATACAGTAAGGGTTGACAATAACAAGAAAAAAAAACTATATAAGAAATTAATTTTCAATTCAGATAAAAATGAATGGTTTGTAAGCGAGAAAACAAAATATCATAATAGGAAAAAGGTATTTTGGGAGACATTTTACCACAACTACCATAAAATGTATTTCACTACAAAGACAACTACAATATACAATAAATTAGAGAAGCCAGTTACTGAGACAAAATATGACACATACTTGCGTCATATTGAAATGAAATTGAACTATTATTATGAATATTATTAACATAATCACTACTGCTAACTTTCTACTCTGAAACTTCCCGTACACAAAGCCCGAAACCATAAATATGGCAAAAATGAACAGGTTGACAACTTACAAATATTTATTGCTTATCTTCTTGAATGTCTTATATGCTTGTAACCAACCTATTATGAGCAAAGATTTAGGCAGGACACTATATTAATAATTCCAGTATTTAATAAAAGACTTTCCCCCAATCCTCCAGGCCGGTTGGGTAGAGCGGTGCTAACCGCCCCAGCACACGTTACATCAATTTTTCGCAAAGGTACCTTCGGAAAAACGGCCTTGACAGCAAAATGTTACCCAGCAGCATCTGTAGAAGCTTATCATTTGTGTAAACTGATATTTCAATATATGGTGCACGGTATACGGCCATAAGTGGAGTTGAGGTACCTTAAAAAAATGAAGACAATAAAAATACTCTTATCCGTTTTATAGTTAATTATAATCTCTTTTGTGGTTAATGCACAAAGTATTTATTGGACAACACCATTGTATACAATTAACACATCCTTGCAAACACCTACTACATCTTCATTACCAGGTGCATTGGGTTCCTGCTTTAAGTGATGGTATTGGCGTCAATCATGGCAATTGTGTGAATGGAAGAAAAGTAATTTAATAGATGAAAAGCACATTAAGAAAATACTTTTTTATTCTGATTGTTGTTTTCATTTACGAGGGAGTCAGCTCAACGCTTGTTGCCCAAAATCTGGTAATGAACCCTGGTTTCGAGAATTTTATTCAATGTCCTGCAGGATGGGGATTGTTTAATGGATATATCCAGGATTGGTATGGTTTTTCAGGAGAAAATATGGCAAGTTTTTTTCATGCCTGTGCTCCACTTCCCGATAGAGTTCCTCAGAATTCCTGGGGTTACCAAAATGCTCATGATGGGGAAGGATATGCAACCGTTTTAGTTTATAATTGGGATTTTAATCCTGATATTAGGTATTATGTTGAAGGAACCTTTATTACTCCTCTCCTTAAAGATTCTGTTTATTGTATATATTATTGGATTAGTGATTGTGATATCTCGGGTGGAGGAGTCAAAAATGTTGATGCATATTTATCTGATACCCTAATTGATTGGAATAACGGTATGGGGAATTGCCTTGTCAACATTAATCCACAGATTAAGTGTCCCGCTTCAATGGTGGATACTGCAAACTGGTTTCAGGTAAGGACTTTATATGTAGCAAAAGGTGGCGAAAAATATTTAACAATTGGGAATTTCCTGAAAGATGCTCAAACAACAGTTACGCAGTTTCACCCTGGTTCAATCAGAATAGATTATTATGTTGATGATGTAAGCGTTGAACCCACACACCTTAAAAATCCCAATCTGGGGAACGATACGATTTTATGCAAAAGCAGTCTCCCTTTCGAATTGAATGCTCCTTTGGGTTATGATTCCTATTTGTGGAATACCGGAGAGACAACAAGTTCAATTATCGTCAATGATTCAGGAACCTACACCGTAAAATGTCAAATGCCCGGATGTGGTGAGTTAACAGATAAAATCCATATTTCATTATTCGAAACGATTGATCTTGAATTAGGATCAGACACAACAATTTGCAAGGGAAGCAACTGTGTCGTAAATGCCCAGACTGGTTTTACAACCTATCATTGGAATACTTCAGCAACTTCTTCTGAAATTTCAGTGAATACGACAGGTTTATATATTATTACTGTAACTGATAATTGTGGCACGCAATCCGATAGTATTCATATCATTGTAGATTCTCTTCCGAACATATCTGTTCATATTATTGGTGATACCAGCATGTGTGTTGGTAGTGAAAGTGGTTCTGTTGCACTTACAACAAGCTTTCCGCTTCCGAATTACTCCTGGAATACCGGAGATACTGTAGCTCAACTATCCGTTACTGAACCAGGATGGTATTGGCTGGGCAGTAAATATTATTGTGGCATGCTATTGAGCGATAGTATATTTATACGGGAATGTCCACGAAATCCAGAATATACAATTTACCTTCCCAATTCGTTCAGCCCCAATAGCGATGGGATAAATGACGTAATTACCCCATTATTCACCAATGTCACTATAATAGACTTTCAGATATTTAATCGCTGGGGCAGTATGGTGTATAATTCAGCTTCAAATTTTATTTGGGATGGAAGGTCCAAAGAGACTCCGTGTCCGGTTGGAGTTTATTCATATCTGATTATTTACCGGGATCCCAATAATATTCCATTTCAAAAATTTGGAAGGATTACTTTGCTGAGATAAAGTGATTGGGAGGTTAGAATTTTGCGGCGATAATTTATCCCTTCAGTTAACATTAAAATAATCCTAATATTAATTCTATATTTATTGCACCATAATAGTTATATCTATCTGCGATAACTTAAAATAAACGACCTTGGAAGGAAATAGGCTGATTATTCTGATTGGATGAGATGTTCATTTTATTTATTTTATTTATCTTACATACTTGCTATATCTATATATATGATTTAGTTTATTGAGACATGTAGCATTATAGACTTTCTCCCATAAGCCATCTCCCCAATTGGGCATAGTCGTCAAGTCAAGAATGCATACTATTGATTGTCTAACAATTACGCAATCTAACAAAATACCTAAATAAATTCCTGGGAACCGATCTTGATGCCGAACCCAAATATGCCTACAAAGTTTGGTACTACGTAAAAGCAAAAGCCCTGGCCGAAAGAATCGCCACCGACCAAAAAACAGAGATCATCTCCATGGCCACAACAGCCAGATAACACCCCTCCCAAAAAGAACCCCTGAAAAAGGGGTTTTACTTTGTAATCAAATAGCATCTAAAATATTGATATTCATACAGATATGACATACAATAATTTTATTTTGAAAAAAGTATATAAATATTCATAAAATACAGGGGATATTTTCGACTTTTTGCTATTAATGTATATATAGCATCTTGAATTCAGACAACCTAAATTTAATTTAAATTATCAAACATGAGACAGCTATTTTTCTTCATATTACAATTTCATGAATCATAGTTCCTATTATATGAAAACAGAACTACTGAAAAATCTTATCAATATTGAATCAGTAGGGGAACCATTAATTTTAGCCTCTAGATTACATGTGTCTAAACGCACATTACAAAGAATGATTTTTGATCTAAAACAAAATGGAAATAATGTAAAATATAACCGACAAGAAGGAACATATTTTATTATTTAGAATTGATCTAAACTGTAACATTTGAGTTCACCGCCAGATTATGGCGGTGAACTCAGCTAACTTTGTATAATGTAAAATATGAATTTATAAATAATATTCGAAGTCACTTTTACTCATCGATATAATCATCTATTATGATCCATATTGTAATCGATGTTAATTTTGATTAATTGTAGTGAAAAACCTGAATTGATAAATACAAATGCTTGTTTTGAATTATTATATATTCAATAATAATAAAGTCATATTAAAATTAATTCTAAAACCTACAATTATGAAAAATGTCTGTTGTAAATGTTATTTATTGGTGTTCTTGGGATTTTTACTTTTCTTTTCCTGCGCCAAGGATGAGAGAATATTAAGTAGTAGTAAACTCAATATTTCTGACAAAAAGGACCGTATATTGTCCTATAATGCATGGCGACCTACACCTAAGCAAGGTGGTTTACTAGTGAAATCTTTTCTAAAACAAAAATCTGCCTATGTAGAAAGCCTACAAACAAAATCTGCAATTATACTAACAAATGTGCCGGTTGAGGTTGGTATGTGGTATCTTTGGGCAACTCCAAGCTATGAACATTGTAGTTTTATTGATTCCCTCAAAGTAAATGAACCAGTTAATTTTAACTTTGGTGTCGCAAATCGAGGTTTTGATAGTGCTGGAAATGTGCTCCTGGATTGTGGAGGATTGTTATCTAAATATTTATGGGAGGAAACAGTTTTGGAGAACTTGCACAATGACACAACAGTTAATCAGTTTGTAACAATTACTGTCAGCGACCAGACTAATGATTCTACCTTTTTTAAGTTTTCGGTTTATCGTTCATATTCGTATTCAGTAATTCCACTTTTGCCACCAAATGCTGTTCCCGTACCCTTTTCCGGTACACAGGGAGTATTAGCTTGTCCTAACCTTAGTAACGCTATTGGTAGTAAAGTCAATGCTTCAGTTGCTGGTCCTAACACTCCTATACCAACAGGCCACTATTTAGTTATGACTCCTCCATCGATTTTGGGTTTAGATGACAATTTAGGAGGTAATAATGGAACTGCCAGACAACATCATTATCTTTGGTGGGGGCAAAACAATTATGTTCTTGATATTCCCACCTGCAATTTTTACTTAAATAAAACTTGGTATGTTATCAATAATATATTTCGACCTTTGTATCCTTCCTCGACTTATGTGTTATGGAAGGTTCAACTTTCTTGGCTCTGTTGTAGTTGGCCAACTGAACTTGACAATTATCAAGATTTCTGGTTGGTTTATAGGGCTATGCTGATTCCTGATACATCAAGCGGGGAGTGATTTGATTTACCAATATATTCTTAAAACATGAAGTCTATCTGGTATTTATTTTTCAGTGTTTGTTTCGTTTTGAGTGGTACTTCACTTCATTGTCAAGGATATTTGTGGATCAAAGATGTTGGAAATAGTAACCAAATTGGTTCTATTTGTCCACTAATTAACGGAAATCTCCTTGTCATTGATAATAGGGTTAATCATCTTCCATTAAATCAACATTCAGAATATCAGGATATTCTTGTTTATAATTTCAATTTCACCAGTGGTTTTGGAGATTCATTGCTTATTTCAAACGATTCCTGCTTCTTATTTTGTGCAAATACCATAAACATTGATGGACACAATTTTGTTGGATATGGAGCTGCCTTCAATATAGGAAGCCAGTACTACCAACCCTATTTATTCTGGTTTGATGATAATCTGAATTTGCTTAAGGACACGTTAATCCTTATCGATACCTGTAATGTGTTTCTTCAAACTCAGCTTAAACTCAGTAATAACACTTGGATAATATCTGGGACATGGCGTTCACTAATTAATTCTGACCTGCAAGGTTCTTTTGTGGTTTTGCTAGATGAATCTGGTAAAGTAACAGGAGTGAAATACATCAAATGCAATGCTCCACCACTAAGTTTTGTTGAGTTTCCTGGTTTAGGAGGTTTGCATGGCGTTTCAAGCAACAGCATCAGGTTTTATCCATATGATTTCAGTTATGATTCCCTTCTATGGCAGGAATCATTAATGCAAACATTTCTGCCGATTGACATTGCTTTATCTATAGGAAGTAATCAGTATGTACAATGCGCTGTGACAACAGAACCTGGTGGACCACCTCCAATTCTGGAAAATTCACTCTTTTTCAGAGACCAGAATGCCTTGATTCTTGATACAGTTTTAATTGGTATACCTGACAGCTCAGAATCTTTATCTGGAAATGGACTTAGGATATCTTCATTAGGCGACATTCTTATTGGCCAATTTGTAAATAAAGGAGAATCCTTACCTGGATATTATTCTCCAATCAATCATGACATGATAGTAACATGTCTTCAGAGCAATGGAACTTTTAAATGGCGACGTAAAATTTGCGATAGTGTATATTTTACACTACAATACCTTGCCCCAATGAGTGATGGAGGCTGCGTGATTGCCGGCACTATTTGGGACTGGGAAACAACCTGGCCTGTGGTCAGGGATAACATGTTTCTAGCAAGATTGACCCAGGATGGAGAATTGGTTACTGGAATGAATAAAGTGGTAAACAATAAATTCACAGTTTATCCAAACCCGGCCAATGAAAAGATAATGATCGATTTGGGTGCCCAAAACCTGGATTTTTCATTACTTGATATTACTGGAGTAAAGGTTCTCGAATCTTCAATCAAGGGCAATGCTGTGTTGAATCTAAAGCATATTCCTAATGGGATGTACATTTATTATCTGAAAGATAACAAGCAGGTTGTTTCTTCCGGAAAGATAATTGTGACGCACTGATTGTTTAAAAACAAATAAAAAGAGGCTGTTTCAACAATTGATTCAGCCTCTTTTTATTTTACCTCAAGAATGTAAATCATAAGCAATCGCAGGCAATCACTTTGATGATGGACTGGGTAATATCGGGTAAGCAGATTATTTACAACTAAATTCAGACTTACAAAATCAAAGATATTATCTAAACTTTACCCCCAATCCTCCAGTCCGGTTGGGGAGAGCGGTGCTAACCGCCCCAACACACGGTACTTCAATTTTTTACAAAGTTACCTACAACAGACCGGCACCCGAAGGTGGGTGCCTCTGAATTGCCTCAAGGGTGCTCTGAATGTTGAAATATGCGCACCGTTCCGGGTAATTCATCCCGATGAATCGGGAAGACCCAACCCCTTGACCCAAATCAGCTGTCTCGGTGAAATCGTCAAAAATTTAATGTTTAACCAGGCGCATCAAAAACAAGATGATGCGTCGCAACACATTTTACAATGACAACACTATTCAACCAGGATGTAGCTGAGATCAAGGTATCCTATTCTCACAAAGTAAAA
>CAIOZA010000066.1 GCA_903862655.1 uncultured Ignavibacteria bacterium
CCATTATTGAATGTTACACCAAGCTTAGCACTGAAAGCAAGCAGACCTGTGTACCAGAACTCTCCGGCAAGACCAAAACTTGTGCCAATACCGGTTCCTGTACGGAAAGAACAGCAATCGCCCTTCCCTTCTTTGAGATCGAGCTGTCCTTTATGAATGAAATAGTCCGCACCTCCGGATAATCCGGCAAAAACAAAAGGATAATCGAACGGTAAACGGGGAGAATATTGCCAGTTGAAACCCTGTGCCGAAAGGTTCAACGCTGCCAGACAATAGAGCAATATGAAAATGATTGTTCTCATTTTGATATCACAATTTGTTTTACATCATGGAAAATTCCAGCACGCATTTCGAGTAAATAAAGACCTGAAGATAAATTCTCTATATTATAAGTTCGGGTGTAAATGCCTTCGGGTAGTTCATTGTTTACCAGAACTTTGACAACTTCACCGAATGTATTATACAGTCTTATTTCTGAATTGGTTTTGAAAGCCATTTCGAACTCAAGATTAAGTTCGTTTTTGATTGGGTTAGGATTCGGTGCAAGAAGTTTGAATCTGCTGTTGCTGTGTTTACCTACTTTCATATCGAGGCCACAAACTGAATCCAGAGTAAATTTCCCGTCAATTCTATTCAGTGTCAGAACTCTCTGGCAAATACCATCGCTCAGTTTGGGATTCATAAAATGAACAGGCGTTGTGATATTATCACCTAAATATGTGTCGAACTCAATAAGAATCAGAGTATCATTTTGTAAAAAGCGCTCTGTCCCGCGAGTCTGAATCTTAATTGCCACATAACCCTGTTCGGAATTTTGCTTAGCATCTATCTTTTCAGCTAACTCAGATGCAGTTCCAATATGATTAACTCTGTAGAAGTCCAGCAGAGTTGGATTATAAGTAAGAGTATCAGTGAATATTTTGGCAACAGAAATCTTCTTTTTATCAATTAAAATTGGTAGAACTATTCTACGTCCGGGCATGTTCCTGACTTCACCCGGGAATTTAATATCCATAGTATCCGGATAAATTCCTCTTGCTCTCAGCACAATCCTTAATGTATCTTTATTCGGAGGAGAATTTGAATAAATGTATAAATATGCTTCGTAGTCGCGTGCAACATTTGCGATTGAGTCGAATGTCAATATTTGAATCAAAGATGACCTACCATCTACATTGAGAATCTGATCATTTATTTTAAACGGATTATCATTATTATCAGGTAAAATCTTAAAAATAGCGTTGAGTCTAAGATTGCCTATATTGCTTATTATTACGTTAGAATCACGTCTTGTAGGGCAATCACCGCCTTCATTCACGATGATATTCCCAAAGTCAATTGTGTCAGGAAGAGATGCAATTTCTGCTTGTCTTCCGGCACCACTAAGATAAAATGATCTGAAGCGTACACTGTCGGGAGCACCCCATATCTTACGTTTAGAAATATCACTTTCAAATACAAGTCTGGCTCTGAAAGTATCAGCTTTCATAGGATTGAATCTTACAATAATAGTGTCATTTTCTGATGGTTGAAGATGTCTGTCAGTCTTGAATTTTCGAATTAGTTCATATCCTTCTGCAGGTTTATCCGAATCTATCTGAAGGATTCTCATTGATAAAGCACCGAATGGAATATTACCTAAAAGTTGAAATTCTGCCTGTACTGTTTTAGAATCACCAACATCAAGATCACCGAAATTAATGCTGTTGAATGTAAAGTCAGCTGAATCTACATTTGTGATCTTCAGGAATTGTTCGACACCAACACCATTAACAAGTGTTTGTCTTATATCCAGGGAATCGGGGTTTATAGTTGGATTTGGATTGTAATAAATTATGAAAGTAGATTCGTCTAAACCCCATCTAGTAGGATAGTAGGCGAAATTCCAAATTTTCTGAAAACCGGTTGTTTGATATCGTGATATCTTTAGCGGCATCGGATTAATATCTGTGGTTATCTCAGCATTAGGTGATCTATAGAATTTAGTTGAATCAATCCGGAGATCTCTTGACCAGGAATTCTGAATTATCAGCTGTTTACGTAATGTATCGACAGGATTAATATAAACAGAATCATATTTCATTTCTTGCTCGAATACGTCAATATTATGAATAGTCTTGCGGGCAATAAGCCTAAAATCTCTAAAACCAACCATGTCAACAGTATCGTTTGGAGGATTAAGTATAGGGTCATGTAATTTAGGATCAAATAAACCCATTCTCAATCTAATAGTATTCTTTCTTGGTTTAGATTTTAGAAGATCAGTAGTAGCCGAAAACATGACATAATATCTACCTGATAGATTTGCTGCTAGATTAAATGGAAGAGGAGTTTTAAATTTATTGAATTCATCAAATTCATTTGGATGACCAGGATCCTGAAAAGTACCCCATGATGGTCCAAAATTGGCCATCATTAAATCTTTCGAAGTTTGATTCTTGATGATAAAGCTTGTAATCAAACTATCGCCGGGCATGCACATGCCCATGTCAACAGTATCGCTGGATGTATATTCATTGAAAATAATCACATCTTTCTGAGCCAGCAATTGAGTGGCAGAAAGAATGACCAGGAGCATTATGTATTTACTTAGTAGAGAAATTCTCATACTTGATTATTTAAATTTTTTAAAAAGAAAAAATCACCGTTATAATGACGTTAATCATAATGTGTTAATTTTCTATTATTAATATAGCTTTAAAGATAGAAAAGTTACAAACTAAACAAAAATAATAAATAAATAAGTTATGATAGAATTTTTCTAAAATAGGCGTAACAATTTTGACATAATTACGTTATTATAACGGTTTTTCATTTTAGTTTCATACACTTTTCTGAATTTTGTATCGTTAAACAAACTAATAATTTTTTTCAATTTGGAGGACATAATGAATCGTTTATTAATGATTCTAATTGCAATTTTCGCATTTACTATGCTGCATTGCAATGCACAACAGACTAATGGCGGTAAGCCGGATACTGCCGGCAAACACCCCGTTCTGATTATCGAAGGTGGAGACACCTGGGATTGGGGTAAAGTTACAATTAAAGAAAGTCCATTAAAAACTACTTTAATTATAAAAAACACTGGTGATGATACATTAAAAATTTCTGAGGTGAAACCTGCATGTGGCTGTACTAACGCTCCACTCGGCAAACAAACACTTGCTCCCGGCGACACAACAACACTCAGAATCACTCTGAATATATCGGCTGGTGCTCCGGAAGTTATGAAAACAGTCAGAATCACATCGAATGATCCTGCTAATGCAAATAAAATTCTATATCTAAAAGCACAAATTCATTATCCTTTACAGATATTACCTACTTCATATTTCACATTCAATGAGATGAAGGTCGGAACAGAAGCTGTTTCTGCATTGAAAGTAAAGAACAATACAGATAAAGTTGTTAAATTATCAGATCTGGAAATTCAACCGGCTGATCTTGTAACTAACGTAAAAAATGGTATGGAAATAGCACCGGGACAGGAAATTGAAGTTTCTGCAAAATACAAACCAACCAAAGCCGGATATTTCTCTTGTTCTGTTAAAGTCAAGACATCAAGCCCAGAGCAGTCAGAGATCTTTATCCAGGGATACGGCAACGTTAAAGAATCAGCGATTTTCAACGAAAAATAAGATAATCTAACATTTTGGATAATTTCATCAAAAAAGACTGAACATAGATTCAGTCTTTTTTTTTCTAAAATATGTAACAAATTTTTATTTAATTTGTTATAACCAAAATAAACAATTGGTTTAACCGATTTAATTATTAAATAAGTGAGTTTGTTTCAAAAGTAGAACAAATATGCTTCACTTTTGTGACAAGCAAATTAATTAAAACAGGCAAAGTCTCTGAAAAAAATATTTACTATATTGATGATTCTTTCTTTTTCGTATATCGCATCGCAGGCGCAGTACTGGGAGCGAGTTACCAATATGGCTCCATCTTATAGTAACAATTACTGGCTTGACATTTTCTTTCTGTCGTCTAATCCCAATTACGGCTGGTCATGCGGTTTCAATGGCATGGTCATACGTACAACTGATGCCGGAATATCATGGCAGGGAACAACTGTTGCCGGTGCATATCATCTCGAAAGCATTCATTTTCCATCAGCTAGTGTTGGATATACTTCCGGAGTGGAAGGTATATGGAAAACAATTGATGGCGGTGCAAGCTGGGTTAGCGTTAAACCCGCTTATGCTGGTGACAGTATTAGCTTATGGGGATGTTATTTTCAGGATAATAGTAATGGAATGGTTATCGGCGAAGGTTGCGGAGGTTCGATGCAGTATTTCTTCCGAACAACTAATGGCGGCACAACATGGTCATTTTTTACAGGTACTGAAGCAAACAGTGGTTTGACTGATGTTATTATGAACCCAGGTGGTTCCTGCTTTGCTACGTCCAGCGGCAAATTGTGGCTTTCGAATGACGATGGATTCAATTGGTCTGTAATGGCGACGTCTGGATCTAACCTCTGGCAGGAAGAGATCACAAATATTGGACTATCATTTCTACTGCCTTATGCTGGAGATAATTGCCAGGGAGGCGGCGGTAACGGTGGGATGAGATTCACCACAAATGATGGAGCAAACTGGAATGATTATAATACTGGTGTCCCAATGTTTGGTAGTTTCCTGCTAAGTGCCACCGAAGGATGGGCTTGCGGATATTATAGGACTGTTTATCACACTTCTGATGCAGGAAGAACCTGGCAGCTGCTGAACTGCGGCATTGGACAATCGAATCTTGATGACATTTTTTTCGTAGATGCTAATACTGGCTGGGTGGTTGGTGAAGGAGTTTACAAGTATTCTCCTCCTAAGCATAATATCAGCAAGACTCTGATGAACTTCGGCGAAATATGCCGGAATATACCAAGGCTTGACACACTCTGGGTTAAAAATTTCAATTTCAATGCAGTTACAGGTTCATATAATATGCAGGGACCAAATCCCGGAGACTTTAATGTTCTTGAACCAACCGGTGGTACTTACAACATCAATGCCTGTGATTCAACTCGGTTCATAGTGAGGTATCTTCCATTATCAACCGGCAACAGAGCAGCTATATTAAGAATATTTATTAACGGATTTACCGACTTCACTGTTAATCTATCCGGTAGTTCATTGGTTCCTACATCCCGACCACTTGATACTCTAATTTTGGATACAGTCAAATGCGGCACTACAGATATTAAATCAGTCATCTGGAAATCAGATAATGTTAGTGAATATATTAATTCAATTGACAGAACTGGATCGGATCAGATTAGCACTAATACAACTCTTCCAATCAATATTTCAACTCTTGGAACCAAGATCGATTTCAATCTTACGCCAACCGATACAGGATGGTCTGTTTCAAGATTCAGATTCCGTCTTATTCCTTGTCCGCTGGATACAAATGTAACTGTGAAAATGTATGGAATTTCACCGATAATAAATGCTTTGACAAAATATGACGTTCAGGGAGAATGTGAATACACTGTTCCTTTTGAGATTCCTTTTTATAATACTGGCAATGATGATTTGATAATATCAAACGTTCAGTTTTATCCTGCATCCAATGGATTTATAATAGATGGCTGGAAGAGCGGATCTCCTCTGGCAACTTTGATATCTCCCAAAAAGAGAGATACTCTGAAAGTATCATTTTCACCTGGAAAACCCGGATTGTTTTCCACCAAGCTTAGGGTTACTAACAACGATGGCACAAAAGCCCGAGGCTCAAAAATGCCTTTTGATATTAATTTATCAGGATTTTTGAATTATTCGAAGATGGACACTCGTGATACAATTATAGACATGGGAGATGTTTGTGTCGGTGATTCCTCAAAAAAAGCAGTAAAAATATGGAATAGCGGTAATCAGACTTTAAGATTGGATAAATATACAGGCACATTGTCTGTGTTTAATTTTATTCCAATTGTTAGTGGATTCCCTATTCAAATTAAACAAAATGATACTTTAGTTTCTGATGTAGTATTCAAACCGGTGCAAGCCAGGGTATATCTGGATACAATTATCGTAAATGCCAGCCCCTGCGACCAGATACAGAGAATCGTGGTTAAAGGAAAAGGTATTATAAGCTCTATGACATCCGATCCAGCTTTCTTATCCGGGACTATCTACAATCATAAGACAGCATCAACGCAAGTTAAGGTTACAAATACAGGTACAGAGTCTATTGAGATAACAGGATTCAATCTTAATCCTGCTTCGCCAGACTGGAAGATAACGTTATCGCCAGCATTGCCCCAGACAATTAATCCCGGTGAGTTCATTGATTTTACTGTATTCTTTGCCTCTGATAAAGAAATCACGCTATCTGCAAATATTTGTTTCGAGACAAAGTCAGCTTGCAATGTGGATCTGTGCATTCCTGTTGTATATCAGAGTAAATATGAGGAAATATCTGTACAGCCGACTAATATAGTTTTTGATCCTGTAAGATGTATTCAATCTGCATTAATAGATACAGTTTACGTCAAAAATTTATCTACAATAAACACTAATCTCGATTCTATCTGGATTGATCCGGACAATGCAGGTTTCAGGATACTGAATAATATTATTCTGCCATACAATCTCAAAATTGATGAAGAGCTGAAACTCATTATTGAGTTCAAGCCTATTGCGGAAGGATCAGCTAATGCCTCTCTTTGCGTAATAAATAATAATATACCATCAAAAGTTGATCTGAATGGATCATTCTATCAAACAATTACTTTCCTTACAGATTCAGTTTATTCATTCGGGACTTTTGAACGATGCGAAAGTGTAGTTTCAGAGAAATTTACTCTCCATAATAATGGCAACCTGCCTGACACTCTTGGCATCAGTGCTGAAACTGGATTGAAATGTTTTGTAATTAATCCTGCTCAAAGTATTATTGTTAAAGCAAAAGATTCTGCTGAAATCGTTGTTGCGTTCAATCCCGCATTGGCGGCTGAAGGCAGAAACAGCGATATATTTCATATTGTTAGCAAGGTTTGCAATACAAATCTGAGAATAGCTGTTGACGGCACAATATACTATCCAAGAATAACTTTGAACCCTGACCGGATAGAGTTCCTAAATGTCTGGATTGGTGATACGCTGACACATATACTCAATTTAAAAAATTCTTCAACGAGCGATCTTATTATTAAGAATTTAATACTAAGCAATTCGATTAATTCTTTAGAAACTTTGGTGGCAATGACTATTCCTTTCCAGTCAGGATTAGCAACAGATGTTCCGGTTAGATTCATCGCCAGAAAGCCCGGCACTTACTTCGACACACTGAATATTTCCTATTCTTCGAAATGCGATTATGATACTCTGATAATAATTAAATCGGTTGTTCCCGCTGAGAATTATAAGATTAATCTGACAATTCCCGATTATATTGTTTCACCTTATGACTTGGTTGAAGTTAATGTGATTCTCACGGCTAAAGTGCCAAAGTTTGCAGCGGATAGTTTGAAATTGTCGATTAGCTATGATTCGTGGCTGTTTTCTCCGGGTACTGCAGAGCTGACTCTGCCAACCGGAAAATTCCCCCTGGATTTAGCCAAATCACCCGGAAGGCTTGATATTGCCGTTGGTCAGCCACATATCTCTGGATTCTTTGCCGATTCAGGTACAAAAATTATCATTTATGGTGCTACATTCCCATCATATCCAACTTATACAAAGCTTAAGTTTGAGCAGGCTGACGTCTTCACAGCTAAGCAGTTTACCGTAACTACCAATGACGGCTCGATCGATGTTACTCCGGTCTGCAAGCCAATTGCAGGGATGCATCTGATTATGGTTCCTAAATTCAAAGTGCTCGATCTGGGCAGAGTGTTCACAGGCGACAATATCAGCTTTGGTATTGAATCATCGGATGAGCAGAGCCTTACATATAAGATGTATAATGCGGAAGGCATATTCGTTCATTCCGGCAATCTTGAGCTGCAATCAGGAACAAACGCAATCGAATTAACGATTCCCGACCTCTCCTCAGGACTCTATGCAATCCGCTTCCTCTCTTCATTCGGCAAATACCAGAACGAGAAATTGATAATTTTGAAATAATGCAAAATTATCGTTTAGCGATTAAATATTTGTAGCACAATGTCCGCACAGGAGACTTTATCGCGTAGCGATTAAATATTTAACCTCTACGAGGTAACAAACTTATTGGAGAACCGTTTTCTACAAATATCAAATTCCTAACGGGATAGAAAGAACACAATGAAATATACGTAAAATAATACGCAGAATAATACGTAATATTTTACATATTATTTAATGTAAATGGATAAATTATAATGACAAGCTATACAAAAGATGAGATAATTCCTTCAACAACCATCACAAGAAATTTTGGTGATATTTTGAACAGACTTTCCCAAAAGAAGCTGGAAAAGGTTGCCGTTATAAGGAATAACAAAATAGAAGCCGTAATTCTTACTGTGGAAAGCTACGAAATTCTGAATAATATGAATAGTTTGGAAGAACAGAAGGAACTATACAATATCATTATGCAGCGTATGAAGAATCCCGAACAGGTGGATTTCGAAGATGTACTGAAAGAATACAATCTGAGTAAGGATGAATTATAAGATAAGATTCCATATCGATGCAAAAAAGGAGTTAGATGATCTCGATGGCTCGGTCAGATTGATTGTGCTTCGGCAGATAAAGAAGCTGGAAACAAAGCCATTACTTGGTGAAGCTTTGGGTAATATAGGTGGTCTTGACTTGACCGGATTCCGTAAAATGTATGCTGACCGAAAAAAGATCAGAATCGTTTACAGAATATTCGAAGAAGAAGTTGAAGTGTTTATTATCGCCATTAACAAACGCGAAAAATCTAAGGTGTATGAAATCGCGACTAAGAGAAAAAAGCTTGAGTAGCAATTTGTATTCAGCTACGTAGTAGCGATATATTAATAGAAAATGCATAACAAAAGAGATAAAAGCTCCGTAGGAGCGAAATAGAAAATCGATGGAAAAATATCGCGTAGCGATTGCATATTGGTAGCTCGATGTCCATACAGGAGATTTTATCGCGTAGCGATTAAACATTTAACCTCTACTAGGTAATGAACGTTTTGGGGATGGTTTTCTACAAATATCAAATCCCTAACGGGATTGAAAGAAAAATGAAATTTGTATTCAGCTACGTAGTAGCGATATATTAATAGAAAATGGAAAACAGAATAGACAAAAGCTCCGTAGGAGCGACATAGAAATCAGATGGCATGAATTATCGCAGATCGATTGAATGTTTCACCTCTACGAGGTTCTGAAAATAAGGGAACTTATTTTCTATTAAGATGTTATCCCTACGGGATATAAAGGGTAATTTGTTTTCTCTGTGGTTCTGGATGCGAATTACATCAATATACCCAGAGTTGCACAGAGAAACACAAGAGATACACAGAGAAATAGCCTTTGTGGTTATTAGTGAAAAGGTGTTGTATTTAGGAATTAACAATAAATCAAAAATTATCGCGTAGCGATTATATATTGGTAGCACGATTAATTTTGCTTTTCTTTCCACTCCTGATCTCAGGAGGGGAAAAATACAGGTACGATTGCAACTTTTGAATGCTTTTATGTGTCTTAGTAATATAATTGGTTATTTTTCACTGTTTATATAAATTCGGAACTATCGAAAGGAATTATATGCGAAAAATATTTTATATATTGTTATTACTAGTAATAATTAATTCAGAGATACTTAAAGCACATCAAGATAATCTTTGTAAAAGGCACAATGGTAATATCTATTATCAAATAAAAACAGGATTCTGTTATGAAGAATTAAATAGAGTACAATTGATAAGCGAGCTTTGTAAACAATTGTCTCAAAAGCTAAATTTTACGGATGATATTGAAATATTCTTTAGTCATGCATATGTTGGATTTTCAAAGCCACTATATGCAATGTGGACATGTTCGGCAGATTTAGAATCATTAGATAGGTGTTTAAAATTTTATGTTTATGAAAAGACTTTTGATCCACAAAAAATATTGAAATTATTGGAATTTGGTATACAAAACTTTGATTTTTGTGATTCAAATAAGGTTGATTCGAATATTATAAAGAATATATTAACTTCAAAAACTAGTTCGGTAGTATCTGAAATAATTAAACAAAGAACTTTATTGCCGCAGGAATCTTGCCATGAGAATAAAAATGATTCACTCAATTATTATTTATATTTTTCGAATAATCAATATTTCTTATGTTTCAAATGGCCTTCATTAAATAATAACCAAATTATGTCGGACACAACTTTACTAATATTGGATAATGTTTATCAATACTCCATTTTAGACAGCGGGTTTTGTTTGATTTTTAATACAGATTCAAGTTTCTATTTATGTTCAAGCAAACCTACAATCAAAGTATCAAATATTCAGGTGATAGAAAGTTTAAGCAACTATGAGAATTTTGTATGGATGTATTATTATCGACCAAAAGTTATAAAAAATTTAGGCAATAATAAGTTCTCAATTGATTGTGGGCTAGGATATAAATCTAGGTTGGATTTGAATTCATATAGAAATAGATATGTAATCTATAATTCAAAAGACAATACTTTAATACAGAATGCAAATACAGACAAGAAATAATAAATAATACATATAAATATCAAAAATATGCTAAAATCAAATTTCACAGAGTTGCACAGAGGAATACAAGAGATACACAGAGAAATAGCCTCTGGGGCTCTTTGGGTTGAGGTTATTTTAAATTTATGAAAGCATAGAAATGAAGAATTTAATTTTTTTATTTATTCTATTGATATTAACTTGTTCATCTAAATCGAAAGATGATAATTCTATAATAATGAAACATATGATTATCAATGTAGAACTTAATCTAATCGATTCTATAATGCAAAACCCTGAATATCTGAATAAACTAATAATTGATACTACTTATGCAGATATTTATAAAGAAGCATATATTTTGAAAGATTATTTCAGAGAGTATGTAATAAATACAATTCATAAGGGTTATATTGATAATTATGTTATAGATTATGTATCGGTTAAAGATAGTTTATTAAATAATCAGTCAAATATAGAATTATTAATAATTGCAAAGTCAAGAAAAATAAAAGAACAGATATGGTTTTTTTTCGAGGGATTTTATGAGCAAAAATGGAAATTAAAGCAAATTATGATTGATCCTGATAGAGCTACTCATCCTCACGATTAAATTTATTAATTGAATTCAAATAATTATTAATAACATAAATAATATCAATATCATGCTAAAATCAAAAAACAAAGAAGATAAACCGCTGACGCTGGGAATACTCGGAGGCGGTCAGCTTGCAAAGATGCTGGCTGGTGCTGCCTATCGTTTAGGGATAAATGTCGCTGTCATCGAAAAAGGTGAGAATTCTCCTGCGGGCGACATGACAAAGCTGGACTTCACAAAGGGTTGGTTTGACGATGAAGACCTGATGCGGTTCGCCGAAGCCAGCGATGTGGTAACATTGGAGAATGAATTCATCGATCCGGAAATTCTGGACAAAGTGAACCGCGTCCGCCGCGTTCTGCCTTCGCCTGTGACGATGCGTCTCGTACAGGATAAATTCATCCAGAAGGAAACTTTCCAGAGAGCCGGGATACCAGTTCCGGATTTCATCAAGATCGATTCGGCTGATGATATCGTCAAAGCCGGAGAGAAGTTCGGCTATCCGTTCCTGATCAAGACAAGAACTCTTGGATACGATGGTTATGGGAATTTCACTGTCAAAAGCGAGGAAAATTGCATCGAAGCCTGGAATAATTTCAACTCAGGCGTTAACCATAGACCATTGATGGCAGAGCGTTTTGTGAATTTCACAAAAGAGCTGGCTGTAATGGTTGTCCGTAGTGAAACCTACGGATCGAAGGCTTATCCATGCGTAGAGACAATTCAGGACAATCATATCTGCAAAGTTGTGATCGCTCCTGCCGAGATTGATGTTAAGATTAGGGCAAGAGCTCAGTATTACGCCATGCAGTGCGTCAATGCGATTAACGGAGTAGGTGTTTTCGGTGTTGAACTGTTCCTTGGTGAAGATGACTCTCTTATGGTGAACGAGATTGCTCCCCGTCCTCACAACTCAGGACATTATACTATCGAGGCTTGCTATACTTCGCAGTACGAGAACTGCATCCGCGCAGTCTGCGGATTGCCACTCGGATCGACTGAGATGATAAAGCCTGCCGCTTGTATGATTAATATACTGGGTCAGAGAGATGGTTCAGGTGTTCCGACAGATGTTACCGAGATGATGAAGATAGATGGTGCGTTCCTGCATCTGTACAACAAGAAATCATCGCGCAAAGGAAGGAAGATGGGACATATCACAGCTCTCGGCGATACTCATAAGGAGGCATATCACATTGCCAAAGCTGCAACAAACGCTTTAGTCTGGTAGAACATGAGTCAAGAACTGAACAGACGTAAATTCCTGCAATTAAGCTCAGCGGCTGCCGTTGGGATTGCTTCAGGTTCTGTTCTGACCTCATGTATGGGCACTTATAATCCCAAAATACTCAATTCAATCTGGGATACGCCTTTCGCTAAAGCATCGAGTCCGGCGGATCAGATCTTTCGCGAGATTGTCCGATGCGGAGTTATGGCTCCATCGGGACACAACGCCCAGCCATGGAAATTCAGAATCGAGGATAAAAGCATATACATTTATCCCGATATGGAGCGACGCACCCCGATTGTCGATCCATACAACCGCGAGATGTACATCAGCCTTGGATGTGCAATTAGAAACATGATGATCGGTGCAGAGCATTATGGCTATAAAACTGAAATTGAGTTCAATCTCAAAGATAAACCCGCAGAAGATACATTTATCCTCAAATTAACACCGTTAACAGATAAAACTGTTTCTGAATCACTCAAGAGTTTGATACTTAGGCAGACGACACGGAATGAGTACCAGTCAAAGAAAATAGATGCGGATATAATAAAGCGGATTAGTTCGGGTGGGAACAATTCAACTCAGATCGACGAGTTGACTGCAAACATCACAACCGATACTTACCAGGATAAAAAGTTTTTCGATCTGTTTTTGGACTATGTTAAGGATGGAAACAGGATTCAGCTGAACAACAGTGCTTATTTCAATGAACTAAAGGACTGGATACGTTTCAGCGATTCCGAGGCAGAGGAAAAGCTGGATGGGCTTTACTCAAGAGCGATAGGACAGGCTTCAACATCGCGTTGGCTGGGGAAACTCAACATGAATCTGGGGACAACCGACATAACACAGACCAAAACTGACACAAAGCTAATCAGAACCGCACCACTGCTGATGGCATTCTTTTCCAATGATTCGAGAGAAGACTGGATAAAGACCGGAATTCTGCTCGAGGAGAAACTAATCAGCATCACAAACGAGAATATGAAATATGCTTTCCACAATCAACCCTGCCAAGTTATAGGCCTGCGCAAAGACTTTGCACGGGAGTTCGGACATAAAGACAAAATGCCCCAGGTAGTGATCCGAGTCGGTTACAGCACTTTCCTCCCGCGATCACCGAGACGCAAATTGAGTGATGTGATAATAAAGGGATTTAAATTAATTAAATGAAGCTACTTTATAAAAGAATATTTATTATTATTGGTGTGATTGTTATAATAGTTTGTGTTTTCTATTCAGTTCTATTTTACTTGTATATAAGTTCTTGGAGCAAATTAGGAACACCTGCTATTTATTCTTATAAGATTTATCATAAAAAGCTGAATGATAGTATGTTTATTACTTACGCTGGATATGCGGCTGGATATGGTGGAGAAGATGCATATTATATTTCGAATTACAGAAAAAGTAATGATACATACTTTTACAATCCTTTAACAGATTATTATTTTGAAGGTTTATCTGGTGATGAATATTATTTTTTAACCGATTCAAGTGTTGTCCTTTTGGTAAACATTAAGTCAGCAGTTCCATCAAATTTTAATTCCAAGATCAAAGTTGAGCAATTAGAGATGAATAAAATTCGGAAATTAATCGATGAAATGAATAGAAGTGGAAAGCTTATTAATATGCATGAGTTATTTAGCAAACCAATAAAGAATAATAAATAATCGCAACAAATTCTAAGATTGCAATGGCTTAAAAGCTATCTTCCTCTAGGAAGGGAGTTTTAAAGCCCTGCCTTGAGACGGGGTTTGGGGTGGTGTTGATTTTGTACTTTCCTATGCCACCAATTGCAATATGCAGAATAGGGAATGATATATCAAAGAAACGGTTTTTATTTTATATATATTTTCAATCATTTGTCTGAACTGGGAGTGTGCCAATCATCGCTGGCATAATTCCAATTTATTATGTGCTCAGGCGAAGTCCATTTTTCCCAGACCTTTTCTATCGGCGCATTTATGATTGTCTGTACAGTTATCTTCATTATATCAGTAGAATTCATAATTTATACCCAAATAAATGTAATTAAAATTATTTTCACTAAAGTAAATCTCTTAAAAATATTGTTATTTCGAATTCTAAAAACGTTCACAATACCAACTTTTTTTTATTACTATTCGATTATTTTTTGCTATATTGCTAAAGTCAATTAATAACAATGATTAATTATATATTTAGCTTATCCTGATTGTTAGTCCGCACCTTATTATTATCTCGATAAATGCATTTAACTCAGCATCAATAATTTTTTTCTACTAACGCATCATATTTTATTAAATATCTTCATTGGAGTGACTATGTTTACTATCAAAACCTATATCCGCCTACTCATGTGTCTTTTAATATCCACCTGGATATTAAAGGCCGAAGTTCCAAATACAATGAATTATCTAGGCTATCTTTCCGACGATAAAGGACTGGCTGTTGCAGATGCTC
>CAIOZA010000067.1 GCA_903862655.1 uncultured Ignavibacteria bacterium
AAATTTAAAAAATATAATAAATTCTATAATTATTTAACTGGTACGGAAGAACAAATTTCCGATACAAAATTACAAATCACTTTTGATAAAGCACCCGAGTTAATAAATAGGCATACTGGTGATCTATTTTATTCCGATACTCAGGATATAATTTTAATAGATGCCAAAACAAAAGCACATTCTTCAATTTTAAAGTTTTCTGATTTCCCAAATACATATTACAATAGAAAGATGTTTCTGAATAACGCAAACAACGATTTAATATTCTTTATTAGAGACAGAGATTATAATGGAACTATCTACAGGTATTTTATTAACGAAAAACGGTTAGATTCACTTTTTACGATACCAAGGAAAAATTATGATCGAATTGTTAAGATTGAATTTATCGAAAACTCTGACAATGTGATTATTCTTAGTGACAGTGGAAATTTAGATATTCTTGATTATGTCAAGAACGAAGTAGTTGACCATGCTGAAATCCCGGCTGAATTTACAGGGCTTAGTATCAATCCCAAAGGTGGTGAGTTTGCAACTCTTTCGGACGATGGTAAAGTAATTGTCTGGAAAACAAAGAATATACCTTTGAATAAATATAAAGAACCAATTGCGGACTATCAACTTACAGTCTATCCCAATCCAGCAGGTGATTATATAAATATCGAATTCATGCTTGAGAATAACACCTACAAAACTGCAACCATCTATTCTCCGCTAGGCAGTAAGCTAATCGAAGCAGAGAATCAAACCACGATTGACATCAGCAATCTCTATTTTGGTGTCTATTACGTAAAAGTCGGGAATCGATATGCGAAATTTGTGAAGATGTAGGAAGTTAAATATAATCTAAGGAACAAAAGTACAATTAAGGAAAATGTTATGAATAATTCTAATGAAAAGCAAGACAAATTCAGAGTTTCGATTTTCGACAAAATTAAAAAAATTAATGAATCAGGAATTGAGTATTGGTCAGCTAGAGGGTTTTCTGAATTACTGGAATATTCTGAATTTAGCAAATTTAAAAAAGTTTTAGAAAATGCAATAGTATCTTGTAACAATTCAGGATATAAAAGCTTAGACCATTTCGCCCAAGTGAGCGAGATGGTTGATATAGGGTCAGGAGCAAAACGTTCAATTATTGATTATCATTTATCTCGATATGCTTGCTATCTTATTGTTCAGAATGCTGATCCAACAAAAGAAGTTGTAGCTTTGGGATAATCATATTTCGCTGTTCAAACCAGAAAACAAGAAATTGCCGAATCAGAAGAATATAATAAGTTAGCTTCTGACGATGAAAAGAGGATATTTTTAAGAGATCAAATGAAAAAGCATAATCTTATATTGGCATCAACGGCGAAAGAAGTTGGAGTTATTGAGCCAATTGATTATGCTATATTCCAAGATCACGGCTATAGAGGTTTATATGGAGGATTAACATCAAAGGATATTCATAAACGTAAAAATTTAAAACCCAGTCAAAAAATTCTTGATCACATGGGGACTACTGAGCTAGCCGCAAATTTATTCAGAGCAACTCAAACTGAAGAAAAATTGAAATCAGAAAAGTTATCTATAAAATCCAAAAAGGAAGCTAATTTGATTCATGAAGAAGTTGGGAAAAAAGTTAGAAAAGCAATCAGGGATATTGGGGGAACATTACCTGAAAATCTTCCAAAAGAAGAGAGCATAAAAAAAATTGAATCTAAAATAAAGAGACTTAAGAATAAAAATTAAGCAATTCTATGGGTGAAAGCAGATGGTGTCTACAACTTAAAAGTCGGCAACAGGTATGCGAAATTTGTGAAGATGTAGGAAGTAATGAAAGTCCTCCCCGCTTGCGGGGAGGATTGTGTGTGGTTAAGGGTAATTAGGAAAAAGTGATAATTTATGAAAAATATCATGAATACAAGACAGCAACCCCACCCCAGCCCTGTCCGTGAAGTTTGCGCAATTACTCTGATATATCAAGGACTTACGGAGATTTTATATTTTTACCTTTCTTATTACATACACTTTAATATCTCAACCTCTCTAAATCCTTATTGATTTTATTGGTAGATTGATCAATCTTAACAAACTAAAAATGAAGAAACGAAAATTATATTTCTAAACACAATCGATCATATGAACGTTTCCATTCATAAGCCATGTAATTTCTCCCGGCAACACCACCTGCCATTCAATCATGAGGCAAAGATACGGCAGAAAATGGACTTTAAGGATTGGTGACTTAATTATTGATGAAATTTGATTGCAGTCAAATACTACTCTTGGAATGTCAATATATTTTATAACTTTACAAACTTGCTGACTCTATCTCCCACTCTTACTAAATAGATGCCAGTCGGAAATGATGAAACATCAATTTTTGTTGCTTCTGAAGATGAGTATATTATTTCACCGAGGATATTCAATATCGTCAACTTCTCATAGTTGGGATTCTGGACTTCAATGAATTCAGAAGCTGGATTAGGATTTATCGCTATCTCGTCAGATTCTTTTGGCTTTTCTTCTACCGATACGAACTTATCTCTGGAGCGGTAGAGACCAGGTATTCCCATAGCATAGATGTATCCTTCAGGACTGACTCCAATTGCACCAAAGTGATGATCTTTTAAACCAGTAGTATCAAAAAGCTGCCAATTCAATCCGTTATCACATGATCTATAAATACCTACCTTATTGTATTTTAACATGTATGGATAAGAATACCTTAAAACACCTATCCAGCAATATAACGAATCCACTGCTCTAATGTTAAATATTGCATTATCATCATAATTGCTTGAATCTTTAAACCAAGTTCTTCCATTATCTGTTGTTTTTAAATTACCGTTCTCATTACCTGGAGTTTGATAAGTAAAAGGACCATAAAATGCAGTTTTAGTTTTATTGTTAAATGTTATATTTTCACTATAATCATCTGAAATAGGATTTAGGTCTATATGGAAAATTTGTTTCCATGAATCACCATCATTTGTTGAACGATATATTGTCCCTCCATCAAACACAAAAATATGATCTTCATCATTAATGCTTAATCTTGTTCCATATACATCATGCATTAATTCCCATGTTTCACCATTATCCTTTGATCGAGAAATACTACCGCCACCTTGTGTACAAAATAACATACCTTTTTTATTAATTATTAAATTTTCCACTACAACCATAGTACTAAGACCTTCATTAAATATTTCCCATGATTTTCCGTTATCAGTTGAGCGGTAAACACCTCGTTCAGATTCATCAGGATAGTTAGCAGCTCCGATAAAAATATCGTTTTTCTTATTGAAAGCAATTGGTTGAAAAATTGATTTCTGGAATCCCAAATAAGTCCACTCTTTCCATTTATCAGTAGTGGCATGAAAAATACCCACTGATGACATATAAGCATCATTATTAGAGCTAAATGCAATTTCAGAAGCCAATGAACTTGAAAAACCATTATTGATTTGTTCCCAATTCCTAGATAAATCTGATGCTTTATATATTCCATAATAGTGAGGTGCTATATAAAAATTAGAAGAAGAATCCTGAGCTAATGCCCAAATCATTGAATATCTAATGAGGTCGAACGTGTCTTTGGTTTTCTCCCAGGTTTTTCCGGTATCAGAACTATAATATAAACCATTATAATATGCAGAAATAAAAGTTTTATTATCATTTGAAATAAATAATTTAGTTAATTCAATTCCATCCAGAGCAAATAAGTTCCAGTTATCACCGCCATCTTTTGTATTATATAAGCCATTATTTGTTGCAATAAAATAATTTAATGAATCTTTAATATGAACATCATAAATATATGAAAACTGCCCTTGGACTAACATCCAATTTTTACCTAAATCTCTTGAAAGGTATAAATAATTACCAGAATATTTATTAGATCTGGCACGAATAGCAATAACATTTCCTCTAACTTTAAATAATTCAGAATCAAAAAACCAATCTTCGATGGGCTTAAAATTATCAGTACTATCCCATGTTGTTCCATAGTCTTTGGTTGAATAAAGCTGATAGCCGGATATAGATGGTTTAAAATCAGAATATGTTATATTTAATATATAAAGAATATGATTATCAAAATAGTGGGCTGTTGGATATGATTCAAAAATACTACTCCAGGGACCGATTAATTCCTTCCATGCTTTTCCTTGGTCAAAAGAAATAAACAAATTTCTCCACTCATAACCACTTGAATAACCTTGAGAAACTATAATATCTTCTTTATCGAGACTAATAGTATTCGTGAACCCATCAAAAATCCAATTCCATGAATTACCATTATTTGTAGAATTAAAAACTCCATTTCCACTGGCAATATAAATTATATTATTTTGGCTGACCTTAATATCAATTATCGGACCATTATTTGGAACCATCGCTAAATCCCAAAAAGGCTCAGATGTATAACAAACTGAAGGTATTATCATTAACATTAAAATAATATGTAATATTTTAAAAAAAGAATATTTCATAAGCAAAATGATTTTTTATTATTTATTTAATTAAAGTAATGACAGTTGTATGACCAGATTCTTTTATTTGTCCAAAATAATAACGCTAAATATTTATAAGATAACATTCCCTCAAATGAGGGAATATTATCTAAAGTAAACTATCCGTTTTAATAAAATTCAATTATCTTGAGTGAATATTGAAAATATTTAGGTGTATTGAAAGTCCTCCCCACTTGCGTTTAGTATTGTGTGTGGTTTAAGTTATTCACGCAAAAAACAGAACAATTAGTTAGACCCGCGCAAATTCGGAAAGTTGAGGACGTTTTTTTATAGAAAAAAGGGATTGACTGTTGAGCCAATCCCTTTTTTAAGAAATATCACTGAACCTTATTTGGTTGTTGGTGCGGTTTCAGTTGTTTTTGCTTTTGTTTTATTTGTCTTTGTTGCTTTTGCTGTCTTGCATTCTTTGCCGTCTTTGCAACATTCTTTTTTGTCGGCTTTAGTCATTTTTGTGTCTTTGCATTCTTTTTTGCAATCTTTCATATCTTTGCAATCTTTGCTGTCTTTTTTGCAAACTTTGCCGTCTTTCATACATTCTTTGCTGTCAGTTTTCTTTGCTGATGTTTTTGCGTCAGCGGCAAAACCTGATGTTGTGAAAACGAATGCTGCCAAAATGAACATTGCGAAAATTTTTGTGAATTTAGTCATAATAACTCCAATAATAAATATTAAAAAAAATATAAAATTTCATATTCAATAGAATAATGTAATGTATAAACGTTGCCATAAAATATTTATTTAATACTCTACTTGGTAATACATAACTTGATTTCAAATATCAATAACCAAAAATAAGATTCAACAATAGTCTAATATTTAAATAGGTAACAATCCCACCGGTCAACAACAGAAAGAACTTGTTGAAATTCTTGTTTTTATATTTACCCATTACCTTTTCGGATGAAGTGAGATAAACTTGAAGGAAAATTGTAAAAGGAAGTTGCATACTGAGTAGCACCTGAGAAACAATTAAGCCCTTGAAAGGATCGCCAACAAAAAATATATTAATCAGAGCTAACCCTAGAGAAATAGTTACTCCAAGCCGGGAATGAAAGTCCTTGATGTCGAATGGTTCGCTGAACATTCCTGCAAAGATAGAACCTCCAGCCATACCGGAAGTGATTGATGAAGCTATTCCCGAAAAAAACAGAGCTAATGCAAACACAACTCCTGCCTTATTGCCTAAGAGAGGCACAAGCAGCAACTGCGCCTGAGGCAGCTCAGAAACAGTTTTGCCGATTGAATAGAATGTAGCTGCAGCAAGAAGAATCATGGCACTATTGATAGCCCAACCAACAATCATAGAGAACAAAGTATCGACAAATTCGTAATCGAGCTGTTTTTTGATTACCTTTTCGTCATGCAGCTGCCACTGACGGCTTTGGATTACCTCGGAGTGAAGGAACAGATTGTGTGGCATAACAACAGCTCCCAGGACACTCATAACGATAATAATCGAGCCATGGGGGATTGACGGATTAATCCAGCCAATAGCAGCTGAGCCCCAATCCACATGAACGAGGGACAACTCATAAATGAAGGAAATACCAATTATCGAAACAAATCCAATAATCCACTTTTCTATCATCCGGTAAGAATTAGTGAGAAGCATGACAGAAGTGAAAATCACAATCATCGTAGCTCCGGCACGGACTGGTATGTTGAAGAGCATATTGAGTGCAATGGCACCACCAAGGATTTCGGCAAGAGACGTAGCAACAGACGCAAGAACTGCAGAGCTGAGTATTGATCGCGAAATCAATTTTGGAGTATACTTTGTAGCCGCTTCCGATAGGCAAAGACCAGTTGCGATTCCAAGATGGGCAACATTGTGCTGAAGAATGATGAGCATAATGGTGGAGAGAGTTACCATCCACAGAAGCTGATAACCATAGCTCGAACCGGCAGCCAGATTAGCCGCCCAGTTACCCGGATCAATAAATCCGACTGTAACGAGCATACCGGGACCAATATATTTAATTATGTCAAGAGCACCAAATTTTGGTTTATGCTCTTTATCCTTGATTTCTTTTAGATATTTTGAAAGATTAAACATAAGAATTTCAAATATTTACTTATTTAAGCCGATAATATAT
>CAIOZA010000068.1 GCA_903862655.1 uncultured Ignavibacteria bacterium
CGTTAACATGCATTAAAATAAAGTGACATGAAAAAGTTAATTTCAATTATTTTAATATCCATTTCACTTCATGCTTTTTCACAGGAATTTGCCCCACTGGGAGCAAAATGGCATTATGATCTTGCTTTTAACACAGGATTAATTACTTATCAAACCATTGAGTCATTATCAGACACTGTGATCAATGGCAAACCATGCAGGAAATTAATAAATTTCGCAATTGTATCAGGTGTTCCTGAAACAACCTACCTATATATGTATTCTGTAAACGACAGTGTGTTTTGGTACAACAATGGCGATTTCCACTTGCTATATTATTTTGGCGCTTTACCTGGAGATACCATAACTTTGGGTTACTTTACAACTTACAATGGTTCACCATTAAAAATGTTAATCGATTCCACCAGTACAATTAATATTAATGGCCAAATTAGAACATTGCAATATGTTTCTTGCGGAGACAATATATTCATTGAATTTGGCGGCATTATCATTTCAGGAATTGGGAATTTAAATTGGATATTCCCTATTACCGACATGCAGGCTGATGGACCATTGAGGTGTTATTCCGATAGTTTAGTAGGTTTATTTCTTAATCCATTTCATTATAATAATGGTTGGAATTTTCAAGATTGTGAACAGCAGATTATTACTGAGATAGAAGAAAATAGCAAATTGCCAACAGTTGATGTTTATCCAATTCCATCAAATTCGCTGATCTTCATTTCCAATTTAGACAGGAATACAAAATATTTACTCTATGACTATCAGGGTAGAGTAATTAATAAAGGTATTGTTGCTCCTTCAGAGCCAATTCAAATAAAGAGCTTTCCTAATGGTATTTATTCTATCATACTGATAAATAATAAAATAAAAGCAATATCCAGAAGGGTGATGAAAATATAACGCATGTTAACAAAGTTCAAATGCCAGCCTATAAACTTATATATCAATCAAATAACCAAAGAACAAGGCTGGCATCTGCACTCGCACGTTAGCAGGTATAAGAATTTGAACAGGATGATCACAAATATCAATATTGAAAAATCAATTTCAAAAAACAGGGTTTATTTTAAGAGATCCATTCTGGATATGTTTATGAGATATCTGGCTATCACCTTTTTAGCCTCAATATTGCCAATTTTGTCCATAATCTATATGATAGATCGTTGGGATACATTGAGTAATGATCTGTTTGGGCAAATAGTAAGTAACCTATTGATTTTTGGAGGATCTATCGTTTTCATTTTGATTGTAAGCAATTCAAATAGACTAACACGTATCAAAACCAAAAAGGATAAGAGTACTAATATAGTATCAGTTGTACGAATTTTGCAAAACCTTGGATGGGAAATTCAATTAAGTAATTCTGATATGGTTGTCGCTATCCCCGGGAATTGGGATAAACAAGTAACCATTATTTTCCACAATTCGGACATCTTAGTAAATTCTGTTAGATTCGGACGGTATGATTTTTTGGAATTTAATAACCAAGAAAACCTTGATAAAGTATTAAAAGAAATAGAAATGTACACCTGCTAACGAAAGCACAAATGCCAACCCAACTCCTTATGTGTCCGGAATAAGAAAATACAATATATTTGAACTGCAATAATAAATACTCAGCCTTTTGCCCCGGCCACACAAGAAGCCGGGCTGGCATCTGTGCTCGCACGTTGTGCCTCATGTAAAGAGCAATGAAAAGATTATTTTATATACTAATACTAACATTGTCTTTTAATTCATGTTTGAATATGAATGATCCCAAAGAACAGGCTGAATATATAAAAGCTTTAAAAACCTATCATTCATCATTGACAGAACATATTCCGAGTAAAATTCCAAACAATCAAGTTGGCTATGGGTTTTCATCTTCAATTGTTAATAATTACAGTGATTTTTATATTCGTACAAAAGAGAAAAAAGAAAATTACTTTACAATAAAAGAGAGATTTATTAATGGTTCTTATCCATTTATTCCCTCAAATGATTCCTCAATAATGATTTATGAGTCAATGGACAAATTAAAATTAGAAAAAAAGAAATTTGACTATAAAATTGTTCCACAATATTTGTATGAGGACCACACAGAGTACAACACATCAAAACTGATGGATTATAACTTTGATATCATAATACTCAAATCCAAATTTGAATCCCTTCCCTCCTCAATAGATTACATGGATATGAAGACGAATGATGGAACTTTAGCAAATAATTATTTTAGTGGTGTAGCATTTTATGATAAGGATTTAATAATTACATATTGGTTAATAACTTGGTAAAATACTTTTAACATTATGAAAATTTCAAAGCTGTTTCTCAAATATTCAGTTTTCTTGTTAGTTCTCGTAATAATTGAGCGATTTGTTGAACCATATGCAATGAGGTTTTATTTTTCTCTTCATAAGAGTCCCAATTTGCTGCCTGATACTGTTCAACAGTTTCAATCAATTGTTATGATAGCGGGATTTATTTTAAATTTAGTCATAACCATTTTCATGATTATTGACTCAAAGAATAAAAAAGGAATTGATTGGATAATTTTTATTATAACATTTTTCTATGCTGAGGTTGGAGTTCCATTATTTTTAATATGGCTGACATATAAAGAAATGATAAATAGATACGAGGCACAACAAGGTTCTGCTGTCAGCGGGGGCGACAGAGAATCTGATAGGGAAATATAATAAATAATCTTTTTAGCAGGTAATACTGACGTACCATTGAAAACCCCGCCGTCAGCAGCACCCAAATCGTTATATGCCACTTTAGGACGACACACAGACAAAATGAGTAAGACAATAACCATATTGACTTTAGGACTTCAAATCGCTTTGACTTTCATAGCGACTTGTTGCATTTATATGGTTTTTGCAATTCTTGACAGCGACTTTGGTTTTGACGGACTTATTGGATTTGTAATTTTTCAACCGATTATTGCAATCATACTTTCGGGCTTGACAATTTTTGTTTGCTTAATCGTTGGACTTCCCATTCGACTAAACAACAAGTTAAATTATTGGTGGACAACAAATTTTTACGTTTCAATTATTGGGACAATTCTCGGACTGACTTTGCTTTTCTTGGCATTGCTTCCTAGCTTTAGTGAAACTGTGACCTATGACCTTAACGGACTGCCGACTTCAAAACAAATTCCAAACTCAACCTTTTCTTACATTGGTTGGTTGTTGACCGCTTTTTCAATTCTTCATACTTATCCGCCACGACAACTCACCGAAAAAGTTAAAAGCATTTTTGAAAAAATATTTAAAGTTTCATTGGTTGTTTTTGCTTCGCTGACAATAACCAGTTGTAACATTTCCAGCAGAATAACGGAAAAACCAACATTATTAAAAGCTGACCGAGAAGCTCCATTAGGTTGGGTTTACTTAACAATTTACCAAGACAGCACTTTTGAATTTAGGCTGACTGGTATTCGTGGCGTTGGAGATCTTTATATAGGAAAAGTTGAAATAGGAAAAGATAGTTTATTTTTTACATATTCGGACAGTATTCCAAGAGCAGGAAAGACCGCAATTTATAACGACAAATTTGTTGCTTATATTGACGGAGAATATCCTGAAAGAGTAAATATAAGTATGTCGAAACTAACGAAATGACAAAGAGAAAAGCGGCATATAACGCGGGTTTGGCAAAAGTGGCGATTCAGTGCTCCGCAGATACATTTGTGGTTAATCAAAGTTTGGTTCTCCGCATCAACATGTGTGGTGAAAATCGCCACATTCGCCAAGCCCGAAATCGTTAACATGCATTAAAATAAAGTGACATGAAAAAGTTAATTTCAATTATTTTAATATCCATTTCACTTCATGCTTTTTCACAGGAATTTGCCCCACTGGGAGCAAAATGGCATTATGA
>CAIOZA010000069.1 GCA_903862655.1 uncultured Ignavibacteria bacterium
CAATATACCAAATACTACGTAGTTTTTCTCCGTATTGCTACTGATATATTAGTTATAAAGTTATAATATTCCCCCCTAACTCACGCATCCCTGCTTGACCATTAATTATCTACCGTAGCGTAGCGGAGATCTGCGTAGCTCATTATTAATTATTAATTATTTCTTCCTCCCTCATTCTCCATTCTCCATTCTCCATTCTCCTTTATCAATTATCAATTATCAATTATCAACGATGATTGTCCTACAATAAAAAAAAGCCCCCTTTTTTCAAAGGGGGTTCGGGGGTTTCTGCATTTCTTATTTCGCGGTTTTTCTACCTACTCGCTCGCGGGCAGGGTTGGAGTGGGTTCCTGATTATACCAAAGGTTATTTAAAAAATTCGAAAATTCTATTCTGCTGCTGTAGGAAAAACTGAAACCAAAGGAGTTTTTGTAGCCCAGCTGTCCGTTTTCTCCATAGTAATACTGGTAAGCAGGCATATCGAAGAATGTATTGACTACAAAATCTCCTATAGAATATCGAATAATTGGAGAAATAATTATACTCGAATATCCGGATTCATTCAAAATCTCATTTTTAGCAACATTAAAATCCTTTTGGCGGGTTTCGTTTCTTACTTCCAATCCAATAACTAGATTTTCTATAACATTGTTCACAAACATCAGCGATGTCCGGTAAGAATTGCCATACCTGTAATCATATTTATTTGTGTAATTAATATCGGTTCTATGCGATAGAATTAAAGCACTATTAATTGCCGGAAATATCTTCTTCCCCACTAGATTCAATATTGTAGCATAAGCTCCGGTCGATGATTGAATATTCTGTGGCACATATTCTGAACCTCTTGTTAATGGTATCTTTACCCCTGCTCCGCCTGAGAAATCCAATCCATTTTCAGGATCTTTGTAAAATGTATATCTTGCATAAAATGAAAGATCCGAAAAGCCCTTCGATGATTGTTCAAAATTAATTTCATCGTTCATTTTCTTCTTTATAAAATATCCTACTTCAGTTTCTACTATCAATTTACTGATAGGCTTATAACCAACTCTCACATTCAAAAAGTTGGACTGATAATCCTTGATGAACCCCTGGCCAATTGGCGTATCCCTTACAACATAAGTATCGGCATAGCCGTAACTGTTATTCAGACTAACAAATAGATTGTCACCGATAAAAGAATTCACATTCGATAGTTCACTCAAGGGAACTGTTCCAAATGTACTGGAATTTCCCGGACAACCGCACTGAGAATATACCATTTGCTCACTAAATAGCATAATCAGTATCAGGACACAAGTAATATTATTCTTTTTCATAACAAATGTTTAATTTAAACACTTCAAAAGTGATTCTTCAATAGTAATGGTGTACTTCGCTACTTTATAAACTTCTAATGAATCAAAAACTGATTTTGTAGGTACATTATCCTGCATAATGAAGAATGATGGTAAAACATTAATTTTTAAAATATCACTATACGGATTCTTCACCTCAGGATTTGACATTGTGTAAACCTTGAATGTAGGCTCATTTATTCCCGCATTATTAAGGATTTTGACAACGGCCGGAAAATGTTCCTGAGTGCCTGTGCATGCACACGATGGATTGACAAACACTACGAAAGTTTTCTCCGTATTAGCTAATTTGCTTTTGATTGCCTTTACAATATTAGTGTCAATATTGTATTTATCGTATCCCTTCTCAAACCAGGTAAATCCCTTTGTGGTTTTGATTTCGCTTATAGTCATTAACTTTGCCTCTACTGCCGGAGGTGGAACGATTTCCTCTGTGCAGCTTTGTATTAATAATACTGCCATTATACTTGTCGCTTTAACGAATAATGATTTTATCTTTAGCATTGTTCACTCCATTAAAAAATATTATATTTTTTGAATTACTTATTATCTATTATTTTCAATTCAACTCTTCTATTCTTTGCTCTTCCTGATTCGGTTAAATTGTCTGCTTTTGCCTTCAAAGCTCCATGGCCTGCCGATAGCAGTCTGTCTTTCTTTATACCTTTACGGGTTAAATAATTTACTACCTCGCTGGCTCTTGTATTCGATACTGCAAGATTCTCTGATGGTGTTCCAAAGTTATCTGTGTGTCCATCAATCTGTAGTCTTGCATTTGGATTCTTTTGCAGATAATCAGCAATTCTATCGAGTTCTCTTTGCATAGGAACAGTAAGATAAGTCATTTTTGATGTTTTGAATGTAAGCGAATTCTCCATCTTTATGTTCGCATCGACCGGACTCAATATATCCTTTGTTGGTATTGTCTTATCTTCAATTGGTAAATTCTTGTTGTCAACAATCTGATTTGTATCCTTAGGAATCAGCTTGTTTAAATAATTTCCGGCTTTGTCTATTGCCGATTCATCCGGCTTTATAATCGATGCTGCTATCACTTTCTTTGATTCTTCTGTTTCCTCGGGTATCACTCCGGGTACGTTACTGATTAAATTGAAATTTACATTACTAACCATATCTCCGCTCGAAGTCTTTCTAACGGTAAACGGCAATGATTTTGGTTCTGAATACACATTCAAAATACTCATCTGAATCGAATCAATCGTAGCATAGTATTCTCCGGGAGGAACACCCATATAGTAGAAATTACCATCTGCAAAAACTGATACTTCTTGTTTCCATGTACTATCAACTTTCATTATATGAATTTTTATGCCAGCCTGCCCTCTTTTTTCTTTACCAAAATCTCTCATAACTCCGCCTTCGATAATTCCGGCTGAATAGCAGGGCACATCGATAGGTTTATATGTATTGGGATCTGCTATAAATGAAAACTCTTTTGCTATTGGAGTCCAGAGTGGATTTTTGAACGATTCCATATTTATGACAAGATTATATTTTGCGTATGGCATCAGATTGTGTACTCTGCTTTCGGTTTTATCCTGCCCCTGCGATATTGTTATTCCCGGTATATTGAATACTACATCAGGAATAAAAGTTTCTCCGGCTGTATATTTTCCGTCTTCGTTTTCATCCAGGAAAAATCTTACTGTAACGGCTCCCATTCCAACACTGCTTTGGAATCCACTATTAGTCAGAAGTAATTCATTCTGGAAGGAGTCAAATGCAAGGGTTGATTGCACCGATTGCATAATTGAACTTCTTTTGGGATCAAAATTGCCCGTTGTATTCGATCTGAGAGATGGTAAATTTAGAAGTACACCAGCCAGAACTACTGGTTGCTTCAAAGCAAAATTATAATTCACCCCGAATTTAACTTCTACAGATCTCCCTATCAGTTTGTTCATATAAATTTCCGTGTTGTACACACTTCTCGATGTCATATTATATAAACTTGACACACCAACCCTGGTGCTGTTAAGAAACTCCCACATATTTTTTAAATTATAAATTGTATAATTCAAGTCCAGTAATAAGGTTTGGAATGTTGAACTCAACTTGCCTTGATCTTCATAATAAATGGTTCGGTACAAAGCATTCAAAAAAATGGAATTGTAACTGGTGTTCATATTAGCAATAATATTGTACTCATTACGAATTGCTCTTTGAGTTCTTATCATTTGAACTGATGTGCCGAATGGGAAGTATGTAAATCTTGGAATTCCAAATGATAAGGTAGTCTGATTTATCATCGACTTGGCCATTTCACCATCATATTTTGTGAACATAAGATTCGCTCCGCCGTAATCTTGTGTGTATGATGATAGCGTTGCTCTGTAATAATTATTTGGCGAAATATCCACAGATGACGTAAATCCTTTGTATATTCTTAATGCTAGATGATTTACTATCGAAAATGAATCCGTGCCAATAGTTTTCGTTGCTAATATCGAATTTGTTAAAAAACTTGTAATTCCTGTGGTCAACCTTGCACTTGTAAGTAAATTATTGTCTTTTAAATCCCTGCCTCCTGAGACTGCATATCTTATATCCCCGGAATTAAGAAATTCTGAAGGAATATTTAGAAAATCCTTCTTGCTCACAACTTCCCCTTTGGGCCCGTAGTAACGCAGTTCGATATTTGTATATCCGTAGTTAACTGGTAAATCAAATCTGTAGTATCCTGTCATGTCACACTGCTTTTGTCCATATAGCTGATTATTGATCCATAGTTCTACCTGCCATTCTGGGTTGATTTGGTCTTCTATAACTATAGTCGAAAAATATGGTGTTCTCATTGCCGGATCATTCGATAACTGAATGCCTTGCATCGGAATTGACGGAAGTGTATTGCCATAGAATCCTCCGCTTGTTATCTGACCGGCTACTATTTGAGTTAAGTATGGATTATCTCCCACATAATATCTCCAACGATAGTTCAAACGATTTACATTGACCTTAGTTCTTTCGTCATACGTCCCATTGGTTGTGAGTTGAAAATCACCTCCCATAATTTCAGCTCCGGAATTGAAATTATAACTGTAATATCTGTTTCTTGGATTTAATGTCTGTGTCGCATTTATGTTGTAATCAAGCATTGCTCCATTCAGGTAACTCCTGCTTCTATTGTATAATAATGGTCCATAACGAGCATATCTGTTCGTTGCAAAATCCGAATTATTATAATTTTCATTCCTTTTAGCTTGCTCTAAAACGGGCAGGTCTATTCTCGACATGACTTTAACTTCAAGATCATTAAAATTTGATTTAAGCTCTATTCCAAAAATTTGAGATATCAATGATGGCTGTAAATAAATTTCTATGTCTGTTAACAAAAATTGATCTTTTGTGAAATTCGTTTGTCTGTCATTGTATATTGCCTTTCCTTCTGTAAAGCTTATTCTATATGTGGAATCTGTATTTATGAAAAAACCTGAAATACTCTTATTCCCATTTTCAAGCCTGTAATCTATTCCTAATATACTGAAAATTGCTGTTATTGGCAGGTAAATGCTATCCTTATATATTACGGTGTTTAAAGTTGTTTTTACTACATTTGAATATTTAATTAAGAAGATTCCTTCATCAGCTCCCTTAGGGAAATATGACGTGAATGTCTCAGCATTCGAATTATTGAATACCGATACCATTAAAATTAGTAATATTCGTATTCTAAAAGTAATGTGCTTTTTCATATTCATCTTTTCTTCTTAATTATTAATTATTAATTCTTAATTATTAATTCTTAGTTACGGTAAAGTAAACTCAAATCGCTTTGTTATTGTCGCAACTTTTATTGTCCTTTCCTCCGGAATGTCACCTCTAATAGTATTTATTGTTATCTCGGCAGTATAATTTCCCGATCTGAATTTATCTTTCTTCAGATGGAATGTCTTATTAGTTGAGCAATAAACTCCGAATGGTTCGGTCAAAGTGTCTACTTCCATTCCCTTTGTATCGAATATTGATATTTGTGCCTTGCCCCAGTAAGGTGAATTTCCGTCCTTCTCAAAATTAAATGTCAAGTGAAGATTCGCCGTATCCAATTTTGTTTTCAAATCGCCAAATGCCAGCGATGTTGTGAGTTTGCCTTTTTGATAAACTACCATTGAAATAATTCCTGTCTTTAGAATCACTCCCATCTTTATGTTCTTTGTGTCTGTTGTGTCTATTTGCTTCTGCAATGGCTGCGATATTAATGTTATATTCGAAACGTATGTACCATCTAAAATGTCGGGTGGATGCATCACAAGAAATCTTACCATCTGATCTTTCTTTGACTGCACTACTAATCTCTTCGGAAATATCTTAAGGTACTTTTGTAATGAGTGTCTTGATTCCATCAAACTGTCAGTTGCCGTTTTAATTAAGTTTGCCGAATCTGCACTCTTGTAACTGAATGATGCAACAATCTCAATTTCCATTGGACCTTCCGAATTGTTTACCACTCGGATATAACCCGATCGACTGATTGGATCGATAAAGACTAAACTCGGATAGATTGTTATCTGTGAATTGGAAATATTCCAAATCATAGGTAATAACATCAATATTACGAATATCCTTTTCATTCTTCTTCACTCTTTATTATTTATAAATTCTGTTCTTTTTAATTGAATCTTCTATTTGCAATTGGTTTCAATCATATTAAAACCGTCTTCAAACCCAAGATCCCTTGCAATCTTCCATTCTAAACATGCTCCATCAGCATCTCCAAGGTTGTATAATGTATGTCCTGCTTTATAGTGAGCATGAGAATTTTTCTGATCGATAAGTATAACTTTTTGAAAATCTATGAGAGCATTTTTATAATCTTTCATGTCAAACCTTATTTCTCCTCTTTCCATTAAAGCTCCCGTATGAGTAGAATCCATTTTAATCGTTTCGTCAAAATCTCTTAGAGCACCCGGGTATTCTTTGTGTGCCATTTTCACAATGCCCCTGTTATAAAATGCATCTCTGAAGTCAGGCTTTAGAGTTATTGCTTTATTGAAATTCTCAATTGATGTTGAATAATACTCTAAACCGTATAGGATAATCCCCCTTGTATAATAGGCTTCAGCATATTCAGGCTTTTTATAGATAACAAAATTTACATCTTCAAGTGCACCGTTATTGTCCTGTATCTCTTGCTTGATCAATCCTCTTACGAAGTATGCATCTGTATATTCATTATTTAGTTTTATGGCTTCATCCAGATCTGCTAAAGCAGCAGGATAATCTTTTTGCTGTCTTTTGCTAACGGCTCTATTATAAAATGCATCAGAATAATCTGGTTTTAATCTAAGTGCGTCATCATAATCTGAAATTGCACCCTTATAATCCAATAGCTTATTCTTTACCAAACCTCTGTTGAAAATAGCATCCAGATAATTTTCTTTATATTTTACAGCTGCGTCAAGGTCTCTCAATGATCCGTTGAAATCTTTCATGTAATCTTTCGAAATTCCTCTTATGTAGTATGCCACGGCTAAACTTGGTTTCAGATTAATGGCCCTATTACAATCTTCTATTGCTTCTTTGTATTTGTACAGATTATATTTCACTAAGGCTCTCTGCAAGTAGGCATCGGTATAGTTTGGCTCCAATTTTATCAATGAAGAGTAATCTTCTATGGCATCTTCATAAGCTCCAAGGTAATATTTTGCTAATCCTCTCATGGCTAATGCATCAACATATTCCGGTTTGAGTTTTATGGCTTCATCAAAATTATCGATTGCTTCGTAGTAATTTCCGGCTTCACCTTTTTGCATGCCTGCATTGTAATGTTCCTGCGCTGTCAATGTGGCTACTGAATTTTGGTCTGCTTGTTCAGTTTTTACTCTACTGCTGAACATTATTAGCAATAAGAATGCTGGTAATAATATTTTGACATTTTTCATTTTTAAATCCCGGTCTTTCAATCAAATCAAAATTTTTGTAATCTTCAGAAAATTCATCAATAGCAGCTCACCAATACATTGAATCCTAAATTCACTGTACCCGGATTTTGATTGCATTGAGTCTGCATCCCTTTTACGCAAACTCTGAATTTAATCACTTCTATGCATTGGAATCTTGAAGATTCCACAGTAAATACATTATTGGGATGATCGTAAGCTCCTGTTGGAAATTTCGGATCATTGAAGCTTTTCCAGTGACCCGAATTATCGTCCTGAAACTCCCATTCCCAATCTAAATTATATGTTGAAGCATTCGATGGATTAGTAAACACAACCCTGAATCTTTGAGATGTTTTAGTTGTCGATACCTCCCATTGCATACATTGACTATCGCATGACCAGCTTTTCTCACATCCCGGACAAATGTCATTGAGTTCGACATTGTATGGTATTGATAAACTCAAATTCCCATGGCTCAGTGTGACAGGTTCTAAACCCTTTACCATTGTTTGGCTCTGACAAGTAGCTATGTCAGCCAGATAAAGTGCCACCGTAATTATAAGCATAAATATCGTTTTCATATTTACCTTTTTGGTTATTAATTATTATTTTTCTGATAGCTATTCAAATTCTTTAGCCAATGAATCATTATCAAAAAAATTATACTAAATTTAATTAAACTTTAATAAAACTAATCACCTTCGAAGCTCCAAAGTTCCTACTCTGGAGCCTCTCGGTAATTTTTAGTCATCTTAAATAATAAAAGTATTAAACTTTTTATTGTTAATTAATGACTTGTCAAAGAACTAAAGCAGTTGATTTATGAAACAGCATTGGCTGCTTCTTCATCATTTCCACTTATTGTACAGTCGAACATACATAATTTGCATTTACTGTTACAGTATATGAATACGTTCCGGCTGCATCGCAGTTTGCAACTTGATGAGTAATG
>CAIOZA010000070.1 GCA_903862655.1 uncultured Ignavibacteria bacterium
AATATTTAAAAAATAATTATAAAGCTTACATTTAATATTAAACAAATTTACGATTTTATTATTATTACTGACATTAAAATAAAATATTGTTTCACATTTCAAATATATAACTTTATTAGTTGAGTCAGGAAAACCTTTTCAAATTACTTTTTAAACGAAAAAATTGGATATCAAATAATACTTGATATTAAGGACAAAGAAGGATTTGAGAACAGAGACAGCATTCTTTAATTGATTTGCTATAAGAACGCCAAGAAGGGGAGTTAAATGACATTTATCGGGTGATTATCAATACCCATGATTAGTATTTATAGTATTTACGAAATTGATGCTGTTCAGAGTATCTTACTGCAAACTCTGTAGATCTGAACAAAATCATTAGTAGAAAGCTGTTCAGGCCTTTTTGCAAAGATTCCAGGCATACTTGATTCAATTGATTCAATAATACTAACTTTTCTTTCGCCATAAGAGGATAGATAATTAGCAAGAGAATTTCTAAGTGTTTTACGTCTTTGGTTAAAAGCTGATTTTACTATTGATAAAACCTTAGTAAACTCATACATTGTGTAATCTGAGTTGAAAGACATTTCGATTATAGATGAAGTAACTTTTGGTACGGGAAAAAAACAATTTGGTGAAACATCAAATTTTTGGGTGCAACTACCAGCTAGCTCCATAGCAATCGTTAGAATTCCATAGGCTTTTGTACCGAGTTTTGCTGTTAACCTCTGCCCTACTTCTTTTTGAATCATTAGCTGAGCTTTGGAGATTAATTGTTTTTGCTCGAATAGCCAAAAGAATATATCTGAGGAAATATTATAAGGGATATTCCCGATTATACTGATTTTATTTTCTTCAGAAATATTAGTTACTGTCTGTGTAAGATCAATTTTAAGGATGTCAGAATTTATCAGCTGAAAATTGGGATAACGAAACTGTGGATATTTTTCCGATAATAGATCTAATGCTCTGTTGTCAAGCTCAACTGCATAGAGTATGACATCGCTTTTTAGCAGTAGATCGGTTAATGCACCAGTACCTGGTCCAATTTCCAGTATCATGTCACCCGGAAGAGGGTTAAAAGTTTCAATTATCTTCCTAATAACATTCTGATCTTTTAAAAAGTTTTGACCAAGTGATTTTCTGGGTTTTAACATATCAGATCTTATTGAATTCATTTGTCAATAATTCCTGTGTTTGCGCCATAGATTGAGAAATAACCTTAACATCGGAAAGTACTGACATAAAGTTTGTGTCGCCATTCCATCTGGGAACTACATGAAAATGGATATGTCCTGGCAATCCTGCACCAGAACTTCTTCCAATATTGACACCGATATTAAACCCATGTGGCTTAATTGTAATATCCATCACTTTTATTGAATCATTAATTGTCTGCATAACCTGTAGCATTTCATCCTGATTCAATTCTTCGAATTTACTAATGTGATGCAATGGTGCAATCAATAAATGTCCATTATTATAAGGATACTTATTCATTAAAACTATAACATGCTTTCTTCTTGCAACAACATGCCTCTCTAAATCTTCCGATTGATTGGAGATTGCATCGCAAATGAAACAAGTAGCTTCGGAGGATGGGTTAGCATCTTTGAATGTTTCTATATACTGAGACCGCCAGGGAGACCACATATTATCCATGTTAATTCTTCTTATATAATTATGAGGATATTATAAATTATTTTTAGTTATTTATGATATATTGAAATATATCCTATTCAATTCCAAATGCAACCAGATTCACTATACAGTGTTCTGAATGACAAAAAAAAACGCTTACTTGCAGAGAAAGTAAGCGTTTAAAAATATCAATAAATTCCTAGAGAGCAAAACGAATATCGACAGAAGCTTGTATAGCACTTACTTTCCAGCTTTCGCTGTCAGCAGCATTCGTTAAACCCATATTATAGAATATACCGGGTATGAAGTTAATTTTACCACCGGTGATAATTTCATACTGAACACCAAGTTTTAGCCCAAATCTTGTTGAAGCAGATTTCTTCAATGCATCTTTTTCAATATCGCCATCATAAACCACGATAGTTCTATTGTTGTCTTCATAAACATATCCTGGAACAACTTTGAACTGGACATAATCTGGTTCAACCATCATAAATTTTTGAGTTAATTTCTTAGAAAGGACAAAATCAATTGTAGGACCAACTGTCAAGACTAATCCAAGAACTGCACGAAATTTATACATGATGTCAAGTGAAGCCATATTATAAGCAACATCGACAGTATGCTTAGTTGATGAATTAACAGTTGTTAACCCACCCTTACCATCATCAATAAGAGATGGATAAGTATCGCCAACTTTTTCAAAAAATGATGGCATCGAATTGTAAAGCACTCTTGCAACAAGTGAATGTTGTGAAGTAGCATTACCAAGGATTTGTTCATAGAAAAATCCAACGTGGAATCCATTTGAACTACCATTCGTAAAGAATGGACATAGCGGATCAGTTGCAAATGACGCTAAATCTACACTATGCATAGATCTATTATATCCGACAACCGGACCTAGATAAATCGCACTACTTGAACCACTTGGTCCTAGTGGTGTTTCACCGATGTCCTGAGCGGTCACGATGTCTGTAAAGAAAATTGCTACTGTTAAAAATGCTAGCAGAAGTAAACGAAGCTTCATTGTACACACCCTGTTACTTTTTAATAATAAATATTAAATTCTTTGTTATGCCGGATGTTTTTAAATTCATAAAATACATCCCATTTGTTAAAGGACTAGTTTCAAATATACGTGAATAAATGCCTTTTTTCAAATTTAATTTTTCAGAAAAATAACTTTTTTTTCCGCTGTTATCAAAAATATTAATTTCCAGTTCGATATCTTTATCAATTTCAAAATCTAACTGTAAATAATTATCTGCTGGATTCGGCTTCAATTCAGCTTTTAGAGAGTTCCTACTCATTATGATTGATCTGATATTAAAAACACAGACTTCTGAAATTTCAGTTAATATTTTTACACTATTTTCATAAAAGCAGTCATCAGAAAATATTTTTAGTCCGATTTCTGGGTATTTTTCATCATTTAGGAAGACAAACAGAGGTAATTCTACTTCCCAATTTAAATTATCAACAGGTACATCTATGTTTTCCACAGGGATTATTTCAAATCCATTAATATTTTGAGTGATTTTACAGATAACAACCTTAGAGTAATTAGTACCAGTCAGATTAAGATTACATATTGGAGATAGAACTTTATAATTCTTCATACTTGTTGTTAATTCAAGGTTCAGTCTAATCGGTCTAACTATTTTATAGATAAATACCCCCCGTAAAGTAAGAATAGCAGTATCTCCAGGTGCTGCTTTGAAGCCCGGAATAGTACCAATGTCGATTTTTGACTTTTTTATATTCAAATCATGCTTAATCATATCATTCAGTGTATCATTCAAAACGGCAGTTACTGATAATGAAGCAGGACCATCATTTTCAGCAGCAATAAATATCTTGTTGGTATAACTACTCTTTGTTCGAATTGGGATAGGAAAGTTGAATGAATTTAGCCATTTGGCGGCAGAAATATTCTGGAGATTTAAATTCAATGCAGTAATATTGATATCTACGTTACCTGAATTACTAATCGAATAATCAAGTGTATCAATGTTGCAGGAATTAATCAATTTAGTACCGATTAAAGATTGATTGAACAGAATAGTATCTTCAGGTAGAGCCCTACCAAATAATTTAATTAAAGATACTGATCTCTCATAATTAGGATTAGCATCATGGGTTACTTCAAGAGTGACTTCATGATATCCTACTTTTTGTGGTTTAAAGATAATTGACGAAATCACTGAGGAATCAACAGGAATCTGTATATTTTGAAATTTTGTTAAATCTATCTTGAAAGAGTTTGTATCTCCTGAAATTAAAACAATCTTATCAATAGTAAGAATCTCACTACCAGTAGATTTTATTATTGAAGTGGTTGTATCTTTTTGATCAAAGATATGAATTTTACCGAAATCAACATTAAAGGTTCGAATTTCTGGAATGATACCTTCACCAAACAGATTGAACTCCAAAGGTGAATGTAGCTTCCAGTCGGTTTTGAGATATCCTTTGACATTGTAAAATTGAGCATAAACGGGATTAAAGCCAAGATTTATTCGGATTGAATCACCAGGATTCATTGTATTGTTAAGGTTTAGAATATCTTGAGTCATGATAACATTAGAATCTCCGAATTCATCCGAGAAAAAAACCTGCGCTTTAAAATTTCCATTATTAAAAATAACGATAGAAGTATCATTACTTGTTCCAATGCGTCGTTTACCCCAGTTTACATTGAATGAGTTTATATTGGGTTTACCACCGCTACCGGAAACTTTTAATGTCAAAGGTATGCTTTCGTTGTTGATACAGACGGGATTAAGTTCATAATCTAAAGTATCATCTGGACTAAAGCAGACTTTGATAAACAGGGTATCACCTGGTTTTAATGTTTTTGGAAATACTCCAACAGTATCAAAGAGGAATATTTTACCATCTATAGAATTAAGTCCGACAATAATAACATCGTTTAATCCAGGATTATTTATAAACACTGTTGAGCAAGCACTATCGGCAATTCTAATCTGTCCAAAGTCAAATCCCATGGCATCAAGCTCATATTTTTTTAAAGTAGCTTTGAGTAGAATTCTGCTATCGAGATTGCATCCATACACGATAACCAGCTGATTATCCATGGGCAGAGTATCTCCCCTTGGATCGAAGCAAATTCTACCTGAAATAGTATCATTTGGATACAGCTTGCAAGGTAGAATAGTGTTGAGAACGTATCTTATTCTGAGATCTTTTTTCAATAAATATGAATCGCTAACTAGTATTGTATCTTTGCCATAGTTAATGATGTTAAAATCTCTGCATACAGTATCATGAGAATGTACTTCACCCATATCAAAGAGTCCGGGAGCAATTAGTTGTAATTTATTAAAAAAGTATCTATACCTGCTCCCATTGCCATTTCTATCTCGAATTTCAAGAACGATTTTACCATCTCTTGAAACATCCTGAGGTTCTGCATGAAAAGTAATACAAGTTGTTGTATCTGTTTTAGTACTTATAGTCCATTTAAAATTGTAAGTACTATCCTCAATTACCTGAATATATTCGATTCCTGAATTTTTTCCAGTAACTTGTTCAAAAGCGTAACCATCAAGTTTGCCACAATCAAATATAAGGCTGATATAAGGTGGAATTGTATCATTTGTAAATGGATTTGCAAGTAGAGAACCAACAACTTGTGAGTACGAATCATATTCGCCAACACCATATAATATCGCATTAAACTTACCATTGCTACATAGTAGTTGATGTGTACCGGGTTCAACCTTAACCCTAGCCCAATGATAATTTGTCCCTGAAATATTCTGTAAGTTTAACTCTGGTGATTCGATGAATAAAAACTTTCCATCAAGGGTAAGATTATTTAAAGTGCTATCTTCAGCTAATAGCAGAATAAAATTATTATTAAATTGGGATCGATTATTAATAATATTACTGGGGACATAGAAAACTGCCCGATTAATAAATTGCTCAACAGGTGGAATTGTTACTAGAGTAGGATCATATCCAAAATTATCATTTTTACCCGATTTCATCATATACTGTCCGATTTGAACTGGTTTGGTAGAAGTCCAAATTGCGTTTTCAAATAAATATGGAATATTTAAAAACGAGCCACTATCTTTCATGAAATAACTATGATAGGTTGTTTCAGTTTTGTACGATACATAGGTGTTAGGATAATAGTTTGTAACTCTTATCAAATCACCATGAAACGTAAAAGGTGGAGCAAAAAAAGGTATTGTAACAAATTTTCTACCCCAAGAACTAACAGGTTGCAGCATTTCAATTAAATGATTTTTTGAAGTCCAATCAGAATTTAAAAACTGAGGGATTGCTGTGCGGACATGACCTGAAAGAAAGCCCACCGGCTTATTACTCTTAACAATTGTACCGGTGAGATCACCTGTTCCACGCTGAGTTGCTGCACTTTTAACGAGATAACATTCATTTCTATTTAAAAGTACAGAATACTCATTATACACTTGTTTCGCATTCCAAGTCAACGCTTTTGGTTTAAATTTAATGATTGTATTATCTTCGGAAGCAATAACCATAAACTCAGATGATCTTGGTTTTACCCGATATTCATTACTAAGAGAATCTGTTGCGTCATCCCAATCATACTGATCGTTGGGATAAGAAAGAGCCACATATTCATTCCCCCATGAGGAAACTGGAAGAGCTAAATAGCTATCAGATGTAGCAGCTCTGGAACTAAAACCAGACACGGTAATTGGTAGGTCGGAGACTATCTCAATTGCTTGTAGCAATGGCACCTCTGAATACTTCACTTGTAGGGCAGGATCTACATCTACAACTAAGACAGAATCTGGATTTAAGATATAGTATTTAGGCAGATAATAAGTCTGGTAGATACTAACGGCTGTTAGCACTTTTGATGTAATGTATAGTTTCTGTGATAACCCATTATCAGGGTAATACAACAATTCATTTTGCATAAAACCAACAAGAAATCTTGTACCTTCGTAAGCAGATGCACCTGGTTCGGAGTGTGCCGTTATAAAGATTATGCTGATAGAGAGAAGAGTAAGTAAGATTTTTCTCATCATACACCTCTTTAAGTTCCTGTTAGTTTTTTAAATTCGTTTCTTTTGGATTAATTCCAATTTTTTAGGCTTTTTCTTGTCCCATCTAAATGACTGAAGATAATACTGCTTAGGATCAGCAATTACATTTTCAGGGAACATTTCACCCTGTACAGCTCCAAGCCAAACTATATTATCAGCTTCACCAGATTCAAAATTTATAGCTAATGTGTCACATAAATTCCTTTGAACGCCTTCCCGAGAACTATCTGACTTCAGGAAATACAAGCTTTGGGCATGTCCATAACTGACGATAGAATTAATGGAATCGTTCACGAAAGAAATTGTTATCTTATCCCCCACTATCTGGCTTATACGGCTAATTTCAAGGGTATCTTCCATAGTAGCCGCCAGAGCGTTCACATAGGCATCTAATCTATTCAGTTTCATATTAGGGAGATAAATAATAATTGAATCGGCGAACAATTGTGTTTTATCATACCAAACTACCGGTTTACCTAATAACCGAAGATAACCTTCCTTTTTGTAATAAAAAGCAGAATCAGATTTAGCTGTGATATTATCACGAACAATCTCAACATTATGTCTAAAAGTGTACATTTCGTTTGAGTCAATCTTTATTGACTCCATGAGATCGGATTTGATAGACATTGTATCGTATTTAACTTTCTTTTTCATAATCAGGGAAGTAGAATCAACATATTCACTAACTGTACTGTCGATCTGAAAGAGCTTAGGTGAACCTTTTGCCAACGTATATTTGCTGTTCGGATAATTATCAAGAGTATCACTTTGCAAAATAACGTCAGATTGCTTTCCCTGAATCTGAACATTGCCGGTTGCATGACTTACTCGACTGTCCTTTTGATATTCGATTTTATCAGAGTAAATAATCAAAGAATCATCCTCTATCTTAACATTGCCGGTAAAATTTGCGACTCTTCTGGCTGTTGAATAAATACCTGTACTTGCAGTCAGAACAACTTTTTTATCAGTTATTTTAACACCATCATTTGATTCTGCAATTTTTAGATTGCCATTATAAGTACCTCGGACTGTAGTCATAATTAGGTCTTTCTGAGTAATAACAACATTACCGAACAGATCAACTCTATTTTCGTCCAAATACTGATATGCCCTGTCACATTTAACATTAACATCTCCCTGCTCCATCCTTACATTACCAGCGAATTCCCTGATATTGCCATTTACTCCCCTAGTACCAACAAGACTATCTGCAAATTTTAATACAATGGATTTTGCACTCTTTTCCTGAGAATTGGTTGATAATCTCAATAAAAGAAGGAAGATTATAACCAAAAAATACTTCAAATTCATTTAAATATTCTTTCAAATACAAATAATGCAAAAACAACTTCCAAAATAACTGAGATAATAATCTATGTATTAACAAGTTATTTGATAAAAAGTTACTAAAAATTAAATATTAAATCAAAAATACTGAATAAAAATTTAACTATTGATCAGGTTTTCTAGAAAAACTTGATAATCTCATACAAATGATATCCTGTAAATTCTGTGCAAGAGACTCAGGCAGAATATAATTATTTATCATGATGGCAAAAGCAAAGTACTCACCATCCTTTGTACGCACATAGCCACAAAGATTAGAAACATTATTCATACTGCCTGTTTTAGCAAATACATTTTTTTCAGCTTTAGAGTTAGTCATCCTTCGTTTAAGAGTCCCATCCTTCGATGGCTGTGCAAGAGAATTGATAAATAATTCCTTAAGATCAATATTGTTGATATGATACAACAAATCGACAATATACTTTGGTTGTAGAAGATTATATCTTGATAAACCTGAGCCATCGAAAATTTGAAGATTTTCTGGAGGTATTCCCAGCTTAGAAACTGTTTCCTTAATTTTTTCAATTCCTTTGGAGAAGCTACCAATACCATATGCCTCCTTACCAATAGTTTTTAGCAGACTTTCAGCTGCCAGATTGTGACTTTTTTTATTTATGATGTCAATAATTTTCTTGAGCGGAGGCGAGACAATCTGATACATAGGTTGAAGCTCTTTGTAGTCGATCTCGTAGTCAATTTCCTCATCATCAAGAAGAGCACCACGAAACTTGATATCCCTGGCTTCCAGGCTTTGTTTTATGAGACTCAAAAAGAATTTAGTAGGATTTAAAATACTTAAATTAACAGGATATTCAATGATATTTGTAGAATCAGTCTGAATCTCACCGTACAATTCATAAATATCATATTTATTATTTTTAATAGGAATCACTCCCGAATTAATACTATTGCCAGATGTTTTAACAAAATTCTCAACTGAAATAAATGAATTATCAGGCACAATTCTTAATCCGGCTTTTTCACCTAATTCTTTAGAAGGTTTTAGATAAATATCTACTTTGTTATCAAAAATTGATAATGCGCTCACTGGAGCAGAAAATGGATAAATTAAATCTTCGTTGGACCATCCCGGAGCATAATAATTGTTATCGAAATAGCTGGCGTCTCCGATGATATTCCCCTTGAGAGATTTGATGCCAAGATATTCCAGTTTATCAACTAATTTTTCAATTAGATCCAATGGATTCTCATAAAAATTTAGTGAGATTGATGGATCTCCTGAGCCTCTAACTATAAGATCTCCTTCGTATTCACCATTCTTCGATAAAACTCCATCCAAATAAAAATTTGTAGTGTAAGTAAAGTTTGGTCCTAGAGCTTCCAAAGCAGTATATGTAGTGAAAAGTTTCAGAATTGAAGCTGGTATATTGTTCTTGGAGGCATTCTTACGAAAGATAAAGTCACCGGTTTCACAGGACCTGATTTCAACACCAACTAAGGCATTAGCAAAATCAGGATTGTCAAGAATCCCTTCTAAGTCAGCTTGAAGTTCCTTAATTGGATTTAGAACAGGAAATAGCCTCTGAACTGATTTGATTGAGTCAGCAGGATTTGATAAACTAACATATTCCGGATATATAACCAGAAAAAGTATTGAGAATATTACAAATAAATGCTTTTTCACTTTCTAATTACATCTTTTTTCTTAGAAGATTAGTATTGAAGATATAGCTTATGCCTATTTTAATAGCAGCAGGTTGAATATTAAACCCTGGATAATTTGAATTTACTTTATTTGCAAAAACTTCACTAAGAGCATATTCTCCTTGTACGTAGAGATTAACTCTTCCAAAATTATCTTTGTAAACTGGAATTAATCCTCCAAAATGGACATCGATATATGTATTCATATTGTTCGAGTTAAGACTGTAAACTGACCCACCAGACTCGGCTAACAATGGGAAACCAAAATTGAAACCCAGTAGAAAACCAGACAAATGGAAATTTGGTGAAATAGAGAAATATGACAATTTATCTACCCAGTTGACTGATTCATTGTTATATATTTTGAATTGGTAAGAATACCCAATATATGCCAGATCGAGTGTCGCACCAATGTTTGATTCTCCACCAAATGGTACGTAAACCTGTAAACCTAGATCAGGCATACTATTAATAGCCATTCCATTTTTGATCCCATTAGGAGGATCCTGAGTATTGACAGCAGCTTTACCAGCTACAAACATACCAAATCCAAAGGGATAAATGTCCTTAGATGGGATGTATTCCTGTGCGAAAATGGGACTGAAAGTACTCAGTATTCCTAAAGTAAGTAGAATTAATTTTTTCATAATAACTCCATATATATATTAAAAAATTCAATGTTCTTTCAAAATTCTATCAATATTTGAAAATAATATTTATTTAATGACTAAAAATAATAATTTTTCGTCTAAAGAACACTACTTTTTGTCAAAAAATGATTTAATAGGGTTCAATATGAGTACAGAAGCTAATTCAAATTTACAACAATTCGAATTCAAAGCTGAAATGAAGCAATTGCTGAATTTAATTGTTCATTCTTTATATACTCACCCCGAGGTGTTTATCAGGGAATTAATTTCAAATGCCTCTGATGCTTTGAATAAATTTAGATTTGTTCGTTTGACGGAACAAAGCATACTAAATCCTGAGAAGGAACTAGGTATTTCTATAACGTTAGATCCTGAAAAAAGCACATTTACAATCGAGGATTCCGGGATTGGGATGACTTTGGAAGAGCTAGTCAATCAATTAGGAACTGTAGCTAGTTCAGGAACTTTAGAATTTTTAGAGAACATCAAAAAACAGAATAATTCAATTGATGGGAATCTTATTGGACAATTTGGTGTTGGGTTTTATTCGGTTTATATGGTAACGAATGAGATTACCGTGGAAACGCGTTCTTATACTACAGACTCAAAAGGTTACAGGTGGGTATCTAAGGGTGAAAATAGCTATACGATTGAAGAAATTGAGAAAGAAACTCGCGGCACAAAGATAACATTTACTCTAATGGATGAGCATAAATCTTATGCAAATGACACTACTGTTAAATCAATACTAAAAAAATATTCAAATTTTGTAGAGTATGATATTCTAATTAATGACGAAAAAGTTAACAGTATTCAGGCTTTATGGCACAAGAAAAAAGAAGAACAAAATGAAGAAGATTTAGATGAATTTTACAAGTTTATCACAAATGATTTTGAAAAACCACTTGGTTATTTACAACTTAATCTTGAAGGTAACATAAATTTCAAGGCACTCTTATTTATTCCGCAGACAGCACCTCCTATGTTTTTGAGAGATGCTACAGATAAGTCTTTACATTTATACTGCAACAAGATATTTATTAGTGATTCAATCACTGATCTTCTTCCGGAATATTTACGCTTTGTGCGTGGTGTAGTTGATACTGAAGATTTACCTTTAAATGTATCGAGAGAGGTTATTCAATCGACTCCACAGACAACTAAAATAAGAAATGTAATAACATCAAAAGTATTGCAATTTTTAGAAGATTGGCTGAACAACGATAAAGAAAAATATGACAAATTCTTTAATCAGTTTGGAAGTTTGTTGAAAACAGGTGTGACATCAGATTATCAAAACAGAGATAAAATTATTGATTTATATAAGTTCCAGAGTTCAAATACTTCGAATTATGAATTAACAACATTCAAAGAATATGTCACAAGGATGAAGCCAGAGCAGAATGAGATTTATTATGTGGCAGGAGATGTCAGAGACAATATTGAGAAAAACCCAAACTTTGAATATTTCAAAAAAAATAATATAGAAGTAATCTATTTAACTGATCCAGTCGATATGTTTTCATTTCCATACATTTATGAATACGACAAAAAACAAATAAAATCAATTGACAAAAGCGATATAAAGTTCGAGGATGAATCAGAATCAGATGATAAATTGACAGAAAATGATTCTGCAACAATAATCGAAAAATTTAAATCTGTTCTTGGGGACAGGGTAGAAGATGTAAAGATATCTAACAGACTTGTAGATTCACCGGCTTCACTACTAGTTGGAAGTCAGGGATTAGATCCTCAAATGGAAAAGATGATGCAGATGATGGATAAAGATTATAAAGGTGGGAAAAGAATTTTAGAAATAAATGCTTCTCATCCATTGATCAAAAATCTCGCTAAAATAAATTCTACGGATTCAAATAATCAGATTTTGAATGATTCTATTGTGCAGATATTTGAAGGAACTTCGCTTATAGAAGGCTATCTGAAATCTCCGATTGATTTTTACAACAGAATGGTTGGCTTTATGGTTAAGGCAACTAAAGAGTAATTTTTTTTATTTACACAATTATTTCATTATTTGTAACGTTATACGTAAAATATTGTAATTTTGTAGATTGCGGAATTAATAAACATAAAATGAATAAAAAGGAACATGATGAAATTATCGGAATTTAAATATAACATTCCAAAGAATGCCATTGCCAGATTTCCGGCTGAGCCACGTGATTCTTCAAAATTACTTGTTATTAACAGAGAAACTGGTGATATGCATGACAAAATATTCTCTGACATAGCATCTATCATGCAAAAAGGTGATTGTCTTGTCATGAACGACACCAAAGTTTTCCCGGCAAGACTATTCGGCAAGAAGGAAAAAACAAATGCTCAGATTGAGGTTATGCTATTAAGGGAATTAAAGTCTGATGAAAGGATCTGGGATGTTCTGGTAGAGCCAGCAAGAAAAGTAAGAATAGGAAATAAGATTTATTTTGATGACAACAAATTTTATTGTGAAGTGATTGACAATACAACATCACGCGGTCGAACAGTTCGTTTCAGTTATGAAGGAAATCTATTTGAGGTGATTGAGAAGATTGGTGAGATGCCAATTCCAGAATATTTAAAGCGTGAACCAACCGACAGAGATAAAGAAACTTATCAATGTGTATTTGCAAACCCAGATAATCTTGCGTCTATAGCTCCTCCAACAGCAGGTCTTCATTTCACCAAGGAAATGTTGAAGAAGCTTGAAACTAAAGGTGTAAGAATGGCTAATGTTGTCTTAAACATCGGCCAGGGAATTTTTGAAAAAATTGAAGTTGAAGACCTTACAAAACACAGAATGTATTCAGAATATTTCAATATTTCTAGAGAAGCAGCTGAAACAATTAATAAATCCTTGAAAGCAAAGAAAAGGGTTATTGCAGTTGGCGCAAGTGTCGCCAGAGCATTAGAAGCTTCAGTATTGACATCCGGAGCTGTTAAACCTAATAAGGGATGGACTGACAAATTTATCTATCCTCCATACGAATTTAAAATTTGCACAGGATTGATCACTAATCTTCACCCACCTGCAACGCCATCATTGTTACTAGCCTCAGCATTTTCCGGCAAGGAAAACATGTTTAAGGCTTATAAAAGAGCAATGAAAAATGAATATAGATTCCTTGCTTATGGCGATGCAATGTTAATTCTATAAAAATAGTAAGTATAAAAATGAAATAATACTACTAAAAGCGTCTGAATTTCATCAGACGCTTTTTTTTAATTACATTCCTAATTGGTTCATCAACCATTTCCATTCTAATTCCAGATTATTTACCTGTTGATCTACTGATTGACCAGAGCCATGCCCACTTTCAAAATCTATAAACAACAATATCGGGTTAATTTGCGCAGGGTTATCTCTTAAAAGTGATGCAAATTTTTTAGCATGAAGCGGATCAACACGTGTATCATTTTCACCAGCTTTGATAAGCATAGAAGGTAAGTTCTTACCTATTGAAACATTTTGATATGGTGAATATTTTATTATATTATTGAAATCTTCCCTCTTGTCAGGATCACCGTATTCGGGTATCCAATATCTTGCAATTAAAAATTTATGGTATCTCACCATGTCCAGGAGTGGAACAGCACAAATAGCAGCTTTAAATAACTCTGGTCTTTGAGTTACAGCCGCACCTATCAGCAAACCACCATTAGATCCACCTTTTACAGCCAATTTTGGAGAATTGGTGTATTTTTCCCTAATCAAATATTCTGCAGCAGCATAAAAATCATCAAAGACATTCTGCTTCTTTAATAACATTCCGTCATGATGCCATTTTTCACCATATTCGTTACCTCCCCTTAAACATGCAATGGCATAAACACCACCTCTGTTGATAAATGAGGATGTTAGACCTACATATGATGGTCCCATACTAATATTGAAACCGCCGTAACCATAAAGCAATGTTGGGTTATTACCATCGAGTTTAAGTCCCTTTTTACTAATGATAAAGATAGGTATCCTAGTACCATCTTTTGATTTATAGAAAACTTGTTTGGTTTCAATAGTTTTCGTATCAATTGGTGGGTTATCCTGAAATAAAAATTGCCACCCGAAGTTTAATGGATCCAATTTGAATACCTTAGATGCCGCAGTAAATGAATTGAAAGAGACATAGACCATATTTGACTCTTTGTGGTAACTCATTCCGCTTACATCTGCGACTTCAGGAAGTTCTAATTCATTTAATATTTTGCCATTTAAATCATAAACTGATATGTAACTAATTACATCCTTTTTATATTGAATCAAGATGTTGTTTCTAGTAACAACAAATCCCTCTAAAACTGTCTCCTTTTCGGAATAAAAGTCTTTCCAATTTTTAAAATCTGGTTTATCTAAATCAGTAACCATTATCTTGAAATTTGGAGCTTCATAATTAGTGTAGATAAATATTTTGCCATTTTTTATTTGAGGTGATACAGTAAATTTTGTACTCGAAAAGATAGTGAGTGGTTCTTCTACTGATTCAGTTTTTTTGATTTTCAGTGTAGTTGAATAAAAATCTCAGGTTGTATAGAACGTATATGGTGAATCATCATCGTCCCAAACACTTGCAAAATTCTTAGCATCTTCTGGTGCTATTAGAAATTTATCGTTGTTTAAATTATCATTTAACTTATGTAGATAGGTCTTTAATGGTATTTGTTTATCAATATCTTCCCTTGATCTATATGTGACATATGCAAAATCCTCATTCCTTGCCCATGAGAAGTTATTGACATTTTTTATTTCATTTCCTATTACTTCCCCTGTTGTTGTATTTATAATTCTTACAGTATTAATCTCGTCTCCTTTGAATTGAGTGCCAACAGCCGCTTTATTGCCATCTTCTGTGATATCGAATATTGATATCGAGGTTTTGCCACTAGGATCAACTTTTTCGGGATCAAAGACCAATAATTCTTTCCCATTCAAACGAGTATAAATTTTTGATTGTTGATCTCCTTTTTTCTTAGCATAATAGAATTCTCTGTTAGCTTTGAAAAATGGTGCTCCAATTATATCTCGGTCCAAATAAGCTCTGATTTCATCCCTTAATCCGTATATTTCTTTAGATGTAGAATTGATGTGTTTTACAGTAAATTCATGTTGCTTATGTGACCATTCCTTAACTTTGGGATCATCTTTATTTTCCAGCCAACGATAATTATCTTCCATTAGCATACCATGAATAGTATCGATAACAGATATTTTATTTGTTGGAGGATAATTAATTTTTATTTGAGCATAACTGAAATTAAGAATTGTTATAAGGATTAAAAAATGAATAAGTATTTTCATTTATTTTCCACTCGATTATTAAATAAAATTGTTTATATTTTTTTCAAATATAAGTATTATTTAAATTTGTTTGATCAAAATAGGGTAATCATGAGCAATCTGAATTTTCAATTAGAGAAAAGAAAAATACTAAATAGCGATATTCATAGACTGGCTTTCGCTTCCGATGCAAGTTTTTATAGGATTATTCCGGAATCAGTAATCCAAGTTGAGGATGAAATTGATATAATCTCTTTATTCAATTATTGCAAATCGAATAAGAAACATCTTACATTTAGAGCATCAGGAACAAGTTTATCCGGTCAAGCAGTTACTGATGGCATATTAGTAGATTTATCAAAATATAAGAAAAAGTTATTGATACTTGAAAATGGAGAAAGTGTAAGTTGCTCACCAAATATAGTAGCAGGGAAAATTAATAACAAACTGAAAGAATTTTCTAGAATTTTGGGACCCGATCCGGCATCAATAAATGCATGTACTATTGGCGGAATTGTTGCAAATAATTCGAGTGGAATGAGATCAGGGATCATAGGGAATGCTTATAACACGATCAAATCTCTAAGATTTATACTTCCAAATGGATATATCATAGATACTGCAGATAAGGATGCTGATAAGAATTTTGAAAAATTCTGTCCAGATATTTATCAATCTATAATCGAAATGAAAAATGAAATCATAAACAACAATGAGCTTTCAGAACTAATCAGAAGGAAGAATAGAATAAAATCTACTGTTGGATATTCGTTAACAGCTTTTCTTGATTATGAAGATCCTAGTGATATTTTAGCTCATTTGATGGTTGGATCAGAAGGTACTTTGGGTTTTATCTCTGAAATATCAATTGAAACATTTCCGGATTATAAAGAAAAATCAACTGGAATCATCTTTTTCAAAACAGTTGTAGATGCCTGCAAATCTATACTAACAATCAAATCTTCCGGAGTCTCTGCTCTTGAATTTTTGGATTACAAATCGTTGAAGAGTATAGAGCAATTAGCCGGTGAAAAGTTTGCTATAAGTTCACTACCTGTAGGTTCAACTGCACTTCTTTTCGAATTCCAGGAACCATATCTCGAAATTATTAATGATAAAATGGAAAAATTAAACGAAATTCTTAGAGATTTGGACATCGTTCGTGAACCATTTATATCAAAATCTCTAATTGAACAAGAACAGATCTGGAAAATCAGAAAGGGTCTGTTAGCTTCTTTGGGAGCATCACGAAAGTCAGGTACTACATTTATATTGGAAGATATATGCATACCAATTGAGAATTTCGAATATGCTATTCCGGATTTACAGTCCTTGTTTATTAAACATGGATATAATGATACTGGTATTTATGGGCATGGAATGGATGGGAATGTACATTTCATGTTGACAGAGAATTTTGACAAAGTAGAAAATGTATCGCGTTATTCAGGATTCATGGATGATCTAGCAGAATTAGTAGTAAGAAAACATGGTGGTACACTAAAGGCAGAGCATGGTACAGGTAGAAATATAGCTCCATTCGTTGAATTTGAATGGGGAGATAAAGCATATAATTTGATGAAGAGAATAAAAAAATTAATCGATCCTGATAATATTTTAAATCAAGGAGTTCTTATAAATGAAGACAAGAAAATACATTTAAAGAATTTCAAATCATACCCTAAAATTCATAAAGAGACAGATAAGTGCATCGAATGTGGCTTTTGTGAACCTGTATGCCCAAGCAAGAACTTTACGTTCTCTCCAAGAAAACGAATTGTGATTCAAAGAGAACTTGAGAGAAATAAATTTTTATTTTCTCAAAATGAAATTAAGTCTGACTATAACTTTTACAGTATTGACACCTGTGCTGTTGATGGCATGTGTGCTGAGGCTTGCCCTGTCGGAATTAATACGGGTGATATGATAAAAAGCCTGAGGATAAAATCGCATTCTTTTTTTGAACAAAAAATTGCATTAATAGTTTCTAACAACTTTAAAATGTTTGAAAAGTTAATAGGAAATTTATTAAAATTACTATCATTATTAACTAGGGTTATTTCTATAGTAAAGATTAATTCGGTGATCGAATTTGTATTTAAATTGAAAATTATTCCGTTTAAATTCAAATTAAATGAATTCATCGGTAAACCACAAAAGTTAAAAAAAATCAAAGTGATTAATCCCGAGTATATTTATTTTCCATGCTGTGTTTCGAGAATGATGGGTCAACCAAAGGATGATAAAAGCCTGTGTGATGTTATTCTTGAACTGTCCGAAAAAGCACATATAAGAATTTCAATTCCAGATGGAATATCTAGTTATTGCTGTGGGACTATCTTTTCATCGAAAGGATATGATAAGGCATATCAAAATTCAGCTAACAAAATAATAGATTGGTTGTGGATTGAATCAAATCATGGAGAAAAACCTATTATATTTGACTCTACATCATGCTTTCAAACAATAATGAAATGTCAAAATGCATTGAGTGAAAATAATTCACAAAAGTGGGAAAAGCTGAAATTTATTGATAGTACAGAGTTTATAGCAGATACTATTATTGATAAATTAAAAATCACGAAGAAATCTGAAAAGGTTGTTTTGCATCCAACCTGCTCATCTATCAAATTATCAATTGATCATAAATTAAAAAAAATAGCTGAAAAATGTTCTGATGTAGTTGTTATTCCGCAGAATATTGGCTGTTGTGGAATGGCAGGAGACAGAGGAATGATTTATCCAGAACTTAATAAATCAGCAACTTTAGATGAAAAGGAAGAAATATCGGGTTTGGAAGCTGACGGATATTATTCTTCAAATATACCTTGCGAAATAGGAATGAGTGTATCAACAGGGAAAAAATACAAGTCTATTGCATATCTGGTGCTTGATTCAATAGAATAATTATCAATTAGTATTTTTTAGAAATTCTGCAAATTTTTGAATAGCTCTGCTTCTGTGGCTAATTTGATTTTTTTCTTCAGAAGACATTTCAGCAAAGGATTTCTTATAATCTTTTGGAATGAAAATTGAATCATACCCGAAACCATTAATACCTCTTTCTTCATTAATAATTTTTCCTTCACAAACTCCTTCGATAAAATGAATCTGATGGTTATGAATAAAACAAATAACCGTACGGAATCTTGCTGATCTTTCAGAATCCGGCACATTCTGTAATAGTTTAAGGACTTTAGCTCTATTGAGTGTATCGTTTCCATCCTCACCTGCAAATCTAGCTGAATAAACTCCTGGCTGACCATCAAGAAAATCAATCTCTAAACCGGTGTCATCAGCTATTACTGGTAATCTAGAAATATTTGAAAATGCCTGTGCTTTCAGTTTAGCATTTCCTTCTAATGTATCTGAAGTTTCTTCAACATCAATCAATATTCCCAAAGATTCCGGAGTTACTAATTGAAAATTATTCAAATTTAATCCAAGAAGTATATTTTGTATTTCAATTTTTTTATGCTTATTATTTGTCGCGATTAGAATTGTCATTATTTATTTGTAAAATATGTATTTAAAAGTTCATCTACAGCAGCCATTACAGAAATTTGTCCTTGAATTATTTCAGATTCAAATTTGCTTAATTTATTCTGAACTTCAGAATCATTGTAGAAGTGTGACTTAATTCTATCCTCAATATTTGAATAGAGCCAGTTCAATAGCTGACTATTTCTTCTTTTATCAAATATGTTGGATGATTTTGTGTGCTCGATAAACTGATTCATAAGATCATAAACTTCTGATATTCCCTTATTTTCTATAGCAGAGGTAGTGATTACTTTTGAATTCCAACCTTCAGTAGCCTGCTGGATGTAGTGAATAGCAAGTTCATATTGAGATTTAGTGAATTTTGCATTATTGAGATTATCTCCATCATCCTTATTGATAATCAAAACATCTGCAAGCTCAACTGTACCTTTTTTTATTCCCTGTAATTCGTCACCTTCACCTGGTAGAAGAATAAGGACAAAGAAATCGACCATTGACCGAACGGTTATTTCACTCTGACCAACACCAATAGTTTCGATAATAATTGTATCAAATCCAGAGGCTTCTAAAATCAGAATAGTTTCTCTGGTTTTACGCGCCACACCCCCCAAGGTTGAACCAGAAGGAGAAGGACGAATAAATGCACCATTTTCCCTTGAAAGAACCTCCATGCGGGTTTTATCGCCCAAAATGGAGCCTTTTGACAGAGATGAGCTTGGATCAATTGCAAGAACAGCAACTTTATGCCCATTTTTAATAAGAAAAGATCCAAAAGTATCAATGAAAGTACTCTTTCCTGCACCAGGGGCACCTGTAATTCCTATTCGAATAGATTTGCCTGTTGAAGGAATTAGTTTTTGAAGAAGACTCTGTGCAAGAAGATAATGTTTGTCAGAATTACTTTCAATAATTGAAATGGCTTGTGCAATTATGGCTCTGTTCCCATCAATTATCCCTGAATAATAATCATCAATTGTAAGACTTTTTGACTTAATCTTTTTCGATGAAGTAATATTTTTGTTAAGAACACCCTCAATCGTTGATGATGAGAATTCATCACCACTATTTTCTGGAATCCATTCTGGTTTTTTGGGCATAAAATTATTTTTATTCAGTTACACTTTGAATTAAATTTTTCATTATCTTCTGGGCGGCAAAAGGTATAATAGTTCCAGGACCAAATATCTCCGATGCTCCGTTCTGGTACAGAAATTCATAATCATTAGCAGGGATAACACCACCGACAACAATCATAATATCTTCCCTACCCAGCTTTCTCAATTCTTCTCTTAATTGAGGTATAAGAGTTTTGTGCCCAGCGGCAAGTGTACTTACTCCAATTATATGGACATCGTTTTCAACTGCCTGCTTAGCCGTTTCCTCCGGTGTCTGGAATAATTGTCCGATATCCACATCAAAACCCAAATCAGCAAATGCAGACGAGATGACTTTTGCACCCCGGTCATGGCCATCCTGCCCCATTTTAGCAACTAATATCCGAGGACGTCTCCCCTCAATTCGTTCGAATTCATCTGTAAGATTTCTAACTTTTTCAATCTCACCTTTATCAGAATATTCTGAACTATAAACTCCTGAAATAGATCTTATCACTGCTTTGTGTCTCCCGCTAACTGATTCAATTGCATCTGATATTTCGCCAAGACTTGCCCTGAGTCTAGCCGCATTTATAGCTAAATTGAGAAGATTACCTTCACCTGTTTCAGCTGATTTTGTAATGCTTTCGAGTGCTGCTTTTACTTTTACTTCATCTCGGTTATCACGCAATTCTTTCAATCTTATTAACTGCTGATTTCTAACTGAAGTATTATCAACCTCGAGAATTTCAATTGGATCTTCTTTGTCAAGTCTGTATTTATTTACACCAACGATTATCTCTTTTCCAGAATCAATTCTAGCTTGACGTTTAGCGGCAGCTTCTTCGATTCTCATTTTTGGTAATCCAGTTTCAATTGCTTTAGACATTCCACCAAGAGATTCAATTTCTTCGATATGCTGCCAGGCTTTGTGCATCAATTCATTCGTAAGAGACTCAACACAATAAGAACCACCCCATGGATCAACAGTTCTACATATTCCTGTTTCTTCCTGAAGAAACAGCTGGGTATTTCTTGCAATCCTTGCAGAAAAATCTGTAGGTAAAGCTATTGCTTCATCGAGTGAATTTGTATGTAAAGACTGAGTATGCCCCATAACTGCCGCCATCGCTTCTACGCATGTTCGGATAACATTATTAAATGGATCCTGTTCTGTTAAACTCCATCCAGATGTCTGAGAATGGGTTCTCAATGCCATTGATTTGGGATTTTTAGGATTAAATTGCTTAATAAGTTTCGCCCAAATCAATCTTGCAGCCCTCATTTTTGCAATTTCCATGAAGAAATTCTTTCCTACACCCCAAAAGAAAGATATTCTTGGCGCAAATTCATCTATTGTAAGACCAGCTTTAATTCCAGTTCTTATGTATTCCAATCCATCAGCTAAGGTATAAGCCATCTCAATATCAGCAGTACCACCAGCTTCCTGTATGTGATAACCAGACACAGATATACAGTTAAACTTAGGCATATTCTTCGAGGTATATTCAAATATATCGGCAATAATCCTCATTGACATACCAGGTGGATATATGTAAGTGTTTCTTACCATATATTCTTTTAGAATATCATTTTGAATTGTGCCGGATAATAACTCAGGTTTGAAACCCTGTTCTTCGGCGGTAACGATAAAGAAAGCCAATATTGGAAGGACAGCTCCATTCATTGTCATTGAGACTGACATTTTATCTAAAGGAATACTGTCGAAAAGTATTTTCATGTCAAGTATTGAATCTATTGCAACACCTGCTTTGCCGACGTCTCCAACTACTCGTGGATGATCTGAATCGTATCCTCTATGCGTTGCTAAATCGAAGGCAACAGATAAGCCCTTCTGACCTCCGGCTAAATTCCTTCTGTAAAAAGCATTACTTTCTTCTGCAGTTGAGAATCCTGCATACTGTCTGATAGTCCAAGGACGGGTAACATACATAGTTGGATAAGGTCCTCGAAGATAAGGAGGAATTCCGGCAGTAAAATCCAGGTGTTCTAATGCTTCTAAGTTTTCTTCAGTATAGATAGGTTCAATCTCAATATTCTCTAGAGACATCTCAGATAGCAGATCTAAATTAGATCCTGTTTGATTATTGAGTTCGTTTTTCCAGTCATCAAGGGTTAAATCCTGGGTAATGCTATTGATATCAATATTATTAAAATTTATTCTATGTTTCATTATTGTTTCTCTATTTGTTCAGTTCTAATTTTAAGTGTATTTCATGTAAAGTTGAAATAATATTAGATTTCAAATGAATAAAAATATCAATTCCTACACTCTCAAATAATTCAATATATTCTTTGGGATAACCAGCCAAAATAGCTATAGAATCAGGTCTAACAGACTTGATTGATCTAACAAGCTCAGGTACTATATTTAAGTAAGATTCATCGTCGGAACATATCACAAAAATGTTATTATTAGTGGAGCTGATGAATGATTCAGCTGTTTCTTGGATGTCAGAATAAGGTTTGTGGAATTCTAAATCAATTCCACCAACAGAGAAAAATTCTTTTGAGAAGTCATATCTTCCTTTGTATTGCTTTGTTGATCCAAATGTTAGTGCTATAACTTTTGGGAGGTGTCCACTTTCAAGTTTAAATTTTTCTGAGTTCAATCGTAATTTAACAATTTCACCAGAAATGTTATAGTCTGGTAAGACAGGAATGGGATCGAGTGAATTACTATTCTTAAAAATAATAGGTAATGCTTTTAATTTGGCTGCATGATCCATTGCATTTGTGTTGTATTGAGGAATTGATGAAGATGATATTTCCTCGGTTAGATTCGGATATTTATTTGCCCCAACTATTGTTTCTTTTCTTGTACTGAAATTCAAAATCCTTTGGTTAACAATCCCAGTTATGTCATCTTGAATAAATCCACATTTGAAACAATTGACTATCCCCTCTTTTTCTTCAATTACTTTTATCAAATCGAATGATTTTGATAGAATTTCATTAGTGAGTTCCTCAATATAATAAGAACCTCCGGCAGGGTCAATAACTTCGGTTAGGTTACATTCATACTGAAGAACTAGTTGAGTATTTCTTGCAATTCTTCTGGAAAGTTCTTGGTATTTTTTGGATTGAATGTCAAAAGGTTGAATTGTTATAGCTTCACAACCACCAAGTATAGCAGAAATAGCTTCAGAAGTACCTCTGAGAATGTTAGATTGATTATCGAGAATACTTTTATTTCTTAATGAGTTTATTGCTCGAATATGCATTTTTTGGGAATCACTGTTTCCTCCCAATTCTGCAACAATTTTTGCCCAAAGTACTCTTGCTGCACGAAACTTTGCAATTTCCATGAAAAAGTCATTACTAACAGATAAATTAAAATATATATTCTTGCAAATTTGATTAATATCAAATCCTTTGTCAAGAAATTTGTAAACATATTCTAAAGCAGTTGAAAAAGAATAAGCTATTTCCTGAACTGCATTAGCTCCCTTTTCAGTATAGTAATATCCATTTATTCCAAGTGTTTTGGATGATTTTAAATAATTATTAGTCTTAATAGTAATACCAGTCAGATTGGATAGCAGTTCCTCCAGATCATACTGAAAACCTGAATTTGAAACCATTTCACCAACGGGATCAAAATCAATAAATAGTTTGATCTTGCTTGGATCATACTCTTTACTTTCTAAGTACTCAAGAAATAAATTGATAGCATGATAAGAACTCGAATCAATGCTAAATGATACAGTATATCTAGTTAAATCTACGTTCTGGAAAGCCGTTTCAAAATCATCAACAAGAGAAATAAAAGTACCGTTGATTTTATCAGGATTATAGCTTCCTGGATTTAATATCCTCATGTGTACAGCAGTTTGACCTCTTTTGAGATCTTCGAGAATAATCTTATTAAATTCCTTTGGATCAAAAACACATAATTCCTGACAAATATCCCATTTTTCTGTCTTAAACATTCCAGGTTCAGCTCCTCGTAAGAATGGAGGAATACCGGGATATGAGGGATGATTAGTAGAATTTTCCTGATAATATATGGGTTTAACTAAAATCTCTTCATAAGTTAGTGTATTAATCGATTCAATACTCTTACCCTTCAAAGCTCCAGCTGCTTCAATTTTCCAGTCATCGACTGTTGATCCTGAAAACTCACTCAAAAGCATTTTTTTATTTTCTTGTATCATAAACAATTCTAAATATTCAAAAAAAATAAGGCATATCCATAAATGGATATGCCTTAAAATATATTTAATCTTTGTAGATCATAGTCTTTGAAAATTTGATTTAACCAACCTCCAAAATTATCATTTTTTTTCACAAACGTAAAAATATAAATTAATTATCTCAATTACTTTTGGTTTAACATTTTGATATTTAATTCTTTTCCCTACAACAACTACAAAGAATTAATCATTTATTATTTTAATAAAATTAATTTTCTTGAATAAGTTCCAGTATTTGAATAAATCAATAAAAAGTATACTCCACTTGGAAGATTTGATTTATTAATTTTAGTAGTATACTCATTTGAAGTTTTAGAATTAAACTCTGGAGTTGCAACAGAAATACCATCAATATTTGTAAGAACTAATGAACTTATGTTATTAATATTCTCAATGACAAACTGAATTTCTGAAGCAGTCTCAGCGATCATCTTTAAATTTGGATCAGTAGATCTTGGCATATCAAAAACTGAGGTTGTTGTATCTACCTCTAGTTGAGCAGCATAACTAGTATCAGAATAGCATTTTCCTATGACTATACAGCTATATTTTCCTTCAGATGCCTTTTGAATGCTTTCTAAAGTATATATCGAATCCGTAGCGTTCATAATTCTTGCGCCGTTTCTCTGCCATTCATAAGTTAATTCGAGTCCATCTGCTTGGACACTGAAGTGAGTACTTGCTCCTTTTTTTACGACTATATCCTCAGGCTGTTTTGTGATTTTTGTTTTTTTATTAACAATGAATTGTGTTTCAGCAGTTGTTATATCAGGTTTACATGTTCCTGATATAACAAGTTTGTATTTAGCAGTATTTGATATTTTTGCATTTTTAATCACTAAATCTTTACCAGCTTGATCAGGAATAAGTACATTATCTTGGAACCATTTAAACAAAAGATTTGATCCATAAACTTCAGTGATTATAGTAATATCGTTTGTCTCGCAAAGCACATTGCTTTCTGGGGATATTGAAACAATCTTTACTTTTGGAGAGGATAATAATTTGAAAAATGAAGTATTTTGCCATAATCCCGATGGGTGCTGTATTCTTAACTGGACGGAGTCTTCTGGATTAGGTAATGTAGGTGTTAACCATTTGTAAGAACCATCAGCAGCACTCTTAGTTATCGAAATCCAATTATCTGTTGGTTTTAATCTATAAACTATTTCAAGTTTTTCTGCGAGAGGATAACCGGTAGTAACCCATTTTACATCAACAGTTGAACCTGCACAAAATTGTTCATAGGATACTGGGTAAGTAACACTTAGTGTTTGCAGTGTGATTTTGGAGATAAAACCATCGGTTACACCGCCACCAAATTTAGGTTGGAAATCAACATTTGGTTTTATAATATCCACTGAGGCAGTAGATCCACCAATCAAAACTTCACCAGTAGAAGCTGATGAAACAGCTAATCCATCATCATCTCCGGCTCCACCATAATAGGTTGACCAAACAACATCCGAACCTTGAGTAGATAATTTAATGATATAAGCATCATATTTTCCAGCTATCTTTTTTGTAACATCATCGCCCACAATTGGAAAGTTTGAAGAATTTGTCTTGCCAACAATAAAAAATCCATCATTAGTTACATATTTGGACATTGAATTGGCATAGTCATTACCAGATCCACCATAGAATGTTGAGAAAAGAAGATCCTGAGCTTTTGTTGTTGTACCTTTAACTTTATCAAGTCTTGCAACAAAACCATCAATTCCACCACTATTTATTTTACTAAAAGCAGCACTAGAAGTAGGAAATATGGCGGTACCAATTTCTTTTTCAGTTTCCCCGCAAAAGACTAATGTCCTATCCTCTGCAAAAGTTACTCCAGTTGCTCTGTCATTGCCTTTACCACCAAAATATGTAGAGAATTCAGTTCCACTACCTGTGGAACTCATTTTAGAAGCCCAGGCATCAACTCCACCACTAATCTTATAATTAAAAGGTTTTTCCAATATAGTCCCCTTTGGTGGATTGCCCCAACCACCTGCACTAACTTTATAAGGCACTACAGGAAAATCAGCAGAGCTTGTCTCACCAACAACGTAGAGAAATCCTTCAGAATCAGTCCTAATCGCGTTAGCTTTATCGTTAGAAGTTCCACCCCAATAAGTAGAAAATATATAGGAAGATCCCTTAGCATTTAATTTAGTAATAAAGGCATCATAAAGTCCCTTTAGAGTTGTTTGGTCAGCACTACCATAGATATTGTAGTTCATTGAAATCGTATATCCACAAATAGCGACACTATGATCCAGATCTACAGTTATGTCAGTGGCTACATCTTCTTTACTTCCACCGAAATAAGAAGAGTACAAAATGCTTTTGCCATCACTCGACAATTTTGTAATAAAGGCATCTGTGACACCTGCAAATTTTAAATTTATCGAATTTATTGTTGGATAATCAGGTGATGAAGTCGCTCCAGCAATGTAGATATCATCATTATCATCAAAATCAACACCATTGGCAATGTCAATATCAGAGCCACCAATTATAGTAGAAAATACTAATTCTCGAGCTGAGGCAAGCACCTTATATTCCCTAACAAATACATCCTTATCGCCAGACATTAAAGAATCATAAGCTCCCGGTGTAGTCCTGAAATTTGTTGAACCAGTCCAACCAGCAGTGACTACTTTTCCATTAGGCATCATCTTAATTGAATTCACAGCATCATCACCGCTTCCTCCAATATAATCTGCAAAAACTGTGGGGTCGATAGTCAATGGATAATTCATGTTATATTTAGATAGGTGGAAACCGATTCCTTCATGATTCATAATAAATTGACAGGTTACTTCAATTTTTTCCCCGTTTATTTCCTGGAATGCTTTAACATGAGAATGCTTTATTGTGCCTTGTTTTGTGGAAAGTAATAGCTCATTGTTAGATATAGTTACTTTATTGGAACCTTCGAAAGCCATGCAAATCTGGCTTGGATTAGCTCCTGGATAAATGATGAAATCATATCTTGGATTATCTGCTTCAATCATTAGTTTAATATCAATTCCTTTGTAAACATTACTAAGCAATATTTCGCTACTAGCTCTTACTCCAGTGATCCAGTTTTCGGAATTATTACCCTTCAAATAATTGTAAACTCCTGGAAGAAAATTTTGCTGTTTTAACTGATATTGTTCACTTCCCTTGAAAAATGTTTTCAGAACAGTCCCTGATCTTAAAAACAAATCATTCTCTTTAGATTCAGTGCTATAAACATCAAAATACAATCCATCATTTTTAATCACGACATTCAAACCTCTTTGAACCGCAACAAATTTTATGCTCTTTTCCCATTGGCCCCTATTCTCTAAGAATTGTAAATTTTTTGTAGAATAATTTTCAAAATTAAGGTTTTCTGATTGAGAAAATCCCTTTTGGGAAAATAGGATAAATATAGTCAAAATAAAAGTAAGCAAAGTTTTCATAAGTTCCCCATTTATATATAATAATAATTTACAATTTTTGTGATTTCCAATTATAATAATTCGCATAAATAAAAAACATTTTAGATGATTTTTTTTTATATACTATTTTTTTAATTACTAAAAACTACAGTTTTCAATTCAAAATAAAATACTTATAATATTAATAAATTCAAATAAGTTACACTTAAACTAGTATTTTGTTAGACAGGCAAAATTATCTATTTATAAGTTAATTATTTTCAATGTATTATTGAAATCTTCTGGAAGTTCACTTTCGAAAATAATTTCTTCTTTTGTTGAAGGATGTTTGAAACCAAGCACTTTTGCATGAAGCATTTGTCGTTTTGCTTGATCCAAAATATTTTGAGCTTTCGTATAAAATTGCTTGTTCTGACCTCCATATTTTATAACATTTCCTCCGTAGGAAACATCTCCAACAACAGGATGATTATGACAAGAGAAATGTACACGAATTTGATGAGTTCTTCCAGTCCAGAGCTTTATCTTAAGCAAAGTCATGTTTTCATATCGGTTTAACACCCAATACTCAGTTTTTGCTGGTTTGCCATCCTTTTTTACGATTGTAAATAACTTTCTATCCCTCGGAGATCTACCTATATTACCTTCAATTACGCCATGGTCATCATCAAATTTACCCCAAACAAGGGCATAGTAAAATCTAGTAACTGTTCTATTAAAGAACTGGTCTGCCAGAAAAGCATGTACAACTGGATTCTTTGAAACTACTAATAAACCTGTAGTATCCTTATCCAACCGATGAACAACTCCGGGTCTAATGGCATCACTATCAAAGATTAATCCTTCGTCAAGTGATTCATCATCGTCAGCGTTTACTTCAATTTGAACCGATTCTCTGAAACCAAGATGATATAAAACTGCATTTACCAAGGTTCCATATCTGTTTCCAAAAGCAGGATGAGTAACCATTCCTGCTGGTTTGTTTACAACTATTAGAAAATTATCTTCAAATGCAATATCTAAATGTATGTTTTCGGGTACCAATTCAATTGGTGGTGGTTTGTATAATTTGCATTCAACGAGGTTTCCAGGTAATATTTTTTTGTTGGGCTTTGTCTTTTTGCCATCGATTAAGACAAATCCCTCCTCAATGGCTTTTTGAACTTTAGTCCTAGTTGCGTTCCTGATGTTATTAGCAAGGAAAATGTCTATTCTTTCGGGAGTCTGCCCAGAAGTAATATGAAACCTGAATACTTTTTCAATATATTCGGGATAATTGTCTTTTTCATTATCCAAAGAAGTCATTTAGGTTATATCAGAATTTGATGGATTGTTTGTATCTTGTTTAATAATTTCATTTTCCTGTATAATATTTTGTTTGAAAACCTGAGAAAAAGTAGGTATTCTATTATGAAATATTAGAAGAAATACAACACCAATGGTAACGCATGAGTCAGCAATATTAAATATTGGAAAAGTCGTATAGTGAAGGTTAAATATATTGACATCAGGAATATCAACTTGAATAAAATCAATTACTCTACCATAGAAAAGGGAAGAATAGTTGAAGACCACTCCATAGAATACCCTGTCAATCAAGTTACCAAAGGCACCGGTGAATATGAACATTATACCAATTCTAACCCAATTCGAAAATTTCTGAATTTTCAATAAATAATACATCAGTGCAGCCGAAGCAAAGATTGAAAACAAACTTAAAAATACCTTACCAGCTCCAAAGCTAATTCCGAAAGCCATTCCTTCATTTTCTACATAGGTAAATTGAAGGAAATCACCAAAAATTCTAATATTATGAATATGTGACATGCTAAAAGAGTCAGGTGAATTAACGACCCCAAAAAAGCTCCTAATCATTTGTTTTGACCATTGATCAAGTATTATTAAAATGATGGCAATAATGATCAAATAATAATTCTTAAAAAATTTTTCTTTTTCCATTTAGTTCTTTTCTTTAAATCAAAAAAGGGACATAATTTATATCCCTTTTACGTAACACTTAAATTATTTATTGTTTAACAGGTTCTATCCTATCAATACCATCGTCTGGACATTTTTTGTGAATTTTGTAGGATGCTGAGAGAGTAGTTATTGGCACAGCATTAAGTCTTTCTTTAGCAATCAGACAGCCACAGACTCTACAAACACCATAAGATTTATTTTTTATTCTTTCCAATGCTTCATCAAGTTTTTTTATGTATTCATTGATTCTTTGTATTTGAGCATAGGTTTTTTCTTTCTCCATAGCTTCGGAGCCTTGCTCTGCCATGTGCATAGAATAAATCATACTTTCTTCAGCGAAGTCGTAATTTGTTAAATCATCAAGTCTTTCTTTGAGCATGCCGAGTTCTTCGATAGCTTCTTTGCGCATATCTACTATCTTTATCTTGAATAGTTCAAGTTCTGAATCAGCATATCTAACAAGAGCCTTTGGTGGTTGTGTTAAATCAATCATAGCCGGTTCAGCTTTTTTAGGCTCAGATTTGTGTGTTTTATTTGCTGCCGGCATTACTTTTTTTGACTCTAACTTGGCAACTATATTAGAAGTTTTAGAAATATCCTTCTTAATCTCAGTTTTATTTGGCTCTATTTTTTTTTTATCGTTTTTTTTTATTTCTGTTACTTTTGGTGCAACTTTAGCTGCTACTTTAGTTGTGGGACTAGCAACTGCTTTTGCCGGGGCTGTCTTTGGAGCTACCGATTTCTTGGCAGCTACTTTTGATGCAACCTTTGCTGCTGGTTTAGTTGCCGCTTTAGCCGGGGCTGTTTTTTGGGCTACAGGTTTCTTGGCAGCTACTTTTGATTCAACCTTTGCTGCTGGTTTAGTTGCCGCTTTAGCCGGGGCTGCTTTTTGGGCTACAGATTTCTTGGCAGCTACTTTGGGTGCAAACTTTGCTGCTGGTTTAGTTGCCGATTTACCCGGGGCTGTTTTTTGGGCTACTGGTTTCTTGGCAGCTACTTTTGATGCAACCTTTGCTGCTGGTTTAGTTACCGCTTTAGCCGGGGCTGCTTTTTGGGCTACTACCTTTTTCGACGGAGCTGCGGTTTTTGGAACAGCTTTTTTAACGGGTGCCGCTTTTGCTCCGCTTGGTTTGACGGATGCTTTTTTTAATGGCACAATTTTCTTAGGTTTTGAAACTGGCATATCCGAATCTCCTCTATAAATAAATTAGAAACATTATATTCGTTAAAACAAATGTATGAATTTTAATTTCTAAGATATAAATAATTTTAATTAA
>CAIOZA010000071.1 GCA_903862655.1 uncultured Ignavibacteria bacterium
CGATCCTCTTACTCTTAAATTAACTGACCCGCCATTACCTATTCTTTTCAGATACCATTGCTGCTGGGTCAGATATAACTCTGTACCGTTAGATGAACTGTAAGTTTTCGGTTCTTGATTACAGCTTTCGATGGCTGTGGTATCAGTTTTCTTGGAGCATGATAACAAAAAGAGAATTGATACTATTAGCAGGTATTTCATACTGAGTGGTTTTTAATTGTTAAGAGTTTCAATCCCCTCCATGCTGCCAGCACTTACCATTCGCGCTAAAGGTCATGCGGGAACATTGTGTTCCTTTTTTAGTGGTGGCTGAACATCTGACAGTGGATGACCGTTTCGGCGATGAAATTTGAACAGTATTATCCTGTTTTTCAACGCCGGATAACTGACTCTGATGTAAATGACAGTAGCCATTCGTATTAAGGGTTTTGTTTTTACACTGCGCACCGGCTTTTGTTAAGCCTTTACATTGACTTGAGGTTGAAGCTTTTTCTTTATCGACAGCAGTTGTTGAATTAGTTGTCCATGACCATTTCTTCAAATCGATGGCACTTTCAAATACGCTTTGCTTACTCTCTGAAATCTGGTAAAAGAAATCAATACCGGTAACCTTCTCCAAACTGTCTATGGTAACCACATAATGTTGAAGTGTTTCTTTTGATGCGGTATTGGGTAAAATAAACGCGATACCCTTGATTTCAGGTTCTGTGTAATCCAGAATGACTTTGTAAAAATATTTTGGTACAGCTATTCTATTGAATCCAATAGTTGATAACCCTTTTGTAAGAATAGTTCCTGTTACGACATAAATCTTGTTATCATCAACCGCCCATTGTCTTACCTGCTTTTCCAGCCGGCTCCAGATACCTCTGTTAAATGATGGGTCTTGGGGTGACATATTTGTAAGATAAAATGATTCAATCATCGACTGCGAAGAAAAACACATGTCGGCTGCTGGAGCTAAATGACCCTTGTCATAACCTGATCCTTTGTAATCAGTGTTGGATACAGTATTCGAATGTAAAAGCGGATCTGGTGCGAAGTGATCGTCCCTTTTTACTGTGGCGATAGTTTCTTCTGCTGTAAGTTCATAAGCGACCCAATTGGCGATATTGTAAGTGGTATTATAAGACAAAGTATAAGCTAAGTGATTGATAATAATATCCTGAGATTTAGCTTTCGGTAATTCAGCATGTTTGGGTATAGATGTATTGTCAATCTGAGGAACTGAAGTCCATGTACCATCAGCATTCAGGATAACAGTTTTACCATCGGTGGTGGTAGCCTGCTGTTGGGAATAAGAAAAGAAGGTGGAGAATAATATGGTCAGCAGTATAATATAACGGCTCATGGGAATTATTAAGACATAAACATTTTATTTCGGTTATCGCATAAAATTGAATATTCTATTTATACTAAATCAGTATTATCAAATTCTTTAGATAATTCATTTTCAATATCTTCTATGCTCGGTAATGATGGTTTTAAGTGTTCCGGAAGGGCACGTGTTAGCTCATAATCGGATATGCCAATTGGTGTTTGTACTCCACGGAGTGCATATTCAGCAATGATTCGGTTCTTGTTTTCACATAGTATCAAACCGATAGTTGGCTGGTCTTCAGGTTTTTTGAGTAAATTATCAACCGCAGCACAATAGAAGTTCATTTTACCGGCATATTCCGGTTTAAAATCACCCTTTTTTAGTTCGATGACAACAAAGCATCTCATGTGTAAATGATAGAATAACAAATCGATATAAAAATCCTGATCTCCTACTTCCAACCGATATTGCCTGCCTAAAAATGCGAAACCACTTCCCAGCTCCAATAAAAATTTTTCAATATGCTTTATTAGCTCTGTTTCCAGTTCTCGTTCGACAAATGGTTCCAGAATAGTTAAAAAATCGAAAATGTATGGGTCTTTTAACGTCTGTTTAGCAAGCTCTGATTGAGGATTCGTTAAATGTGTTTCGAAATTGGTGATAGCTGTCCCCTGTCTTTCATAAGTTTGTGATTTTATCATCAATGCTAAGACATCGCGGCTCCAGCCATTTTGCAGGGTTTGCTGCATATACCACACACGTTTAGAAAAATCTTTTACTTTTTGTATGAGTATAATATGGTGTCCCCATGGAATATTAGAAATAATTTGTTTCCGGAATTCAGGTAGTGGCAAATTTGCAACAGGCTGTTGCAAATTTGAATATTCCTTAACAAATTGAAGCATATTGCCTAAATTTCTTTCTGAAAAACCTTTAACCTCCGGCAATTCATTTTTAAGATCGCCAGCTAATTTTGGAATTACACCAGCCGACCATCCCTGCTCCTGTTGCCGTAGCTGAATCATTTTACCAATGTCCCAGTACATTCCGATCATCTCAGCATTGGCAGCCAAAGTAGCTTTAATCTGCGCTTGCTGGATACGGCCTTTAATATCCTTTAACAGGCTCGTATATATTGATAATTCCATTCTTTATAGCGTTGTAATAGCTTATTATACTCAATTAACAATTAAACCATTGATGGATACAAGGTTCCTTTTTGAGAAACATAATGTCTTTTTCTATACTGCTAAGCCAAAGTTTACTTTATTTAATACTTTTTGCCACATCAATATATGCTTCTTCCAAATTAATGAAAACCACCAAAAAACCTAATCCATTATCCTGACAATCATATTTATAGCCATTTAAACTGTTTCTCTTTGCTTCTAATTCAATGGTATCAATATTCTCTTTATCTAAATCGATTAAAAATTCATTTACAAAATTTATTATTGCGTCAAGATAAACCCGATTAATATTAAGAACTATGCTTTTCCAGTGCTGATCGAGGTGTACTCTGTAATGGTAGGATTTAAAATATTTATTCTTTAAAGCGACATTACTGTAAGTAGTAATATAATAATCTTGATCAAAAATGGGAAGCCCCTCAGTTTCAATTTCAAAAATATCGTCCGGTAAATCAAACGTTTTTATTAAAATATCGGAAAGTTCCAGAAAAGCGGACATGATAAGATATTAATTAAGCGTTTATATGACTTGGCCGTTCAAATATACTCCAAATTTCGATTTATTCCTATATTCCCCATTTCTAACAAAGCTCCTGAGGATTCGAAAATTTCTAATTGTTGAACACTTTAAATTTTAGATCAGGGATTGGATTTGTGGTTTTCTTTAGATGGAATTATGTGGTCGGATGAGAATAAATAGTATAATTTGAATCTACCGAAGTCGGAAGTTCAGGTAAGCACAACTAAATATGACCCACTCAGATAATTACCCACATACCGATGCTTCGTATTCATTCAAGACTTCAAAATATTACGAAATTCTTTGGTAAGATATTCTTTAGCCAAATTCTGACCTCAATTTAAAGGACGTTCTCCATGTTAGCTGAACCAAAGCACCACCAATGGTGTAAAATATCGCTTATTAACATGTGATTATAAAATCAAGTGTTGTAGAAGATAATTATGAGCATTAGAGCTGATATTTATCGAAAATTCGCATTGTTAAATATCGTTCACAAAGCATTAACTCTGGTGGAATCGACCTCATTTTTTTAAATATTTGTTAGTCGAACTCAATTTTTATCCTCATGAACCCTTTTCAGTCTTTACACCTGATTTAATGAAAACGGAATTCAAAATAGCAGTGGTTTTGAAAAATGATAAACTATCAGCTCCATATGGTTTTAAGTCTTTCAACGTCACATGGTCGGTTATAAACCACACAGCATGTTGTCCAATCATATTTTGATTAAAGGACATCTCAAGATATTTGGAAAGTTTTAACAAGCTATCGTTCGCCATTTCACCAATATGAAATGTAGTCTCAATTGTTGGAGGATAGTCATGAATTTGAGAGCACATGGCGTAAAGACGTGTCCAATAACCCATTTTGGGATAAAGTGGGAATTCTACATCGTGGGTAAAAAGCATAGTTTGAACAGAATCATTTATAGGAATCAATATTGTACCGCATTTGAGTTTTAGGAAAATTAGGCTATCAATTTTACTCGTTAGACCTATTGCCATACATTTCCCAAAATGAACACCATCTTGATAAATCACCTCATTGAATACTTTAGGGTCATTAGCTCCACAAATATTTAATTGAAGATATCCCTTGGTAATTGCCTCATTTATTGGTATAACAGTTCTAATATTCTGTTTTTTTTGCATTTATTGGTGAAGCGGTTTGAAGACATATGAGACTTAATGTAAACAGGATAGTTTTAATTTTCATAAAATTATGTTTCAGATAATTGTAATCCCAAGATTGTGAATAACCTTAGCATCCTCTATATTAATACAGTATCTTGAAATGTAAAGTTAACCCTTATATTTACTGTCAACAAAAACGATTTAGAATTTTTGTCAATTGAATTCAATAAAACTTAGCATAAGTTGGAGGCTGCATTTCATGAAATTTTTGAGATTAGGCAAAATTATTATCATCTTCATCTTATTACTCGGACTTATAGGAGATGCTTTCATTAAGAGACCACCATTGAATTTAATCAAAATCGAAGGAAAGGCGAAGGAAGCTTTACTTTATTGTAAGTCAAAAGGATATAGTGTCAATTTTTGTATTCTGATTGATATGAGTGTCCATTCAGGACTTAACAGATTATATTTATGGAACTTCTTAACCGGTGAAGTTGAATATGAGTGCTTGGTCAGCCATGGATGTGGTGGAAATAGATGGGCTTCGGATGAATCAAGAGATACACCAAGATTTAGCAACAACGGGGGCACCCATTGCTCATCGCTTGGTAAATATCGGATCGGAGCACGGGGTTACAGTCAATGGGGTATTAATATTAATTACCTGTTATATGGGTTGGAACCATCGAATAGTAATGCATTTGCTCGGACAATAGTTTTTCATTCATGGTCTAAAATCCCTAATAATGTGATATTTCCGACCGGATGTCCTGAAGGGTGGGGTTGTCCTGCTGTATCAAATACCAGCATGAAATATATTGATGGACTCTTGAAGGGATCGAAAAAACCAGTATTGATGTGGATTTATACCTAATGTCATTGTCGAATTAATAATCCTCTATTATGGGGACTTTTTAATATTCATACAATCTGCATCTAATTTTTGTCAATTTAAAATTTGTTAGTAAATTTATCAATATTATTTATATGAGTAATTCTAAGATATTTAAAGAATACATTGAAACAGCTGAGAAAAATCTCACCTATTCAAACGACAGTGCAGACGAAGTTGCATTGAAATATTATAAAATGGCATTAGAAATTAACCCAACACTTACAGAAGTTGCTAGAAAATATGAAATCCTTGACAAAATTGTAAATTATAGAAATTACAAATACTCAATAAATGACGAGCAGACAATAGAATTGATGAAGGTTTTTGTTGACTGTTGTAATGTGAAAGAATTTGAAAGACTATATGAAATCATTTCAGAGGATTTTGTTTGTATAACAGGATATTTCGGCAAGACAAAAATGACATTTATTGACAGTGTGTATTTTGAACGTAAAAGTATGATGGGCTTCTGGACAGAGATTTTTCAATACGAAAGTAAAGACAGGCAAGTCCCTTGCATTAAAGTTAATGACAATGGTGTTTTATTCTTTAACATTGAAAACGAAAAGATTATAAGAATATTTGAGTATAATATTGAAGTTAACATAGACCGCAACAAACTAACGAAATGGACAGAATAGCGGCATGATATGATAGAATTCACTACAAAGTGGCGGTTCACTGCTCCTCATCCGCATTTGTAGTGAAAATCGCCACTTTCAAGTAGCTGCCAAGCATTGGATTATCAGCTGGGAGTTTGTTATTGCTAAAATAAAAGTATAAATAAAATAAGATTAGATTGATTTAGTTTGTTTGGACGGATACACACATACCAACAGGAATAATTGACTTTGTGGTGGACAAATTACCAAGCAAATACATAGAAATTATGAACAAATTTGATGAACAATATGACAGAGAACTAAGAATGGCAAACGCATAACATGTTTTTTTTTGCAAGCAGGTCTTTCGGAATTGTAATCTGCTTCGGTGCTACCCCCCTGCCTACGCAAAGCCCCAACTGTTATGCCTCATATTAAAAAGACGACAGTGCAACATATGAACATTAAAAATATGAAGAAAAGAAAAGCCAACGCTTCTGCAAAATCAAAAGAGGTGCAACCCCACCTGCAAGCAATAATGCAGTTGCACCACATTTGGTTTTGCCCTAACACACTCCAACCATTATGACTACACTTTTTTCAGGACAAATATTGCAAGGAGTTAAATCTCTTATTGACCAAAGCGACAAAAAGGAGTTTTGGAAACAAATAGCAAAAGACCTTTCTGTTTTCTATTGCAAGAACAATCGAATAAACAGTGATGATAACGACCAAGAACATCCAATTTTTTCAGTCATTGACAACCAACTTTCAAGAGGGCTACCTACACTTTCATCTATTAATATTGAAAGACAATTTGCAGAAACCTTCGGCTTAACAGCCGAAGCTATCTCCAATATTGGTTCAATAACTTTTGATTTTTCAAAAGATGCAACTAATTTTTTGCGGTGCTTAATTATTGCTGACAGCAGAACAAATGAACTAAACAGCGAAGAAACTTTTCAAACTTGGGAAATACACGGAGGAGGCGAATTTGAAAAAGTGTTTTTTGAAAATAGGTTTCTGCATTTCGGTAAGAAAACCAATCAGCTTTTGCAATTGCAAAGAACAATTAGTTCAATAGTTGGGGGCAGAATATCAGGACAGGATTTATTTTACGACCAAACAGCAGATTTTCTATTAGAATTTCCGCAAACGGAAAATTTCCCGAAAGGTTTAGTAATTGAAATTGATGGAGGACAACACAATGTTGAGCCACAAATAAGCAAAGACAATTTGCGAAAACATTTTGCAAATGAGAACGGCTACCAAACAGTAAGGATAAAAACAACAGAAGTAAATAATATTCCGCAAGACAAGAAGAATCAAATTGAACAATACTTACTGCACCCCTACTCTCAATTTTTTTCACAAAACATTTCAGCACCTTTATTCCAGACAGAAAACTGTTTGGAATACTTGCAACTATTCCTTTCTCCTTTTGCAATTGCAAGGGTTCAAAAAACATTTATAAAGGCAATCAAAAAAAACTTGATTGACATTACAAAAAAAGAAAATCTATCAATTGCAATCATTGAAAGGGATTTGCCATGCGGCAAATCTGCAATTGCTGATTTGCTTATCCAGATTGAAAATTTATCTCTACTTCAAAATGGAGTAAGTCTTCGATTGCCTAATATTGATGTTTCAATTTTCAATACAGCCGAGTTTGCTGAGTGCAAACTCAATCAAGGAAACAACACACAACTTTTTTCAAATGATATTGATTTCACACAGTATGATTTGACTATTGATATTTCAGTTCTTAACAATTCAACTTTTCTAAACAAGCCGACTAGGACTTCACCGAACAAAACAATTGTTATTCGTTCCATTCATCACACAGAAGAAAAACGGAAATTCAATTTTTACCCAACTATTGAATACACGAACGCACCAGCTAACAGAGAAAGTGAAGGCATTGAACAACTAAACTTCTTTCTGCAATCACTTTTCAGAAAAAAATCTTTCCGAGAAGGACAAGTAGAAATTCTTTCAAAGGCATTGGAAAAGAAAAATCCAATTGCTCTTTTGCCAACAGGTGCAGGTAAATCTCTCACATATCAAATTGCTTCTTTGCTTCAAGCAGGTTTGACAATTGTTGTTGACCCGATAAAAGCATTAATGAAAGACCAAGATGAAAATCTAAAGTCAGCTTCTATTGACGGAACTGTTTATATCAATTCATCTCTTTCAGCAGCGAAAAAGAAAGAGAATATCAAAAGGTATTCTGAAGGAGAATTTTTGTTTGCGTTCGTTTCACCTGAAAGATTCGTGATTGAAGATTTCAGAAATTCAATTGCATCAATTCCAAACTTTAATCGGAACTTTTCATATTGCGTAATTGATGAAGCACATTGCGTTTCAGAATGGGGGCACGATTTCAGAACTGCATATTTGAAGTTAGGTGACAACTCAAGAAAGTTTTGTTTTTCTGGACACAACGGAGAAAATATTTCAACTCTTGGTTTAACAGGCACAGCTTCATTTGATGTGTTGAGTGATGTTCAAAGGGAAGTTGGTTTACAAAACGATTCAGACATTATCAGACCAGATAAATTAGAACGGAAGGAATTAAAATTTAAAATCAAAAATGTAAACGCAGTTTTAAATGCTGCAAACAATGCTTGGAATATTAGAACAGCAGTTTACAGCGACTCAAAAAATGTTTTGCTGAACACTTTGCGAACTGATTTAATGACAGAGTTTGATTCAGACAACTTTTCAGATTTTATAAAAGCAAATGGAGCAGATTCAAATTGCGGTCTAATCTTTTGTCCTCATGCAACAGGAACGGACATCAGCGTTCAATTGATTGCAAATTTTTTAAGAACAAGTTTTCCGACTGTTGCTCATTTAATCGGAGAGTATCACGGAAGCGGAGATAATAATGACGACATACAAGATGCTTTTAAAGCAAACAGGATTACACTTCTTATTGCAACCAAAGCATTTGGAATGGGCATTGACAAGCCCAACATTCGCTTTACGGTTCATATTACACACCCAATTTCAATTGAAGGATTTTATCAGGAAGCAGGTAGAGCAGGCAGAGATAGAGAAAATGCAGTTTGCTACATTCTTCATTGCAACAATCTAAGATTGCCAAACGCAAACACAGCAGCAAAAGACATTCAAGACAGTTTTTTATATAACAGTTTCAAAGGAAGAAATTTTGAAAAGAGTATCACCTTTGAAATGTTAGACAGAATCACATTTCCACATACACCAAAGAAAAATCAAGTTGAACAAGAAATTTTTGAGGACACAGGAAAGGAAATAAAATTTGGAAACCCTTTTCCTGCAAACCAACCACATACCCTTTACATCAATGGGGAACAGTTCGGACAAAATTATGGAAGCATAAATATCAATACGCTAAACATAAACGCAAATGGTAACAACATGCTTTCACAAGCGGAAGCAGTTGATTTGCTTCAAGCCATTTCAAATAAAATCAGAGAACAGAAACCTGCAAATGTTGATTTGCTTTCATGGTTAAACAGCACACATCGAACACAAGACCAACAAGGTTTAGAGAAACTTCTTCAAAGTATTCCAGCGAATCAAACACAATCCCTTACAATCGGATTGGAGAATGACGGCATCCAACGAGTAGTTGATTTTTTACAACCTCAATACATTGACTTTGATTATTCACTTGTAAAAAAGGCAACAGGTTTTTGCAGAAGCGATGATGATTTCGTTGACAATTTAATTTACAACTATAGGAGAAAAACAAATGCTGCAATCACTTTTAATCAAATTCAAATTGCAGAGTTAAAAACTCTTTACACTAAAATCAGATTAGACAACGACACACTAAAAACAATTTATCGTCTTTCAATTTTAGGAGTGATTGAAGATTATACAATTCAATATCCTTCTTTGGTTACAGTCATTTGCAAAAAAATATCGGACACAGAAATTCTAAACAATCTTGAAAGGTATGTTGAACGCTATCTAACAAGAATTTCAGCACAAGCAGTAAGAACAGATGCACCAAGTAGAGATCAACCTACCATGCTTCGCAATTGTGTTGACTACTTGATTGATTTTACTTATGACAAAGTTTTTGATAAGCGAAAGAAAGCCCTTGACAATATTGAAGAAGCTGTTGTAGCAGGACTTACCGACAACGAAGGATTTATAAGAACAGTAAATGACTATTTTGATTCGCAGTATGTAGAGGAACTTTACAAGGCAACATCAGGAGGAGACGAATTTGATTTTGATATTCTTTTCAACTACATAAAAATAGTTGGTGACGACAAAAACTTACAACAACAATTAAGAGGTTCTGCAAATAGATTGCTTGAATCAAATCCAGACAATCCAGTTTTCAGTTGGTTAGTTTATTACAGTTCAATTCTACTGAAAGACCGAGATAACAAAAAGGTGCAAGAGTATTTTGAAAATGGTTTTAAGTATTATTACAACGAGGGGAACGGTTACAGCTATGAAGACATTGACAACGAAATAGAAAAATTGAGTTTAGAAATTCAACGACACGACAATGACAGTTATGCAAATCACATCAAACAAATTGAAACTTTACAAGCAAAGTTTGCATCAGGTAAAATATTATCCTTTAACCAAAATTTTTTAGAGCAATATGTTTAAAGAACTTAACGACAACTTAAACTCCATAAATGGAGAAGTTACAAAACTCAAAACGGCTGTTGAGCATATTGACACTGCAAAATCAGCCGCACAAGCAGCAGTGAACGCAGCGAACACAACGAACGCAGAGTTCAAAGAACATTTGCAGAAAGTGACCAAGGCAGTTGATTCAATTCTTAAACCGCATCAAGATTTAATTGCAGCGACAGAAAATTTAACCAAGACAATTGAAGCCATTGACTTTCCAAAGCAACTTAAATTAATTAAGATAATTGCAATTGGGACTGGTGCAGTTGCTCTAATAGGGACTATATTAATTTTGATATTAAAGTAATGCCGCCCCTTTTGGTAACACATTTGCAGTTTTTACAAACGCACTTAGCAAGACAAGAACGGCAAAAGAGCTACCAAGCCAACGCACAACGTCAAGGCAAACTGGACAGATAGAACAATGATAAAATAGAACAAAGGCACAACAAAGGCTCTTTGCAGTCTGGGTTTCAGCAGTAATTCAAGCATTCTGTCCTTCATAATATTTTTGTCGGTCGACACGAAAGTAGCTCGCAAACCATTACTGCATTAAGTTTCGTCCGGTATAATTAATCATAAATCAACAGAGGTGTAAGTTTAGTTAATGCAGATAAATGCGATTTATGAACAAAAGTTCAAAACAAACAACAATTTATGACCTCAATGCAAACAGTATATTTTATTGCTTACAGTGGTTGGTTGCTGTGATTATTCAGTCGATGTCAACTGATAATTAATTTATGTTGAATTTAAAATATAAACAAATGTTAGATTTTCTCTCCCTGTTTAGTAAAAAACATGATTTGACCCAAAAAGATATTGCGGCTGCAATTCAACGACTTGGCTATAAAAAAGACGAAGAGAATACCTTTGCTAAAGTTACCAAGACAGGAAGAACAATGATCTGGATATCAAATGACGGGGTGAAAATTAAAGTTTACACCTCTGGTTATGCGGAATCTGAATTTTTGCATTTTCCGATTTCTAATCCTAAAATATTGAGAAAATTTATTAAGGAAAATGAAATTTAAAGCAATTCCTATTTATTTAGAATATCTTAAAAAGGTAATTCATAAGGCTCCGTACTATGATTTGATGGATATTCTTTTTCCTTAACCTGATTCTTGATTTCATCTCAATGTTCTAAGAGGAGTTTTCTCAGGTAAAATAAATATTCACAAAAAACATTTACTTTCTCAGAATAATCCTCATCAAGATCAAAATCTGAATAATCAGGATAATCCAAACTCATTTCATAATCTCTAACTGACTTAAGAAGTTCCTCCATTTTAACTGATAACAATTCTATTTGCTGTTTCGATACGTTGTCACCACAATTAAGTGATTCCATATAACCCCTTAACCAATTAGCTTTTTCATAAATATGATACTGTCTCATAGCTTTGAATGTTTATTTTGATGACAAAATCAGGTACGCTTGGTATTTAAATGTTTTAACAAATCAATGATCATAATATTTCTATCATCATTCAGTTTTCTCATTATATCAAAACCAACATTTTCCCATGGTATTTGATTTTCATACTTAATAAAAAAATCAAGTGATAAATTCTGGAAATTTAATGCATGGTTCATACTCCAATCCCAAAACCCCATTGTATCCTCATACAACTTTTCATTCCAGTTAATTCCTTGATTAGTTAATAACCAATCCCACCGCCATTTGGAAATATGCTTGAATATCAACTCTTTACTCCAAGGAACATTAGGATTGAGGGACAAACGCTTATAGTCCCACCGATCTTCATATTTCAAGAAAAACTCTTGATTCCATGGTAATGATCTGTTCCATGATAACATTTCCCAATCCCACTGATCAAGATGTTTCTCGAAAAAGTCTAATTTCATTTTATAAGTAGTATTGTGAAATAATAGATGCCACACCCAAAACCTTCTAAACAACAGAAAAATCTTTTTAGTTATTGGCGCATTCCTATTTGCAGAAAGTGTTTTCCAATCCCACCGAAAAGTGAAACGTTCTATTGTCTCCAAATTACAATTTTTTGCAATAGATATACTAAAAGATAGGTTATCCCAATTTATTTGATTTTCATGTTCAAATAAAGTATCTAAATCCCATTGTGTAGATTTATTGCAGCACAACATATTCCAATCTATTTGGACATGATATTTGTTAATCAGTTCTTTATTCCAATTTATTCCTTCATTTCTGCTCAACCAGAACCAATTCCAATTTTCTTTATGTTCTTCAATAAAATTATTTGACCATAGCAGGTTCTCATTATCGGATAATGCAGCCCAGTTTGATTCTGTTAGGTCTTCAAAGGGGAGATCGTCAAAATTTAGTTTCTCACCTACAATATTAAGGCAGACATATTCTGTGTCAAGAAGGTTCCAGTATTTTTTCACAAATTCCGATGACCATGGTAAATTAGTATTCATTGATAACCCCCATGTATCATGTTCGTCAGAGCTTGTCCAATGAAGGATACCTCCAAATTCATCTAATTCTTCTTCTGTAAATGGATAATAGTTTGAAACTGTGTGAAGAAAGTAGTCAGGATGACGTAAAAGAAGGTCATGAATTATCTGCTTTTCCCTCTTATCATTGGGTTGCTGATTGTTCATATTATAGGATATTTCATTATATCTTTAATGGTGAAGTCGGTTAATGAATTTGTAATCTATTTAATATTATGAAATAAATATAAAATATAAAGAAAAATAGTTATAAAGTATTGGATTTTATACGTTTTAACAATACTATAACCTTATTTTTTCGATCGTAATTGCTCAACCTTTCCATAATATCAGAAACAACCACCTCCCAAGTTAATTCATCCTCATGTTTAAGAATAAATTCTAAAGAGACAAAATTTGTTTTTAGATTGTTTGAAAACGTCCTCATATCTAACATCTCCATAGCTTTTTCGCATAACATATCATCCCATTTAATTGCATTATTTTGAAGCAAATACTCCCAATTCCACCGACCTGAATATCTTAAAATCAACTCTTTGCTCCATGGAACCTTCATATTTAAAGACAAACTATCAAAGTTCCATTGAGACTCATGTTTTAAAAAGAAATCCAATGACCACAGCAATGATGTGTTCCACGACAAAAAATCCCAATCCAAGTTTTCAATGTTATTATCAATGAATATGCTATCCATTTTAAAATTGGAATTACCTGATAACATACCCCAATCCCAACGGTCTTTGTACATATTAAAAAGCTCTATACCCATTGGAATGTTTTCATTTGCAGAAAGATTTCGCCAATCCCATTTATCAATAAAAGCATCAATTATACTATTGCAATTATCGATTGACAATGTAATATTTGATGAAAGAGCGTTCCAGAATAATTGATTTTTATATGTTTGTAATAGGTCTAATTCCCACTGAACTGAGGTATTGTAACATAACATTTTCCAATCTAAGTGGTCTAAAAAAGTATGAATCAATTCTTTATCCCATTTGATAGCCTCATTTTTACATAATATTGACCAATCCCATTTTTCTTTATGCTTTTCGATAAAACGACTATTCCATAAAAGCTTCTCATTCCCGGATAAAATCAACCAACATGCTTCAGTTAACATTTCATATGGTATTGATTCCAATCCAATAGCTTCACCAACAATATACTCGCAAATAACTTCTATATCTAATCTATGCTGGTACTTATCAATAAAATCAGACGACCATTTTAAGTTGTAATTCCATGATAAGCCATAACCAAAGTGTTTATTGTCACCTTTCCATAATAGGATATCTCCAAATTCATCTAATTCTTCTTCCGAAAATGGATAATTTATTGAAACCATTCGAAGGAAGTATTCTATATGACGAAAAAGGAGGTCATGTATTATCTCATTCTCTGAATTATTGGATTTCTGGTTTATCATGGCTGATTTTGAAGGGAGAAATTATCTGCTGGAATCAAAATTAGAATTCAAAGGAATAGTTCATTACATCGAGCAATTCTATAACCACATCATGCGCATCTTCATCAGAAAGTTCAGTTAATACATTACGTGATAAATATTTCCAGTCAATTAAATCCTCATATTTTAGCAAAAAATGCAGTGAAAACATGTTGTATGGTATGCAATTAGATAATACTGTCCAATCCCAATTATAAATAAAAGTATCAATGAGTTCTTCAGACCAAGGTAAGCCTGAATTGAGCGGAAGGTTATACCAAAAAAATTTATTACTATTTTCAGCAAGAAAGTCCTTTGTCCACGGCAGAGCAACGTTATAAGATAGTAACTGAAAGTCCCATTTATCCAGATAACGATTGAAGAATTCAACTGACCAAGGCAAATTTTCAATCAACGAAAGCAATTTCATATCCCATCTTGACAGGTATTTTTCAAAAAGTTGGACAGACCATGGGAGATCTGAATTAATTGATAGATTTTCCCAATTGAGTTTTTCTTTAAATTTCTCAATAAAATCTTCTGTCCAGAACTTCGAATGATTGGAAGATAGTTCTTCCCAGTTTATCTTATCACTAAATTTATCAATAAGTTTGTAAATATCATCGCAACTGAACTGCCCTTGGCTTGATAAATTTCCCCAATGTATTAACTGCTTGTATTTGTTAATTAATTCAATTGACCAGATGACATCACTATTTCCGCATAATGATTTCCAATTAATGTATTTGTGGTAGTTGTCTATAAGATTTTCATTCCATAATATTGAGTTATTACCGGAAAGCCATTTCCAATCCCATTGTTCTTTATGATTTTCAATTAGTTCAGTTGTCCATTGGATATTTGAGTTACAAGATAAAGCCTCCCAATCACAATATTTAGCCATTTCTGACAGTAAATTATTATTCCATAATTTATTACCGATGATATGATATCCAATGACTCTAAAATCAAATTTTTGATCATATTTCTTAAGTATATTTACCGACCATGGAAGATTCCCATTCTCAGATAACCCATGGTTAGCCCCATATCCTTCAATATCTTTCCACCTAAGTAAATGACCATATTTATCCAATTCCTCTTCCGAAAAGGGGTAAGTCGTTGAAACTAACAATATAAAATAGTCTTTATGGCGACTTAGTAAGTCGTAAATCTGGATTTTATTTTTCAAAGTATATTTATATCATGTTTTTATTTAACTGCACGTAAAACAATGGTTATCAAAGTTATGAAGAAAAATAATAGTCGGAATATAGTCATAAACGGAAACAGAATTAAGAATTTTCTTTACTCTGTGGTCGTATCCCTTCATCATTCCATCATCATAAATAAAATACGGGCAAAGAGAATAAGCCTCATTGAAATGATCTCGATACTTCGTTATCCATTTCAATAAAAGCAGTTGATTGTTTATGCTAAAATTGTAAAATTCTTTATTCGCCTTTACTGAAATCTCATCAAATTGCTGGTGTTCTTCAAGGTCTTTTAAATGATAATATAAATATTTAAAAGAATTGAACGCCATATAATCCGAAAGTGCCGGTGGTAACATACTATGATATAGTTCATTATGTTTTTCCAACCAATAAATAGCCACATCCCTTGTTAAATTGTCGCCCACCATATTATAAAGCTCATCTATAGCTGAATCACATTGTTGTAACTTGATTGAATAGTTTACTGATGGCTTAAAAGTTGCTTCTTCGTCCTTTTTAATCTTAATGTCTAATGAGCTATACTTTTTTAGTTTCAATGTTTGTTTTGGTATTGAAAACTCAGTGCAATGGTAAATATCCAGAATATCGGACTCGGTTTCTTCAAAAATTAATTTCATATAGAGATTTGATTTATTACCGACGAAAGCATAGCCGCTTTTCCCTCGATTTGGACATTCTTTTGATCTACACCTTCCATAGCATTGAAAAAGCTCCGTATCTTCATGCTTTTTGAACTGAATAAATATTTCCTGTAGTTTTTCTAAAAATGTTTCCTTTGTAGCATCCTGATAGGTTTTATTATCATCCAACAAAATCTGGAGCTGTCCGATATCCATTTTGGAGAAAGCATTGAATATCTGCTGCTTTTTTGATTGATAGTTAATGAGTTCATTCATAGATATTACTTTGTTTTATTGGGATGGTATTTGTACTATCAGGTAAGATCACTGGGAAGTTAAATTTAACAGAATAACCTCCCTTTGTTGGTAAAAGGGAGGTCTCAAAATTAATATAATGGGTAGAAAATGTAACAAGTGTTAATAAGATAATAGCTTCACATTATCAGCAACTTAAGGAATTTGTTGATAACAATATTTAATAGCTTCAGACGAAACAATTAAAGAAAAATCGGGATCGGCGTTTGGCTAAGGTTATCAATAATCCTGTCTACCAAAGTATACGGAAATTATAATAAAGAATCAGGTGTTTCATCCTATTGGGTAAGCAAATATCCACCCCATTAAAATCTAAAGTAATCTACCAGTCTCTATTTTTCAAATAGCGTAATTTCCAAAGCTTTCTCAAATTCGCCATTTCGAATATATTCTTCAACTAACTGAACTATATCCGGATCTGTCCATATCTTCCAATTGTTTCCAAAAGCTGATAAACAGTTCTTATCAAGCCGTAAATAAATCCAATTTGCACCGAACTTATATGGAGCTGTTGGGTAATATTTGTTTATTGTACCTGCTTGCTCAATTTTTAAATATGGAATTACTGTAGCAGAAAATGACACAGGAGTGATCTCAATTTCCTGAACACTTGCGACACACATGAATTTATCATAATACACTATTTTAAAACCTGTTAGATTACTAAAAATCGGAGTAAATATCTTGCGCCGCAGCTTGCTATCAATCGGAATGCTATTAATATCAATCTCAGAATATTTCTCCTTGAGTTCTTTTATTGTCATTCGTTTCAGGTTTTGATTTCCACATAAAAGTCATTCAATTTCTTCAGAATAATCATCAAAACTTTCTTTTATCCATTTGATAAAAGGTTCGCCATGGTAACCACGCTCCCAAACAAACCAAGCGAATGATATCATACCTGCGTTTTGGAGTTTAATACCGGATTTTGAAATTGTAACCCGCTTACTGAATTGATAAACAGTTTTGAGTGGAAATTCTTTGTCTTGAAACATCTCGTATCGTTCGAGGCTTTCCAGAAAAACAGTCTTTAGTAAAAATGCTATCTTATGATTAGCCAATTTTTTAGCATGTTCAATAAATTCCAAAGCCAGTTTAAATGGTGGATTTGAAACAATATTATCACAAAGAAAGTCGGCTATTAGAAAGTCCAACTGATAACCGAATCCTCGGTAAATTAAATCCGTACTGATAACTTCATAGCCTTTCTCTATGAATACTTTACTGATATTTCCAGTAGCACAAGCTGGTTCCCAGATTTTCCCAATAAATTCTTCTTGGCTTAACAGAGCATATACTACCCATGGATCGGTTGGGTAAAAATCATGTTTTTCCCTGTTACCAGAATTTCGGCTTGCGCCAGCAATACTTTGTCCGATAATATTACTGGAATTTGTTCCTGTACTTGATATTTCCCAAATAGATTCGTTTGTAATGACAGGTGCTTTAGGATTACATATAGTGAGACGCTGTATGGAAATATCACCATTTACATACGCTTGCTTTCTTTTACTTATCCGATAATTGATTTTCGTTTTCTCGATAAATAACTCGGGATGATTGGATATTAGTACAGTCAAAGAACTGTAAATTTCAATTGTTTTTTGTGATTTATAGAGTACAACACGGCTCATTATTTCAATTTTACTGCTAATATATACTTAATCCACATTAGTTTTCGAAATAGCCATTATAATGTAAATATTGGTCATTTCATTCAAACATGGGTCGATAGTATATACATCGCTTAATATCATCGAAAAGAATTACCCGACATCGTTCTGAAATAACGATTTGCTTTAGCCAAGAACTTCATATTCCCGAAAACGTTCCCGAATATTGTATAAAAATAGGCTTTAAAAAGTCATTTTTCGGGATGCGCGAATGTTGTATGTGCGTGGTACTCAATATATTCATTATTTTAAGGCAGGAATTCTATACATGTATATATAAAAGAAAATATTTTTTTGTACACCTTTTTATAATTCTGTAGTTATTTACCAAGTCTAACCAAATTCAACATTCGCTGTTATTTGTTTATTCTATAAATATATTTCTTGTAACTATTGTTAATATTCCTCGATTCACATTTTAAGCTACCACTACTTTTAATTAACTGCTTGACGTATAACCTATCTGTAAGTAAGTGCTTAGATGTAAAAGATGTATCAGTTAAAAGACTATCTATAACTAACTTGTACTCCACATACTTAATATTCTTTATGGTATAGCCAGTTAATTCACTAACTTTTTGTTCCATGTTAACCACAATATCTCTAAGAAGTAAAGATAAATTTCCCAGCTCATTTGTTGATGACATATATTTTAACTCGACAGATCTAACCGCTGTCTTGTAATCCCTGTCCCTTTTAAATATTAAGGATAAAACATCTTCCCTATTTAACCCAATATCCCTCGATAACAAATCAGTAAATCGAATACTCCATAAAATCAAATATTTATTCCGCACCTTGTTTTTGCTCCCACAATATATATTATCATAAAATGTGTTATCAAAATGTTCGTTACATGACTTATCACAACTGAATAAATAACAAGAAATTATCCTATCAATATTTTCTTTAAAGAAGACTTCATATTCAGTGATATTATGTGTTTCTGGTGACATCTCAATATTAATATCATTATCGTAAACAGAGTCCTTTACGCTAAAAAACTGGTCATAATAATAATTTAACAAAATGTAGCTGTGAATATTGAGTTGTTTATGAAACTCACCCACTACCTCTTTTTTAATAATATCCGCGTTAACGTAATATTTTCCGTTAACTACATAGAGCTTTTCAAGTGATATTTTATCAGTGAATGTCGATTTCTTCTTATTGATACTATCACATATTAAAGTCCACTGATTTAGTTGCTCTACATAATTGTCATTGAGTCTCCCATATTTTTCCATGAAATCAGCATATTTGAGGTACTTTATCTTACGTTTACGAGTAAATATCACCAAATTGATATTGTTCTTCACCCTACGGAATCGACTGATTAGTTGATAAACTGTAAGATATGTGATGAATGAATTATCATAAACAAATACATCATCCCATGATTCATTAAGAAAATTAACACCGTCATTTACGAGCTCCGTGACGATATAATGTGTGTCCGTCAATATTGAATAACGCATCACCTCTCGGTATTGCGGTGTATTTTTCTCATTTGATGTCAGTAAAACCGAATTGATATTGTACAGTTTCTTCATGTTATCTGCGAATAACTGCGCTTTTGCTTTATCATTAATAAAAAAGAGTTGTCGCTTTGCTGGGTCAACATGTTTTAACATTGTATCAAGTTGTTTGGAACAATAATGATATTCCATGCTTGGTTTAAGAGCTAAAGCTTTGCGAATTTTAATATAGTAATATTCACTTCTATCCAAGCCGACCAAATAATCTTCCGGTGTAGCACTCATCATTATTGTAATATCAGCAGGAACAACAGCAAATGGCTTACTCTGGTTAGGTAAAGTACTATAATGAACCATCTTGTGACACTCATCGTAAACAGCGATATTTATTGGATAAAGCTCCTGCTTAGTGTGCTGATAACTACTCAACACAGCACATTCGCCATAACCAGCATTGTAATTTGATGGTAAGTCATCAGTTGTAAACCCTCTTACAAATTCATCACCATAAATTTTATCCTCCTTCAATTGACATAATATTGAATTTACAGGACTGAAAATGTGATTGTTCTTGTTCTGAATAATATTTTTAAGAACCATACGACTGAAATAATAATTCTTACCGCTACCAGTATCGCCGTTTATTACAATTGCTTTATGGGTCTTGCTTTTTTCAAGTATAACTTTCCATAATTCATCCGATATTTCATCAAAAATATTTGTTGTAATGTTAAATATTTTATCGAATGTATTACCGTAACTATCCTTATTGAGTTCCTGAGTGCGCTGTATAAACTTCTTTTGAGCTGGAGTTTTTATCCCCCAATTTAATAATGTACTGGCGAATGTTCGGGGACTAAAATCAGCATATTTCCTTACTGCTTGGAGTTTCTTCTGAAAATATTCGAATGAAACCAGATATGGTTTGAGAGAATCACCGGAATAAAACTGGTTAAAACAGTTATAAGCAAATCGTTGACAATTTTCCCCTTCCAACAGCATCGTACATTTTAATGGGAAATTATCAAAATGAAGGAAATGTGGTTTTAATTTCTCTTTGATGTTGTAATCGTTTCGGTCTAAATATTTATTTAATTTTTCGTAATCGCAGGAATCCTCAAAATTCGTGGAATCAGATGGAGTTGTGGTTATTCTCTTGGGTTCGATATAAGTGATCTCATTTTTACACCAGAAAACATTTACTGAATTACTGTTGTCAAAGAAATATTCGTCGTCCCACAATTGAAAGCTCGCCTGAGTAATGTTATCTCTCGATGAAAGGTCAACATATTGTTGTTCGTTGTACGTCGACTGCTGTTCTTTGTCTTCACTCTCATACGCTGTTAGACCGTATTGCTCATTTAAATATTGTAGAACCTCGTTATACATTGATTTAAAGACATCTTCATTCCTTGCTATGGTATGGTCATTTTGATGCTTGTTGGTATAAATGCTATGAAATACTGGTACATAGAACCTTATCGCATAGCTTGCTGACAGACCACCAAACCAGATAAATGGATCCTGACGTAGAGCGAGAATAAAGGAATATTGATCAACATTACAATCTGTAACGAATTGCTCAAATGCTTTTTTGGTCTTAAAATCAATATCGAACTGGAGAACCTGAGCATTTAAAATTTCGGTCTTGGCTTTTCGCTTGGTGATATTTTTTAACCGATGACTACAGTAGCAGAGCTTGTTCTTTTTGGTGGGATCCAGCGATATCATTCCAGTGGGGTAGTCTTCAAAATTGTAGCATCTGCTGTATTTTGTTAAAAAGTCGAGTTCATTACTTTCATTCGTAAACGACCGATATTCATAACCCTCGAATTGCTTTTTAAATGAATTGTTTAACGATAGTAAAATTTCATTTTCTGTCATATCTGATATTCTTTTTTTCATCCTAAATGGAGATGTCTTTTATATCATTTAAAAAGCAATTTGTTTATTTTAATTTAATTAGGTGAAATGTTATTGTTTTTGGGGCGATGGATTGTTGTTTTTAGAGAAAATTAATTCAAAACCGTTATGTTATAATATATGGTGTAAAACTTGCTGTGCGATCAACCAAAGAATATGCTTTCATCATTCCCACAGAAGATATTGGATTTTTATTGCTCTTGGGGTTAACTGAATATTTCGTTCGAATATATTGTAGCATTTTGTCGTAGCAGTAATTATAGATTTCGGTATTATCACTTAACAATCCTTGGTAAGAAACACTGAAAACGAACCTTATACCATAGCTTTCGGTTAGACCGGCTAAAATTAAACTGGGAAGGTCAGCAGATTCTATTTGCGCCAGCAGATCAAGATTATCGTTTGCTATTTCGCTTGGTCTTACATAAAAACTCACTGCTTGTATTTTAGATAATGACTGTCGATCAGACGCATCAATTAATTTAAAATTGAGGAAGGCGTTGTAAGTTATACCATCCCGATATCGCAGATAATAAGCTATGTCATTGATTTTATGGGTGCTAATATAGCGGTGAAATTTATCGTACAGGTACCATTCTGTTGAATTTACATCCTTCGTTATTGAGGAAGGAGACTTATATCTTTTAAAAATTGAAGAGCACATAGATGTTTCTTCGTATATATTAAATTTTCAAAGCCATTTTTTGGATAAAACTGGTCGGAATTCATTATTTCGGGAAGCGAATATCATCTGGAAGTCCTGATATTTTAACCTCATAAACCTCAATTAGAGATAATATATTAAAATCGGAATTGGTTCTATTGATTTCCTTGATGATTAAATTTCTAACAGTCTAAGGCTGTAAGCAGCTATGGTTATACCCACAAAATATAGTATTATCAGGCTATACAGCGGTTTTGCTTCTAATTTACCCCTTCCAAAAAATCAAATTCAATTAAAATTAATTAAAACCTTCTTTTTAATTAATTAAACTCCAATTCCTGATAGTCAAATTTCCTTCAAATTTTGCTGCTTTGCTTTATTACCAAGCCTTTAGGTAAGATTTGGTCTATAATATAAATAAATAAAAATATAAAGACATATATTCTGTAAAAATATATAATTAAATTCCTATCTCTACAGTATCAAGCAAAGCAGTGTTTTATGCCCTCGAAAAGTGGTGTTTGGCGATAAAACTGAAATGAAATAGAGCTTAAATAATGAAATAAACTTTTTTTAAACTTTTTATTTAATGTGTGATATATGAAATGTGAGGAAATAATTTCTCACAAGCGCTTCAACTTATTTTGGAGCAAATTAAATATCACAAAACAAATACTATGAAAACAAATTATTTAACAGCATTGAATGAAATGATTGAAAAAGAAGTTGGAGAACTATCAACAAATCTTTTTGTTGAAAACTTTAAAAACATGAATGACCTTAGGAAGATCATTAATGATGCGCTCTTTAGGCTCAAGATCCCTTTTTGTTATTCTAATTACGATGAATTCTGCGTTGACTATAAAAAAAATTCATTAATTGTGATTAAAGAAATTCAGAAGAGACAGGATAATGAGGTACCCGAGAATAGTGGTGTATTGCAAAAAATGATGATCGATAAGCAAATACTATTTGGAAATCCAAAGAACCGTGAATCAATATTAAACTATATCAGCCAACTTGCATTCAAAATTAATACTGAAGAATTACCTTATTATGAATCACTTGATGCTGCTTTTGATTTTGTTTATGACAATAAATCTCGGTATCACTTTGAAGTATATAAACAACTCTTAGAATTTTTAGAAGGATTTAGAGAGTCTAAGACAGCTTTTGATAATTTAAATAATTCTGGGATCACGATTGTTGATTTTATTGCTGAATTGTCAATTTATCTTCAATTGAGATTTGAGATAGCTCAGAGGGCTGGTCTATCAATAGATGAATGGTTTCTTGTTATACGGTGGGTTCAAATAAAAGATGAACTTGAATTGCTTTCAAAACATGGACATGCTAAAGCTATTTATTCGGGAGAGCATGGACTAAATAGTTATCAAATTGATGCTTTTGCTAAAGACCACATTTTTAATAGTTTCAATATAAAGATAGTTGGTGATGAAATTAGCATTTGCGATATACCTGCTCAAAAACAGCAGAAATGACATATACAACAAGAGAAACTACTAATGCGATTATTCAATACATCATGCAATTATTGCAAACATGGATCTGGCTATAACTGACCCATGTATTTAAAAAAGCACATAATAATCCAATATTATAGGTTAAAAATAAGAATGACATGAAATCAACAATAATCCTATGTATAGCCGCCGATAGTACCGAAGCCGAAATTAAAGTTCGGAACTACCTTGGCGGCTATACATGTGGTTTGTGGCCTTTTTATACAATTATATCAATTGCTAAAGCAGATAAAATAAAATTAATTACTGATCTGGAAATAGCCGGATATTTTACGCAATACACAGATATCCGACGAGAATTATTATCTGCTCTGGAAAATGGTAGTGATGACTTGTCTATAAAACATGCTGAAAGGTATATAAATTTAATGAAAATGATATTTAGTAAGGATTCAATACTACTAAATTTGGAATGCAATGACATGTCTTATCCTGAAGATATAGAAGGATGGTACCGAATTGATATAAAAATTATGGACAGTGGAAAAGAGTTGGTTCAGAATAAATATTCCGCAGTAACAGATTTAAAACCAGATATTCTTAAGGCTATTTCAGTAGTTTATTCCAAATATTGATATTTAACTGAGCCAGATATTTTCGTATCGGTTCATGAGTTCTTACCATATCTTCTAACATTTTCCGGAATTCGATGATGTTTTCAAAAAAATGAATATAAAATGAAGTCACATAAAAGTAATTTAGATCCAACACATCATCATGTTTTAGACATAAAATATCAAGTTTCAAGATGAATTCTTCTCGAACAATAAATTCATCCACATCTTCATCAGATTCATCATTCTTTGGAATTTCTTCAACGGTATAACCTTTGTCTATACAATATTTCAAAATCAGCGATTCTGCTTCAAGTTCAATTTCTTCAGCAAACCAAGAATCTGAAATTAAATCGCTTGAATTTTTATGTTCGATCGCGAGTTCTGAAATTTTTATTTTTATTTCTTCTATTGTCATTTCTTTTTAAATGATGAAAATAAATAAGCGATACCGAGAATAAATATTGGAATTGCGAGAACGCCACCATTGGCTTCTCTACCTTGAGGAGCAACTAAATAATGGCTCACATACCACATTCCGAGCCATGATAAAATAAATGTTATTCCTGCTAAGGCTTTGTGTTTAAAGGTTAGTAAATAACCGATAGCAAAAAGAACAAAACTCAATTTATTGAGAATCTGCTCCTTATCAAAAGCGTTGAATGGTAATTTATTTGAGACCGGATTTCCTGTACTGGATGAAAAGAAACTCACAATGAAGAACAATAAGAAAAGTGCTCCGATTATGGTGGTAGCTTTTTGAAGTGTCGAGAACTTGCTGTTTTTAGCTGGTACTATATCACCTAATCTTTGATCAACTTTAAAAGGACGGTCGCGCATTATTGATTATTAAATAAAGTAGTAGCTGAAACATCAAATAATAAGCCACTTTAGGCTACAAAGCTGGAGTATGATACTTTTTAGATGAAGGATTTTTTGAACAGGAACCCGAAGTCATTCCTGAAATACTGGAATATCTGCTACCACAGTATTTACAGAAATATTCCTTCTTTTCTGAACCCTCATAAAGAGCATGATTCCGACCTTCTGGATTTTTTGAACATGAAGCGGATGTTAACGCAGAAATGCTCGAAAAGCTTGATCCGCAGCATTTACAATAGAAATTGGACATGGTTAAGAGTTTTGAAGATTAATATTTAATTTGTTTTAACACAACGGATTGAAAGTGATAAAGCTTTGGAGTCATCGTTCCTGTTGACCGCTGGACTATAAATATCAAGACTTCTTCGCCATGCATTCCCATTCCACCCCCCTGATGAAGTTGTTGACGTAGAGAAATATCCATAAACATTTAGTAACCCAAATTGACCTTGATAGTGACGAAAGCCAGCACCCATTACAGTTAGTCCACAATCATTTGTTGCACCAGAGTTCGGCGAAGTCCAGTGAATAAAACCTGCTTCTTTCATTTTGCCACCAGCAATAGATTCTCCTCCAAGAAAGGTCGTTAATATACTCCATTCAGGATCTGAAGGGATATGCCAACCCACAGGACATATTCCTTCAGTTCCTTCTATTGTAGTATACTGCATCAATTCATTCCAATCATATAAACCGCCGTAAATTGCACAATTGGCTTGATCATTATCGTAACAGTACTTTTCTATAATACCGTTATTACTGACATCCGAATGCTCAGAACCAGTATTTACACTTGGCGTAAATGCCCCGATATTCAAATTCTTCTTCATCCAGCACTGTGTACCAATCTGAACAGTCGGATATTTTTGTCCATCACGGATATCCGTTAAAGTATCTCCACAATTGTTAAAACTGCAATCCGGTGGATTATAGGTTCCATTAACGTCTCCGGCGCATATTCCTTTGAAATCTATAACAATAGCTGATGTCCCGTTAATATCAATAATCGGTTCTTCGAATATCCAATCCTCTATTGGGAATTCATCAATAAATTCCAGATATCTTTTGGTGATGATAAAAGCATCGGTACTGTTAATATAACCGCTATTATTCACATCACCGGCTTTAAATCGTAATCCAGAAAGTGTAATAAACTCAGTATAGTGCCTTAGTACTTGCAGGGCATCCACATTATTTACACCACCCCATGATTTTATTGTTCTTGCTCCTAATTTATATGAACCATTTGGCACATTACAGAATCTATAGTTTCCATAATAATCTGTAGTCGTGCTGTCTATTGAACTTCCAGCAACAGTCTTTAGATAAATTTTGGTGCACGACATGGTAGAATTTGCTGGCGTGTTGTCGTAATAAAGCTTACCAGATAAAGAGGCAGAAGTTACTGAGACAATGACACTATCAGTTGTAGTATGAATTCCATCTGATATTGTCACAAAATAAGTTGTGGTTTGTGTTGGAGCAACAGTTATGGAAGCAGTTGTATCGCCAGTAGACCATAAGAAAGAGTAATTGGAAGGAGTCGAATTTTCGTTAAAAAGAGCTGTAATTTCAGATTGGCTTAGAGCACGATGATAAATTCGTATGTCATCAAGTTTCCCATTAAAATTATTTTGGTTGGATTTCCTTCCACCAATAATCCAACCAATTTCGGTTGGTAGGTTGGGATTAGTATCTGTAAATTCCATAATATATTGACTATCAATAAAAAGCTTGTATGTATTAGTAGTTCTGGTTACGACATAATGATACCATGTATTTAAGGACAATCCATTTTTATTCAGTAAATAATGAATATTCACATTTGCTTCCCTATAATCGATGAGAAGTTCCATGGTACTACCAGTGCTATTAACATATCCATGAAATCTATTCGCATCAACTGAATTAAGCTTTGACCATAAAAATGCATTATGTGTTGCTTCATTACATTTTATCCACATTGAAATCGAAGCATCAGTTTGTTGATGAAAAGTAAATTCCTGACTAAATTCAATATCACTTGATACACCATTAAAGCTATAAGCACTGTTGGTATTTCCAAATCTATCAGTTGTCAAAGTGGCTCCATTTACAATACCATTGAAACCATGACCACTTTCATCATTGGCATTGCCGTTAAAAGGGTAATGACAAATTAAATCTTCTGTTGGAAGCGTAGAAACAACATTTAATGAAACAGCCGATCCAGAACAAACTGTAGTATCATTTTGTGCAATATGCGCTGTTATTGAAGTTCCGGCACTTATCCAGTCAAAATATCCGCAACTCATGCCTGTAGGCATATTATATTGACCAATTACATTTCCAGATAAATCCGAAACAATGAGTTTATTCCAGTCTTGTACAAACACAAATTTGTCATCGTCCTTATTTAATAAAGGTGTCCATCCTGCCAAATTTAGATTAACCAACGCTGAATTCGCAATATCATAGGTGTAAATCTTGGAATTATTCGAAGAAGGCTCATATGAGAAAATGATTTTACTCGGATTGCTAAAAAAACATATTCTTCCATAACTACCACCGCTGATTGGTTCAAGAAAAACAGTAGGATTTGAACCATCTTTATTCATAGTATAGAATTTATGTGGCCATGCATACCAATCGGTCATTCGACGTGTATAGGCTATTTTAGTATCGTTAGCGTAATATCGGGGGCCGGATTTCACATAAGTATAATCCTCTGTGGTAGTGAGTTGAGTTACAACACCAGTTGTCATATTAAGTTCATAGATGTGACTATCTCTGTTTCCAGTAAATTCTAAGGCAAATACTAAGTAATTTCCATCCGAGCTAATGTCCATACTTTGGTTATATAGCACATCATTGTATGGATTCTTAAAATAGCCAACCACCTGTTCGTTTGTTCCATCCGAATTAGCCTTACAAAACCACAATGTATCCATATTATGTAATGCAGTTTTTCTGCGGTCATAAACAATAATGGAACCATCTTTGGTGGCTGCAACACCACCATGATAATAGCTGTCATTTATTATCTCTGTTAGACCAGTACCATCAATATTTACAGTATAAACTGAATGATTGTAGTTCCCATCGTTTGTAGTAAAAATGAGTTTTTCCTGAGCGAATGAAGTTGCTATTGAAGCAATTAGTAAAGCAATAACTGTAAAGAAATTTTTCATAATATTCATTTATTAAAGAATTCAGAATCCGAACATAAAGTCGACATGAAATCATCATAATTAAAGATTAGATGACCTCAACACATTATAATTACGGAAAGGTGGGAAATCCGAATGAAGAAACAGAACCTAACTGATAAACGTATGCCAATATATGATAATCCACATGATTTTACGCATGAACGGTTATCCCCAAAATTGAAATTGAAATCCCAATATTAGCAAATTACAAGCAGTTAGTTTTTTAACCAGAGCCTCTATTTTTCCATAAGTTCCCGTGGTTTAGCTATTGAAATTTCAACAATACATTGTCGAATTGAATTATTCCATCCATCCGGAGCATAATAAACCTCGAATTGTATCCGAATTCCTAAAATGTCAACAGTTTCTCCTGACCATATCCATATAATCTTCGAAACCTTCAAAGCAGAACGACTGATTGTAATGATACATGAGGTCGGCCACATCGGGATATTTCAATGAAAATCTTTTGAGAACAGTCCAGAGTTTTCCTTGGTCAATAAAATCCACCTCAAGTTCAACATACGAAAAATTGTCAATTTGATAGCCTTGCTGTTGGCAATATTCAACAATTAAATCCTCAGCTTCACTTTCCAAATCTTCCCATACCCATTCCAGCTCAGCTTCTGTATTTTCATACTCAACTCCGAGTTTGGAAATTTTAAGTTTAATTTCTTCTATTGTCATAATATCTTATTTAAGTTATCTGACATGGATTTTATTTTCGATAAAGCTTCATTCCTTTCAGAAGCAAGTCACACAATTCGCAGATTCAAAAGCCAGTCGCCGAATTTGTCGAAAACTGTCAGTCTCATCTTTTACAAGTATTGAAATTGCTATTATTCACTATAATGCGACTGTAGGATAAGTTTATAGAGTAAACCTCATAGCTTAATAAAATGGCGATACTGGATGAATTTATATTCTACAAAAAAGTATGACTTTTAAACCCACTGTCACTTCCCTACAACTTGAGCAAAAAAAAAACTTGAATTTTATCCGAATTTCTATAATTTGCTCAAGTAAGGTTAGATTTTTAATCGCTTTTTTAACTTCTCCTGACTGAATTCATAAAATGCTCAAAGCTATCAACACGATCATAACAATACGGCCAATAAGATTTATAGTAATGGTACATCAATTCGGCTACATCGGGATATTTCAAAATAAACCGGTCAAGCGCCGAATGAAGAAATCTTCGGTCGAGAAAATCAACATCAATTTCAGAATATGAGAAATTTTCAACTTGATATCCTTTCTCTCGACAATAGTCAATAATTAAATCTTCTGTCTCGTTTTCTAAATCCTCCCACACCCATTCCAATTCCGGTTCAGTGTTCTCATGTTCCAGAGCAAGCTCTGAAATTTTAAGTTTAATTTCTTCAATGGTCATAATTGTTAATTTAAGGTATAAGACATGGATTTGATTTTAGATATTGCTTCATTCCTTTCAGAAGTCAGTCGCCGAATATGTCAAAAAAAGTCATTATCAGTTTCATCTTTTATTTTGGGGGTAAACCTCAAAGCCAAAAGTGTTTTTATCCGGATTTAGCCATCGAATCAAATATATTAATGAGTTCGGTAAATTTTCCATCAGAAATATGACCATTTTCTAAAAGGGGACAGAGATCAGCATAAAATATTTCGCATTTATTGTAAAATTCATCTTCCGTCCATCCCTTTAAATGTTGCTCGGTAGCATATTGATTTAGTATTGGTTTCATTTTATTCTTAGTGCTTCGCTTATGACCATCAACATGAAAGTAAATAAAGAATATCCATTCGAAATAATCGGAGTTTTCAAACCTGTTGTGTTTCTTACCCCATGATTGTTCAATAATATGTTCTGAATACCCAAGAATCTCATCTTTCCAATGTTCTCGGTATGTCGAGATTGGAAAAACATACAATTTAAACAGATGTTTATTCAAAGTGTCGGACATGGATTTGATTTTAGATATTGCTTCGTTCCTTTCAGAAGCAAGCTCAACAATCCGCAGATTCAAAAGCCAGTCGCCGAATTTGTCATAAAGTGTGAGTTTCATCTTTCATTTAAATCAAACATCGTTATCAAATCATCAAAATAGTTATCGGAAAAATAACCAATTTCCAAATATGGCGTGATTGATTTATAAAACCTGTCACAAAGGTTCAAAAACTCCTGATCTGACCAATTTTTAAGTACTTTTTCAGTTTCGTATTTTCTTAAAGTTCCCCTTAACATTCTTCTAATATTATCCTTTTCGCCGTTTGTATAAAAAAAGTACGCGTGTAACCATTGATAATAATCTCCGGCTTCAAATCTATTTGGTTTCTTACCCCATGTACATTTAAGAATATTTAATGAGAGAATATAAACCTCATCTTTCCAATGTTCCCTGTTTACACTATTCTGAAAAACATACAATTTAAACAGATGTTTATTCAAGGTGTCTGATATGGATTTGATTTTAGATATTGCTTCGTTCCTTTGAGAAGCAAGCTCAACAATCCGCAGATTCAATAACCAGTCACCGAATTTGTCAAAAAGTGTCAGTTTCATTTTATTTCAATTTTCATGTACTTCCAGATAATTTTCCAGATCTTCATATCGATATGTTCCAGATTCCAGTTTAGAACAAAAGTGTTTATGGAACAATTCCGTGAAATTCTTGAATTCTTCAATTGACCAATTTGTCTTGCTTTCTTCTGGATATTTCTTCAACAAATTGGAAAGGTTATGGGACATATTGGGTTTGGGGTTATTCTTATTATCTTCAAAATAGAACAGGAATAACCATAACATATAATCATCCTCTTCAAACTTTGCTCTTTTCTTTCCAAAGGTGGTATCACTTATTTTATCTAAAAGGTCATGTATTTCTTCCTCCCACTGCTTTCTGTATGCGGAATTTCGCATCACAAACATTTTAAACAAAGTATCATTGAGCGGCTTAGCCAAACTCTGGATTTTATCCATCGCCATGGATCGCTGCTGAGCGAGCTCAACAATTCGCAGATTCAATAGCCAATCACCGAATTTATCAATAAGTGTTAGTTTCATCTTTAAAGGTTTGAAATGATTATCATATCACTTAAAAATGCTACCCCACCTTTTCTCATTAATTAATTTCAAGACAACATTTGTTTATTGTAATGATAAGATGCTGTTTGCGAATTTTTTTGTCGTAATACATATAATACAAATAATCGACGAACCACAGCATCAGTTGAATAGCTATAATTGAGACAATCCGTAGAGTTCCAAATCCGGTTATTAGCCAGAGAGCTGGTGAAGCAATTCCAACATGTTTTATAGCAGCAGCTATTTTGAAATATTTTATTATTAATACAGTATGCTTAGTAATAGATGCTCTGATATCATTTTGGATTTCGAAATATGATTTTTCTTCAGTAGTTTCTGTTGAATTAATTTGGGGTTCTGTTTCCATAAAAAATTAAAGATTGGTGTATGCTTCGGAAATTTCCTCTGATGTTAAAGCTAAATATGTACGTGTTATCGAAACTGTGGAATGTTGGAAAATCTGTGAAAGAAGAATCAAGCTCTTCTCCGAATTATTATTTCTTTCGAAAACCCTGCGTCCGAATGATTTTCTCATGAAATGCGAAGAAATCTTAGTTGACGAGCCCACCACTTTATATTTCGTCATAATTTCTTTTAACCGAATGTTGACATATTGAACTGAAAAAGACTTTTTTTCGAACCGGTTCAGGAATATCAAATGATCCGGCTCAGTTAAATTTAAAATTGTGTAGTTCCTCGACAGAATTTCTTTCAGTTCCGAGTTTATTGTAATTGTTCTTGTTTTTTTGGTCTTCTTTTCAATTATAGTAAGTTGTTCCTTATCTATTAAGTCCGACCACCTCAATAAAAGCAGGTCAGAAATTCTTAAGCCGGTAAATATCCCGCAAGCGATAAGTACTGAAAATTTATTATCGCCATCTCTCTCCAATTTTAATATTAGCGATAACACAATATTCCACTCAATATAATCTGAAGTTGTTTTTTGACCCTTTAATGACATTTATCTTTCAGTTTTATGATTTAATGTATATAAGTGAAACTAAAGTACATTTTCGCAAAAGCGATGATTCATAAAGTGCTCATTATCAATATTCTTTCACTAATAAATAAAGTGAAAGTTGCGATATTTCCGATTTATTACATTTCTTGTAGCTTTGAAATCCTGTCATTAGAATAACTTATAAATTTTTCCAATCTGTCCATTCATGTCCTGTTAATTGTGCTGAGAAATATTGTAAGAAAAACCATGACCCCTTATATTCCGATTCTTCCCACCATAATAACTGTCGATACTTTTTATAGACAAGAAATAATACCAACCATAGCACAATCTGAATACCAAGTATTGAAATAATCTCAAACCAATTAATTCCGACTACCACCCATAGTGGGGATATCAAACCAAAATATTTTAACCCTTCGGAAATTTGGGAATATTTCCTCACCAGTTTTTTGTGACAAGTCATTTGAGTCCGGAATCCATCCAGCATTTCAATTGACACTTCATTTTTTTTACCATCTGATTTTTCCATGACAGTTTTAAATAATGAATTCAACAGAGTTCATATGTGACTTTAAAAAAAGTTGACCAACAGTTTATCTTAATCATATCCCGTCTGATGGTCTTTCAATACTTCAAAAAAATAATCGACGACAATTTTAGTATTGAAATCTTCTGGTTTAATTCTTTTCTGTTTGAAAAGCATTCTTGTGTTAAACTCATGTACCTTTTCATATTTTTGTTTTGATGTCTCCTCTTGAAAAGCATTAAACTCAATCGTAAGTTTGTCTTCACTTTCTATCGAAACATTAATTAGGTAGCTAAATTCAGGACGTAACCAATAAACCTCCATACATTCAATAGTTCCGACCATCCAAAAACCACACTCTTGCTTTGGAATTCGTGAAAGTGAAAATCGAAATGAAGCTTTATCATTATATATCATAATGTCTATTTCTTCAAAAGCAGCTTTTATTATATCATATATGGTGTCAAATAATACAGGATTAGAAAAAATCGGTTCGATATCCTCTACGTCTTCTGTATACGTCCGCTCAGGATAGACCATTCGTTCAAGGTTATAGATGTTCAAGGTCATCAAATTAAAAGCTTTGATAAATTCATCTGCTATAACATCCTCAGTACAGATATCTTCTGGTATTACGATACGTGTTGTAGGTAGTTTGCTAAGGACGGTTGAATTGTTATTATTGAATATCTCCAATTTCTTATCAAAACTCGCTGGAGTATCGATCGTTCTATTTCCATGTGCGACCAATTCGAAGCTAAATGAATTGTTTTGATTCAGGATAAATATCTGATAGCGGAAAACGGTCAATTTGTCTAAAGTCTGATTGACAATAATCGTAGCAGCCAAGAACCTATCATTAAAAATCCTTACTCGGTCGAATTTTGTTATTTGTGTTGTAATACGAGCTTTTACAGTAGTAGCATGTCTGATTTCTCTTAATGCTGAGTTTAGAATCTCGAATATCTTATTTAAACTATCCATATTAAAGTATTTTATGATTTTTCAGGTGATATTAAAATAAAAACTGGCTGTAGATTGCTTCTTAACTCAAAATGCGTTCGATATTTAGAAATTAATTGGTGTTATGTTCATATATGATATCTATTTTGAGTTATTTTTCTGAATTTGTCCTTAAAATCGGTTATTAATTCTGGTTTAAACTGCTTTTGATTATGTAAGGATTTGGGCTGGCTTATTTTTCGTGAATTATAATAATACACGGACTAAATATTAAACCCCATTTTATTTCTTACTCCCACAGCTTCTTCGGCTGCGAATTCTTCGATTTCGCTTAACGACAAAGGTTCGTCGTTCAAAATTTTACTCATGTGATATTTTCTGGTTAAATTTTCGATTTGTCCTCCTGTCAGATCTGGGAACCTTCCTGCGAGTACAGCTATCTGGTCATCTGTTAAAAATGACATTTTATCTTTTAAAATTTTTAGCCGGGTTTCAAAATCAGGTTTTTCGAACTTGATTTTGTATAAAAATCGGCGCATAAAGGCTGAGTCAAGTGAATCTATTCTGTTTGTCGTTGCTATGAGCACACCCTCAAGATTTTCGATTTCGTTTAGTAAAATGTTCTGAAGTGCGTTAGCCGTTTGATCAACTGACCTTTTAATATTTACACGGGAACTAAGTAGTTGGTCAGCCTCATTCATTAGCAAAATCGGACAGACCTCGCTATTGTGAACTAACATTTTGTAGTCAGTAAAGAACTTTTTGAGTTTGGTTTCGCTGTCGCCGTACCACATTGACTTTATGTCCGCAACTTCCAATAACACTATTGGTCTTCCACAAAATTTTGCGAGCTGTTTTACCAGTTCAGTTTTTCCAGTACCCGCTGCGATTCCGTGTAGGAGAATGGCAACACCATTCCGTAAGCCATTATTCGTAAGCCTTGCTTGAATTTCTTTTAATCCATCAATCGATAGCATTTTAAATAAAGTACTGATGCTTTTGGTGATATCATCGTTGTAATACAGCTTCACTTCTGAAATGGACTCAGGTTTGATCATGTTTTCCATTTCCACGGAATGCATAACAATTTTATCTCTATCCTCTTCAAAAAGGTAGTTGAGTGCTTTTTCAGTCAGTTTAATCTTAAAATTTGTTTTAAAATTTCCTTCTTCGATTTTAATCAAATCGTTCTTTATCAGTGAACTTTCACCATTGGCTATCTCATTTTTAAGCCTTAGAGCCGCATTGTGAGATTTTGTTATACCTCCGATTACATCACTTACATCATTTCCACCCAATCCAATAGCAGCACATACAGAAAGTGAAAGAAGAATCAACATATTATCACATTCGAGTTTTAGCGCTTCGAGGCGTTGTACATAAACGAGTTCAGAATTTTCCTTAAAGGAATTTTCTACACTTTCGACAAGCTCAAAAGCCTCGAAGTCCCGCATTTCCATTTTACTAAAATAGAACATGATGCGATCAAGAAATTCAAAGACATTTTTCTCAACATGTTGGTGTTTTTTCAGTGGGGAGTTATACAGCACAAAATCCATTACATCTTGTGGAATAATGAATTTAATATCGTGTTGAAAGCTTTCAACCCTCTTGGGCTTATAGATAACCAGCAACTTCTTTTCTACCAGAGGTTTCATTTTTTCCATCAAACCTATTGTTTCAATAACAGTAAGCTTTAGCATTTTTGTAATTTCCCGCAGCGTGCTCCGGTGATTTTCAAGATTGGAGACTACAATTATTGCAAAGACTACAGTTTCCAAAGTATTTGTTTTAAGCAGGAAGGACAGCTCTTCCACATCGCTGTCATTTGACAAGCTGGATACAGAAATAGCTCCTTTTTCGACCTTGCGGCTTATACTATCCACAAGCTCGATTGGCTTTTTTGTTATCACTGGCTTCTTCTTTTTGGGTGGATACTTCATTTCGCTTTTTGTTGATGTATATAATATGGTATGCTATTTCTTAAACCAGTCCGCAGGAGTTGGGAGGCGCCAAGTTATTTTTATGTACAATTTTACCGGCAGGATTTTCCTAATGAAGGCATGAGGCACGAGCGCAACATTATGACCCAAAAGGCGACCCTTCCGTTGAAAGCATAGGTATAGCATGTCTATATAATTTAGATTAACTTATATGGCTTTAAAAACAGCCAATTGAAGATGATGGAGAAACTTTATACCGCTATATTAAATGTGCTGCGATAATGGGTTTTTTAAGGATGAAAAAGGGACACACGCTGTAACTTTCTGAAAATAAAGAATTTGCGATGATTTTCATATTTAGAAATTATACATTAAAAGTAGGAAGAATTTTTGAAAAAAACAAAATTTTTTGAAAATAGTTAAATAAAAGTCCGTATATTGTTATTAATGTGAGTATTACAATATTGATACATACTTTATGTATCGAATTGAAAAGAGGTTTTGGACAGGGAAAAGAGGGGATAAGTAGTAATATGTCCAATTCTCTGCCTCATTTATCAAAAATACATTGAGCAACACCTCAATGATTAAAAGAGTTTATTTTTATCCTGATGTAAATCTGGTATATTTACCTTTTGAAAATGAGACCAATTTGAACATATGATAATTTTGCAACTTGCTTATTATCAATAATAAAATACTATGACACAAGGTATCAGGATGATCACAATGAATGAAAATACAAAAGGAGGAAAGCCTAAACCTTCCTCCTTTTCACTTTCGTCCACCGTTTCGTCCACCGCCTTGTATCAATAACCGTAATCAACTAATTGTCAAGGTTTTAGAGCAAAATGATGTACCCGGAGCCGGAATCGAACCGGCACGGGATTGCTCCCATTGGTTTTTGAGACCAACGCGTCTACCTATTCCGCCATCCGGGCGTGGAGACCGCGGCAAAGGTATAAAAAGTTTCGTAATTCCAAACAATAGTTCAGCTGGCAATAACATTAACCCTGACGGGGGTTTGCAACCCCGTTAGGGTTAAAATCTAACTGCTTTCTGCTTTCTGCTTTCTGCTTTCTGCTTTCTGCTTTCTGCTTTCTGCTTTCTGCTTTCTGCCAAACGCCATCTGCCTATTTGTTGCGTCAATTTTTTTACTATCTTTGCACCCTCATTTTCAGGAGTATTTAATATTCAATAATCCAGCATGGCACCAGAGGTAAAAATTTTTTCAGGCAGGTCGTCAAGATACCTTGCTTTAAAAATCGCTGAAGCTTACGGAGGCAAGCTTGGAGATATCCTTGTCACAAGCTTTGCAGATGGCGAATTTCAACCATCTTTTGAAGAAAATATCAGGGGTGACGATGTTTTTATCATACAATCAACCTTTGCTCCTGCCGACAATCTGATGGAACTTCTGCTCCTTGTTGACGGAGCCCGCCGTTCATCAGCCCGGAAAATTATCGCGGTTATACCCTATTTCGGATATGCCAGACAGGACAGAAAAGACAAACCCCGTGTTCCGATTGCATCAAAACTTGTGGCAAACCTGATAACGGCTGCCGGCGTAGACCGCATTATCACAATTGACCTTCATGCAGATCAAATCCAGGGATTCTTTGACATCCCCGTTGATCACCTTTATGCATCTTCTATTTTCATTCCTTTTATCAAGGAAATGAACCTGCCAAATCTTATCTTTGCTTCACCTGATACTGGTGGAACCAGACGTGCAGCAGCTTATGCAAAAATCATGAACACCAGCTTTGTGATCTGCTACAAGCAAAGGGCAAAACCGAACGAAATTGAAAAAATGACAATTATTGGTGATGTCAAAGGAAAGGATGTTATCCTTCTCGATGATATTATTGATACTGCCGGTACTATTACAAAAGCTGCTGCTATTGTAATGGAGAACGGTGCAAATAGTGTCAGGGCCTTTTGTACACACCCTATTCTCTCGAAAAATGCCATCGAACGCATTGAAGAATCCAGATTTACAGAGGTTTATGTAACTGACACCATTCCTCTTGAACGGGAAAGCTTCAAAATAAAGGTTATCAGTACTGCCAACCTGCTTGCAGATGTAATAGGCCGCTTACGAAATCATGAATCAATTTCATCCTTGTTTAAATTTGAATAACTGATCTGGTAACCTTCTGTAAAAAGATTAAAAACAATGATTTATGAACACCATGAATCAGATATAAATACATATTCAACAAAATAAATCAAAAAAAAATGAAAACAGTATCTATTAGCGGTTTCCTCCGCGGGAACGTAGGGAAGAAGGATGCTAAAGCATTACGCAAAGAGGAGAAGGTACCTTGTGTACTTTATGGTGGAACAGATCAGGTTCATTTCTGGGCTGAGGTTGGATCATTTAAGAAATTAATCTTCACACCTGAGGTTTATTTAATTTCTCTGGATGTTGATGGAAAAACTCATCAGGCATCATTACAAGACGTTCAATATCATCCTGTTACGGATGAATTGCTTCATGTTGATTTCCTCGAAATCACAGCTGGAAAACCAATCATAATTGGAATTCCTACTCATATTGTTGGAACCTCACCAGGTATCCTCAAAGGGGGAAAGCTCATTACAAAACTTCGTAAGCTTAAAGTAAAAGCTCTATCAGAAAATCTTCCTGATAGAATTGACATTGACATTAGTAATCTTGATATTCTTGATTCATTTAAGGTTCAGGATTTGACTGTTGAAAACCTGACTTTCCTTGATAATCCATCATCAATTGTGGTAAATGTTGCTGCAACCAGAGGTGTTGAGGTTGCAGAACCAGGTAAGTAAAATACCTTTTATTAGGCTGGTTTCTAAACAACCGGCATAATTATCGCGCAGATTTCGCAGGTTTTTCAGATACATTCTGTCTTTGAACTGCGGGATCTGCGCGTTTTTTAAGTATTCTAAGAAATAAACGGATGAAATACCTGATAACAGGCCTTGGAAACATAGGTGATGAATATGCCAATACCCGGCATAATATTGGATTTGTTGTTGCAGATGCTCTCGCTCAGGATGCTAAAGTATCCTTTGATAGCGACCGTTTGGCTTCGGTTGCTAAGTTTCGGCTCAAAGGTCATCAGGTTACGATAATCAAACCTACAACTTATATGAATCTCTCCGGCAAAGCCGTGCGATATTGGATGCAGCAGGAAAATATCCCTGTTGAAAATATCCTCATCGTTACTGATGATGTGGATTTACCTCCCGGAAGCCTTCGTATGAGGCCTAAAGGAAGCGGTGGCAGCCACAATGGGATGAATAGTGTAATAGAGGTCCTCGGATCAAATGAATTTCCAAGATTACGCTTTGGCATCGGCAGCAATTACCCCAGGGGCATGCAAATTGACTATGTACTTGGCCGTTGGACTAAAGAAGAGGAAAAACTCTTTATCGACAGGGTTCCTATGGCTGTTGAGATGATAAAGACTTTTGTTCTTTCAGGCGTTGCAAATGCGATGAACTCGTATAATAACAAGTAGTGTTTTCTAACATTTTTCTATGTGGAGGCAGGAGGCAGAAGGCAGAAGGCAGTAGGCAGGAGGCAGAAGGCAGGAGGCAGGAGGCAGGAGGCAGAAGGCAGGAGGCAGTAGGCAGGAGGCAGAAGGCAGAAGGCAGAAGGCAGAAGGCAGGAGGCAGGAGGCAGGAGGCAGGAGGCAGGAGGCAGGAGGCAGGAGGCA
>CAIOZA010000072.1 GCA_903862655.1 uncultured Ignavibacteria bacterium
TACCAACTCGATAAAAAACATTAATGGCTCTATATTCACCGTTTTCTTGTATTACATTTTCTTTAGTAATAGAAGAACAAAAATTTGCCTCAAAGATAACCAAAGAAATGATGATCAAGTAATGCCTAAAAGAGGAATATTTAACTTTCATATCTTACACCATTTTATATTAAAAAATGTTCAGATACTTTTTTAAAGTGATAAAATTAGGTTTCTAACTTATCAAATTATTTAAAAATATAAAAATAATATTTTTAGAATTTACAGATATTTTTCTATTCAATTTTTTTTATACATTTTAAAACACTATTTAATTACCTGGAATAATTTCGATACAACAGTAGATCCTGTCTCCAATTTGATAAAGTATGAACCAGCTGCAACACCCTTCAGATCGAGAGTAGTTCTGAAAATTCCCGAGTTGTAGAAACCTTGAGCTAAAGTGGTAATTTGATTTCCCAACATATCATTTAAAGTTAATTTCAAACTAGTATCATCATTCAATACTGAAAATCTAATGTCTGCTTTGTCTTGAGCCGGATTTGGGAAAATTATAAAATTGTCATCAATATTCTGGTTTTCATTCACATCCATCAAAGCATTTGAAGTAAAGACACAATAAGTCCCGGTAGAATTAATTTTACAGGAAACTTGTTTACGGGATGTATCTACTGACCCACCAATAATGTTCCATTTGTCTTCCGTCTCATTCCATTTGAAGATTCTTAAACTCAATTCCCGACTTAATGACATGTCGGATTCATCATAATTAATGGTTAGGTAATTCTTGCTATTAGCATCAAGATCAGGGGAAGATACAAAACAATGAACATCACTTGCCTTAACTGCATTAGTATCCAATCCATTCGTCAAAGCTGGATAAATCGTAGAAAAGAATGCAAATTTATTAATATTAATATTTAATGAGTCAACATATACAAAAGCTGAATTGTCAATACTCGATATTTGTTTCAAATATTGATTAAAAATACGGTGTTTGATTGAAGCAAAAAATTGGTTTTTTGTATCGTCATAAAAATTTTGCCAATTTATTCCATTTGTCGGCAAAGAATCATTAATATCTACAGTGTAAAATTTACTATTTGGTTTATATTCTAAAACATATGTTTTTGAGCTATCTTTTGGTAAATTCATTTCAATATCCGGTTGCTGAGAATATTGAAGATTTGAATATAAATTATATGTAAAACCATTTTGATTATTATATTTCCAAACAGGAACAGCCGCAAATTTACTGTCAATGACAGATGCCAGGTTATTCTTATTATTGAATATCAAAGAAGGCACATCATATTCATTTTTCTTAGTGAGAGAAAGAGCATCAATGGTTTTAAAACCATTATAAAACTGTGGCTTATTATGAATATCTTTATAAGTACCATTGAATTTGAGTCTATCGTTAATTTTTGCACCGAGAATTCTAATTTTTCCGTCCATACTGGTTCTTCCCTGCAACATTTTAGAAATTCGCACAGGATCGCCAAATACTTTCAATAAATAAACCTCAATATCAGTAGTAACTGCATCTATTTCTGGACTAAAATCTAATAAATAATCACCAGCATCAGTATCAACATCATTTATTTTAATATTCATTGAAGCACCAACATCCTTATCCAGATTATCCATATCCAAATTTGGTCCAGGTAAATAATTCTTGCCAGCTGGTAATTGCATTTCATTTGGAGTTAAAATTGGATAGAATATCTTGCTTTGATAACTTTGATACTTATATTTAAAATAACCCCAACAATCATTAAGCCTTAAAACATATTGTGCGGTTATATTGTATGAAGGGTCAGGATATCGAGCAGAATTTGACATTTCATTTTTGTATTCATCTGCACTTTCATATTGAGAGTCCATGAATCCGAAATTATAATCATCAAAAATGTACTGCCGATTCTCATCCCAATATTCATCATAAAAACCAAAGAAGTAGTGACCTAACTCATGAGCAAATGTCCTGGAATTGATATATCTGCCAAAAGAAGTTGTTGTCATCCAATCATTCTTCCAGCTATAATTTCTATCTCGAGTAGGTCCTCCATACCATGTTCTGGCAGAAAGGATTGATGTATTAGTAGGATAATCTATTCCTTCAGGATTGGCTGCAGACCAAACCATATTATTTGCAAAAATTTGAAGATCAGCATCTTCAAAGTGGACACCATTATCATAGATTGAGATTTTATTTATATAAAACTGACCATTCGACAAATTGTAATAATAATTTGACATGTCTCTGAGCCATCTTTCTACTGTGGCAAGATACTCAGGTTTGGCATCCCATTCAACTGAAACTACCAAATTAGGCAGAATTGTAGTATGAATAATTTTAAGAGTATCAATATTGGGACTGTTTTTAAGTGTATCATAAGTCACCTGACCTTTACTATTAATTTTAATATCGTCCAGGGTGACCTGGTATTTAATATCGTCAACATCCTGATGAGATGCCTTTACAGCCTTGACAGTATCAGCATGTAAAAGAAAATAGAAAGGATCGCCGATCACAAGTCCATTATTCTGAGAGAAATAAATTTTGCCATCTGTATCGGTAGTGAAATCACCCAGGTTTTCGTCATCAATATTATTTGGTTTAAATAGGGTAAATGTCATTTCCTTAATTGGATTTTTATGGTAATCCTTCAATATGAATGTTCGACCAGTTCTGAATTTACCATTGGAAATATCAAAAGTTTGAGTTACTGTACCATTAACAAGAACAGAAGTAGATATAGAAAAAGAGCCGGCAATAACTTTATTGGCTGCATCATAGTTGTCAATGGTAATTGTTCCGGTTTGACCATCATAAATTCCTGAAACGGAACCATTACCCGTCCGCCATCTGCCTAAATTTAGCCCTAAAATATAGGTACCTTTTCCTTTAAAATTCTTTATATTTATTGCAATTGAATACTGCCCTTGAAGCGATGAACCATCCTTTTTTGTATAAAATATTCTTAGCAATGCCTGTGTTGATGTATATGTTGGATTAAAATCAATCGAACTGCTCTCAAAGTCTCCGACTTCGATCTTGTTATATGTATCCTTAACATGGTATTTTGCGAAACAAACTGTATCGCTCTCTACTGCTTTTAATGAAACAGAAGAAAGAATAATGGCAATAAGAAAAGAAATTGTAGAAGAATGTTTCAAGTTTCCACCTAATTATTTAATCAATTATAATTAATTTTATTCGAGCAAATCAAACAAAATATAAATACTATGCGCGAATTTTTTAATTTTTCAGAATATCAAGTGAGTATCCACTAATATATGGAAATTCAAGAAATTTAAAAATTAAAATTTGCATAAAGAACAATTGAATTTCGAGCTCAATTGTTCTTTAATGATTTTTAAAAAGTATTGCTATTTCATCACCTGGAATAACTTCGATACAACAGTAGATCCTGTCTCCAATTTAATAAAATACGAACCCGAGGCAACTCCCTTAAGATCGAGTGCTGTTCTGAAAATACCTTGATTATAGAAACCCTGTGCTATATTAACTATTCTATTACCAAACATGTCATACAAAGTTAATTTCAAATTTCTTTCATCTGGAAGAATAAATCTGACTTCGGCATTAGTAGTCGCAGGATTCGGAATAACTGTAAAATCTAATGTTTCAGGATTCCCTACAGATGGATTTTCTTCCTGTACATCAACTGTGATTGATTGAGGCTTAGCAGGACATCCTCTATAAAATTGATTATTTAGTGAAACGATATAAATAGACCTAACTAATGCTGTATCACAATTGAAGCTGATTGGCATTTGATTTGGATAACCTACTGAGATAAGTGAATCCCCACCGTTTGGGCTTGTAATGTAGATACCATAACGTGATGTGCTTGTATCTGTTGAAGGTGTGAAAGTAAGATTGCAATTGCCAAATTGGTTTGAAACAAGTCTGATATTGGACGGAGCTGTAAGCCAAGTTTTATTGACACTGAATTGACCATCTGCATATTTGGTTATTGGAGCAGTCCCTAAAGCAATGCGAGTTGCATAAACATAATATGAGCATTCTGTCAAAGAATCTGATAAAGAAATAGCATATTTTCCGAAACTCGCACTGATTCTACCGATATATTTACCAGCAAAATTATTATTTTTTGAATCGATAAAAATGTCTAGATAATCTTCTGGTTGATATCCGGTACCATCCCAACTAACATTTACATTCTTCCCGGATTGAATTGCAGTGATATCAAAACTACGATCTTTATTTAATGAATAAATGAAGATCGAGTCAGTGGGACCTGGTGCTTGTTTAATTATCCAACTGCCAACTTCCGGAGCTATTAAAGCCCATTGTGCAAATGTTCCGTCCGGAGTATCAAAAAGAATTATACTAGAATCAGATTTGGTTCCTGTTATTGTTACACCAGATGGTGTAATTAAAGATGAGGCAGATAGTTTCCCATTGCTGGTGAGCATAATAAAAGCTCTTTTCATATTACTCGTAACTTCGAAAGTATCAATCGCATTTGCCTTCACTAACTGACCATTGGGCAGATTCTCCAAAGGAGTATCCTCTCCATATTTCCTTTTTTGCGCAGATGAAAATATCGATGGAAAAGCCCCTCCAAACTTCATATATGGAGATCCATTTTTTATTCCCGCTTTAATAGATAGTGATCCATAGGTAGATATTATTGGAATTCCAGATGTTGTAACATCAACCATTCCATTAAATTCTAACCCCTGAGTGCTGCTAAGCATCATTGAACTTGAAGCAGTCCCAAGTGTTTTAGGAAAGAAACCCATGGCTTTCAAATGAGTAATAAATTTCCAAAAAGGACCGAATTCATCTGTATTCACTGGGTCACTTGGTATATCTGGAATTCTGACTATTGTTGCACCTGAGTTGTAAAAGTAAGAAATATCATTTTTCTTAATTTTTATGGCATCTTTATATCCACTGCCAACTGAAAGGACATAATCCTTTGCACCGAAATGAAGAGCATTAATAGAACCATCCAAAATACCAAACTCAAATCCATCAGTTAGGTCTGCTCCAAATGTCCCGGATGCCACAACCTGCCATTTATTCGTTACACTTATTTTTTTATTTGCAAACATTCGGGCATTTACAGTTCCGGTAATTTTTGGACCTGTGTAGGCTATGTTACCAACAATTTCTAGCTCTATTAGAGATTCCTCTCCTAAAACTTTAGTCAACCAAGGAATTTCATTCTTGATTAATGCATCATCAGACAAAAAGAATCCAGCAATTTCTGCTGTATAACCTTTCCAGGAAGTTTTGTTTGACCAACCTGATGTGGCTAAACGTAGACCAATCCATTCAAATGGAATCTCACCACATGGCATTCCTGGCTGTTTTTTTCCTTCAAAAACAAAACCATCAAAATGTCCTTTTTTAGAAGTAACTTCAATTTTGGCTTTACCTTGGAACAATTTTTGTCCGGTTTTTGCCGGGTCGGGTGTTGAATACTCAGCAGCTGAAGTAAATTTCCATGAATCTTCTATAGGTTCATATGATAATGCTACATTATCGATGCAAAATCCCGGAAATGCTGCTGTACTAAGATTTGTAGCACCAATTTCAAAGCCCTCAATTTTAACTCCATCGAGTTCCTCATTAGCAATAGTTAATCCACCAGAAAGTGATGAGAATTCAGGTTGATTAGAGTTGGTTGTGCAATTATCCTTATACAAATTTCCCCATTGCGCAGTTACTTTAAATTTAACTGCTTTGGCAAAATTCAGATCTGCAAAGCTCAATTCATCCAGAGAAAATTCAATCCCACCAATTTTTACTGCAAGAACGCCAGGTGTATCCCATTTTAGAAGATTTGCACAATTAAATGACATACCAATGCCTTTTTCAATAAGCAGTTGCTGATTTGTAGCAGCAATATTAACATTATCAATATACATTGTATAATTGCCGGTTAATCTCTCTACTCCTTTACGTGGATCTATTGTTACGGTCCCGTCAAGAGTTACAACATCATTTAGGTTTATTTTTCCTGTCGCTGATATAGTTGGTAGAGGATCATCTGATTTAAATTCGTTCCCATCACCTGCATCAAATGTCATAAGAGGACTGTTGGCACAATTATAAACCCAATAACGACCGGATACATCAAGAGTTCTTTCCACAGTATTTGAAATGACTTCCTCGCCATTAATTTTATTTTTCACATAAAATGAAACTTTATATTTGTCTGTTTTAGCATCCTTTGGAATATCAACTGTATAAACATATTGACCTTTACTGGATGTAGTCCCAACTTTTGTGTCCTTTATTTTACCCAAGTCATCTGTGACAAATAATTCGCATCCTTTAACGCCAACATTTAATAGATTTTTGGCATAAACATTGAAATTGATTTTGCTTCCGGTATTGGTTTTAACTACGGTAGTTGGTGAAACTTCCAGAATAATACCTAAAGACATCGCCGCTTTAAAATAGCCACCTGTAACATTAGTTACAAAATCATTACCACTTGGTGGATGAGAAGTCATATCAAATGCAAAAGAACCGCCTAGAAGATTTTTATCAAGATCAAAATCGCTGACAAAAACTGGTGCAGTAGAGCTGAATACAATTGATGTTTTGACAATTTTTGGTTTCCCGTTTTCTGTCCATATATCCTCAAAAGTTGCATTTGAAATGGCGTAAGGTAATGAGGCTAATCCTGCGAACTTATTAATTGTGATTACCATTGCTTGATAAGGAACATCAGTTCTACCTGTAGCAAACTGACCGGTAATCGTCAAAGTTTTATTCGCATCAATTGTTGCATAACAAGTGTCAGCACTCCAATTTTTGGTTGCCCCTTGCCCCTTAGTTGATGTAAAAGTCATGGATGTAGATTTTTGTGCATAGCATGGCTGCACACCCACTATCAGTGAGCTGAAGATTATTAAACCTAACAAAACTTGTATAATACGTCTCATGATTTCTCCAAATTATGAATGGTGAAAATTATTATTTTCTTGTAAAATCTTATTCTAAATCCTATCCAATCGAATTCAAAATCAGCATATTAGAATATTTTGGAACTTCTATAAATTAATTCAAAAAATTAAAAATTAAAAAAAGCAAGAAAATGGGATCTCCAAGAGCAAAATGAATAATTTGAATGAAAAATCAAATTATTGAATATGTATTCTTCTGCTGATCTCAGGTGCTTCCAAAATGTAAAACAAAATTAATAATAATATTAGACTAAACAAATTATATTTTATTATATAGTCATCTAATTTAGGGTAGTCTAAATCATCATAACCTTCAGTCGTTTAGAGAGTTTAACATGAATAAAAGATAAATCATTTACATCTTCTAGTCTGGCATAAATGGAAATGTCTAACACACGAATTCTTATTCTTTAAAACGGTAATTGGTCATCGAATTTGTTGGGTTTGTATCACAGAATATACTAAGCTTTTCTGCCAGTAAAGTCCGACGGAGCAAGAGAGTGTTAGTTAAATGTTATTGAATTTCGCATAATGATTCGTCGATATGAATATAGTTAATATTTTTTATTAACGCTAAATATTATAGTAATTTTACCGAATATATATATTCAAAATTAATTTATTAAGTCATCATGGGTTTGCTATGACCGAAGTTGAACGAAAAAATCTTCTTCTTATAATCGACAATTTAAAAAATTTGACAAATGCCAGGAATGATTTGGAAACAATCCTCTTTATCCCAATAGGGAAATCCGTCTCTAAGGAAGATAAGGAACTTTATGGGGATTTATATGAAACATATAATCGCTTCCTCGAGAAGCATGCTCAAGCACAATCATATATTAAATCTCTTGCTAAGGGAGATCTAAATGCTGTGCCGCCTTCAAAGAATCTTCTTGCATCGCCTTTTAAAAACCTTCATGCAAATTTGAATCATCTTGTTTGGCAGACAAAACAGGTTGCAACTGGCGATTTGAATCAGAGAATGGATTTTATGGGAGAATTTTCTAAATCATTTAACATCCTTATTAGTTCACTGAAAGAGAAACAAAAGGTAGAGGAAGAATTAAGAGTTAATCAACAAGCACTTGAAGATTCAAATGTAACCAAAGATCGATTTCTATCTATTATTGCACATGACTTAAGAAATCCTATCGGTGCCGTGAAAAATGCTCTTGATTTTCTTAGGGATCATCCTGAAATGTTAAGTGATTCAGATACACCGGATTTCATTATTGAATTAGCTGAAACATCCAAAACCGCTTATGATCTATTGGAAAATCTTTTAACTTGGTCAAGATCTCAAAGAGGTATTATTCAATACAATCCCGAAGAAAATGATCTTTATTATCTGATGAAGGAAGTCATTCCTTTAGTTCAGATCAATGCTGACAATAAACATATAAAGCTATCAACTGATATTGAAGAAAATACTCTTATTGAAGCAGATTATAATATGGTCGCTACCGTAATAAGAAATCTGGTTACTAATGCCATAAAATTCACTAAAGAATCAGGCGAAGTAAAAATTAATGCTTATCCTGACGAAGTAACAAAGGATAAAAATGACAAATATTTAGTTATTTCTATAGAAGACAATGGAGTAGGAATTAGCCAAGAAAATATTGGGAAATTATTTAAAATTGACCAAAATTATACATCAGAAGGTACAAACAGAGAAAAAGGATCTGGGCTGGGCTTAATCTTATGTACTGAATTTGTTGAAAAACATAAGGGTAGAATTTGGGTAGAAAGCCAATTAAACGTTGGTAGTAAATTCAAATTTACCGTGCCATTATCAAAAACAGAATAAATTGATTTATTTGTAATAAATAGTAATTAATCCGGTAAATTGCTTAGTGTAGAAAGGTGCATTCGCTGCGAGTGTAGCGATAAAAGATAGTTTTATTGTCTTCTTCTCAAAATCATGATCGATTATATTAACTAGTGTATTAAGTTCCATTTTACTAAATGTATAACTATCCATCATGTGTGATGATTTTTTTAATGTGATAGAGAACCAACGATTATCCACTTTTTCCTTATCTAGTTCAAATGACTGTTCAACAGCGTTTGCTGCAAATTTAATTTCAAATTCCTTCACCCAATCCCAACGATAAGAATTTGTAAACTCTTGATCGGTTTTTGTCGTTTGCATAGCAAGAGCAAACCAAAGAAAATTGGATTTAGTCGCAGTGTCGAGAATAATTTCCTTGCTGACTATTCTTCCTTCCCAAAAAAAGTAATATTCCCTACTATTCAATTTATATTGTTCTTTTAATGTGATTCTTATCGAATCAATATTTAATTTGGTATTTATTGTGTCGGTACCACCATCAGGTAGTTTCACTGTATCTTTTGTTAAACGATATGTTTGAACATTCGGATCATAACCGAGTGAATCCTTGCAGGAATAAATCAATAATGTCATTATTCCCAGAATTAAAATAATTGGGATGAATGAGTGTGAGGTTTTATGTGATTGTATTTTGAGCATCTAAAAATTAAAACCTAACCCGTAAATAATGCCGATTTTGTTCGAATTAAACGTATTGTTCTGATGTTTATAAGTTAAAACTCCAGCTTCTCCTCCAAGTATGAAAGATATGTCCTTATATGGTGAAAATTGAACTCCGATCATACCTCTAGTGACGAGTCCGGTCGCAGTTCCGCCAATCTGGCCTTGTGCTATGCCTTCAAAGCCATTTGCTCTGAAGAAAGTATACTTGCCGGATAAGGATAATGACAAATACATAGGATTCTGACGATATTCGAACTGGTCATTTAATTCATTAGTACCTTTGTACACCTGATAAAAATTCTCCTGACGTAAATCAAGACCTAAATCAAAATTTGAAGAAATCTTATAATTTAAAGTAATTGATGTATTATTCAAAAAAGAATTTGAATAAATGGGTAAAGTAGAGCTGGGTAAAGACCAGCTTCCATTACCCTTGATTTCAAATGTTAATCCTAAATCCTTATTAATCTCTAGATTATCGGTACATGAGCTGTAAATAGGTTGATCCAGACCGTTCAGATTCGAATTATAACCTTTAGAATTCAATTGAACAGGTTTTGGTGAATAGAGAAGATTGCTCATATTTACAAATTTTGGAACATCGGGAATATTTTGAACAGGTGAATCGACTGCCGGAATATCCTTATCCTGATTCTCAGTAATGTAAACATATTTGATAATTGTTCTGACTTTTGGTGTCACTACTTCATTAGAAACTATACTTGGAACAAGATTGTTAGTCTTCAATGAACTAGTATTTGGCTTATTGATTTGATTTGCCTGGGCTGCAGTTTTCTCATCCGGTTTTGTCTCCAAAGAATGAAGCCCCAAGAATATTCCTGTGCTGATAGCCAGGGTTGCTAAACCTGCTATAATAGCTTGAGAATATGCACCAAAGAATGAAGACAATGCTGATTTACTGACCAACGTTGCTCCGGCAATACCGGCAGCTGTTCCAATACCCAATTGCTGGAAAATGCCAATGGTAGAGGCTGATGTTGGCACAAATGCACTGATTCGCTTATTAAAGGCTTTATCGAGAGTAATAGCTTGCTTCAGCTCGTTCCTTAGTTCGTCACTTGTAGATAAACCAAGAAAAAGCTGAGCTTCTCCAGCTTTATCAAGGGTACCTTCAAGAAATTCATGTATAAGTTGATTGTATTCCATTTTCTAAGTCGATTATTTATTAGATAATTCTTTTAAGTAAGGATCCAGTAAATCTTTCATTTTATGTTTTCCGGTAAAAACCAAATATCTTGCTCTTGCCGCAGTTATTTCGAGAACTTCTGCAATATCATCATAAGGCATATCATTAAAAAACCGCATAATAATAGGTTCACGATATTCAATGTCCAGTAAGTCTAATGCTCTCATCAATAAATCGGATAATTCAGTTTCTTCATAAGATACACCATCTTGATAAATGAGATCATAATCATTAATCGAAATCGTATTCTTTGCATCGCGCTTTACGTTCAAACATAGATTCCGAGCTATTGTTATTAGGAACCCAATTATTGTTCCTCTTTCATATTCAGATTGAACTTTCTGATAAAACCTGATAAAAGTTTCCTGAAAAACATCTTCTGACATTTGCCTGTCATTCAAAATCGTCCGGATATAAGCATTAATGCGGATACCATAACGATCATATATCTCTCCGAAAGCTGTATCTGAGTCAGGCTTAGCCCCTTTCAGAATTTTAATCAGCTCTTCGTCAGTATATTTTGAAAAATCTTTCCGCATTATAAATCGATACTTTAATAACTACACTAAAAGTAATGTTCTGTTAGAAATGAAACAATATTCAAAAGGTTACAAAATTAATAATTATTCTTGCAAAATATTTACTAGAAATTAATTAAATTTGAAAAATTAAAATTAATCTTTTATAGCAGACTAATTATGCACTATTTTATTTCGGATATTCATTTAGGAATTTTAGAAAGAGAAGCTGATAAGCATCGTGAAAGTTTATTGCTGGATTTTTTGGATAAAATCAAAGAAGACGCGAAATCACTTTACATAGTTGGAGATTTATTTGATTATTGGTTTGAGTACAAATCTGTGATACCGAAATACTATTATAAAGTTTTAGCAAAATTAGCTGAAATTAATAAATTCGGGATTGATATCATTTATCTTATGGGCAATCACGATTTCGGTCATTTTGACTTTTTTGAGAAAGAATTAGATATTCATGTTTACAAGGAAGATTTGGAAACCATTATCGATGGAAAGAAGTTTTATCTGTCGCACGGTGACGGTAAAGCATACAATGATGCAGGATACCGTTTGATGAAAAAAATTCTAAGACATCCTCTATCAAACAGTTTCTTTAGACTCATACATCCTGATTTCGGAATTAATCTTGCATCATCCTCGTCAAAATCAAGCAGATCCTATACAGATTCCAAAGATTTTAGCGTGAGAGAAGGTTTGGAGGATTTTGCAGAAGATATGATTAAGCGTGGATTCGATTTTGTAATCATGGGACACCGCCACAAAATAAATTTTAAACAATACGAGGACGGAATATACGTTAATCTTGGAGATTGGATAAAGCCCGATCCAATTTTTGGTAAATTCGATGGTATCGAATTTAAATTGGTAAAAGTGAAAGAATTTTTATCTAATCATTTATAGAATACCTGTCGATAATCAATTTTTAACTTTTTTTTATTGAGAATAAGTTAAAAAATTATAATATATGAACTTTTTCCCATAAGGTGCAACATGAAAAAGATTGGTATTCTTACTGGTTCCGACGATGTATTTCCATCAGCTATTCTAGACCATATCAACGAAAAAATGATGAGCAAAGCCTCGGCAGAGTTCATTAAACTTGGAATTGTCAGGATAGATGATCTCAGCGAATATGACATTATTCTTGATTTAGTTACATCAGAAATTCCATATTATCATTCATATCTGAAACATGCCTGTTTATCCGGTGTTACGGTTATTAATAATCCATTTCTTTGTTCAGCTAACGATAATTTCCTTTTAGTTAAATTTGCTGAGCAGCTTGGTATTGATACTTTAAAATCAGCTATTCTCCCAACTAAAGAAAGACCTCAGGGAACTCATTCAGAGCACTTTCGAAACATGATTTTCCCAATTGTCTGGGAGGAAATATTTGACTACATCGGTTTCCCTGCTGTTATCAAACCCAATTCAGGAATAAGTATAAATCATTCATTCATTGTGTACAATCCCGAAGAGTTTCATAATGTTTACGATTGCTCAGGTTCAAGAGTAATGATGATGCAGGAATCTGTAGATTATGATGAAACTTTTAGATGTTTTGTAATCGGCAATAAAGTTCTGACGGTTTATTATGATGCCAGAAAACCTGTACACATGCGTTTTTACAATGGAGAACATGTGATTCCAGTGAAAATCAGAAAAACAATCGAAGATGTGAGTTTAAAATTCACTCGCGCAGTAGGGCTTGATTTTAATGCTGTGGATTTTGTTCTAAAGGGAAAAACACCTTATCCGATTGATTTTATTAATGCACCTCCCAAGATAGATCATACTCACATGCCTCCAAATGTATTTAGTTGGCTGCTTGAAATGTTATCGGATATGCTCGTTAATAAAATCAAAAATAATGCAAATGTCCCCGTCGGAATTTTCACATTGCCTAAAGAAACAAAGACAGTAAAGGAAACCAAGAAAGCAAAATTAAATTAACTATCTTTTTTAATGTATTTATGGTTGTACTATTTCACAAAATGCTACAACCATTTTTTTTTCTACACGCTTTTTTTTGTAATTTGCATAGTTATAAATAAATGGTAGTATAAGGTTTATGTCTGTTAGAGTTAGATTTGCACCATCACCAACCGGTTATCTCCATGTAGGAGGGTTAAGAACCGCTCTGTACAATTATCTATTCGCAAAAAAGTACAATGGAAAATTGATACTCAGAATTGAAGATACAGATAGAAGCCGGCTTGTAGAAAATGCCATGGAGAACCTGATTGAGTCACTCGAATGGGCTGGATTGCACTTCGATGAAAGCCCTGTCGATGAAGGTGCGTATGGTCCCTATATTCAATCCCAAAGGCTTGAGATATACAAAAATCATGCTTCCATCTTAATTGAATCAGGTCACGCATATTATGCTTTCGATACTCCTGAAGAAATTGATAATATGAGAAAAAGACTTCAGGAAAGCAATGCCGATTCAAAATATGACAGAATGAATATGAGTAATCAATTTACTTTGGGCGATGATAAAACAAAAGAATATCTCATTCAGGATAAACCCTATGTAATCCGCTTGAAAATCCCAGATGAATTGATTGAATTTAATGATATAATTCGAGGGAAAGTCGTTGTCCATGGGAAAGAAATTGATGATCAGGTTCTGCTCAAATCTGACGGATTCCCTACATATCATCTCGCAAATGTTGTCGATGATCATCTTATGGAAATAACTCACGTCATCAGAGGCGAAGAATGGCTGCCATCCACACCTAAGCATATTATTCTTTACAACTATTTCGGATGGCAAATACCTCAGTTTGCCCATTTGCCACTTTTACTCAATAAGGATAAATCAAAACTGAGTAAAAGACAAGGAGATGTAGCTGTAGAAGATTACAAATCAAAAGGTTATTTCAGGGATGCATTTATCAACTTTATAGCTCTTTTAGGTTGGAATCCATCTGCTGATAAGGAAATCTATACAATTGATGAATTGATTGAATCGTTTAACCTAGAAAAAGTAAATAAAAGTGGAGCTGTCTTCGACATGGTTAAGCTCGATTGGATGAACGCTCATTATCTTAGAAATATAGAATCTGTAAATATTCTGGCTGTTCAACTAAACGAAATTCTAATTAAAAATAACATTGAACCAACAAAATTCAACCAGGATTATCTGGAAAAAGTTATATTGCTTTTTAGAGAAAGAGTAACATTCATTCATGAGATTCCATCACTCGCAACATACATGTTCAGTGATCCCAATGAATTTGACGAAGAATATAAATTAAAATACTGGAAAGAAAATACTGGCGAATTGATATCTGAACTAAAAACAGATTTGAGCAATTTGAATAATTTCGATCATGCAATTGTACATGATGAAGTAATGAAATTCGTTGAATCAAAAGGAATTAAACTTAAAGATATTATTCATCCAATCCGATTGATTATTACAGGAAGATCTCAGGGTGCCGGTATGTTCGAAACCATGGAAGTCCTGGGTAAAGATGTATGTTTGAAGAGATTTGAGTCTTTTATTAACAAGATTAATTAAATTATGTCGAGAAACAATTGTTTTAAAAATGGTAACTATTTTGTATTATTCGTATTATTATTAATGTTTGAATCTTGCGGAGCAATAAAACCCTACGATTGTTTCAAAGATAAAATGAAGGATATCGATATCACTTGGGGAATAATTGCAAAAGAGAAGATTGTTGAATCTTACAGAATGCAATCAAATGGTAGAATTACCTTAATGAATGCCGATAGTTCTTTTAAAAAAATAGGAGATCTTAATGATTCTCTTTCATGCAGAATTTTCAGAGAGATTAATAGAGCTATGCTCAAAGTACAGGCTTGCATGGATCCGGGAGATACCGTCAGGTTCCTGACAATTGTGAATACTGAAACAGATTTATTTTTGAGAACCAGATGGAATCCGAATTTTAATAGTGAGAATACTAAAATATTGAATCAATTATACGTTAATTTAGATAGCTACGTAAAAACTTTAAATTAAGAAACTTAAACGGTAAAAGTTATGATAGTATTAATCGCCGACGATAATTATGATTTTTGTTCAACAATAGCCGATATTGTTCAATCTTTTGGATATGAGACCAATACAATTCAGGATCCAGAAGAAGCTCTAATATATCTTGAAAAAAATCAAAAGAAAGTCGGAGTTTTATTGCTCGATATTGAATTTGCCCCCGAAGCCAAACTTAATGGCATAGATGTTCTGGAGCAAAGCAGAAAGCATTACCCTTCAATCCCGGTCATTATGATCTCTGGAAAAGGCACTATCGATACAGCTGTAAAAGCAACAAGGCTGGGTGCTATCAATTTCATTGAAAAGAGCATCCTTACAAAAGAAAGACTGAAAGAAGTTCTTGCAAGTGCAATGGAGCGTCATAATTACAAAGGCGAAGCTCGCGAAATTCAGAAATTTCTCGAAATGAATGGTATAATTGGAAAATCGAAATATATCATTGAATTGGGTGATAGTATCATCAGATTTGGTAGAACTGACCTTAATGTTCTCATTTCCGGCGAAACAGGAACCGGAAAAAAATTAGTTGCCAGAGCACTCCACTCAGTTAGCAGACGTTCAAAATATCCAATTGTTACTGTCGATATTCCAAATATCCCTAGAGAGTTATTCCAGAGTGAACTTTTTGGCCACAACAAAGGATCATTCTCTGGTGCTATAGACACAAAAAAAGGACTTTTCCAGCAAGCACATAAGGGAACTTTATTCCTGGATGAAATTGGAGATTTATCAATGGATCTTCAATCAAGTCTATTTATTCCTATTGAAGAGAAATTAATAAGAAAAGTTGGTTCTGTCGAAACAGAAGAATTGGATGTGAGATTTGTTTCCGCCACAGACAAGGACTTAGTCTTTGCTATGAAAGAAGCAAAGTTTAGAGAACAGCTCTACCACAGACTTCGCGAATGTGAAATCAGTGTTCCTCCATTAAGAGACAGAATTGAAGATGTCCCTGAAATTATCGACCATTATCTGCTCAAACATAATTATGAATATAATCAATCTAAGATTATCTCACCATCTGCTATTGAATTTTTGCAGGAAAAAGAATGGCCTGGAAACGTACGTGAATTAGCAAGTGTAATGAAAGTTGTTCTTCAAACCACTGCAAATGATACAATTGAAGTTTCTGATATTAGTAAGATTATGATCAGCAATTCCTTTGCAGGTCTAAGCGAAGAGAGTTCCAATATTCATATTGATTCGAGTCGTACTCTTAAGGAAGATCTTGCTGAAGTCGATAAAAAGAAAATAGAATCTACACTTGAAAAATGTGATGGCAATGTGAGTAAATCAGCCGCATTGTTAGGTATTAGCAGAGAAACGTTACATAATAAAGTCAGAAGATATGGTATCAACACTCAGCTGTTCCGTGGACGAAAATAATTAAAGTAAGAACAAGATCAAGTTTCACCTATTTATTTTGAAGGCCTCTGCCTGTCTTATTAATCTTGGATTCAGATTCAAGTTTGCCTAGGATTTTGTCGAGAACACCATTAATGAAATTTCCGCTTTTATCTGTCGAATATCTCTTTGCTATCTCAATAGATTCATTAATACTAACTTTAGTCGGTATTTCAGGAAAATAAATCAATTCAACAACAGCCATTTCGATCAATATTCTGTCTAGAGATGCAATACGATCCAACTCCCAGTTTTCGGCTACAGCTGTTACATATTCATCAATAAGTTCGCGGGTTTCGATAGTCTTTTCAACCAAGCTGAAAGCAAAGTCGATATCTTCACTTTCCCAAATTATAGCCGTATCTGATTCTACTTCGACTACTTCTGCTTGAGTGAGTATTTTTTCATAATGCTCATCACCGTCGCCAAAATTAAAATCACGATAGAATATATGTTCAAATGAACGGATGAGTGAATCATCCGAAATAAGATAGGTGGTTATCACCTGAAGTGCTTTTTCCCGGGCAAGTCGTCGATTGCCTTTTATCTCTTTGTTTTTTGCCAGTGGGAAAATAAGTGAAAAATTATCCATCATAAATAAAAGAACAAGAAATCAAATAATCACAATTACAAAAATACGAAATTTATTTCACTTGTAAGCCGATAACAAAATTTTGTTCTAATGTCCGGCTCATAATAAATTCAACTCTGCGATTCATCGCTCTGTTTTCGTCTGTATCATTCGGTTGAACAGGTTGCATATAACCTCTTCCATAATGACTTAGTCTTTTGCCTGCAACATTTCTCGATAAAATATAGTTATTTACCTCGCTTGCTCTATGCTCAGACAGATCTTGATTGTACTTCAATGTGCCCAACCTGTCAGTATGCCCAATAATTGAAATGTTAAAGCAAGAATATTTCAGCATAATATCAGCAATATAATCCAGTTCAGGGAAGAATTCTCCTGTAATAGGCACTTCATTGAAACCAAAATAGATTGTTTTTGTATTAAATATGATTTTCTGCAAAATTTCGTTTGAGATAAGATCCAGATTCTCTGGAACTATTCTCTTCCTTGCGAATTCAGATAGATTTCTCATAGGGATATTGATGTTGACTGTTGTGATTGTGTCAAACTTTGCTGCGTCAATCAAAATTGGTGCAGATATAAAACTGTCAGAAATTGCCACTACTCTGTACTGCTTATCTATCGGAAGTGTAATTGCGAAATCACCCGTCAAAGGATTTGATCTCGTACTTCCTGACATTTTACCTTCGTCTGCCTGTTTGTAATAAACATATCCCGAAAGTGGTTCTTTGGTTATTGGGTTTATAAGTTTACCTTTAACTACCAGGAATGGATCAGGCTTGAGTTCAACTTTCATTTTAATCTGGAATATGTCAGTTCCACCTTCTGTATCAGTAGAAGAAACAAAATATGCTTTATCGCCACGTGAAGTAAGATAATAGCCTCCTTCAGTACCAGTAGTATTGTAAGGTTTCCCTATATTTACAGGCTTTGACCAATTTGTCCAGGTATCATCAAGACGCTTCGAGTAAAAAATATCCATGTCTCCATAAGTTTCATGTCCATTCGAACTGAAATAAAGCGTTGTCAGGTCAGCAGACAAAAAAGGTGTAGCCTCATTAAATTCAGTATTTATTGTAATGCCCAGATTGATTGGTTCCGACCATTCATTTTCATCAATCTTGAAGCACACATAAAGATCCTTGTTGCCTTGCGAGTCGTCGCGTTCAATCGACAGAAGAAGTGTTTTCCAGTCACTACTTAAGAAAAAGCTTACATACTTGTTAAGATTATAAAAATTCTGAATATTTATCTTTTCGGGGTTACTCCATCCGGTTATGGTTCTGTAAGTTATTGAGCATCCCTGATCTAATGTTGTGTCACCGTCATATTCGCCACCAATTAATAAAGAATTTCCATCGGGAGAAATTGAGCAAACGTAATTATTTCCACCATTATTTAATGGGTAGCCCATATTTTTTGGAAATGACCATTTGCCATTTTTCTGTAGTTCTGACACCCAAATGTCATAATTGTCTTTATAATTCTTGTAACCGGTGTTCCTTGGGTCTTTACCTCTTGAAAAATAAAATGATTTACCATCAGCAGATATTACTGGGAATGTCTCGTTGAACATCGTGTTGATCTCTGTACCAATATTTTCTTTGATAAAACCCTTTTGTAAAGAATTTTGAATTTCCTTGGTCGAATCAACCTGAGAATAACAACTTAGAGTCAGCAGGTAGACAGCTGTTATCAGATATTTCATTATGCTTATTGTGGTTTTCATCGTATTTCCCGTTTTTACTTTTTGTTACATAGCAAAAATAATCATTATATTTAGGAAAAGAAATACGGAGAAATACGTAGTTTTTGACTAAAAATGATATTTATTCAAAAATATTTTGGGTTTACACATTCTTCAGAATCAAAAGAAGAAATATTAACCTTTTTGTCTACCTCATAAAAATCAAATAAGTCAGGATCGGCTGGTAAAAGTAAAATGTCTGTATCTGTTTTGGTCAAATTATTTTCCAGCCAATTAATCCTATCATCAGGATTAATAATTACCGGCATCCTGTTGTGTATAGCTGAAAGTTTATCATTTGGCTGGCAGGTTACAATAGTAACAGAATTGATGATCTCATTTTCATTGTTCTTCCATGAATCCCAAAGACCGGCGAAAGTAAACAATTCATCTTTAGAATTTTTAATATAATATGGGATCTTTCCCTTACTGCTTGGATCAATTTTCCATTCAAAATACCCAGAAGCAGGAATCAGACATCTTCTGCGCACAATTAAGTTCTTGAATGATGGTTTTTCGAATATTGTTTCTGCTCTGGCATTTATCATTTTTGAGGCTAAAGAGTCATCCTTAGCCCATGAAGGAATCAAACCCCATTTAAGGCTGCTCAATTCATCAGTGTTGGCATTCATTATGGCTGAGATATTCTGAGTGGGGGCAATATTATAGCGATTTGTCAATATCGCAGAGATCTTGACTGTCCGTCCGGGTAACAGTTTTTCTAACTGAGCTGTTTTAGCTGATAGTGCGAAACGTCCACACATAATTTCTTAAAATAAAATAAAATTGAAATCAGAAGTCTTACTAATTCATCCGAATTATGATTAAATTGCATTATTGATGACGAAATCAACTAAAATAAAATTTATGAGAAATTGATGCCAGAGAGCAAAAAAGACACTTTACCATTACAATACATTAAGGGAATTGGTCCTCAGAGAGCGCAGGCACTGGCTAAAGAAGGAATACAAACTCCTGTCGATATGCTTTTTTATCTCCCTAGAACTTATGTCACACATTTATTAGTGCCTACTTTAGCCTCATTGAACATAACCTTACGTAAGCAAATGCAGGCTTTCGATGAAAACTCTGTCCCGAATTTATCATATCAGCAAGAATACACAATCATCGCTCAAGTCGTATTGCATAAGGAACATGTTTACAGATTTAACAAGAAATTACTTTTGCTTGAATTGTCCGATGGAAGTGGTAGCAAGGCTTATATCAGATTTTGGTCATATACCGAATTCTATAAAAAGCTCTACCCCGAGGGATCAACAATTATCCTTAATGGTAAGCCACAAATGGATACTTTTGGCAAAATATCATTCGATCATCCGGATATCCAGAAATTTGATTTTGAAGATCAAACTGATTATAATGCCGGAGCAATTCTGCCGATTTATAAGCTAAACGAGAAATTAGTTAAAGCCCACATCACTACCAGAATTCTGAGGAAGATACTTCAATCTGTTATTGAAACACATTTAGACACAATTAAAGATTACTTCAGTCAAAAATTCCGTGAAAAGTATTCTTTAAGGGAACTTCGTGATTCGATCAAGCATCTTCATTTCCCACAAAAAATTGAAGATGTTGAATTGTCTAAGCATAGACTTAAATTTGATGAAATATTCTTCTATGAATTAAATCTTGCATTAAAGAATAAAGTAGTTCTTGATGAGAAGAAGGGCTTGCTGATACCCCCAAAAAGTCTGTTGGCTAGAACATTATTGGAACAACTTGATTTCGAGCTGACAGGCGATCAAAAAAAAGTCATTCGTGAGATTGTTGCTGATTTTGAATCAGGTAAACCTATGAACAGGCTCTTGCAGGGAGACGTTGGGTCTGGCAAAACAATTGTTGCTTTACTGACTATGCTCTCAATCGTTGAACATGGTTATCAGGTTGCGATCATGGCTCCTACTGAAGTACTTGCAGAACAGCATTTTCACACAATATCTAAACTTGTAGAAGGATTAGATATTCCAGTTACCACGTTAACCGGTGGGCAAAAAAGCTCTATCCGAAAAGAGAGTCTGCAAAAGATTGAATCTGGGGAAGCTAAAATAATTATCGGTACTCATGCTCTTTTTGCCACAAAAATTAATTATCATAAATTAGGCTATGTCATAATTGATGAACAACATAAGTTTGGCGTAGTGCAACGAGCAGATCTGATTGCCAATAGTAGCGAATCACTTGGAAATGATTTGATACCTCATGTTCTTGTTATGTCTGCAACTCCCATACCCAGAACTCTTTCATTGACAATTTATGGCGAATTGGATGTTTCTATCATAAAAGAGATGCCCAAAAACAGAAAGCAGATAGTAACAAAAATCGCTTCAGACAGTCAATTAAAGCAGGTATTTGACTTTGTAAAAAAGAAAATCGATGCCGGAGAGCAAGCCTATATTGTCTATCCATTAGTTGAAAAATCAGAAAAAATGCTCCTGAAATCTGCCATCGAACATTATGAATTGCTTTCCGATGAAGTTTTTCAGGGATACAAATGCGGACTGCTGCATGGACAATTGAAATGGCAGGAAAAGGAAGAAGTCATGAAGGCATTTCTTGATCGGGAATACCAGATTCTGATTGCTACTACAGTTATTGAAGTAGGAATTGATGTTCCAAATGCCTCTGTAATGATAATTGAGAATTCAGAACGATTTGGATTATCTCAGCTCCATCAGCTAAGAGGTAGAGTCGGACGTGGAACCTCACAATCATACTGTATCCTTGTCAGCAACGATAAATTAACTTATGAAATTAAAGGTAAACCCTTAAAAGAAGATGAAAAAAGAGCTGCCGTGATTAGGCTTAAAACTATGGAAAGAACTACTGATGGTTTCGAAATAGCTGAGGTAGATCTCAAATTAAGAGGTCCCGGTGATTTGTTGGGAACCAGACAATCAGGTCTTCCTGATTTTAAATATATCGATCTGATTACCGATGGCGAAATAATTACTCAGGCGAGGAAGATTGCATTCGATATAGCTCTTAATCCTTCCACTTTGACTCCCATAGAAAGAGAACAGATTATGACGGAATTCAGCAAACGTTATGGGGCTGAGAATTTTTACAGAATTGCCTAAATTCAGATTATTTGATAACATTGCAATCAGCAAAATTCAAATAAACAGATTTTGGGAATTCCCTCTTTAGCCTCTGGAAGTATCCGGCTGCTAAATCTTTTTTATCCATTATGCAGTATAATTGACCTAATCTTACTATTGACTTCTCTAATACCAGATGGTCTGTTGTCGATTTCTCTGTCAATTTTTTCAATAATTCTTCCGCATTTGAATTTTCACCAAACTGAATCTTGCATTCCGCCAAATAAAATTGAATATTGTAATATTTCTGATTTGGTTTTTCAATTGATTTTATTATTTCATTGAAGATTTTTTCTGCTTCCCTATAATTACCATCATCAAAAATTTGTAATGCCTGATCGAATTTATCGGAATCTTCTAATTTTTGCTTTTTCTCTGTCGAAATACTAACCACAATCGTATCTTCATAACGACTATGATATTTTGATTTCATTTTTTTTAATTCCTTTTCCTTCTTTATTTCAGAATTTTCAGACTTAGACTGCTCATCAAGTGGTTTCGTAAGTTTTACTGTTCGTGATTTTACAGAAGAACAATAAGTAAAAGCAAGAAAACAGAAGACAATGACCGAAAATAGTAGATAAAAATGTTTCATAGTTATTTATTGGTATTATTGATACTTATGCGAATTTAAACTAAAATGAAAAAACTTAAAAATATGATTTATTATTAATTGTTTGTCAGTTTATAAATATGTAATTTTGTAACCGATTTTCAGGCAAACTTTTAATTTAATTCAGATTAAATTATGAATTTGCTCGGACTAATTTTTATTTGTCATTTTTATAAATGCTGATGTTATTAAGCTCAAAATCAAATCTAATAAATTCTTTTGTAATTTTAATATTTATTATCAGTTTTTCATTTCTTAATGCTCAAGAAAAGAAAGTATCTGTATCTGGTAAAATTACAAACAAAGCCGGAGATCCTGTTCCTTCGGTAAGAATTTTTCTCGCAGACCAGAAAAAGCAAACTTTTTCTGCCACCAATGGCACGTTTCAAATTAATCTAATTAAACCCGGTACTTTTAAACTTGGAATTGCCAGAATTGGGTATTCGAATCTCGACACACTATTGAACCTATCAAAGTCAATTGAGAATCTTGAGCTGGTTCTTCTGGAATCTGATGTCATAACCGATGATGTAGTCATCACCGGTACTCGTTCCTATAAGCATATCGAAGATTTGCCAATTCCTACTGAAGTTGTCTCAAAAAGTGAAATCAAGAATCAGGGCTATCTCAGACTAAATGAAGTTATCAATCAGGAAATGGGTATCCCTATGACTGAAGATAAATTTCGGGGTATGCAGGTTCAGGGCTTAGATGCTGACTATACATTAGTTCTCATTAACGGTGAACCTCTCACTGGCAGAACCGGTGGTAATCTCGATATATCAAGATTTTCTGTTGCCAATCTTAGTAGAGTTGAAGTAGTAAGAGGCCCTTCATCATCACTATACGGAAGTTCTGCTCTTGCAGGAGTGGTTAATCTTATCACAGAAAAACCAACCAAACCGTTGACTCTCAATGCCGCAGGAAGATATGGATCTCACGCCACTTACGATATTGCAGGTGATGTTTCAGCCGCATCAAAAGACAAAACTTTAGGTATAAATCTTTTTGTAGATAGTTACAGGACTCAGGGCTTTTCTGTTCTGCCAGGTGCTGTTATTAAAACTGTACCCGACAACCAAAACCTGGCAATAAGTTCTGATTTGTTTTATGATATGACTAATATTGCCACTTCCAGACTTAGCGGACGAATGTATAACGAAGCAGTCAAAAATGATTTCTGGAAATATACGATTGAAAATGGTATAAAAACAGATTCAGCATTGATTGACGATAAAATTACAAACAGCGAGTACTCAATCGGTTTAGATATTAATCATAAGATATCAAACAGATACGGTCTTGAAGGTAGATTATACTTTACAACCTTCAAAACTGAAACTTATGATATGTACAAATCTACAAATCTATTTTATGATCAATATCTTTTCAAGCAAAGCACATTTAAAGGAGAAGTTCAATCAACTTCGCTACTAGGTGCAAATCAGATTATTGGTGGATTTGGCGTGCAGATGGAAGGTGCCCAAAGTGACCGTATTGCCGATACTAATCAAACTGTAAGGTTAATCTATGGCTATCTTCAGGATGATTGGCAGATATCCGATCAGATTGATTTAATTGGTAGTATTCGATATGATGCTCACAGTGCTTATGCAGACTATCTAAGCCCCAAACTGGCAGTTTCATGGAAATCATTACCGGGACTGACCTTAAGAGCTTCCATTGGAAGTGGGTTCAAAGCTCCATCCTTTGAGGAACTCTACCTAAACTGGTCCCTTGCCTCCGAAGGGTATACAGTTCTTGGTATTAAGAACTTTCAATCCGACTTCGCTAAGCTTAATGCTACCGGTCAAATAGCGAAAACATTAATAAGCGACGTTACCCAAATCGGTGATTTAAAACCTGAAAAATCCTGGGCTATTGATTTTGGTGGTGATTATACTTTAAATGATAATCTTGATTTCAGAATAAATTTTTTCAGAAATAACATTACTGATTTGATTGAATTCCTGCCCGTTGCAATAAAGACAAATGACCGTTTGCTCTATACTTATTTTAATGTTAGAAAAATCCATACTCAGGGATTAGAAACCAGAGTTAGATTTTATCCTATTTCCAGTATTAATGTCGAGCTCAACTATCAACTTCTTTACAGTGCAGATGATGAAGTAGAGGCAACCCTAAACGATCCGAATCAGGCAAAATATTGGAAAAGGGATGGAGACCATGATAGAAAAGTCAGACCCGACGAATACGGAGGCTTGATGAACAGATCAAGACACAGCGGTGCTGTGAGAATAACCTGGGATTACAAAACACTCGATTTATATTTCACTCTGAGGGGGATATTCAAATCGAAATATGGATTTGCCGATGCAAATGGCAATACCATTCTCGATGATCCTAATGAATATTCACCCGGCTATTCGATGTGGTACCTATCCGCTACAAAAAAAGTTTATAAATATTTTTCATTGCAGGCAGGAATTGATAATCTTGCCGATTATAAAACACATGGAACGAGATTGATTACTTCTGGAAGAACCGGTTACGTAAGCTTGTTATTCAATTATATATTTGATTAATTTTACAATTTTAGGAGGATTTATGTATAAAGTATTTGCAGTTCTCTTCTTGGTCTCAGCTTTGTTGATTGTTAGCTGTAGTGACAATACGACTAATAACAATAATACTACCAATCTTAATTCAGTTAAAGTTTCTAACTTTAGTGCAGACACAAGTGGTCAGACATTCAAATTGTTCAGTTTCAAGAATAATGCAGTGGTTCCAGTATCCGATTCAGCAACAACCAAGTGGGATATCGGTTTTAAAAAAACAAGTATCATAGTGAACAGTGCCCCTTATGGACCTGGTCTAGCTGGAATCCAGATATTGGCGGGTACAGATTTTGCTACACTGAAAACAGCACCTGATGCTGGTTATACTTCAGGGAGCATTGATCCATCATCCAAATGGTATAATTACAATCAAGACACACATATTATTTCTCCAATACCCGGAGTTGTTATCGTCATGAAAACAGCAGATGGTAAATATGTTAAAATGAGAATTTCCAGTTATTATAAAGATAATCCGGCAACTCCCGATCAGACAAGTATTTCACCCTTCTATACATTCGATTTTGTATATCAACCTGACGGAACAAAGAATTTCTAATTCTTATTCAAATCCACTTTTAAGCCATATCTTTTTAAGGTATGGCTTTTTTATTTTTTATTATTAATTAAAAATTAATAAATTATACTTTCTATTTTCAAAATTTTCAAACTCAATGTTAATAATATAATTTCCGGATGATAAATAGTTCTGAAATAATGATCGATGTGCAAGGCTTACAAAAGTATTTTGGTGAACACCATATCATCAAAGGTGTGAGTTTCCAGGTACGTAAAGGTGAGCTTATCTCGGTTATTGGCCGTTCCGGATGTGGTAAAACAACATTACTCCGTTGTTTGAATTGTCTTGAGCTTTTCGATATTGGTGGTATCTTCATTGCCGGCATAGCCTTAAACCGTACATTATCAGGAAAATCACAGGAAGTTGATAAATCGAAGTCACAAAAAATGCTTTCTAAGATGGCACTTCCATTCATGGGATTCGAAAAGGAAAAGCAACTCGATGAAGACTTCAGAATCAAAGCTCATACCCTAAGAACACGTGTGGGGATGCTGTTCCAGGGTCTTAATCTGTTCCCGCATTTAACAGTTCTCGAGAATGTTTCACTGGCACCGATAATTGTTAAAAACGAAAATAAAATTGATGTTCATCAAAAAGCAAAAGAACTGCTCAAAAAGGTAGGCTTGGAGCAATTCACAGAACGATATCCTTCACAGCTTTCAGGTGGTCAGGCGCAAAGAGTTGCCATTGCAAGAGCTCTCTCTATGTCCCCGCAAGTTATGCTATATGATGAGCCTACTTCAGCCTTGGATCCTGAGCTGGTCGGCGAAGTTCTCCAGGTAATGAAAAATCTCCATGACGAAGGAATGACTCAGGTCGTAGTTACTCACGCTCTTCATTTTGCACAAAATGCATCTGACAGAGTTATATATATGGAAGAAGGCCACATCATTGAAATGGATTCACCAGATGTGATATTCAATCATCCCAAAGATGAGAGAACATTGAAGTATATTAATATTTTAAAAGATTAATTAGAATTATTATAAATAAGATCATTACATATTGCCTGTTACTCGTAATTTTTACCTTTATTGCCATTAGTGCTGATAAGCCTGTTCTGAGATGGGCTGCAGACGCTGAAGGCAATGCTCCATATATTTTCCTCGATCCCAGAATCTCAACTCAAAATATTGGATTCGAAGTTGATATTGCAAATGCTCTTGCCGAAATATTAGGTATGAGAGCTGAATTTGTTCAAAACCAGTGGGATGGATTAATACCCGGACTTCAAAATAATAATTATGATGTTGCTATCAATGGCATTGAAATCACCGATGACAGAAAACAGGAAGTGAACTTCACTGATCCATATTATCTAACCTATGAACAATTAATTGTAAACTCCAACAGAGATGACATTAACTGCCTGTCAGACCTTGTCGGCAAGAAAGCCGGTGCTTTAAAAAGTTCATTAGCTGAGAGAATTCTCCAGTTTCCTGGAGTGGATGTAAAAACTTATGATAGCGAAGTCGCTGCAATGACTGATATGGCTAATGGGCGACTGGATGCTGTATTGTGTGATGCACCAATCGCTCTTTATTACGCTAAACCTGACCCAAGATTTAAACTTGTTGGCCAGCCTATCGGTGAAATATCCTATGGTATCGCTGTCAGAAAAAGCGATACTCAACTCCATGCTAAATTGAATTCAGCAATCAATAAGCTCTCTACTTCCGGCAAACTCAGAGAAATATTAGAAAGATGGAATCTTTGGCACTATTTGATGGCAGTATATTTGAATGATAAAGGACCATCGAATATCCTCCCTACAAAATATGATTATTACATGACCAGTCTGGGCAAATCGAAAACTTTCTACGATAAATTACAAAGATATTGGGAATTCAGATCTCTTTTTATCTGGGGTATCGTTAACACTCTCGGAGTTTCAATTGTTGCAATGATTGTTGCAATTATCTGGGGACTGTTCATAGCCTTAACTCGTTTGTATGCACCAAAACCTTTTTCGAGGCTGGCGGTCCTCTATATTGAGTTAATCAGAGGCACTCCCTTGCTCATTCAATTGTATTTTATATACTATGCATTACCAAATATTGGTATCAGTATGTCCCCATTCCTGGCGGCTGTGATTGGTCTTGGTCTTAACTACGCTGCTTATGAAGCTGAGAACTATCGAGCCGGATTATTCTCTGTGCCAAGAGGTCAGATGGAAGCCGCAGTAGCACTTGGAATGAGCCGGAATCAGTCCCTAAGGCATATTATCGTTCCTCAGGGGATTAGATTAGTCATTCCTCCCATGACAAACGATTTCATATCGCTCCTAAAAGATTCTTCACTAATTGCTGTCATCACTATGAATGACCTGACCAAAGCCTATTTCCAATTCGCTACCACATATTTCGATTTTCTTGGTGCAGGCGTGCTTGTCGCTATTCTTTACCTCATCATCGGACTGCCTTTTGTCAAACTAGCCAAGTATGCTGAAGTAAAATTTTCAACCTTCCGCACCAGAGAAGAAGAAAATAGAATGAAATTATAAAAATATTTTTTTTATAATCTAGTCTAAGTATAATAAATAATAATTGGTAGAGACATGAAGTATATTCTTATTCTTGTAATAGTAAACATTGCAATTTCAAATAATAGTTTCACTCAGAAACTACCCAAAATAAATCCGGCTGTTAAGCCAACGGTAGATAAAATAATTAAGCCGGTGATTAAAGAAATCCAATCACTAAAAGACAGTGTTTCAAAAAGAATCAAACCCTTGAAATCCAATGCTGATACTTCTCTATCGAATGCTGTTAAATCTCCCGAAAACACAAAAAGGTTAAATTTAGCTAATAAAAATCTTACTCAATTGCCTGCTGATATTCTTAAACTCACTGAATTGGAAGTTCTTATTCTATCCAGAAATAAAATTTTATCACTTCCGCCTGAAATCAAAAATCTGAAGAAACTCAGAGTTCTGGATTTATCCGATAATTCTCTCGATCAGATTCCACCCGAAATATTTAATATTGAAAGTCTTACGGATCTGATCTTATCTGATAATAATATTTCTAATGTTCCGGAACATATTTCTCACCTCTTAAATCTTAAAAATATCGTTCTTAAGAGGAATAAGATTGAGAACCTCCCCGAGAAATTCTCTGATCTTATTAATCTTCAAAATATTTCACTCGAATTTAATAAATTATCTACTCTGCCTTCATCAATAACTAAAATCTCAGGCTTGCAGAAACTGAATCTTGCGTCAAACAGTATTCAGCTAATCCCTGCAAGCATTGCCAATTTAGTTAATCTTAGAACATTTGTTATCCAGAATAATAAACTAAGTCAATTGCCCAAAGAAATTGGAAAATTAAAAAAGCTTACAGATCTTAGCTTAAATGAAAATCAGATTACAATGTTGCCTGATGAAATCTTAGAAATGGATGCTTTAAGAAGATTATCTATCCAGAAAAATAACCTTACGTCCATTCCCAAAGCAATCTTTGGACTGCAAAAGCTTGAAATTTTATATCTTCACGAAAATAAAATCACTGAAATTCCTCCAGGTATCGAGCAAATGAAGAAGTTAAGAGATTTGGGTCTTAGTGATAATGCGATCGTCAAGATAAATGCCGATTTCAAAAAAATGCCTACTCTTTTGAATTTCAACCTTAGTAAAAACAATTTAAGCGTTATTCCCGATGCAGTGTTCGGGATAACTAATCTCACAGAATTAGACTTGTCTTCCAATCAGTTGACTAAAGTTCCTGATAATATTTCTCTTCTGAAAAATTTAACTGTATTGAAACTTGATCAGAATCAATTAACCGAATTGCCATCATCTTTAACTCAATTAAATAAATTAAAAACTCTGTCCCTGACTTCCAACAAACTTTCGGTTCTTCCATCTGGATTAGAGGCAATAACAAGTCTTAAACTCCTAAACATCAAGAATAATATGTTTACTGACGAATATAAAAGTAAATTAAAAGGGTTATTCAAAGGAACCAGGCTAAATTTCTAAATAATAATTTCATATTTTTTGAAACTTTTTTGCTTTCTTAGTGTTATTGCTTTAAGATGAGTAATCTTGACCAATATAACGATATTGAATTGTTTGATATGCTGAATTCTGATAAGAAGACGGCAGAGTTGGCGTTTGCCGAGTTGTATTTAAGACATTCATCAAGGATCTATGCGTATTGTAGAAGATTTCTCGGCAATAAGGATGATGCACAAGATGTTTTCCAGGATACATTTGTAAAATTTGTTGAAAGTGCTAAAAAACCTAGATCAATGACAAATGTTCCGGCTTTTTTGCTGAGAATTACTCGTAATCTATGTGTTAACGTCAAAAGAAAAGAAAAATATCCTATTACTTTTGAAGATTATATGGTTCCTGATGTTCACGAAAACAATGATAATGAAGAACTGTTAAAACTTATTAAAATGGCAATGGATATCATCCCTGAGGAATACAAAGACATATTCATTCTTAGGGAATACGATGGCCTTTCTTATACTGAAATTGCAGAAGTAACTAATACAACATTAAGCGCCGTTAAAATAAAATTATTTAGAGCTAAGCAGAAAATCCGGGAGATTTTATCTCCTTATTTGTCTGAATTAAATAAATACTAATAAATACAATGTTAAACTAACTATAAATTTAAAATGAACAATTTAACAGGTAATAATTCATCCGAAATGCTCCATCTTCTTCTTGACGGAGAATTGGCTTCGGTTCAGGAAGTGCCATTGTTTTCTGCACTGGCAGCAAACGAGAATCTTCGTGGGGAGATGAAGGATCTTATTGCAATCCGCAATTCGGTTCATAGAGATGAAGAGGCATTTATACCACCATTTGCCGCAACAGCTGCTGTATTCCAAAGTACTGGATTTAGTCTGCCCTTAGCTGCTTCGGCAGTGGCTGCCGGCACCACCGGTGGTGGGTTCTATAGCATATTGAAATCTGTCTGGGTTCCGATTTTGGTAGCAGGAATGTCTGCTTTTATTACATATTTCTTAGTTTCAGCAAATTATAACCAACAGATCGCCTCTATTAAATCCGGAATTCAGAAGAACTATGCAGTAAATAATGCACAATCCAATGCTGGCAACAGCGGTCAGATAATGAACAATCACCCGACTGCCCCTAAAGTTATTATTAAATATGTCAAGGTTCCCGCTATTATTTCAAGTGAATCAACAGTTTCTAACGCAGACGCGTTGCCAACTATTGAACCTATTGCTGACAATATATCAAGCACTCGTATTCACTATCAAAATCCGGCCTCAATTCACTTGAATCCGATATTAAATACTCCATTTAAACCTATGAGTTCTGCTTATGAACCAATGTATGCCAAATTGAGTATTCATCCTAAAGAGTATATGTTTATCCTAAGAGGACTAACCGGAGCTACTGTCCCTTCTGTCAATGCTTCGACTCCGGCAGGTTCTGGATTATCAAATATTTCTCTGGGTTTTTATTTCCTTTCTCCATATAACAACATTCATATTGGTGTAGAAGGTGGGCAGGAACCATTTTCTCAGAATTTCGTAAATACTGAAGGTGGCAGGAAATTCCGTTACGAACAACGACCTAATGTTGTTTTTGGAGGAGTGGGAGCAATTGGTAAATTAAATTCAAAAATAGACTTCTTATATGATGCCCAACCTTTTGGTCAATTATTTGTTGGTGGTTCCGAATTAGGGCCATTGGGCAAAATGATGGCTGGCCTCACTTGGGGTTCTGATAATTTGGGATTAAATGCATTCCTTGCATTGGAAGGGTCATTCCTTGCATACCAAAATCAGAGTATCTGGTACACATCCCAGAAATTTGGCATCACTTATGGTTTTTCTGTACAATTTTAAGGTAATGAAAATGAAAATGTTAATAAGGTTAAATATTATTTTTGCAGCACTTGCTCTTTTTATTTCAGCATGTACTTCACCGATGGATGTCGATACTCCTCGAGATAAAAAGTTAATTCCCGGAGAGAATTACAAAATCTCCGGAAAAATCTCAGAAATGAGTTTCGAAGAAAATGGAGTTTTATGCAAATTCAATTTAGGTGAGAATACTTTTCAGATAGACTCTACTGTAAATCCACCAAGAATCTGGATGAGAATTAAGTTAGCTGATAGCGATAACTTTAATACTACTCAAAGCAGGATTTCGGTTAAAGGTATTGACATCAGATTAGATTCCTTGGATATTTCTAGTCCTTATACTTTTACTGGAAGAAAAATTGGTGATAATTTCGCTATTATGGATATTGAGCGCGGTTTGAATACATCCAAAGATACTTCGGTCTATTTTGGGCACGACTTAAACTCTGCTGAGGTCACATTCAATTATAATAAGGCTAAAGGAGAACTTTGGGCATATACTCTCTCTAAAGTCTATGAGAATAAAATCTGGCTTGAATACCGCGATTCCACATATACAGATTTTATTACTGTCACTAGACCCGATACCACCTATGATAATAGTGGAAAAATGATTATTACTTTAAAAACTGAGAAAATAGCTAAAGAAGTTACAATTAAATTAGAAGAAGAAAAAATGCTGAAAGATTCTTTGTTTTTGACCGGAAAGCTTAAGTTTAAATTCTAATTTTAATTTTAATTTTTATTCCTTATATTTGAGAAATTAAACTTACTTACACGTTATTAAGAGGTGGTATCATGAATAAAATTTACCGTTATTTTTTAGTTATTTTAGCTTTTATACTTCAGCTAACATTTGCTAATGCTTACACTCTCGATGCCCCGCAAAGGCTGTCCGCTTCAGTAGGGCAGGATAATCAAGGCACTTATGTCGATTTATCCTGGTTTTTCCAGAGGAATAATGACCAACCTTTTGGATTCTATATCTACAGTGCTCCAAAAGAATCACAAGATAGAAAAGAATTTCAGCCTGTCAGTAAAGCAGTTTTTGATGTCAATATTACTAACTACTCTATTAGACAATACCTTAAACCAGGGACATTCAGCTTCTTCGTGGTTGCTATCGGGTTCAATAATAATCAGCTTGTTGAAAGTGATCCTAGCAATTTTGTTACTGTTCAGGTTGCTTTTGATCCGAACAAACCGTTTATTCAAATTGTTTCAAAACCAAATCTATATTCAAAGATTGGTGATAAATATTCTTATCAAGTCTTAGCAAAAACAAATCTTGATCCATCCTGCACATTGGTTTATAAATTGCTCGATAGTCCCAAAGATATGACAATCGATGATAAAACAGGCTTAATTTTATGGGCTCCATCAAGTAATGGCTCTTTCCCTGTTGCTGTTCAGGTCGGAACAACTTGCAAAATCGCAGTTGAATTTCCTGTTCAAAAGTTCATGATCAATGTCGGTGACGCCAATAACGGACCTTATGTTAGATTCGAATCTAAACCCAATCCTGTGGTTCCAGTTGGTAAGCCCTATGTTTATCAGGTTGTTGCTAGTTCTAATGTAAAATGCCCAATTAAATTCGAACTAATGTCTCCTCCAATGCCTGAGATGAAATTTGATAACATCACAGGTGAACTTACTGTTTATTCTGATGTTCCTCGTATGATAACCGGTGGAATAAAGGCGTATCTCGAATGTGATCCTAAAGTTGTGGCTATTCAGCAGTTTGCCATAAATATTGTTCAGGATCAACCTAAGGAAGATCTTTGCGCCAATATCAAAGGTAATGTTGTTTTCGAGGATGGAACAATTGCAAAAGAAGGTAAAGTTATTGCTTGGAGACTTTCAGAAAAATCAAACAGACTCCCTGCATATCCTGGATACATCAAAGACGGTAAATTCGAAATAAATGTCCCTGTAGGGACTTTCATTCTTGAGTTCGACAGTCCTCTGTTCATGCATGAATATTATTTGGATGCTATTGCTTTAGATAAAGCTCAGAAAATTGAAGTATTATGCAAAGATGTAGTTGATCTAAACATAACTGTTACTGCTCGTCCGGTTCCAAAGACTAACCCGGTCAGCGGTACAGTGACATCAGCAGAAAATAACAACCCAGTATTTGCCGTTGTTGAATTCTATCCTGTTGATCCAAACAATAACGTTAATGTAAAAACCGGAATGGTTTTCATGACCAAAACCGATGCCGAAGGTAAATACTCTATCGATCTTACTGACGATATGACCTATCGTGCCCATTGCAGACCGATGGATCAGGTTCCTTACAAGGATCAATGGTACGATCAGGTTGATAATCCAAATCAGGCAGATCTTATTTATCCGGATCAACCACTTACCGGAATAGATTTCAAATTAAATAATGCCGATCAAATAAAAAATAGCTTCGCTGGCTTAGTTAAAGATGATAATGGAGCTTTTGTAAGGTCACGTATTCTTGCATTGCCTGTCAAACCTAGTCCTAACACCAATGCTAACGCAGGTCAATTCATAACTGAATCCAAAGATGACGGATCATTTATGTTCCAGAATCTTCCTTATGGTCCTTATGTTTTACTTTCAATTCCATTTGACAGAAAATATTTGCCGGGATACTACAAAGTGTCGGATTTTGCCACTTTAAAATGGCGTGAAGCCACTCAGATAGTGGTAGGCGATAATATGCCGACTATGATCTACGAAATCAAACACAAGCTAAGAACAGGCTTTAAAGGAATGATTAGAATTGACGGAAATATCATAGCCAGTGGAATGGCTATGAAGAATATCGATATCCCTCAATCCAATGGAACTCCCGTAGAAGATGCCATAGTTTATGTATTAGATGAACAGGGTGAAGTAAGTGATTTCGCATTAACTGATGCTGCAGGTTACTTCGCAATGTCTGAAGTATCCGAAGGTAATTGTAAACTCCTTGTCGATAAAGTCGGATTCAATACTTTCGAAAAATCATTGACAAATGATTATACCAAGAGTTTCTCATCAAATGTTGATGTAGTCTTAGAACTTGAAGTAGCCGGAGTAGAAGAAGAACAAGTAAGATTTGAATCAGTATATGTTTATCCTAATCCAGCTCAGAATGTAGCAAATTTGATTATTAAATCAACTGGAACTTCTAAGGCTGTTTTAAGAATTATGGATGTTATGGGTAATGTTGTTGTTTCTAAGACAATTGAGTTATCATTTGATGAAACTGGGGATTCACATACACCAATAAATATTAGTTCTTATGCTCAGGGTATATATATCATTGAACTTATTTCAGGAAGCACAAGAACACAAACAAAACTGAATGTTATAAGATAATATCTAATCTCTAATTAACAAGAAAAGCCGGGTTTTGCCCGGCTTTTCTGCTATAAAAATAATTAGAGCAATAAACTAAATCGTAACGCTAAACAGGACTAAATATTGTATTAGTTAATGCTGATAAAAACATTAGTTGCCATAAAAATACAACTATTTAAATTTATTTTCATTTAATTTTAGATTTCCTGTAACTTTTCTATCTACCATGTGTTATATAAGAAATTCTTTTGTATTTTTGAATAGTTAGAAAAATGAAATAAAGAATTGGCAAATGGTATATCTCTGATTTTGAATTTATTGTTTTAATATAGATTTAATCACATTTCAAACGGGAATATTATGCGACAACCAACACTAAAGAGCGGATTGAGTCGTCTTCAATTCAATCTTTTTCTTTAAAATCAATATTTTTTTGATTTTAATTCTATTTTCAACTATGTTGAATACCAAATTATCTGCTCAAATCCCTTGTAATAATATAATACCACCATCTACAGGTGGAAATCTCGGGATTGGCACTACTCAAGCTTACAAGCCTATCCATATAAAAGGATGGGGAAAGCCAGAATGTGAAGTTAATTGCTCGGATCCAACCCTGAGATTGGAATATGATAGCTATCTATCCTCGTGCACGGGTGATGTTCTGAGTTACTTTGGGCATTTAGCATTAACAACAACTACGAATTTTAATTTTTATTCAACTTTGACTCCAAAACCTACATTAGGGAATCCGGGCGATCTTGTTCTACAAGCAGAGACTGCAAGAGATATTGTTCTAACTACCAGAAATCCATACGGAAGATTGAGGTTCGCAACTACTCCGACTCTTGGTGGAGCAGATGTAGAAAGAATGAGAATTTCGAATAATGAATACACAAGTTTAATAGATATCAAAAGAGCTGAAATCCCAGCAACACCAAACTATTGGCATAGAAATTCGCTATTAAGATTTATGCAGACGGATTTAGCTGGCAACGTTATTGCTACACCTGGCTCTATGTGGAAAGTAGGAATAGATGGTTTGGCAGGCTCAGAATCCACTTTCAAAAATTTATTTAAAATAGGGGCTGATCCAATGCCTTCAAATACAAGCTCAATTTTTGATAATAACAATACAGCAATTACTATAAAACCAAATAATTTAACAATTATCGGACACCCCGATGCCAATTTTATAATAAATAATTCAGCCACTCTTTCCATTATTTCAAAGCCCGCTTCAAATTTACCGGCATTATATACTTTGATTGAGCCAACTGATGGTTGGAGATATTCTATGATTAATTTTATCAATGGTAGCAATGCAAGTATTATTAATAATACGGTTGCGTTTACTGTTGTTAATGCTTTGAATCAAGGATCATGGAGACAAGTTTTCACTATATGGGGTAATGGTGAAACTGATATTGACGGTAAGGTACATATTGGGGATGGTTCAGGAACAGTTAAGAAACAACAAAATCATCTCGATGCCCGTCTCTCGGTTGACGGAACCGTAGTTGCAAAAGAGATTTTTGTAGTGGTTGATAATTGGAGTGATTATGTATTCAATAAAGACTATGCATTACCCGAGTTAACTGAAGTAGAAAATCACATTAAGGCAAATGGACACCTACCCGGAATACCATCAGAAAAAGAAGTAAAAGAAAACGGTATAAGCCTCGGAGAAATGAATGCAAAACTTCTCCAAAAGATTGAAGAACTAACTCTCTATCTTATAGATATGAAAAAATCCAATCAGGATTTAACAAATAGAATTCAAACATTAGAAATTAAATAAAGGAGATGAAATGAAAACAATAATTATTGTTTTATTTACAGGATTTTTCTTGCTATCTTGTACAAAAGAAAATAATATTAATACAACTGAATTTACACCCGAAAAATTCCAACAAATACTGAACGATAATACATGGTATGAAATTACCGATACGATAAATCATAATATGTTGCCGTTATTCTTTGACAGCGAGGGAGTTGTTTTAAATAGCAAAAAAGAAGCTATAGATCTATACATAAGTTATTTATCAAAGACACATTTTAATCCTGATGATACATCATGGATTAATGGGAATCCCAAAATTGATTATGATCAAAGAACTTTGCTAATTCATTATTTGCCTTCTTCTTCGTTTTATGAACATAATTTCAAAATTTTTCGAAATGATTATTCAAAAAAATATCTATCAGTTATTGAAATCATATCCACAGGCTTCTATGATAATATAACAATTTTAGAGACAGTTTCTGTCCCAAAATTGCCAAATGGCTATGCAGTTGATTTCAAACATTACTATTCAAAAAAATAATTCTAAATAAAATGCTTATAAAGAGGTTAAAATGAAAAGCTCATTTTTAGTAATATCTTTAAGTTTCTATGCATTCTCTATGTTTTGTTTTTCCCATTCAATTATTCCTTTATCCTTTTCAAATACTAATATTATTAGGTCTTTTGATTATTCCGATACTAATCAAGTTTCTATTGCTGACGTATCTTTAATTGACTCATTTAGCAATTTAGGGAATCACCTAAAGCTTAATTTTTACGGAATAGAAATTCCATTAAATATCAATAATCATAGAGGTTTAATTGACACCTTAGATAATAATGTAATCTGGCGCTTTAAGTTTATAAATCCTCAAGCTAAAACAATAAATATTTTGTTTTCAAATTTTCATTTAACAGATAGTGCAAAGGTATTCATTTATTCTCCCGATGGGTCCTGTTTTTTGAATCCATTGACTAAGAAAGATATCTCCTCTACCGGTCACCTTTCTACTTTCAGAATACCTTGTGATACTATTATTATTGAATTGAACGTAACCTTACAAGAAGCAGATTCAACCTTTTTCAAAATATTTGGAATTGTTTATGGGGTTAAAGAAATTGAAAATATAAATGAATACATGAAAGAAAACAACGAGATGTTGAATACTCCATCTAGTAACTGTGATTTAGATGCAAATTGTACCCAAGGAGATAATTTTTGCAGAGAAAAATATTCTGTAACTTTTCTTTTGTTAAAGTGTTATAATAAAAAAAAGAATGGGGAATTGTTAAAATGTTTATAGATTTATTATATAAAATTTGAAAAGATCAGATTGAATTATATATATTTTGCTATTTAGAACTTATCCCTGATGAAATTTGACCTTTAAAGTTTAATAAGATGATTATTTGTCTCAAATAATATATATCTTTTTTAACTATTTTTAAGGTAAATTTTATGAAAACAGGAACTTGTAAAATCGCTTCGAAACGCACGAACACCACGGGATGGCTAAATTGATAATCGCGAACGAGAATGGGTCAGAAATTTTTCAGAATTTCGAAATCTGCAATGGGAAACCCTGTCAAATAACAATTTCATCAAAAGATTTACAAATCGGAGTTTATATTTATGGTATTGAGATAAATGGTAGAATAGTAAGAGCAAACAAAATGATGATAATTAAATAAATGGAGAAAATATTATGAATTTGCTAAAAACAATAATATGCTTATTCTTATTAACCAGCTATCACATGTTTGCTCAATGGTCGAAGATTTCTTTTCCAGATTTCAGTGTAATGGACATTAGTAACGACACTATTATAGCTTCAACTTATAAGCACGCTCTTCTATATCGTACAACCGATAATGGTGATTCATGGAACCAATTGAATACTGTTGATTTATGGACTACAATTATTAGGAATGTTATTATTAAAGATAATAATTATCTTATTGGTTCAAATGGCCAAGGTTTGTATATTTCCCATGATTTTGGAAAAACATGGAAAATATCTCCTATAAAAATTGCTTATACTACTCTATTAGCTGAGTTTGACGGAAAAGTTTATCTAAATCAAGATATAGGCTTATATAGATCGATGGACTATGGTGATACTTGGCAGTTTTTTTTCTACTCAGATGATACAATAACAACAGGATTTTCAGATATCTATTGCTTTGATAATAGTTTATTTGTAAATGCAAATGTAAAAATCAAGTATAAACCTAACCAAAGTCATAATGATGGAAAGGGTATTTATTTTTCTTCGGATAAAGGGCATACTTGGGAAAAAAAGTGCGATGGAAATGCTTACTCATTTGCTCGTCTCGACGATAAGCTGTATTTTATTTCTGGTGATTATGACACATGCTCAATAAATTCTATTGATATTACTGGTGAAAATTGTCAAAAAATATATAATTTTCATGATACAATAATACGAAAAATTATAACATGTGAAAACAATATATACGTCGGTACAGATCGATATGGTCTTCTGTTTTCCTCCGATTCCGGAAAAAGCTGGAAAGCTGTTACTGATAGTTCAATCAATTTATATGCATCTTATGATATTTTTCTTAATAATAAATATCTCTTTATTGGTCCTGGTAATTATGATTTAGGTAATAGCGGTCTATTTCGAGCAAAAATGAAGGATTGTGAAATTGATTTTTCAATCGATGTGGCTGAGCAATATGAGGTAGAAAATGTGATTATTTATCCGAATCCGGTATCGGATTTTCTTTATTGTCCTAATAATACATCAAATTTAAGAATAAAAATCTATTCTACTATTGGGATATGTATTTCTGATTTTGATCCTTGTGAAAAGGTGGATGTCTCCGGATTGGCTCCGGGTATGTATTTTGTGAGGATCGGCGATAAAGTCAGCAAATTTATAAAGTTGTAAAAAGTTTTTTATTATTGCTAATAAAATGAGAGACCGTACTACTATAGCACGGTCTCTCTTTTAAAATAGAACATAAGATTATTTAATTGCTTTTTTTATCTTCTCTACTGATGCCGGGCTATAATAAGCACAGACACCTCTTTTTGCATCCGGTTCAAGATTTAAAGACTCAATAGCTTTCTTGACTTTGCCTACAGATACGCCAACTTCTTCTGCAATTTTTGCTGATGTTAATAAATCTGATTTTTCTGCCATAATTCCGCCTATTGTAACTTTAAATTAATCTTCCCAGTTAATTCTAGTCTGATGAAGAAGCTGAGCTATCTTCTTGGCATTCTCAGGTGAGAAATTATTTTTACCAAGTTCTAAACTGTCCAAATGCCCAAGATTTCTGATCGAATCAGGTAAAGCAGTAAGTTCATTACAACTAAGATCCAATTCCTCAAGTTTAGTCAAATTACCGATTGAATCAGGAATAACCGAAATTTCATTTTCATGAATGAAAAATTTCTCCAAATTGACTAAATCTCCAATACTATCAGGAATTTCAGTAAGAATGTTCTGGAATAATCTCAGTTTGGTAAGACTTTTCATGTTCCCGATTGCTTCTGGTATCAAACTCAAATTATTTGTTTGAGCCTCGAGCTTCTCTAATTTGGTTAAATTACAAATACTGGTTGGAAGAACTGATAAATGATTGCTCGAAATTCTCAGCTTGAGCAAATTAGTAAGATTACCAATCGAATCAGGTAATGATGTGAGCTCATTATCATTAAGTACCAGAATTTTAAGATTGACTAACTTACCAATGGCACTTGATACCGATGTCAATTTGTTGTGATTAAGGCTTAAATCTTCCAGATTAGTCAATTCACCAATCGAATCAGGTAATGAGCTGATCTCATTCCAACTCAAAACAAGGGTTCTGAGGTTATGAAGTTTTGTAATTTCTTCAGGGAACTGTGTAAAATTATTTCCACTAAGTTCAAGCTTTCTCAGATTTGCTAACTTCGAGATATTAGCAGGAACAGAGCTGAGTTTGTTGTTCAAAAGATTCAATTCCTGAAGGTTAGAGAATTCAAAAACCTGTTCTGGAATTTCTGTTAATTTTTTTAAGTGTAAATCAAGTCGTAATACTTTTTGTGGATTCTGAAGTGCTTTATCGATGGAATAGTATGTGTTTTCAGGAGCGATTGCTCCTGCTGGTTCTACAGGCAACTCATTGTTCATTTGTACCTCCTTATTCGGTTTAAGCTATTATAATGATTAAAATTATTGAAACTTAATACGATGTAAATTCTATTTTATTATTGATTTAAATATTTCAAACAATTTAATAAAATCTTTAGTAAATTAAGGGAAATAATTCATAAAATACAAAAAAACTTGCTAACATTTATCGGTGTCGTTAATGAAATTGCTTTTTACTATTTATTTTCTCGTATTTATTCTTGGTTTTTTCAATGTTTCGTTTGCCGAAAAAGTTAGAAATCCTGTGCCTCTTCAGTCAGTTGAGATCTCTTCGCCTACTAACTATCTGGAACAGGCATTTGATGTAATAAATTATTCGGCAGTTATTGATTTAAGAAAAGCTCCATCAACTGAAATGATTGGTATTTCAAAAATTAAAATTTTATGGAAGTATAATCCCGATGAAAATTTGTTCTACTTTCATCTAAGAAGTTTAATTGTTGACTCTGTATTCTATAATGACTCTAAGGTTTCTGCAACAGCCGTTGACATTCCGGAATCACCTGTTTATCATTACAATGTCGAGCCGCCAGCAGGTTCACCTCAGGATACTGCAGTAATCAGTGTCTTTTATCATGGAAATATGACAACCGCTATCGATGATAGTTTCGGAGGTGTCTTCTCGCAGGATAGTATTCTTTATGCTATTGGTGTCGGTATTCATAATAACTATGTTTCAACGACACAGCATTGGCTAGCCTGCTTCGATCATCCGTCGGACAAAGCTACTCTTGATTTTCGATTTATCACTGATAATGGATTTGTTGTTGCATCCAACGGATTAGTTAAACTAGAGAAAACAACTATAGATGGTAAAGAATATGAAGTCTATCATTGGAAATCTGACATTCAGACAGCGACATACTTAATGACATTTGCCTGCGGAAAATTCAAAACTGTTAACTTAGGTAGTTCCCCTAATCCAATGGTTGTTTATTGTAGACCTGCAGATACTAATTCAGTCAAATATACATTTCAAAAATTGCCAGAGATGCTTACTTCATTCCAGAAGAGATTTGGAAAGTTCTTATTCGAAAAAGCAGGATATGTTCTTACTCCGATGACCGGAGGTGCGATGGAGCATCAAACAATGATCAGCATGCCTGAGGTAGAAATTAGGAAACTTTACCAGTCAAAAGATATGATTAACAAAACTGCAGCTCATGAGTTATCTCATAGTTGGTTTGGCAATTCAGTTTCTCCTTTCGATTTCCGGGATGCCTGGCTAAACGAAGGCTTTGCAAAATTTGCCGAAACTACCTGGCTTGAAGACAATTATGGTTATGATAGCTATCTTACCGGTATTGGGAATGCTGTTAATAATTATTTAGTTACCGATTTGTACTATGAAGGTGCTTTTCCATTATATGATTTTCCACACAATAGTCCATCCTCAAACTATCCATATACTATTTACGATAAAGGTTGTGTAGTAACCGCCATGCTTAGGTATTATCTGGGTGATGATAAGTTCTATTCTGCTATGTTGAGTTACCTCGATCATTATGCACTAAGCAATAGCACAACTCTTACTCTTGAAAAATATTTGAATGAGTTTACAGGGCATGACCTTGGATGGTTCTTCAATCAGTGGATCTACAAAAAAGGGTTCCCGATAGTTGATATTAAAATTTCAAAGAGCAAAATACAAACAAATGGCCTTTTTAATGCTGAAGTAAACATTAGTCAGGTGCAACCTCTTGATTATGGAATATATACCAATCTCCCAGTGGAAATAACTTTCAGCCTGGCTAATGGTACAAATAAAAGTGTTCTATTCAACATGACAGGAAAGGATCAGATTTTTTATGCCGATTCACTCCCAGATTTTAAATTAACCACTGTCAACAAAGGCCCTACTGTCAGGGCTTTATTGAAGTTGAGGAATCTCACTACTTCTTTGGAGCAATCTGAGGATATGGTTGATGAAATTAATTTTTACCCAAATCCGGTAACAAATATAATAAATCTGGTTATTAAGGGTATATCTCATAATCTGAATTATTCGATTGTAAATCTTGACGGTGCAGAATTGTCAAAAGGGACAATAGAAGCTGATGATAACGGAATTATCTATAAAAAGTTTTTTGTCGAAGATTATTCTATCGGTAATTATTATCTAAGATTAGATGGTAAGAACTACTTTAGGATTTTAAATTTTATTAAGTTGTAACTTTGGAGTATTTATGGAAAACAGGCTTTTAGAAGTCTATGACTTAGAGCAAAATTGGGATGCAATTCAGGATAGAATTGAGATAGCTGCAAAAAAAGCCGGTAGGAATATAGCAGATATTCAAGTAATCGCTGTAACAAAAACACTTCCTCCCGAACTTCTTGAAAAAGCATTGAAGGCAGGTATAAAGATATTTGGCGAAAACTATGCTCAGGAAATTAGAAATAAACATGAAGCTCTGTCCTTGTACCAAAACCAAATTATCTGGCATTTCATCGGTCATCTCCAATCTAACAAAATAAAGTACATTTGCCCTTTTGTAGATACTATTCATTCTGTTGATTCTATTGAGCTAGCTCAGGAGATATCAGGCTATGCAGAAAAACACGAAAGAAATATAAATATTCTGCTTCAGGTTAACACTTCCGGAGAGCCTCAAAAATCAGGTTGTTCACCGGAAAATATCTATCAAATAGCAGAAAAAATTCATCTGTTACCTAATTTAAAGGTAAATGGATTAATGACTATTGGCTCATTTTCAGAAAATGAGATTAAAGTTAGGTCGGAATTTGCTTTGCTAAGATCTACTTCTGAAAAATTAAATGAGACATTCCCTAATCTGCAATTAAAGGAATTATCAATGGGAATGTCAGGAGATTATCATTGGGCGGTTCAGGATGGAGCTACAATGCTTAGGATTGGTACAGCCATATTCGGTCACAGATTTTATATAGAAGAATAAGGTCAAATAATGAATCAGGTAGATTTACAAAAAAGAGTCAAAGATGCTTTTGGTGCTATATCCTCCAGAACAAATGAAAAGCCTGCAATTGGGATTATTCTGGGCACAGGTCTTGGTGATTTAGCTCATCATATCGAACCAATTGAAATTATTCCATACAGTGAAATCCCAAATTTCCCAATATCAACAGTCGAATTTCACTCCGGTCAATTTATTATCGGCAGACTGAGCGGAAAAATTGTTGTAGCCATGCAGGGCAGATTCCATCACTATGAAGGATATTCTCTTCAGGAAGTGACGTTCCCGATTAGGGTGATGCATCAGATGGGAGTCGAAACTCTGATTATCTCTAATGCATGCGGATCTATGAATCCAGATATTCCTAAAAAGAGCATTATGCTTATTGAAGACCACATTAATCTGTTGGGAGCCAATCCTCTGACAGGCATTAATGATGATTCATTTGGTCCGCGTTTTGTGGATTTAAGCGAACCATATTCTCATAGATTGATAAGTTTAGTCGAAGAAATAGCAAAAACTAAAAATATTAATATTAACAAAGGCGTCTATTGTGCTATGACAGGGCCGAGCCTTGAAACAAGAGCTGAATACAGGATGATGAAAATTATCGGTGCTGACGTTGTTGGTATGAGTACTGTTCCTGAGTGTATTGTGGCCAGGCAGATGGGTATGGAAGTTCTCGGATTATCAATAATAACAGATGACTGTGATCCCGATAATTTGAAGGCTGTTAATATTGATGAAATCATTGCCAATGCAGTTTGCGCTGAACCTGATTTAACAACAATAGTAAAATCTTTGGTAGAAAAACTTTGAAAAAATACTTTAAAATATTGCTAATTATCTTACTTGGAATTTCGGCTCTGTCTTGCGGTAATGAAAAGATAGTAGAAAATACTCAAGATAGCTGGAAGTTACTGATTTCAATAAAAAATCCAACACCTGCACTCGCTTTATATGAATATCCATCCGGAAAAATTCTTTCTCAGGATGTATATTCAGAAAACAATGGAACTTCTCTAACCTCAGCTCCAGAGAAAATGGCAGAATATGCAAATGCTATCTTTCTTATATGTACTGAAGCTAAAAAAATAATCTCTTTGAACTCAAAGTCATTCAAGAAGAATGGAGAGCTTGATTTTACTGCTGCCAACAAATCTCCGCTCAGTATCTGCTTTGCTAACGCTACTACTGCTTATATTATCTATAAAAACGATTCAATTGTTGATGTTTTGGATTTAACTGTATTCCAAATAACGAGTTCTATCAATATAAGAAAGATCACTACTGCTATCGCTTGCTATGGCAATCGGATTGTTATTGCAAACGGTCCCAGTAATACAGTTACTGTCATCGCAACCAATGATAATTCCGTCATAGGCACCATTAATGTTGAGCCTTATCCTTGTTTGGTTGATTTTACAGCCGATGGCGCTAAAGCCGTTGTAATTTCTGCAGGCTCCGGAAAATTTGATTCTACAGCCATAACCAATGCTGTGGCTCAAACAATTGATTATGCCCTCATGCAACCAATGGAAAAAGTTGATCTGGGTGTCGGCATTGTTAAACCAATAGAGCAGATCCCTCAGTCCTTGGCTCACAATTCCAAGGTTTATTGCTTCGTTGGAACTCATCAGTATTTATTAAGATACATCACTCGCACCGGAACTCAGATTTCGAGAATTGATAATGGAAACTTTCTGTCTGTCATATATAATTTCAAAAGGGAAGAAATGATTTTTGTTAAACAGGCTGGTGATTTATTACAGCTGAAAACAGCCGATCAATTCACCTCAGAAATTAAAGCTACATATACTTTGCCGGCAGGATATATTGCTTTATTACCTTTATAAAAATATATGAGTAATAAATCAGTACTTCCGATTAATCTTGAATCCTTGATTGAGTTGAGTGCCAGACTTAACGAAACACATGATTTTGAGTTTATCCTTAATTCAGCTTTATTAAGTTTGATGGGTAAACTTAGGGTTTTTAGCGGCTGTGTTCTCATCCCTGACATGGAAAAAAAAAGATTCGACATTCTAATCTGCAAAGGAAAACACTCCTTTTATAAAGCTGAATTCAAAGAGATTTTAGAATTCCGCATTGTTGAAAATAACTCTGATGATAGCTTTTTTTATGATAATGGTGTGCGGTATTTTAGTCCGATTGTCTTTCAGAATGAATTGATTGCATTGATCTGCTTAGGAAAGAGATTAGTCAGTCATGAACTTACTAAGACAGAACTTCAGTATGCCAACCTTGTCTCGTCGATAACTGCAAATGCCCTTCAGAATGCAAAGAACCATCTGACATTGCTGGATACCAAAAATAAAGTAGAACAACGCAATCTGATGCTATCTTCTCTATTCGAGATCAGCAGAGATTTCTCAATGCTTCTGTCCCGGAACCAGATTACAAAAATGCTCTCTTATAGATTGATGGGTCAGCTCATGGTAAGTAAATTTGCCGTTTATCTCGACGATAAGGATTACGGCTATCAGCCCCTGCTTAATAGATTTGACAAAGATATTGGTTCTGAATTTTTTGATAGTATCGACATCGATTCAATTCGGTTTGTCAGGGATATGGAATTAACTGACACTTATGCAGAAATGATGGATGCAATGGGCATTGAGCTGATTTCTCCTATGATCAACCAGGGATTGATAAAAGGTTTTCTCTTGATCGGGCATAAAATGTCCGGAGAACTGGTAACCAATGAGAATCTCTCATTTGCCGAGGCATTGGGCAATACAGCTCTGTTTGCACTGGAGAATGAAAGACTTTTCCTCGAAGAATTGGAAAAGAAGCGCATGGAAAGTGAAATGAATCTTGCACTCGATATCCAAAAGCGGCTTCTTCCTAAATCAGCTCCAATCATTGAAGGATATGATATCGCCGGAATGACTGTTCCTTCCAGGCATGTTGGCGGTGATTATTATGATTATATTAAACTTCCCAGCGGCGAAACGTTGTTTGTAATAGCCGATGTTTCAGGCAAGGGAATGCCTGCATCGCTCATTATGGCTAATCTTCAGGCTGCACTTAAAGTACTTTGTCCATTAGGTCTTAGTTTGAACCAGCTGATAATTAATCTCAATAATTTAGTTTTTCAAAATACTTCAGCTGATAAGTTTGTTACTTTGTTCTGTGGTATTCTTAATCCGGAAGAGCATACATTCCATTATATTAATGCAGGCCACAACCCACCATTTTTGATCAATAAAGACGGAAAGTTTAATACCCTGTCCGAGGGTGGATTGATTCTTGGAATAGTTGATTATGAATATCCTTATGAGGATATGACAATTGTTCTCTCTGAGGGCGATTTAATCCTGATGTACACAGACGGAGTTACTGAAGCTAAATCTAAGGATGACGATGAGTACGGTGAAATAAGATTGGAAAATTTTGTTGTCAATAATCGCAACCTTAGAGCTAGCGAACTAACTGACGCTATTTACAATGACCTTCAGCATTTTTTCACCGGGGCAATTCAATCCGACGATATTACATTGACTGTACTAAAGAGGATGTAAGTTTCTTAAAGAATCAGAAAACAAAAAAAGCCGCAAAAGCGGCTTTTTTTGTTGAATTATATGATTGACTTATTTCTTTACTGCGTTTGGTTGACTCTGAACGGGTGGAGGTGCTAAATTGGATGCGGGAAGCTTTGCGCCTTCAGTTACTGGCTTTACTACCTGTCCGGTTTGACTGCCTACACTTGAAACGAAGAATCTGTTTACCAATAAAGCAAAAACAAAAATTATTCCTATAAGTACTTTCGTTGTCGATGATAGTATGTTTTTGGTTTTCTGCATACCAAACATTGTACCGAACTGACCGCTTAAACCGCCGAATGTAGCAGTTAAATCGCCTTTACCGGGCTGCAGTAGTACGGCTATTATAACAAACAACGAAGCCAGTATGATTAAAATTCCTACTAATGAGAACATTTCTAACTCTCCACACTTTAATTTTTAAGAACTACAAAAATAAGAATAAAATTCAATTTTAAAAAATCTATTTTGATTTTTCATATTTGATATGTTTTATCGCAACAAGTACACGATATAAAGATAGATAAATACTGCAGGTACAACGAACATAATGCTGTCAAATCTGTCTAAGGCTCCACCATGTCCGGGTAGAAGTGCAGAACTATCCTTAACCTCAGCATCGCGTTTCAGCTTTGATTCTGCTAAATCTCCAATCTGTCCGATTGTGCCGATTATAGCCCCTATAATTGCAGCATTAATCAACGGGAAACCACCAAGCAGGAATGGGACATTAGCAAAACCGATCATTGCAAGCACACCACCGAAAAAGCCTCCTATGGCACCTTCCCATGTCTTTTTGGGACTAACCGAGGGGAACAGCTTGTGTTTACCAATTGATTTCCCCACAAAGTAAGCAGCTGAATCACAAATCCATATTGAAAAGATAATGCAGAGTAAAAGCATTGCAGAAAAATGATTCGACATTTTCGGATCGCTTATAGTGAAGAATTCCCGTATCAGAATTAAAAAGCTGAATGAAAATGTAACATATAGTATCCCTGCAATCGTCACAGAAAAGTTAACAAGTGAATTTGGATTCTTTGACCAGAGTGTGATGCTCAGCGCAAGTATTGTTATCACCGATAATGCCATCAGGACAAGAATAGCAGGATTTGAAAACAGCTGATTAACTGTCGAAAAATATACTGCAATAATTAAAATAACATTCACACTCAATCCAAACTTGACGTGTGGTGTTATATTCCTCTTTTCAGTGAGTTTGTAGAATTCCCACAAAGTGATCGCAGATAATCCTGCAATTACTGATGCGAATAGCAATCCTCCGGCTATGATTAGGTAAATTGATATTGGAATACCAATCAGTGCAACTAGAAGTCTTTTGGATAAGTCGTTCAATATTAATCCGATCTATTTGATTTTAATCTCTAACTCTGCGAACACATCCGATGTTTCATGAAATCTGATCTTCAAAGTATCTATATTGGGATGATCCTGGAATCTAAACTTTAATGTATCGATAATACTGGCAGCGATATTCTCTGCTGTTGTTGTGAACGGTACAACCACATGTTTGAATTTATTTGCACTGAGGAAATTCAGCATCAGCTCGTCATTTTCATCCACTAAGAAAGCATGATCCATCTCGTGAATTACCGGAGCTACTATCTTGGATAGGTCATAATAATCTATCAAAATGCCGTTCGAGTCAGTTTCACCTTCTATCTCAACTCTTACTTTATACGTGTGACCATGAATATTCTTGCAGTCTCCATTATGGAAAGGCAATCTGTGGCTCATTTCCCAGATAAATTCTTTAGCTATTCTAATCCGCATTAATCTTCTTCCTCACATTTTATATACTTTGCATTGATTGTTGAATGCAGACCTCCACGTGGCGTCCAGTCTGATGTAACCTCCATTTCGAGCGGTTCACAGGCTTTTACCAAATCGTCGAGTATCAGATTTGTTACTGCCTCGTAGAAAATTCCTTTGCTTCTAAATTCAAAAAAGTAGTATTTTAGTGATTTGAGTTCAACGCAGAGTTTATCAGGAATATATTTTATTGTAATCGTACCGAAGTCGGGCATTCCCGTTATTGGGCACACAGACGTAAATTCGGGGTTTACGTGAGTAATTGTATATTTTCTTCCGTGATGCGGATTCTCAAAAGTTATTATCTCAGCCATGTTTAAACTAATTTAGAAAAATTTATGGAAAATGACCTCAACTACATCTATGGACGAAATGCTGTAGCAGAAGCAATTGTAAGTGGTAAAACGATTGAAAAAATATTTATTGCTTTTGGCGTTCAGGGCGACAATATCGGTAGAATTTTTAGCCTGGCTAAAAGAAATAAAATCGCTGTTACAACTATAGATAAGCGTAAGTTCACTCTGATGGAAGAAAAAATAAATATTCCTTATTCCAAATCTCAGGGTATCATTGCCTTGTTGAGGCAGTTCGAGCTGCTAACAATCGATGATGTTATCGAAGAAAGCTATAAAAAGTCAAAAATGCCGATAATAGTCATTCTTGATGAAATCGAGGATCCACAGAATCTGGGAGCTATTGCCAGATCTGCCGAGTGTTCCGGCTGCGGCGGAATGATACTGACAAATAAAAATTCTGCTCCGATCAGTCCTACTGCAGTTAAAGCTTCTGCAGGAGCTCTCGAGCTTATCCCAATAGCTAAGGTCGATAGTCTGGTGCAGGCACTGGAAAAGCTGAAAGAAAATGGCTTCTGGATAGTAGGCACCGATGCTCAAGGCGATAGACTTTACTCCGATGAAATTTACGATTCTCCTATCGCTCTAGTTATCGGTAGCGAAGGCAGAGGTATGAGGCCTTCGACTATAAAGCATTGCGATCATCTGATAAATATCCCGATAGTAGGTCAGATTAGTTCTCTGAATGCCTCGGCATCGGCCGCCGTAGTGCTGTTTGAGATATTGAGGCAAAGAGCCAAATAATTATATAATAAGTATTTATTCCACAGCTCCTGCTTTGGAATAAATACTTAATCCTGTCAACCGAAGCTTCCATCATTCCAGTACTTTCGCTCATTCTGAATTCCAAATTTAAATAAAAAATATAAATCCAAATCCAAATTCAGGATTATCCTTACCAATGTGCACTTCTTCCTCTCTTCGTATTATTTACAGCTAAGGTTGAGATTCATAAATTTACCTAAATGTCTAACAGAATTAATTTTTGTTATTAGGCAATTCTTCATTTGAAATTCGGAATAATTTTTCTTAATTTAAGTCCGCCTCAAATTAATAAATCAAAAATTTCGTTTCTTTATATGAATTTTACTGGAAAAACTGCAATCGTTACGGGTGGATGCCGTGGTATAGGCAATTCGATTCTGATTAAGCTGGCTGAATTGGGTGCCGATATCGGTTTTGTCGATATTGTTCCTGTGACCGATGCTCAGTTTACAATTGATCAGGTGACCTCACTTGGTAGAAAATGTGAATTTTTTAAAGCCGATATATCCGATTTTTTGCAAGCTGCCAGTGCTATTAAGTACTTTCACGAGTTGTTCGGTCATATTGATATTCTTGTCAATAACGCAGGTGTTAACAAGGATTCAGTTATCTGGAAGATGACAGAGGATCAGTGGGACACTGTGATTAATATCAACCTAAAGGGATATTTCAATTATATCCATGCTGTGATTCCTTACTTCAAAGCACAAAACAGCGGTAAGATTGTCAATATTAGCTCTATCAACGGGATGCGCGGCAAGTTTGGTCAGTCCAATTATTCAGCTGCTAAAGCCGGAATTATTGGACTGACTAAGTCTATTGCCAAGGAGATGGGACGCTATTCGGTAAATGTGAATGCTGTTGCACCCGGATTGATTGAAACTGAGATGACAAGAAATCTACCGGAGGATGCACTGAAAGCAGCTCTTCAGGAAATCACACTGAACAGATTCGGTAAACCCGAGGATGTAGCCAATGTTGTAGCATTTTTATGCAGTGATTACTCATCGCACATCACTGGCGAGGTTATTAAAGTCGATGGCGGTCAATATATTTAATGTAAAAAAAAGTCAAAAAAGCATTTTAATTTTTTAAGAGTAAATTTACGTGAATCTTAGTGATATAGTTGTAATTTCTGCTGTCCGTACACCAATGGGCAAATTCGGCGGTTCTTTGCGTGGGATGTCCTCCTACGATATCGGAGCAGTTTCGGTTCGTGAAGCCGTTCGCCGCACTGGACTAAATCCAAATGTTATAGATAATGTAATATTAGGTAATTGCCGTCAGGCAGGGAATGGTCCGAATCCTGCACGTACCGCTGCAATCAGGGGAGGAATAGGCCTTCCGGTTCCTGTGTTCACTGTTAATATGGCTTGTCCATCGGGAATGAAGACTCTCGAACTCGCATCCAATGCAATTCGCCTAAATAAATCTACCAATGTTCTTGTTGGCGGATTCGAGAGCATGAGCAATATCCCCTACCTGCTCAAGGGTGCACGCTGGGAAGGCTTCAAGATGGGCAACAAAACGCTTGAAGATGGCTGGAGCGATAGTATTGATCCGCTGATCGGCATGGGCATGGGTGAAACTGCTGAAAATTTAAACTCTAAATATAGTTTATCACGTGAGCTACAGGATGAATTTGCCGTTCAGAGCCACATAAAAGCAGCAGCAGCTCAGAGCAACGGTTGGTTTAATGATGAAATTGTACCTATTAACATTCCTGCTTCACATACTAATGCAGAAATAATATTCGATAAAGATGAAACCATTCGGTTTGATATAGATAAATCAAAAATAGCAAAGCTAAAACCTGTATTCCGTAAGGATGGAACTGTCACTGCGGCTAATTCTTGCGGGTTGAGCGATGGTTCTGCTTCAATGGTTGTTACTAGCCGAGCAAATGCGCTTAGTAATGGTATTAAACCGCTGTTCTCGATTGTTGAATTCTCAGAGCTTGCAATTGATCCGGCATTCATGGGTGAGGGTCCTGTTTATTCGATTCCAAATGTGTTGTCGAAGGCCGGGATGACTCTCGACGATATCGATTTGATTGAGATAAATGAGGCTTTTGCCGTTCAAGTATTGTCTAATCAGCAAGCTCTGGGTTTTAATATGGATAAATTGAATGTAAACGGTGGAGCGATTGCATTGGGGCATCCTACTGGTATTAGTGGTGCTAGGATAATAATTACATTGTATCATGCACTGTTAAGATTGGATAAAACGTTCGGACTTGCCTCTATATGCGGTGGTGGTGGTGTGAGTACATCGATTATTATTAAACGGGAATTTTAAAAATTATTTCAAAAATATTGGTTTTTTTAGCGAATTTTTGGTAATTTCATTTTGTTCTTTTTATTGTTTCTTTGAAAGAGTGATGGAAGCAAAAGTCACTCATCATTAATCTAAGTTTGGCAAATAAGCCATCTTTATCAATTCAAATATATTAGTTTCTTTATTGTTATTCTTTGCTGAGTTTATTCGTCTATATTTCATTACTTATGCCTTTGTTTTTTTTGATTATTGACTAAATCCAACCCAAAATATTCGCAGCTTAGATCTGTATTTTTGGGAGAATATTTTTTTGTCTTAAATAATCTTCAAGTGGTATTATTATCGAAAGTAATAGGACTAAATTAGTTCCATTTTATTTTAAATGATTTGAATAATTATTAACAGTAAATATATTTACCTAATTTATAAGGAGTTTAAATGATTGATAAATTTGTGCAATGGGAAAAAAATCGACATCAATATGCTAAAGACTGGAAGGCTAGGACTGGTGGCAAGGTTATGGGTTACTTTTGCACCTATGTTCCCGAAGAAATTCTTTATGCTGCAGATATATTGCCTGTTAGGATATTGGGAAGTCACGAACCTCACGATGTGACTGAAGCTCATATATTTGGAATGTATTGTCCATTCAGCCGCGACTGCCTGGCTCAGGGATTGAAAGGACGCTATGACTATCTTGACGGCATTATGATTGCCCAGTCGTGTCTTCACATCAGGCAAGCATATACAAGCTGGACCAAACACATACCGGTTGATTTCGAGTACTATCTGCCTATGCCAAATAACGTGCAGAGTCCTCATGCAACTCCATATCTAACTGAAGAAATTACTCAGTTCAGAAAAGCCCTTGAAAAATGGATTGGAAGAGAGCTGACCGATGAAAATATCCAGAATGGCATTGATATAATGAACGAAAACCGTGCTCTTATGCACGAACTATATACCTACAAAAAAAATGACAATCCACCTGTTTCCGGTGCTGACACTATGGAAATTGCAATTTCTCAGCAGATGGTTGACAAAAGAGAACACACTCAGGCATTAAAGGAATTGCTCGCAGAGCTTAGTGGAGGCAAATCATATTCTAAGAATTCAGGTACTCGATTGATGGTGCTTGGTAGCGAAAACGACGATATCGCCTTTATTAAGATGGTAGAATCAGTTAATGGAACAGTCGTCGCTGACGATCACTGCATCGGAACACGCTACTTCTGGAATAACGTGAAACCAAACGAAAATTTGGTAGAATCAATCGCTACAAGATATATTGAACGTCCGGCATGCCCAAGTAAGGACTGGATTGACAGAACCAGAATACCCCACATTCTCTCAATGGCTAAAGAATTTGATGTAAAGGGAGCTATTGTAATTCAGCAGAAGTTCTGCGATCCACATGAACTTGATATACCCGCGATTACAAAAGCATTGCAGGCTAATGATATCAAAACGTTGTTCCTCGAGTTCGATGTAACAGTGCCAATCGGTCAATTTAAAATCCGTGTTGAAGCATTCCTGGAAATGCTTCAAGAAGATGATTTATTCTAATTAGAAAGGAAAATAATGTCTATACCTACTTATAAAACTGAAACTTTAAAATGCTGGAATAAAGCTAAAGAAATTCGTAATGATTTCTATACAAATTATGCAAGTGCTCATGAAAAAGGCGGATTGAGATGGGCTGGTGGTGCGTGGAGCTTTGGAGCTATCCCCGCCGGACTCGGAAATGATATCTTCCCCATCACCGGAGAACCATACGGAGCAAGCATTGCATTCAATAAAGAATTTTCTTTGCGTTGCCTCGAAGCAACTGAAAAAAAAGGTTATGCACGCGATCTTTGTTCATACATGCGCTCATATTGGGGATCAATCATCCTTGATGAATATGCTTTTGGCGGAAAGTTTCCAAAACCTGATTTTATGTGGCAGGATCATATTTGCTGCAGTCATTCCAAATGGTATCAGGTCGCTTCTGAATTGGAAGGTGGAATACCAACGTACAGCATAGATGTTGCAGTTGGTCCATACAATAGTGTTTCTGATAGTAAAATTGAGTATTTAGTCAATCAGATGCACGACGGGATTGAATGGCTCAAGAAAACAACAGGTAGAGAATATAACGATGATCTTCTCATCGAAGCTGTAAATAACGAATGTCGCGCAACAGCTCTGTGGGCTGAGATTTGCCTTTTGAATATGACCGTACCAACTCCAATTGACGAAAAGAGTATGTACTCTCTATATGTTCTCGGAACATTAGAAAAACACTCAAAGGTCGTCGCAGACTTTTATGAGGAACTTCTTGATGAAGTAAAATACAGAGTCGCAAATGGAATTGGTGCAATTGCACACGAAAGATGCAGATTGATGTCAGATACACAGCCACCTTGGGGATTTCTCAGCGTATTCAGATATCTCGAAAAATTTGGAGCTGTATCCGTTGGTTCACTTTATACATTTGGATTGATTGGTGTTTGGGAAGATAAGCCCGATGGTACATGGGGACCTCGCACCACACCCAAGGAATTAGGTATAGATATCACAACCCGCGATCAGGCTTTGAAAATTCTCGCCGACTGGAATCTCAGCAAACCAGAGTGGCAACACTTCTACTCACCACACCTGAAAAGCGATATGATGATTAAAATCGCCAAGCAATGGAAGATCGACGGTGTGTTACTTCACTACAACCGCGGTTGTGAAGGTCTATCCCTCGGTATTGCTGAAAATCGTCTTGCATTGATTGAAGCTGGATATCCTGTTATGGCTTTCGAAGGTAACATGGGCGATGAACGTGAATTCGATGAAGCTAAAACAATGGGCAGAATTGATTCCTTTATGGAAACATTGGGAATGACCATTATTTAATTTTCAAATTTTAAAAGGAGCTTAATATGATAAATGTTGGAATAGATGTCGGGGCTAAGAATATTAAAATCGTTATTGTCAATGGACAGGAAATAATCGCCAAAGGCAAGGTCCTGTCTGGTTTTGAAACTAAGGAAACAGTTATGGCTTTATACGATCAACTTCTTGGCGAAGCAAATGTGACTAAAGATCAGATTAATCTGATAACTTCAACCGGTAGCGGAAGAAAAGCCGTGGACTTTGCACAAAAGAGCGTTACTGAAGTTACAGCTGCTGCTAAGGGAGCTACAACTCTCTATCCTAATGTACATTGCGTTATTGATGTCGGTGCCGAAGAAGGAAGATCTATTCGAGTCGATTCAAACGGGAAGATTGTCGATTTCGCATTGAATGAGAAATGCGCAGCCGGTGCAGGTGCTTTTATCGAATCGATGGCACGTGCTCTTGAGGTATCCATAGAAGATTTTGGTATGCTTTCCCTTCAGTCCGACAGGGAAATTCCTATGAATGCTCAGTGTGCCGTATTTGCAGAATCTGAAGTAGTATCGCTTCTGCACTCCAAAACGGATAAAAAAGATATAGCAAAAGCTGTCAACGATGCTGTTGCCTCTCGTATCACATCGATGACACGTAAGGTTGGATTCGAAAACGATATAGAGCTCATCGGCGGTATGGCTAAGAATACAGGGTTCATCAATGCCTTAAAAAAAGGACTCGACTCTGAAATTATTGTCCCTGAAAACGCAGAATACGTCACTGCTTTCGGTGCCGCTATTTATAATGATTAAAAATATATTTATTTCAAATAAAATTGGAGGTTTTTAATGGCTAAAGAATTCTGGCGTTGGAAAGAATATAATTGGAAAAGCGAAACAATAGATTGGAAAGATGGTAACACTGTATCTTGTGGTATTGATGTTGGTTCAGTTAGTTCTCAGGCAGTCATCCTCGTAGATGGCGAATTATATGCCTATTCAAGTATGCGTACCGGATCTGACAGCCCTATGAGTGCAACTAATGCAATGAATTGGGCTTTGGAAGATACAGGTATGACTCAGGATAATGTCCATTACGTTGTCGGTACTGGTTATGGAAGAGTTAATGTTCCATTTGCTAACAAAACTATTACTGAAATTGCATGCCATGCCAGAGGAGCTAATCTGATGTATGGCAATACTGTTCGCACAATCCTCGATATGGGTGGACAGGATTGTAAAGCCATTCGTTGCGATGAAAAAGGTAAAGTTACTAACTTTTTAATGAATGACAAATGTGCAGCAGGAACCGGGCGTGGTATGGAAGTATTTGCAGATCTGCTCTCGATTCCAATCGAAGATGTGGGTGAATTATCCTTCCAGGTCGATGAAGAGCCACCTCCCGTCAGCAGCACTTGTGTCGTTTTTGCTAAAACAGAAGCAACAGGACTTCTTCGCGAAGGTTGGCCCAAGAATAAAGTTATAGCTGCTTACTGTTCCGCTATGTCCCATAGAGTGGTCACTTTGCTTCAGCGTATTGGCGTTGAAAGTGATTTCGTTATTACCGGCGGAATTGGAAAGAATGTTGGAATAGTCCGCAGATTATCACAGGAACTTGGTTTCGAAACACTCAAAACTAACTATGATTCACAGATCGCCGGTGCTTTGGGTGCCGCATTGTTTGGAAGAGCTCTTGCAGAAAAAGCTAGAAATTAAAAATTTGATATAAATTGAGATAAATATCATGATTGCAAATTTTGGATACAAAGACGGATCAGGGGATTTCTATATTAGTATCGATACCGATAAGTGCAATGGATGCGGTGATTGCATTCCTGCATGTCCCGTTGGTCTGTTGCAGATACGGGAGAATGAATATGATCCTATGGCCGATGACAATATGGTAGTAGTACTCGAAGAGCATAGAAAGAAAATTAAATATTCATGTGCTCCTTGCAAAAATGAAGGTAAAGATAGTATCTTACCTTGTGTTAAGGTATGTCTGCCTAATGCAATTACACATTCCTGGTAATTATTAGGGATTTAAATGGATAAAATATCATTAAAGATAAATGGAATTGATTTGACAGTCGATTCAGGTACAACTGTCTTAAATGCCGCTCGCAATGCCGGTGTATTTATACCCGTATTGTGCAGCCATCCTGATTTTGGATCATTCCAGACAATCCAGTTGAGTGATTTCATTTATCAGGGTAACAACCGTATTGAAAGCGATCCAGACGCTGATATTACAAAATTACGTGGTTGTGGCATTTGTCTCGTTGCTGATGAAAATAATAATACTTTGATTCCTGCTTGTAAAGCTGTTGTTGAAGACGGAATGGCAATTCAGACAGATTCTGAAGTAATTAAGAAAAAGCGTCAGGAAAATCTTGCTGTAATTCTTAGCACACATCCTCATTCCTGCCTCACATGCAGCCAGCATGAAGGATGTATTCCAATGACAGATACATGTGCGGGGAATGTAAATACAATTGATCGCTGCTGCGCTTTGCTTAACAGATGTGAGATTCAGAAAATTGCAGATTATGTTGGTATTCCTGGGGAAACACAAAGATACATTCACGGAAATCTACCTGTGGTTGATGATGATCCATTGTACAAAATTGATTACAATCTCTGTATCTCGTGCGGACGTTGTGTTCGTGTATGTCAGCAGGTAAAGGGTGTTTTCGCACTCGGAGCCGTTATTAAGGCTGGCAAACTGTTGATTGGCACTAGCGGTGGTCCTGGATTCAACTCTGCAGAATGTAAATTCTGCGGCTCCTGTGTGGAGGTATGCCCCACGGGATCATTGATGGATAAACGAGTCTACCGTCTTAAAGATGTTAATGAATTTGTTCCTTGTCGTGCCAATTGCCCGGGAGATGTAGATATACCTCAGTATCTGCGTCTTGTCTCCGAAAATAAACTTGACGAGGCGGCAGAAGTTATTGCTTCCAGACTTACTTTCCCATCAGTATTAGGCAAGGTATGTTTCCATCCTTGCGAAAGTACATGTAAACGTAATGAAGTCTCTGAGATTCTCAATGAGAATAAAGAAGCAGTTAATATTCGCATGATCAAGGATTATGCTATGACCTACGGTCATCTTCAAAAAGTTGAAAAACCATCCTATACATCAGGAAAAAAAGTATCTGTTATCGGTGCCGGTCCTGCCGGATTGACTGCGTCTTATATCCTTGCTATGAAAGGGCATGCTGTTACTCTTTATGAGAAAGAGGATAAATTAGGCGGAATGCTGCGTTACGGGATTCCACGTTACCGTCTCCCAGGTGAGATATTGGACAAAGATCTCGATCGGTTGATGGAATCAGGCATGCAGGTTGTCACTGGTAAAACCTTTGGAAAAGATATCACTTTTTCTGATTTGAAAAATAACGGTAGTGATGCAGTCTTTATAGCAACCGGACTGTCAAAAAGCCGAAAACTCCCGTCTGATGGAGCTTCTAATGCAAATGTTATTGATGGGATGGATTTTCTGAACGATCTGAATAAGAACAATCTTGATTTGAATTATTTTGAGAACCAAACTGTTGTTATTATTGGTGGTGGTAACGTAGCCACTGATGCTGCTAGATGTGCTGTTAGACTAAAAGCTAAGAAAGTAAGGATTATTTGTCTGGAGTCCAACAGTGAGATGCCTGCTTATCCGGAAGAAATAAAAGAAGCAAAGGAAGAAGGAATAATAATCAAGAATGGCTGGGGAGTTAATTCCATTGCTGACATTGGTAATTCGGAATTAGAAATCAATTTAAAGAAATGTACTTCAGTTTTTAATGATACCGGGGCATTTTCTCCATCATTCAATGAATCTGTTAGTGAATCTGTAACGTGTAATAAAATTATTACCTGTATCGGGCAACAATCAGATCCGATAGTGGCTAATGATGAGCAGATCAATAAACTCATTCATCATGGTTTAATCAAAGTAAATTCTGAAACTCTTCAGACCGACATCAGAGGACTTTATGCAGGTGGAGATTTTGTTTCGGGTCCGGCATCAGTTATTGATGCTGTCGGAGCCGGACGAAAGGCTGCCATTTCTATTGATGTTTTCCTGGGTGGGGATGGCAATATCGAATTCAATCAAAATCTTGATGATTCATTTGATATGTTCATCGGACGTGAGGAAGGTTTCAACAAGCTGAACAGAATGTATGCCGAACTGATTGATCCTGATCAACGAGTAGACTCCTTTGTCGGAGTTGAGCAGACTTTAAATGAAAACAATGCATTGTGCGAGGCTAGCCGTTGTCTCCAATGCGATCTAAGAATGAAGCTTGGGCACAATCCAATGCCGCCTGAGAAATATATTAAATTTCATCCTGAATTTATTTCTGTTGTACCCGATATGGCAGGTGTAATTCAGCTTCTCGATGACAAAAAGGAAGTCTTCTTTATTAAGGGAAGCGATAATCTAAAGCAATTTATACAAGAATTGCTCGATGATGGAAAAGAAGCTTCATACTTTATTTATGAAGAAGAACCTATGTACACAAAGAGAGAAAGCGAACTTTTACAGCAATATCTGCAGAAACATGGCAAAATGCCAGATGCAGGTGACGATTTGGATGATTTGTTTTAAGAGGTTAATTTTATGAATGAAATAATATTCAATGAGTCCGAATGGACAAGAAGAAATGTTGCCGAGGAACCGCGTTTGACCGAATTGGTCGATCTATACACCGAATTGGGATTCGAGGTCTATCTGAAGGAAGTTGGCAAGGAAGAATGTCCATCTGACGACTGCACAACATGTTTGATGGCTAGCCCCGATAAGTACAAGGTTATTTTTACAAGATAAAATTTTAGAAATCAGAAAGTACATTTATGCTTCAATCATTATTCGAACCGAGATCTGTTGCTATTATCGGAGCTTCAACGAAAGAATTGTCTATCGGTAATGTGATTATCAAAAATCTGCAAAAATTTAATTTTACAGGAAATATATACCCAATTAATCCAAAAGCACCTGATGTTCGCGGAATCAAAGCCTATAAAACGATTTCTGATGTACCTGAAGATATCGATGTTGTTCACTTGGTTATTCCCCCAGATAGAGTACCTGATGCAATAGAAGAATGTGGCAGGGTGGGAGTTAAAAATGTTATCATCAATACTGCCGGATTTAAAGAAATGGGCGAGCATGGAGCTGCATTACAAAATGATTTTGTCGCCCGTGGTAAGAAATATGGCGTTAGAATGTTTGGTCCTAATTGTCAGGGTATAATCAATACAGATCCAGAATTTAATGCTTATTGTGACTTTACTTTTACTTATCCAAAGCCCGGAAATATTTCAATTGTGGCTCAGAGTGGGGGAGTCGGAGCTGTTATTATGCAGAATATCTTCGATCTCGATGTCGGAATGCGAATGTATGCTTCCAATGGAAACGCCTGCGATATCTCGATACCCGAAATAATTAAATATTGGGGAGATGATGACGAGACTAAGGTTATCATACTCTATATCGAAAGCCTTGATGATCCTGGTTATTTTATGGATGTTGCCAGAGAAGTTGCGGCTAAGAAGCCAATCCTGGCGATGAATGCGGGTAGAACACTTGAAGGAGCTAAAGCCGCTACATCTCATACCGGCGGTCTTGCCGGAGGAATTGTAACAGATCTGATTTTCAAAAAAACCGGAATCTTATCATTCAAAGATACTCAGGAAATGTGTCAGGCAGCTATCGCATTCGCGGCTCAGCCGATTCCACGTGGTAAACGTGTTGGGATGATTACCAACACCGGAGGTCCGGCAATCATTGCTACTGATGAACTTGTCGATGGTGGACTCGAAATTCCCGAACTTTCAGCAAAAGCCGAAGAAGTTCTGAAAAAGACTATGTTTGCATCTGCATCGATTAACAATCCGATTGATGTTGTCGCTACTGCTGGCGCACCTGAGTTCAGAAGTGCACTGGATGTGATGATGAACGAAGAACAGATTGATAGTATTTATATAAATTTTGTAACACCGCCTTTTGTGGACTGCGAAAGTGTAGCAAAAGAATTTGCTGAGGTGTCATCTAAACGCATTAAACCTATTGTCTGCAATTATATGACTGATAAAGCTCAGTGGGTTGAAACAACAAAGATTCTGAGCGATGGCGGAATTCCTTTCTATGATTTCCCTGGCACGGCAGCCAAAGCTCTTGTCGCTCTTACCAAATACTATGAATTAAAATCCAGAGATAAAGGAACCATACCTGATTTTAAAGATATTAATGCCGATGCTGTTAGTGCAATCATAAGTAAAGCCAAGGCAGAAGGACGTGAAATTCTTTCATCTTTTGAAGTTTATGCAATTCTAGATTATTATAATATTCCAACTTCGGAGTGGTTCATTGCCGAGAACAAAGCCGATGCTATGCTCGGAGCCGAGAAAATTGGTTATCCGTTAGTGCTAAAAGCTGACGCACCGGAGCTTGTGCACAAAAGCGATGCAGGCGGTGTGGTTCTAAATCTGGCAAGTGCTATTGCTTTCTCCTCTGCTGTGGCTCAAATGTCACAGAAATTCAGTGATATCAAGCATAATTATTTCATACAGAAATTCATGCCGGGTGGAAAGGAACTCATTATCGGTGCTAAATCTGAAAAAGGTGTTGGGCACATGATTATGTTCGGTATGGGCGGCATTTATGTAGAAGTTTTAAAGGATGTGTGTTTTGAACTTGCTCCTATTAGTGATACAGAAGCTCTTGAGATGATTACTTCAATCAAAATGTACCCGATTATCAAGGGTGTGCGCGGTGAGAAAGGTTTGAATATTCAATCAATTATGGATGTTATACTCAAAATCTCGAAGCTTGTTCAAAATCATCCTGAAATTTTGGAACTTGATTTGAATCCTGTCATGGCTTTTGAAAACTCTGTGGCAGTCGTTGACGCAAGAATTAAAATATAAAATTAACAATAAATTAGTAAACAATATGCATAAAATTGAATCAGCAAAACTCTTAAAACAGGTAATGACAGACTATTTCATTGGTCTGGGGAATAAAGAAAAGAAAATTGCCTGGTGCACAAGTGTTGGTCCGGCAGAACTTCTCAGGAGTTTTGGCTTTGAGGTCTATTTTCCGGAAAATCATGGAGCTCTTCTCGGGACAGCAAGACTCTCGGGTGAGTTCATTCCGGTAGCGGCAAAACTTGGTTATTCCAGCGAAATATGCTCGTATTTGACAAGTGATATTGGGTCTTATTTGAGCAAGAATACTCCTATGACCAAGCATTACGGCTTAGAGTCTGTTCCCAAACCTGATCTGCTTGTTTATAATACCAATCAGTGCCGTGAGGTTCAGGACTGGATGATGTTTTATGCAAATGAATTTAAGTGTCCAATCCTTGGCATTCAGTCACCACGTTATCTCGATGAAGTTAAGACTTCAGATATTGATAATGTTACTGCTCAATTCAAAGCAATGATTCCTACTTGCGAGGATGTTACAGGTCTCAAATTCGATTTGGATAAATTTAAAGCAACCCTAAAGATAAGTAAGGAAGCAACTCTGCTGTGGAAGCAATGCTTAGAAACTGCCCGTAATGTCCCTGCACCTATTTCATTCTTCGACAGTACAATCCACATGGGTCCAATAGTAGTTCTTCGTGGTACTGAAGTTGCTAAATCGTATTATGAAGCTTTATTATCTGAGTTGAACACTCATGTTCAAGCTGGCTCAGGAATTCTTGAAAACGAAAAAGTTCGCGTGTATTGGGAAGGAATGCCAATCTGGGGCAAACTGCGTTATAGTTCAGACTTATTCTCAAGTCACAACGCCGCTGTTGTAGCATCAACATATTGTAACAGCTGGATATTCGACGATTTCGATGAAGATCATCCATTCGAATCATCAGCTCTGGCTTATTCAACAATCTTCATTAATATGAGCGAAGCTACAAAAACAAATAGAATGATTAAACTAATTGAAGAATATCAGATTAAAGGCGTTGTTTTTCATGAAGCAAAAACCTGCTTCAATAATTCAAATTCATCGTTCGGAATGCCTCAAAGACTCAAAGAAGCAACAGGTGTTGAAACACTTGTCATCGAAGGCGATCTCTGCGACTTGAGATTCTTTTCTGAAGCACAAACCACAACTAAAATTGAAACATTTATTGAACAAATTCTTTGATTCTTATGGATGATAAAAAGTTAAAAATTGGCGTAATTGGCATGGGGTCAATCGGATTAGTTCTTGCCGTTACTCTTCAGGAAGCCGGATGCGAGGTTGTGGTCTGTGATTACGACAAAGAAAAAATGAACAGGATACGCAATGAAGGCATTAAGATCATCGGTGCTTTTAATAAAACCTGCTTCTTTGATTATAATTATACATCGGTAGCCGATCTTCTGGAGCATGATGTCGATATTCTCATAAGTGCTGTCAAGTCCTATCGAGTAGATCTGTTGCTGGATCAGATAGAACATTACAGCCATAACGGCATGTATCTTCTCTGTGCACAGAACGGAATAGACATCGGATTGAAATATATAAGCCACTTCAACGAATCTCAGATCCTGAGAATGGTTATTAATTTTGCTGGTGTGCTCAATGCACCCAATGTTTCGAGTGTTACTTTCTTCGAACCACCGAACTATATAGCTTCAATAAATGATGCTCATCCGGAAGTATCAGCAAAACTGGCCGATCTGATGACAAAAGGCGGGATGCAAACTGATAGCATTGATTCATTCACTATCACCAATCATGTTTGGGCAAAAACTATTCTTATCGCGTCTATCAGCCCGCTGTGCGGAATATCCAATCTTGTAATCAATGAAGCGCTCAAAAATCCTGATACTATGGAAATCGTCGAAGGAATAATCATGGAATCCCTGGAAGTGGCTAAAGCCGAAGGGATCAACCTCGGGGCGAATATTTCAAAACATCTTCTGCGCAGTTTAAAAAATTCCGGAAGTCATCTCCCTTCAATTGCCGTTGATATGTTGAATGGACGTGAGACTGAGATTGATTATATTAATGGAAAAATTGTGGAATTTGGAAGAAAACATTACATCCAAACTCCATTAAATCTTATTTTTACTAATTTAGTTAAAGCAATAACCAAGAAGAACATGGGGTTACATTGAACATTAAAATACCCCAACATATTATAGACCTCAAGCCCTACGTGCCGGGCAAGCCAATAGAAGAACTCCAAAAAGAATTTGGATTCGAAAGAGTCGTTAAACTTGCTTCAAACGAGAATCCGATTGGAGTGTCTCCTTTAGCTATTCAGGCAATGTTCAGTGCTATATACCAGCTCAACCGTTATCCCGATATTGCCAGTTTGATGCTCAGGCAAAAATTATCAGAATTCTTCAGTATACCATCGGAGAATATAGTAACTGGACATGGTTCAGAAGCCATCATACAGACTGTAATAAGAGCATTCGTTGCCGACGATGAAGAAGTCCTGACCGTGAACGGCACTTTCGTCGGATTTTATGTTATTTCGAGAGCTCGCGGTATAAAGATGAATCTTATCCCACTGAAGGAGTACCATTTCGATCTTATGGCTCTGGCAGAGGCTATCACTCCAAAAACAAAAGTAATTTATCTTGTCAATCCTAATAATCCTACTGGCACCATATTCTCTAAAACTGAGTTCGATGAATTTCTTAAGGTTGTTCCTGATAATATCATTGTCATTGTCGATGAAGCATATTTTGAATTTGTTAAGGATAATCCTTTGTTCCCGAACACCATGGAATATAAGCAGGATAATATCATAACTCTTCGTTCATTTTCTAAGGCTTATGGATTAGCCGGAATCCGCTTGGGTTATGGGTTTGCTAATGCTGAACTTGTCTCCTATATGCTCAAAGTGAGGTTGCCATTTGAACCTGGGATACCATCTCAGGCTGCCGGCATTGCTGCTTTGATGGATACCCAGTTTTTGGAGTATTATCTGAGCCTTAACCGGCAGGGTAAAGAATTTATCTACAGTTTATATGATGAACTTGGTATTCACTATATAAAAACAGAAGCAAACTTCATCATGAGCGTTTTCGAATCTGAAGAGCGTGTGAATGAAATTAATGAAAAATTACTTCGTAAAGGTGTTATCATCCGTCCTCTCAAACCATTCGGATTGCCGCATTGCTTGAGAGTAACCATAGGGACCCCGGAAGAAAACGAAATTTTTGCGAAACATTTGAAATCTATATTTTAAACTTGAGAATCTTACTAAGATTATGGAACCTAATAAGTTAAAAATCGGAGTGCTGGGACTTGGCCCAGTAGGATTGACTATTGCTGTTCATTTGAAAGAAGCCGGTTGCGATGTTGCAATTTGCGATGTTATAAAAGAAAAAATTAACTTGATCAGAACAGCCGGTATTCATCTTGTAGAGAAAATTGAGAAGCAGTGTTACATTAATCATACATATTATTCATTAAAGGATATGCTTGATAGTGGAATTGATATCCTGATATGTGCTTCCAAAGCTTACCATGTTGATAAAATTCTTGATGAAATCCGCGAGCACAATCAGAATGAAAAATTGCTGATCATTAGTGCTCAGAATGGAATCGGAGTTTCTCAGATGTATGCTGATCATTTCAATGAATCTCAGGTATTCAGAATGGTTGTTAATTTTGCTGGCAACATGAATGCTCCGAACGTTGTGAAGGTGACATTCTTCAATCCTCCGAATTATATTGCTTCAAAAGACGACACCAAACGTGATGTATCGGATTGGTTCGCTGCCTTACTCAATTCTGTAAATTTGAGCACATATAGTATTGATTCCTTCACTCTAAGAAATCGAATCTGGGAGAAAACATTGCTCAATGCAGGGCTTAGTCCTCTTTGCGCCATATCTGGTCTGACTATGCGTGAAGCCATGGTGGATCCTGATACAAATGAAATCGTTGAGAAATTAATTCTCGAATCAATTGCTGTTGCTAAGGCTGAGGAAATAGTTCTGCCGGAGAATTTTGTGAAACTCTGCATCAGATACTTTAAAGGTGCTGGCGACCATTTCCCTTCACTGGCCGTTGACTTGATGAATAAAAGCAAGACTGAAATTGATTTTATGAATGGAAAAATAGTCGAATTTGGCAGAAAGCATTATATAAGAACTCCTTTAAATCTGACATTAACAAATTTGGTAAAAGCTATTACTCAAAAGAATCTATCTGATGAAAAAGGGGCTTAAAGGTATTGCCTGCGTTATTCTTTCCGCCGGTCAATCAAGGCGGATGGGTACCCATAAAGCACTGCTGAAGTTTAATGAGAATCTGAGATTTATTGACAGAATTATAGAAGTTTATAAAAATTTTGGAATTACTGAAGTTATTGTCGTAGCAGGCGAATCTTTGAAAAATGAACTGAATGTTGCATCTGATGTGAAGATTGTTACTAATCAGCATCCCGAGTTTGAGAGGTTTTATTCTGTCAAGCTTGCTTGTGAGGCTCTTAGCCGTGAAGTTGAATTGTGTTTCTTGCAGAATTGCGACAATCCTTTTGTTAATGAAGAATTGTTAGAGAATATGATTAATCTGCCTGAAGAATCAGATTGTGCTGTGCCTGTTTATATGAATCAAGGTGGACATCCGGTTTTGATCAATAAAACGATAATTGAATATATCCAGTCAATCGACGGAAAAAATTCAAATCTGAAGGATATTCTTTCAAAATTCAGAACAATGAAGATTATCACAAATGATGAAACAGTTAAGATAAATATCAATTCACCTGAAGAATATGAGAAATACTTTATAAATAAATGATTGAGATCTACGAAAAATTATCAGAACTGGTTCTAAACGGCAGAAGATGTGCCGTTTGTACTGTTGTTGCAACTCAAGGATCTACGCCGAGGAAGACCGGATCCAAAATGATTGTAACAGATGATCTGAAAATCTATGGTACAATTGGTGGAGGCACTCTCGAAAAACATATAATCGATTTGTGCCCTGGAATAATAAATAAATGCTCATCTGAACTGGTGAAGCTTAATCTTACTACAGATTTGGCTATGAAATGCGGTGGCTATGTTGAGGTATTTATTGAGCCTGTTTCAACTCCATTCAAACTTTTAATTTTTGGAGGCGGTCATATTGGTAAAGCACTATCTGAAATTGCTTCCAACCTAAGCTTCAGTGTTTCCGTTATTGATGAACGAACAGAAATCTTTTCAGATTATCGGCAAAATAATGTAGATATAATTATTGAAAATTTTGAAGACTATCTTAGCCATATTACAATTGATAATTACACTTTTATCGTTGTTGTTACCAAAGGACACGATACAGATCTGGCGATTATGAAAAAATGTATCCGTAGTAATTATGCATATATTGGGGTTATCGGCAGTCAGCGGAAATCAGCAGAATTGAAGAAGACATTGATTGATGGCGGCTTCTGCGATTTGAAAGATTATGAAAGAGTACATATTCCGGTTGGAACGCAAATAATGGCTGAAGGTCCCTTTGAAATCGCTGTAAGTATTGCATCTGAGCTAATTCTACAAAAAAATAAATTACTAAATGAAATAAATTCAAGCAAGGAATCCTAAATGTATATTCCGGATTTTAATTATCATAAACCAAAATCTCTTCTGGAAGCCCTGTCCATTCTCAAAGAATGTGAAAAAGGAATCCTGATTGCCGGCGGTACCGATCTCCTCGTCGAGATAAAAAAAGGGGTACGCAAGGTTACTGATCTGATCACCCTTTCAGGTGTTTCCGAACTCCTGGAAATTGATAATAATGATGATTTTATTAAGATTGGATCAAGTCTTACCCATAATGATGTGATGAATTCAAATATCATTAAATCTGAACTTCCTGCTTTAGCTGAGGCATGTTCTAAGGTTGGTTCTCATCAGATCAGAAATTCTGCAACTATTGGCGGCAATATCTGTACGGGTGCTTCCTGTGCCGATACAGCACCAATCCTGCTGGCTTATGAAGCATCAGTGCAATTAACATCAATGGATAGCGAACGCTTAGTTCCACTCAAGGATTTCATCATCAATCATCATGTAACTACTATTCGTTCCGATGAAATCATGACAGGAATTATCATAAATAAATCTAAACATAGAACCGTCGCGTGTTTTGAGAAGTTTGGACTAAGAGAAGCCGCCTCGATTTCTGTTGCTTCCTCGTCATCGGTTATTCGTTTCGATTCAGAAAATTGCATTTCAGCTAACATTGTTGTTGGTGCCTGTGGCCCAATTCCAATTATTTCTGAAAATGCCGGAAGTTTTTTATCAGGTAAATCTTTGAAAGAATTGATTGCATCTGATGATTTTCTAGTCAGAGCCGGAGAACTTGCATCGAATGATTCAAAACCTATTAGTGATATCCGCGGAACGGCTGATTACAGACGGCATTTAGTCAAGATACTCACAGTTGCTGCTATAAGAAAAAGTTTAAATCAAATTGCAAATTAAATATAATCAAATATGAAACAGCTAATAAATATCAATGTAAATGGAACGAACTTCGAGCTTGCCGTAAACCCCGGCATGACTTTATTAGATTTGCTCCGTGAAGAACTTAGACTTACCGGCACAAAGAAAGGCTGTGAGCTTGGCGATTGTGGTGCATGTACAGTTATCATGGAAGGTAAGGCTGTTAACTCTTGTATAGTTCTGGCTCTGGAATCCGATGGCAAGCATGTTGAGACAATTGAGGGGCTTGCTGTTGGAGAAAAAATGCATCCGATTCAACAGGCATTTGTTGAGAAGGGTGGTATCCAATGCGGCTATTGTACACCCGGCATGGTTATGCGTACAAAGGCTTTTCTGGATGAATGTCCTGATCCTGACTCTGAGCAAATTAAGGAAGCATTAACCGGAAATCTTTGTCGCTGTACAGGCTATACTAAGATTATTGAGGCTGTCGAAACTGCTTCATTGTATCTAAAAGGAAAAACACCTGAAATTATTGAGTTTCAACCTCAAAAATCGGCTATGGATCTCACTGTCGTTGGAAAACGTTTACCTAAGCTTGATTCACCTGATAAAGCAACCGGCAGAGCTATCTATACAGACGACATCGTCCTTCCGAACATGCTCTATGGCAAGCTTTTGCTCAGTCCAATAGCTCATGCAAAAATAATTTCTATTGACACTTCCGAAGCCGAGGCATTGCCCGGAGTTAAAGCCGTTCTCACAGGTAAGGATGTTCCTGATGCAACTTGGGGAACCTCACCTCCTAGATATGACGAATATGTGCTTGCAAAAGAGAAAGTAAGATATGTTGGGGATGTAGTTGCTGCTGTAGCAGCAATTGATGAGGAAACGTGCTATAAGGCGTTGAAGTTAATCAAAGTAGATTATGAAGAACTACCGGCTGTTTTCGATCCATTCGAAGCCATGAAGCCCGGTGCTCCCCGTCTTTTCGATCATAAGTATGAAAACAATATCAATACTCATGTTGATCATCATTTCGGAAATATTGATGAAGGCTTTGCTGATGCTGACTATGTCAGAGAAGCAAAGTTTACAGGCAATAGAATTTTCCAGAACCCTATGGAGCCGCATTGTGCGATTGCAGAATGGGACAGGCACGACAGGGTTGTGCTTTATACTTCAACTCAGGTGGTCCATTATGTTCATCATCAGCTATCAAGAATATTCAATAAACCACTTGGCGATATAAGAGTAATAATGACAAACTGCGGTGGTGGATTTGGTGCTAAGGCAGCAACAAATTATCTTGAAATTCTCTCAATCTTTTTAGCAAAGAAAACCGGACGTCCTGTCAAAATGAGATACAGCCGAAAGGAAATGTACCTTTACGGTCGTGGAAGACATAAACAACATATCACTCTTAAAATGGGTGTAAAGAAAGACGGAACAATTACTGCCGTTCACCAAAAAGCCGTTCTTGAGGGTGGTGCTTACTCAAGTTTCGGAATAGTATCGGCATACTATGCAGGTTCGATGCTTACTACATTGTATAAATTCCCGAATTATAGGTACGAAGGTTTTCGAGTTAATACTAATCTTCCGCCATGTGGGGCGATGCGCGGGCATGGCACCCCACATCCGAGATTTGCTTTTGAATCGCTTCTGTCTATGCTTGCTGATGATATTGGGATGGATCACATTTCAATTCGTTTGAAGAATGCAATGACACCCGAAACAAGAACCTGCAATGATCTTGATATTCATTCATGTGAATTAAAAGCATGCCTTGAATTAGTAAGAAAGAAATCCGGCTGGGACGGCAAAAAGGGCAAACTACCACTTGGGCGTGGCATTGGTATTGGCTGTGGTGGATTTGTTTCCGGAGCAGGATACCCCATTTATCGTTCAGATTTCCCACACTCGAACGCAATTATTAAAATACAGGAAGATGGATCTAAGGCAACTCTATTTGTGGGTGATGCAGACATCGGACAAGGTTCCGATACTGTACTTGCACAAGCTGCTGCTGAGGCATTAGGTATTACACTCGATCATATAAGTGTTATTTCTGCTGATAGTGAATTGACACCTATAGGATTCGGTGCTTACTCCAGCCGTGTAACTCTGATGGGTGGCAATGCTTCTAAAATGGCTGGGGACAGTGTTCGCGATAAGCTGCTGCCTACTGCATCTGCTTTGTTAAATGTTCCTGCTGACAAGATTAAGGCATCAAACAACAAGTTCTTCTCAATAGATAATCCTGAAATTTCAATTCCCTGGGCTGATGTTGCTAAGACATATTTCTCAAAGCAAGGTCCACTCACAGGTAATGGTCATTATTCTCCTCCTAAAGGGCTTGGCGGCAATTATAAGGGAGCTGCTGTCGGTACTTCTCCGGCTTTCTCTTTCTCGGCAAGTGTCTGCGAAGTGCAAGTGAATCTGGAAACAGGGAAAGTTAAAATCCTTAATTTCTGGGATGCTCACGACTGCGGTACAGCTATCAATCCTATGGCTGTCGAAGGTCAGGTCGAAGGAGCGATAGTGATGGGAATGAGCGAAGTTCTCTTTGAGGATGAGATATTCGATAGTAATGGTAAAATGGTAAACCCGGATCTGCATAACTATTTGATGGCTACATCTGCTGATATACCGGTTATAGACTCTTCAATTGTGGATAGCTATGAACCTGAAGGACCATTTGGTGCCAAGGAAGTCGGCGAGGGTGCCACTCTGCCGGTTCTCGGGGCTATTGCCAATGCCATAGCTGACGCAATAGGTGTGAGAATCTATGATTTACCGATAACTCCAGAAAAAATACTAAATGCAATTAGATCAAAGGGACAAGAGTAGCTATGGGTCACTTTCTCGGAATAGATATTGGATCGTCATATACAAAGTATCTAGTTATAGATACTCACAAAAAGATATTATTGCGAAGTTTTGTTAAAACTTTATCCAGAAATAAGGATGAAGAAATATCAATTCAAGCTGCAATTGAAGAACAGTTCTTCATTAATCATACAGGCGTTACCGGGTACGGAAGAGTTCATTACAAGTATGCAGATGTACTGAAAACTGAGCTCTATTGTGCATCTCAGGCTATTTCAGAATTATATCCAATCGATAAACTTATTATTGACATTGGCGGTGAGGATATTAAAATCATCAACAGCAGTGCCAATGGTAAGGTTAAAGACTTTTTTATGAATTCCAAATGTGCCGCAGGTACTGGTTCTTTCATAACAGAAACAGCAGAACGAGCCGAAATTAATCTGACTCAGATGAGTGCTTTGGCAGAAAAATCTACTTTAAACAGAGAACTCAACAGCTTCTGTACTGTTTTTGCAAAAACTGAAGTTATGCAGTGGATTCTCGAGGGTGTTTCTATTGAAGATATAGCAAAAGGGATTTATATTTCAACAGTGAACAGAATAAAAAAAATTCCGGTGAATTACAATCTCCCGGTCTTCCTGATTGGTGGGGTAGTTAAGTATCATCCTTATATTCGTGTAGTCTTAGCAGAATCAATCGGAACTGAAGTAATTGTTCCCGAACAACCTCAGTTCATCAATGCTTTCGGGGCATCTCTCTTTGCATTTAATGAATTTAATAATAAATAGAGGCTGAATATGGCTAATCAAATGTTTTCATGGAAAATGACCGAACTTAAATCTGATTTTCAGCTCGTTGAGAGCGACTTTCCTGAGATTAATGACTCAGAAGTTATTGTTAAAGTTGCCGGTTGCGGTGTCTGCCATACAGATTTAAGTTTCTGGCATTTCGGAGTTCCAACTAAACATCCTCTTCCACTCACTCTCGGGCATGAAATAGCAGGTACAGTAGTTGCCGGTCCGGCAGAGTGGATGGGGAAGAATGTTATTATACCCGCTGTTCTTCCTTGCGGTGAATGTGAACTTTGCCGGAACGGCCGGAGTAACATTTGTCAGAAACAGCTGATGCCGGGTAATGACTTTGACGGCGGATTTGCCTCACATATCAAAGTACCGCATAAATACTTATGTCCCGTAGCAGATTCAGTTCTTGCAAAATATTCACTGGAACAGCTGGCGGTTATAGCTGATGCTGTTTCAACACCCTACCAGGTTATTGAAAAATCTCAGCTGAAGGAAAATGACTTTGCTATAATCATCGGAGTTGGCGGTGTCGGCATCTATGCTGCTCTGATTGCTAAGATCAAGGGTGCCAAAGTTCTCGCTCTTGATTTGGATGACACTAAACTTGATATTGCTAAAGCAAATGGAATAGATGCCACGCTCAACATAAGAAATCTTGGTATTAAAGAGATAAAAGCTGCGGTTAAGGATATATCCAAACAGCTTGGATGTTCTTCTTATATGTGGAAAATATTCGAGATGTCTGGCACTAAGCCCGGACAGGAACTTGCTTTCGCTCTTATGGGATTCGCATCAACAGTCTCAATCGTTGGATTTACCCTCGATAAACTCGAAGTAAGATTGAGCAATCTTATGGCATTCGATGCAACTCTCCTTGGTACCTGGGGTTGCAAGCCTGAGCTTTATCCCGATGTGCTGGCATTAGTTGCTGATGGAAGACTTAAAATTGAAAACTTTATAGAAGTATTTCCTATGTCCTCAATCAATGAGGTTTTCAAGAATACACTCGATCATAAGTATAATAAAAGATCGGTTCTTGTACCTGATTTTAAATAGAGTAAATAGATCTTATTGGCGTTAATCCTTATACTGAGCAAATAAATATGTTATAAATTAATAGAAAGTGAAATCATGTTAGCATCTCATAATCTTGTAGATAATATTGATTATACGGGCGTTATTTTCGAAAAGCGTCCCTGTCTTGATCTAGCCGGCAATCCTTGCGATGGAATTTACAATGCTTGGATTTCTTTGAATAATCCCACTCAATTCAATTCTTACACTACTGATATGGTAAAAGAAGTTATTTTAGCTATGAGGCAGGCTTCCAACGACAGGAGTGTCGTTGCTGTAGTGTTCACTGCCGTGGGCGATAAGGCTTTTTGTACCGGCGGAAATACTAAGGAATATGCAGAATACTATGCATCCAATCCCCAGGAATATAAACAATACATGCGCCTTTTCAACGATATGGTTTCATCTATTCTGATGAATGACAAACCTGTGATCTGCCGCGTTAATGGTATGCGTATTGGTGGTGGCCAGGAAATCGGTATGGCTTGTGATTTCTCAATTGCTCAGGATTTGGCTCGTTTTGGCCAGGCAGGCCCTAAGCACGGAAGTGCTCCTGATGGTGGTTCAACAGATTTTCTGCCATTGTTTGTAGGAATTGAAAATGCAATGTTCTCTTGTACAGTCTGCGAACCATGGTCAGCACATGAAGCATTGCGTTATGGGCTTTTGACAAAAGTTGTACCTGCTCTAAAGGTCAATGATATCTATGTTCCTAATCCTCTTGTTTATACAGATAAATGGGTTAATGATTTTGGGGATATTGTCTATGGCAAAGGCAAATCAGGTGCTGATCTGGCAAACGGGAAGGAAGTCTTGAAATCAGGTATTGTGGATCTGTCATTGCTTGACAAAACTGTCGAAGAATATTGTTCGAAATTAATGATGACAATGCCGAACTGCCTGAGTAAGACAGTAAATTCTATCAGAAAACATAAACTCGAGCATTGGGATAAAAACAAGGAAAGCAATCGTGACTGGCTGGCTCTCAATATGATGACTGAAGGTAAAGCCGGTTTTAGAGCTTTCAACGACGGACCAAAGGATAATCGTGAATGTGATTTTATTAAATTACGTCAGTTGCTCGCAGAAGGTCATGAATGGAATGATGAGCTTATTAACGCTATTTCTCCAAATGCTAAATAGGATTGAAAAATGGACAAATTAAAAATGGAAAAAATTAAATTAAACTTCACTCACGATAATGCTGTTGCTCAGATAATTCTCGATGATGGGAAGGGCAATCTTCTCGATTCGATGATGATGACAGAGCTGCATGGCATTTTTCAGAAATTGCAGTCATATCATCTGATTAAACTTATAACCATCGAAGGTGCTGGTAAACACTTCTCTTTCGGGGCTTCTGTCTTCGAGCACACCAAGGATCAAGCTCCGCAAATGTTGAGGGATTTTCATCAATTGTTCTATGATATAATTGATCTCAGCATCCCGGTTGCTGCCAAAGTAACAGGACAATGCCTCGGTGGGGGAATGGAGCTTGCTTTGATTACAAACTTCATATTTGCCGATGCCACTGCAAAATTTGGTCAACCGGAAATAGTTCTGGGCGTATTTGCTCCCCCTGCATCATTGCTGCTACCAATGAAAATTGGTCAGGTTGCCGCTGAAGAGCTGCTTTTAACTGGTAAAGTGATAAGTGCTGAAGAAGCAAAGAATTTTGGCTTAATAAATAATATTTCTCAGGACAAAGAATCACTCAATATCTTTGTCGAAGACTGGGTTGAGACAAATATTATTCCTAAAAGTGCATCATCACTTCGGTATGCCGTAAGAGCAAGTAGAAAAGTGTTCAATGAAACATTGCTGACAAAACTTCCTGAATTGGAAAAATTGTTCATCGAAAAGCTCATGGAAACAGAAGATGCAAATGAAGGAATCAATGCGTTCCTCGAAAAGAGAAAACCAATCTGGAAAAACATATAAACAAATTTTAAATCGGAGATTGTAATGGGTAGCAAAGATTCAATTTTTCCAAAAGCCAGGATACCTTATGGAACATGGGGAAGTAGTTTTTTCCCGGCTTGGCAAATGTCTGCTATGGCTGAGGTCAACATAGGGCAATTCGCCGCAGAAGCTATGAGTTATATAATGGGGAAAAGAGATGTTCCTTTATCGGAATTGGATTATCTTGTGTCCGGATCCACGATTCCATGGCACTGGAAATTCTGGAATTCTCCATTCCTGGCACATTGTGCGGGGAAACGTGTGCCCGGCTATCATGTCGAACAGGCTTGTGCTACCGGTATGAAAGCTGTTTATCTGGCTGCTGCCGATGTGCAGGGTGGAGCTGGAGACGTAGTTGGAGTCCTAACTTTCGATAGAACAAGTGATTCTCCTGTAGGAATTTTTCCCGAAAGAAGATCTTACGAACGTACAATTGCTTTATCGGATGTCTGGGATAATTTTGGATTTGATCCGGCAACTGGTCAGGCTATGATGACAACAGCCGGCAATGCTGCAAGAAAATATAAATTAGACCGTAAAGAAGTCGATGAACTCACTTTTTATCGTTATAAGCAATACTTCAACGCCTTAGAAACAGGTATGCTTAAGGATGTGCTTGTACCATTGGAATTACTTAATCTGCAAGGGAAGCCTATCGGAAAGATAGATTCCGATGCTGGAGTGAGAAGTATAACAATGGAAGCATTGAGAGCTATGAATGAACTTGATACATGTATTACTTCAGGAACTCAGACTCATGCTTCCGACGGAATGGCTACGCTGCTTGTTACTACTTCAGAGAAAGCAAAGGAGCTTAGCAAGAGACCTGAAATTGATATTCAGATCATTAGCAAGACGGAAGTCCGCACTCTGCCTGCATTGATGCCGGAAGCACCGGCTCTTGCAGTGAAGAAAATCCTTGCAGACACCGGATTGACAATGAATGACATGACCGTTGTTAAGGATCACAATCCTTTCGCACTTAATGATGCAATTTTTGCTAAGGAATTAAATTACGATTGGCATAAGATGAATAATACTGGTTGCCCGCTTGTTTGGGGACATCCACAAGGTCCTACCCTAACAAGGATAATAATAGAAGCCTTAGATGAAACAGTTCGTCTGGGTGGAGGATATGCGCTAATATTCGGATGCGCCGCTGGAGACGTTGGAATTGCAGCAATTTTCAAAGTAACGGATGGGGGAAAATAATCATGACAAAACAATTAAGACAGTCAACCCTCGAAACAATAGGCTTGGGAACGGTTCACAATATTTTTAGTTCTGGAAAACTTCCTGTTGATACTGATTCATTGGTAGATCAGATTTTCGGCCAATCCGGAAATCGTAAATCGATGGTTATTTCAGGTGCTAACGGCATCGTTGGTGCCGGTAAGCTTATGCAGTTAGGATCAAGATTGAATGGCTACGGAATTCCTATTATAGCTCTGGATTTTCCCGGTGCTCCCGATGGAATTGGTCCTCAGTATCAGGGATTAGCCGGATCATTCGGCAAGCAGCAGGCTGATGACATTATGTCTAATGTTATCAGGTTGAACTATGACGGATCTCGTCTTCCAGCAATACTGAAGGATCTTAAACCGGCATTTCTTCTCGAAGCAATTCCTGAAATTCTTGAAGTTAAAAAGAATCACTATAAAGTTTTTAGAGAGAATTTCGAAAATATTGAAATTCGTTCTGTTACATCGGGTTTTCCTGCATCAGAACTTGGTGTTGGGATTGCTCATCCTGCTTTTCCCCATCAGATAAATAAAGTCTGGGAAATTGTAGAACCTGAGCCATCGGATATAACAAAGCTATTCTGGTCAATGGGTATGATTCCTCTCCGCGTGAAAGATAACTGGGCATTCGTCCTTGATGTGATTTTCTGCGGGTTGACTCTTTCCTGCTTGAGGTATAATCAGGCATCGAATATGCCATACTGGAAGATTGATAAATATGTTCGTAAGTTCATGGGACCTAATCCCTTCCGCGCACATGACGTAATCGGAGCTAAGGGAGCCAACTTCCTTACCTGGTCATGCCTTGAGCATTTAAGTAAAATCTATGGTGATGTTTATAAGCCTACACCATCTCTTGTTGAACGTGTTGCTTCTGGTCAGAATTGGTATCCAATGAATCATTTGAGACCAATTATTAATTCAGCAATTTCCGGTGATGAAATTGATGAATTCAATACTTGGGTTCTGGGTTCTTTGTTCCAGATGACATCATTATTGATTCACGAGAACAGAAGCGATTTTGCTTCTCTTAATATTATTGGTGAAGTTTGTGCTCAATTCAGACAGGGTGTTCTTGCCTCTGCCAGATCATTTGGTTCTGAAAAAACTATTGAAATAGTTGAGAAATATCACAAACTACATCCATCAGCTGCAACGAACTCATGGCATAGAGATGCTTTTGAGAATATGGATGACAACAACTGGCAGCAGCTCTATGTTAATGCTGAACACGACGGGAATGTCGGAGTAATCACAATCGGCAGGGAAAGCTACAACGATGATGTCAATAATGAACTTAACAGAGCCATTGACTGGCTGAAAGCCGAAAATATTGATAGAGTCATTCTGACAGGAGATTTTCATCATACTACTCAGCTAGTCGGAGCCGATACTTCTGAATTCTATCCGGCATTAAGCGATACGAACGAGGGCTACAGAGTTTCTTATCAATGGTCGCTTACAGCAAGAAGATTCTATGATGAGTTCAAGAACTCTGTTGCATTCGTTAACGGAAAGCGCTGCCTGGGGGGTATGCTTGAGCTTTTCATGCATTGTCATTACATCGTTTCGCTATCTGATTCTGATCTTGGTTCACCGGAAGTGAATCTGCCTGTTGTACCTGGAATGGAAATGTGCCATATTCCGTTCAGAAGGACATCTTCAGATAATCATAGTAAACTATTCAAGCTTCTTTTAGAAGGAAGAAATGTAAAAGGTAAAGATTCTACAGGCTGGCTGACAGATTTTTCCGGTAACATGAATGAATGTATCCAAAGATGCTGGACACTTGCTTCTGAAGGCGAATCCGCCCAAGCAAGAAGAATAATTGAAAAGGACAGAGTAAATGTAATATTTGATGATAATTTGTCCATAACCGAGAATAAATCAATATTAGCTGCTCGCAAAGCCATTCTGGATACGATTATCAGTAGTTGTTCCGTAGGATATTCAGAAGCAATTGATGTTCAGTCCAGACATTCAGCTGAATTTATGACTACTTCACATTGTAAATATGGTATGGTAGGATCTGAGTATTCTAAGGTCAGTGAAGTATAAAAAGATGTTTTTTCTAAAATCCAAAAGGACTCTACCTACTAGGTAGAGTCCTTTTGCTTAAAATATTTCAAATCTTTTAAAACTTTTATGCCTTAAAAGTGTTATATTTGAATTCGTTAATAGAATATAAAAAAGTATATGAAAAACAAGCATCTGATTATAATTATTGTTTTAATAACCTCCTCTTGTTTGTTTTCGCAAACAGGTCATTGGGAACAGCTTTTCCCTCAGAATTCACCGCATCATACCATCAATTTTGGTATGGCGCAACTTACTAGAGGTAAAGTTTTAGTTTTGACGGGTTTCATTGAAAATAATCAGATTGTTAGTGAAACCTGGCTTTTTGATATGAAATTGAATAATTGGACACAACTTAATGTTAAAAATCCTCCTCCTTCTCGTAAGGGGATGGCTATGACACAATTGTCTGATGGCAAAATCATTATGTTTGGTGGCAATAATGGAACTCAATATTTGAATGATACATGGCTTTTCGATATGGAAACTATGGATTGGAGTTTATTAAATACCGATGGCAGTCCTTTTAAACGAGATGAAAGTATTTTGTCTAAAATTAATGATAATGACTTGATTCTTTATGGTGGGGATATTGTTGATGCTCCATTTTCAGGTATTCATAATGATACTTGGATTTTTTCTTTTAAGGATAAAAGTTGGAGGGCAATTTGTCTTGCCGAATGTCCAATGCCTTCACGTCAAGGTATGCAAATGTCCCAAATTAGTATTGATAATGTACTCCTTTTCGGAGGAACATCAACCAAAAGTGATTACAATGACAATTGGATATTTAATCGTAACAATCTAATATGGACAAAAATATCTCCAATTGAAAATTCAATTCCTATTTCGTATTCCAGTATGGTCAAATTGAGGGATAATTTTGTGTTATGGTCTGGTGGAGTATATCAAGATTCCCTTTGTAATTATAGTTGGATTTATAACTACGATAAAAATGTATGGAAAAAAATATCAGTTTCGAATGCACCTCTTCCCAGAGATTATCATAATCTTGCACTTATTGATTCAAATAAAATATTGCTTTTTGGTGGTTCCGGTCCTCATTCTTATTATAATGATACTTGGTTATTAACCATCGATTCATTAGCTGAAGTAGCAGATCAACAATCTTATAGAAGTGTGTTTGAAATCTCACCCAATCCCGCATCTGATTTCATAGAAGTCCCACTTTCGGAAAATTTCCAATTTTCTGAAAGTTTTCATGTGGAGATAATGAATCTCTATGGTCAAGGTGTATTGTCCGTAGAGGCAATTCATGAATTGTCACTACGAATAGATGTCTCTGAACTACCATCAGGTATGTATTTCGTTCGTATTGGAGATAGAGTCGGGAAGTTTGTTAAGCTGTAGATTAAGTTATTACCAGATTGAGCTTTTTGAGAACCTCCTGTATTACGCTATCCGGTGCTTTCATAAGCAATTCAGCGTTTCTGACCTTCCAATCGAGTGATTTGATCTGATCTGAAAGAATAACACCAGTGATAATATTGTTTTCAGGTAGAATAATTCAAAAGGATATCCTTTAATTTGTGATGTAATTGGACACAATATTGCAAGATCTGTTATTCCGTTATATTTAGCGAAGAGCTTATGTCTTGGGGAATCCTCAACCCAAGGATATTTCCCCAATAATTCACAACAGTTACCATACCTACTCCGAATAAACAATGTAAATACTTTGTCAAGAATACGAAACATCCCTGATAACATCATAAAAAAAATCGATCACAAGTATTTTCTTGAGATCGATTTTATATCTGACCGAAATTAGTATCTATTTCTCTCTTTTCTCCAGTATCTCCAGTACTTCTCCGCACTTTTCTTTAGCTCTCTTAACCATATCCTCAGCTATTTTTAAGGTCTTGGTTTTGTAATCCTCATCTTTTATCTGTGGCATATTTATCATGACATTCTTGTATGCACCCCAGATGCCGACTTCCAAAGCTCTCGCACCAACTTCTACATCGGATTTAGAGGCAATGTTTCCTAGTTTCGCAACCTCAATCATGGCGTCCCATGCTGCATCACCTAATCTCATTGTAGTCAGGGGAACGTCAATCGCTTTCTTCAATCCTGCCTGCATAGCTTCTGTTCTGGCTTTTTTCTGCTCGTCCGTATCTTTAGGCAATCTCATTGCTTCCATATAATCATTGAAGGCATTGGTATCCGCGTCAATCATAGGTATCAGAGCCTGCGAAGCATTATGAAGAGGAGGAATAATCTGGCGCATTTCTTTGTCCAGATGCTCGAACTTTCTAACTCCATAAGTCAGTTTCGCAACCATAGCACCCAATCCCACGCCTATTCCTGCAATAGCCGCTGCTGCAGAACCACCACCCGGAGCAGATGTTCTGGCATTAATGCTTTCAATGAATCCCCTTAGTGTGAGATTAGCCAGTGGTTCGTTTCTTCCCTCGTCGATCAGGTACTCAATAATTCTTTGGTCGGGAACGAACTTCGAAATCGAGTTCAATCCCAATCTATCCACTACCAACTTGATTTTCTGATCTTCTTCCAATATAAAAAGATTTTCTTTTTCAATGTAATATTCAGCCGCCATCATCAAAGCCTCGAGAGGAATTAAGCCAATAAGTTCAGAGCCTGCTGTAGCCAGATTTAAAGCTTTTGCCTGTTTTGTACATTCTTCGAAAACTTCATGTGGAGCTGTTACTAAATAATTTGTAAGATTGATAGAAACCTGAGCCATATTGTATTCATCAACAAACCAGCCTATTGCCTTGGTTTCTTTCAGAAGTCCTGGTTCTTCATGACTTCTGCCGCCTTCTCGAATGTCCAGAGCTATTCTGTGAGCCTGTTCCTTGGTCCCGAGTATATTCACATTGTAAGCGATCAGAAAGAATCTGGCTCCGGTAACCGTTGCTCCCCACTCGGGTACAAATTTAGCTGGACCGAAATCTGGTTTCCATTCTTTAGTCCCAATTCTACCGGCAATTGCCTCGTATTCGCCCTCACGTATGCTTGGCAATTTCTTGCGGTATTCAATTGGCTGTGCTTCCTCATAGAGATAGAGTGGAATCCCAAGATCTTCTGAAGCTCTTCTGCCAAATTCTCTGGCACATTCCACACACTCATCCATCGTAACATTAGCCACAGGAACAAACGGACAGACATCCATGGCACCCATACGAGGATGCTCACCATGATGATTTCTCATATCGATAAGCGTTCTGGCAACTCTGGCTGAGCTCAGTGCTCCTTCCACAACAGCCTCCGGTGTACCAACAAAAGTATATACGGTTCTGTTTGTCGATTTCCCTGGGTCAACATCCAATAAAGTGCATCCGGGAGTCTTGCGAATTGCGTCCGCTATCGCATCGATAATACTCTGGTCCCTGCCTTCAGAAAAGTTTGGAACACATTCTACTAATTTTCGCATTTAATCCTCTTTTTAATTCAGTATAAAGTGAAAAGTGAAAAGTATAAATAAAAAATCATAATTTGCATTACTTTCTACTTTCAACTTTCTACTACTACTATTTAAGTTTATATATTTCAATTTTTACTGCATTCTTGAGCCATCTGTATGTTGTCTGGTCAGTCGCAAAGAAGATTGTGTAAGATGGCAGTATTTCGCGTGCTGTATCAAATTCAGATACCATAAGATTGATATACAAAGTCGATTTGGAGTACTTACTAACTTCCTCGTCCATAAGCTTCTTATCGATACCACCATCTTTGACACCTTTATCAAAAATTCTTACTGTATCTCCGATATGCAGATCAGAAGTTTTGATGCAAAGTCTTGGAGCAATTCCGACATTTTTAGCAATGAAATCACCAATGGTAGCCGTAACATATTCATTCTCCTGATTCCGTATGATCAATATCAATCCAGGGTACTCAGACTTAGGGATAGAAGAAATTGCTTTATTGATTAGTGGTTCTAAATTGATGCAGGCATATTTGCCTATTTTTTTTCTTGATGCTCCGAAAACTTCGGTCTGAATAGGTGAAACTCCTGTAAGTTCATCCCTGAGCACAATTGTTTTCATCAGCTCCAGATTCTGGGCTTCAAGTGGATAAGCAGATACAAACATCACTAAGACGGCAAGTGCTTTCAACATTGTTTTAAAGTGGCTGTTCAAAGTATTATCCTCCAATTTCGTCATTGAATTACAAATTTAAGTTTTTTATTTTAATAAGTTTAATAAAATTTGAACTATTAATTATATTTCATAATTTTGAAGTTCTTATGTTTTTGATTTTTATAAGGTTTTTTTTGAGGCAACGATGCAGAGAATAATGCTCAAGTCTAAAATACATCGCGCAGTGCTGACTAATGCCAACTTGTATTACGAGGGAAGTTTTACTATTGACAGTGAACTGCTCGAAGAAGCCGATATGCTTCCTTATGAGAAAGTTTCTGTTGTTAACATTAACAATGGTGCTAGGTTCGAAACTTACGTCATCCCGGGTGAAAGAGGCAAAAAAGAATTCTGCCTAAATGGTGCCGCTGCACGTAAAGGTGCTGTAGGAGATGAAGTGATTATCATCAGTTATTCTATGATGAATGATGATGATCTGAAAGACTATAAACCTGTTGTTATACTTGTCGATAAGAATAATAATATAATTTCTAAAACACACTCCACAGAAGCAAACAAACACTTTTCCAGGAATACTTAATGCCTGAGTCAAATGGTAGATCTATCGCTGTTGCTATTCTTGCCGCCGGACAAGGCAAACGTATGAATAATCCCGATCAATCTAAAGTTATGGCTCTGCTCGATGGTAAGCCTTTGATTGCTCATGTGATCGATCAAACTTTGAAGCTCAATCCTGCTACAATAGTCCTGATTGTTGGGCATCAACGGCAGAGTGTCATTGACTTCATTCGTTCTAAATATTCTCCAAAAATTCTTTTTGCTGAACAGAATCAGCAGCTTGGAACCGGTCATGCTGTAGCCCAGACAAAAGGTCACCTGCTTTCATTCGAGGGCGACATACTCATCCTTTCGGGTGATGTTCCGCTGTTAAGTGCTGAAACTTTGAATAAATTTATCGAAATTCACAATGTAGGTAATTGGGATTTATCTGTTCTTTCTACTATTGCTCCTGATCCTAATGGATACGGTCGCATTGTACGCGATAATATGGGAAGCTTCCTCAAAATTGTTGAACAGAAAGATGCTAACGAATTCGAGCAGAAAATTGATGAAATCAATAGTGGAGTTTATCTTGTAAAAAGTGATCTGCTGTTCGATGCTCTTGATGGACTTTCGAACAATAATTCTCAGGGTGAATACTATTTGACCGACATCGTTGAAATTGCATATAACAAATCATATAAAGTAAACTGCTTCGCCGGAGCTGACTTTGGGGAATTACAAGGTATTAATTCACCCCAGGATCTCGCAAAAGCAGAAGAATATTATCATCGCTCTAAGCAGAAGGTAATTTAAATCGAAATGTTGAAATCTATTAATCATATTGGTATTGCGGTTAAAGATCTGGACGTAAGTTCGGCACTTTTCTCCAAGATTTTCAAAGTCGATAATATGCATTTCGAAACTGTTGTAGAGCAAAAGGTAAAAGTAGCTTCTTTCAAAATTGGTGATGTTCTTATAGAACTTACGGCTCCAACCGACGATTCTTCTCCGATCGCAAAATTTATCGAGAAAAAAGGTGAGGGCATACATCATATTGCATTCGAATCCGATAATGTTAATGAAGAATTGAACGAATTAAGTGAGCAGGGAATTCAGCTGATTAATAACCAGGCTCAGCCTGGAGCTCACGATATGCTTATCGCTTTTCTGCATCCTAAGTCAACAAACGGGGTCTTGATGGAACTCTGTCAGAATAAATAATAGAAAAAGTATAAAAAACTAAAAGAGGTAAATATGCCAAATTTAATCTTAGTCAGACACGGTGAATCACAGTGGAATTTAGAAAACAGATTTACTGGTTGGGTTGATGTTGATCTTTCACCAAAAGGTGAACAGGAAGCAAAAATTGCCGGCCATCTTCTAAAGCCCTATGATATTGATTATGTTTTCACAAGTGCACTCAAAAGAGCTCATCACACTACCCAAATTATCCTCGAACAAAGCGCTAGAATGAATCTGCCACTTTCAAAGAATCAAGCTCTGAATGAACGTCATTACGGCGATCTGCAGGGTAAGAATAAGGCTGAAATAGGCATTGAGTTCGGCCAGGAGCAACTAAAAATTTGGCGTCGAAGTTATGATATTGCCCCTCCAAATGGCGAATCTCTCAAGGATACACTCGAACGCGTAACACCTTACTACAAGGAACATATCGAACCGCTTCTGAAAGAAGGAAAGAATATCCTTGTGTCGGCGCATGGTAACTCACTTAGAGCACTAGTCATGTATTTGGAGAATCTTACTAAAGAAGAAGTTCTCGAACTCAATATTCCAACAGCTGTCCCTTATGTTTACGAGCTCGATAAAGATCTGAAGATTATCAGCAAAAAGATACTCGATCCTACCTCAATATAAAGTTGAAAGTTTTATAAGAAAGTATAAACGCAGAGGAAATTGATTTCTCTGCGTTTTAATAGCTTTTGACACAGCGAATAGAAAAGCCGCAGTTCTTATTGTTGCTCAGTTTGCTGAAATATGCGTTATCGTAATACAGGAACCTGCTCCATGCATACCCGACATTGTCCTCAGTATAAGACCACCAATAACCGAAGTAGCCAAGATTGCCGAAAGTTCCATTATAGAAACGGTAGCCACCAGGGTGAGCCGCAAAGCTGCTTTCATTTGTGGCTCCAACGTTTTGACTCCACCACAAGCCATCTCCGTCTTCTTTAGTGCCTGTACTTTTGAGTTTGCCACCTGCTAAATTTGTACCACCAAGAAATGTTTCTAATTTGGTAAATTCTGCATCTGTTGGAACATGCCAGCCATCAGGTGCAAGTCCGCGAGGATCAGTTAAAGCAAACCAATTGTAGAGTTTACCATATTTGGCACCCATAGTAGAGTCATTATTGTAATAGCACCAAGCTCCTGTGGTTAGGCTGCTCCACTCTTTGAAGTCTTTAACTTCAGGTATTGCATCGCCGTTACGATAATGGTCAATATCAAGATTTTTGCATATCCAAACTTGTGTCCCTATATAAATTGGTTCAGTGCATACTGTAAGAGTTGTGGGACTTGTCGAATTATCTTTTTTGCAACTTATGCAGATCAATATCATGGCGATGATGAGAATTATTTTTTTCATTTTCTCATATAATGAATAATTCATAATATCTATTATACATTACAAATATAGCATTTATCATTGAAAAGTTACATAAAATTTAAAAATTTATTTAACTTTATTCCCAACTTTCAAAAGGTTAAGAACTTTTCGAAAGTATAACACAATTGATGTATGTTCCCTCAGCAAATTAAAAACAGGAATCACACCATTACGTCTAAAAATATAATGATTTACTTTTTGGTAAGTCAAATGATTGAAGTAGCCTTAATTATATTCTACTTGAGAAAGTAAGAAATCAATTTAAATGATAAAAATTGGAAAAAATATTACAGATTCCGGTTCAGAATCTGTTGTTAGCAAATCCGGAATAAAATATTGGCTCAAAAAAGCCGGCTTTGTCGGATTTCTTTTCTTTTTAATCAAAGGCATCCTTTGGATAATCCTTCCTTTTTTAATTACAAAGAACATTTTTGATTGAAATTTAATTTTTTATCTAATCACATGAACTTAAACAAACAACTCCGATCGTACTTAATGTTATTCCTTTTTCTATCGTTATCTTTTGCAATTCATGCTCAAAAGAATGAAAAAGATGCACTTTCAGAAAAGATAGAAGAATATAAAGAAAAGTTTCAGGTGAATAGCATATACGAATCAATCACAGACAATCATGGCGACAATTGTCCCTTGGTCTATGGCACACGGAATATGAGAGTTGTTCTGCATGGGATAGTTTACCGCGGTGGTGCTAATAATGTTTACAACAAGAATCTGATTAGAGACAACAAAAATCCTATGCCTGAAGAAGGATTGGAGAATCTGCTCAATGAAGGATTCTCAACAGCAGTTTATCTTTACCAGACAAACTTTTCAGATGTGAAGCAGATTATCGGACCTGATTCGAATGGCAGGACTTTGAAGTACATTCAAAACTCTTTATCCAATGACAAAGAAATTCGTGAATTACTTGAACTGGTTTATCGGAATATCCTTGATCCTGCTTCGGGACCTATCTATCTTCATTGCTGGAATGGATGGCATCAATCAGGCTATGCATCTGCTCTGATTCTAATGCAGTTTTGCAATTTTACAAATGAAGAGGCATATCGTTACTGGGAAAAATGTGCAGCCGGCAACCTCACTAAATACAGGCATATAAAAAATGCAATTTTTGCATTCAAACCCTATAAAGAATTTAATATTCCAAAAGAAATAAAACAGATAATTTGTCCGGGTTGAAAGCTATTTCACACGTTTTATTCATCTTTGATACAACGAACTGAAAAGCCAAAAGCCTTATTATTAATGTCCCTAATTACTCTGCCGTTATATTTATGCAGGTACCTGAACCATGCACTTTTGACATTTACTCCGGTTGAAGACCACCAATTACCGTTGACTACAATATCGCCAAATGATGCATTACCACCACGATAGCCTCCAGGAAGACCCGTAAAACCACTCTCGTTTGTAGCACAAATATTGGGGCTAAACCAATGAGATGTTCCGGTTTCTCTAAGTTTACAACTTTCATTAGTTCCACGCAATCCTGATGAATCAGCTTGTGATTGAGTCATTCCAATTCGCATTTCTAGTATTTTCCAGTCCATATCTGATGGTATATGCCAACCAACTGGTGCTAGTTCTCCTGAATCATTAACTGCGTACCAGTTGTACAGTTTGCCATAAGTAGGTTCATAGGCAGGATCATTGTCGTAATAACACCGAGCACCTGTAGCTAAATTTAGCCATTGTTCTGAATCCATATTTTCAGGTATGGAATCCCCATTTCGATAATGATCTACATTCAAATTTCTATACATCCAATGTTGCTCGCCAATTGTAACAGCGACAAATTCCGTGTAATAAATTAATATACTATCAATCTCATGGATAGCAACGTTCCATATGAAACCATCATGCCACAGATGTAATCTGTTTTCGTTTGCATAATCAATAGCAAATTTAATACTGTCAATAAGTTGAGCAGGATAGTATAAGCTCTTCCCAATCTTTCTGAAAATATGAAGTTGAAGTGTTGCCGGAGCAGATATGAATTTCATATTATCAATTTCACTAAGATTATACCGTTTCGAGCTTCCATCCTCAAGATAGAAATTGACCAGAGGCTCTGCTGAATAGAGTTTAGAAGAGCAAAGAATAATAAAGATGATTAAAAGTACTTTTTTCATAATACTACTAATAGAATTATTGATAATGTCAATCTTACATTATTAATATAACTTAAAACTACAAAAAGTTACATAAAATCCGAA
>CAIOZA010000073.1 GCA_903862655.1 uncultured Ignavibacteria bacterium
CAGGGCCTACGACCGGATTTTAAAGGTCTCCCGAACTATCGCCGATCTCGAAGGGTCACCCTCCATTTTGGCTGACCATCTTGGGGAAGCCATTCAGTACCGATCGCTTGATCGCGAGGGATGGGGGGCATAAGAATCAATGAAATGAATATTGCCCACCGTTTTAGAAGGCAACGACAGGACAATGCGTATATGGCTGAATATTGCTAAATTAAGGCAAAACTCTGTAAGAGTTTCCTGTAAATAACCTCCGGTTTTAACCGGAGGAGAGGCGAAGGAGAGATAATGCAAACAAAACTCTTTAGGAGTTTCCCAATCGAAATAAAATCTAACTTACCGTATTTCGAATAGTTTACAATTCATTATGGGAAATCCAGACAGGGTTTTTCATCACGTTAGTGCTCTGTTTCACCCAGTTTTACTGGGCGTTATTTACGGTGAACTCCGATGGAGTTAGAATAATCAGAATTGAAATATTTTTATTTTCTGAATGACTTTGGCGCAAAATTTTAATATTTATGATTTTTTTTATGGCGGGCAATAGGATCCAGCTTGCGGGTAGGTTGCTATTATGCACTGGGTTTTGTTGGGTTTTCCAGTTTCTTGTGCTTGAAATACTCAACAATTTCTTCTTTTGTCATTTTGGAAAGCTTTGCGCTCAATTTATCTCTTTGTTCACGCATAAATTTCACTGCGTCAAACGTTTTTTCAATTGTTGTCTTCATATATCATAAAATCTCTCGGTGAACGTATTTCCAATTCTTTGTATCCATTTTTAATGTTAATCGAATTATATCCACGAATTCTCAAAACATTTACAATGTGCTTAAAATTCCAACTTATCAAATAGTCAGCACGCTTTATTGTTGCCAATGCAATATGCAAACAGTCAGCAAAACTTGTTTGTCCGACAACTCCTTCTGCGATATATTGAGCTGCTAGTTCTACTGCCTCGTCATTAGTTTCAATGAAGATACAATTTCTTCCAGCCTGGTGCATAACATCTCCCTTCATACGTACGGGTTAAAATATTTGTACCGCTTTGGGTTACATCCATCTTAGCCCTTTGATTATCGCTGTTATAAATAATAGTGGCTATGTAGTTTCCTTCGGCGATTGTAGCCACACTTTCGAATGAGGTGTAAGTGATGGTTTGTGCAACAGCAGGAATGACAGTTGTCGATGAGGTTACAGAAGTAAGCGCATAGGGTCCTGCTCCGGTACCAGAAGCAGTAAATGAATTTAAACTTTCAAAGAACGTGATTTGAAAGAAAAAAAGGATTAAGGATCTAGCTCTTTATTTGGGATAGGTTATCGTCCAATTGGCTTGTTGCATATCACTTTCTGTAAACTGATATCGTTTTAATACCATATTATGTGCTACAATACTGTCCCATGGAGTAGTTTCTATTGTATTAGCATCAAAAATAAACAATTGCATAGTTGGGTTATAAGCAAAAGAAGCTGCTGGTAAAGTAGTTTGTACTCCAGCATTAATTCTATATGCTATACTCCCTTTGTTTCCAGGTACATCTTCTATTTTATTAAAACTTGTATCTGGATATGAATATGAAAGCCCATAATATATTGTCTTGCTTGTGCTATTTTTTAAATAAATGTAGCGGTGTAATTCTTCTTTGTTATTGCAACTAGAAGCACTTAAGCTAACGAACATTGTTAGAAGAATTAAATTGTTTAACATATTTTTCATTGTTCTTTATTTATGTTTAATATTTCATCTTAATCTAAAGCCCAATACAAAGAGCCATAATGAGTGCTGATTCCCACCAAGAAGTATGTATTAGACCTTGATTTGTGCGATACTTGCTGTAATCACTGTCAAACGTATCATTATGGCCACTACCAAAAATAGGGTTACTGAAATAATTCCAAACCTTTTCTCCAAAATATGCCCTTGCTCGTATATTGGCATCTTGTTCTACTCCATATGCATCATGTTGTCTTACCCCATCATAATTATCAGGTACTTCTTTTGCGTTTATCAAGCTAGGAATAGCATAATTAGTAAGATACATCCACCCTGCCTCTTGGCTTTGTAAATAGTGACCATATTCGTGTTGAAAAAGTGGATTTTTGGGATTTGCCTCAATATTTATATCCCCATTAATATATGAACCTATTGTAAAAGCAGCCCATTTGTCACTGTAATGCTGAACAACTGTAGCTCCATCATAATAGCTTACACTTTTAACATCTCCAATCATATTTGATCCCTGTGAAGCAACATATCCAGCAATTGTTTGTGGCAACTCCCACGTAAACCTTGACAGTAACTGTCTTGGTGATCGGGTAAAACAGATCTGATTTTAGTCAAGGTATTTTGCAGATAAGTCACTTTGTTCGGACCGTAATCATTGACAGCCCGCAACCTTGCGGTCAGTGGCTTTTCGTCAGAAGCAAAAATCATATTGAAAATATTATCGACTTCCCTTTGATGAACAATGCTTTGTGGAAAATTCTTCCTCAGGTAGGCTACTGTCGCAAGCATAATACTATCTAACTAAGCTTTACCTTTAAATAAATCAGCGCTTCTGCTGAAGAGGCGACACTGTTTTTATCCATCACAAACTGCTGTTCTCCAATCATACAGGTATTCTGATCCAATCTCGGCTGCAAATGTTCGATCAATTGAAGCGTCCTCTGTTTGTTCTCGCTGATATGAATATGCTCATTCCAATCAATAACAAGCAATAGCTCATCCTTATCGATTACCGGAAGCCGTGTTTTATCCATAAATTGATACAAAATGAAACTCCCAGCAAGACATGAAATCACGAGAAACGTCGATAAAATCTGATTTCGCATCACAAACCGAAAACCCAACATATACAGCACATCAAAGTTCAGTAAATTAATTTTTTTCATGAATCTCAACTGACTAACGCTCTCTTTATTCCGGTGGACTAAACGATAGTAAACTGGTAATAAAGTTACGGAAACACACAATGAAACAAGCAACCCGATTGTGACTGCCATTGCCAGAGCATCAAACAATCAAACGCATTTTACTATTCTTAAAAAACGTTCTTCCTGATTTTGAGCATGATTTAAATACTGTAAAGCCAGGAATTTATAATGAAGATGACATTTCAGAGCAATTACTTCTTTATTTTCAAGTTAAAGCTAAGGATGAAAATTTGCTTTTCTCTTTCAATGCAAGAAAGGGTGTTGATTTCAGGATTCAGATTGCCCCACTCAATTTAGGGGCTGATCCAATATTTGTTATTGAGGCTAAAAGGCTATCCAAACAGCATTATGACTATGTAAGTGGCAATACTGGAGGAATTGAAAGATTCAAAAGAGAATGTTTTGGATTTGGCAAACACTTAACAATGAGTGCTATGGTAGGTTATATTCAAGATTTAAATAGAGAACACTGGTTACAGAAAATCAATTCTTGGATTGATGAATTAATTGTAGGTGATTCCGATCTAATTTGGGATGATGAAGATAAATTAGTTGGAAAAAATGATCCATTTAGTTACATTTCAAGGCATATAAGAATTTCAAATACGACAATTACTCTCTACCACTTCTGGATTTCATTAAATTAAGCAACGAATTTCAAATTTTTGCTTAATCCGGACCAAGCTGATTCTTCGTCATATTTGGGGAAATTATTTTTCAGTACAATTGCCCTGTACATATAACACATAATGATTTTGTATTCCCACTATTTTAATTAAGAATTTCAACTTTTCAAAGAACGATTTTTACAGAAGCGCCAAAGACTTGAGCTGAAATTACAGGTAAATATCAGTTTCAACAACTGCATTCAACTTACAACTTAAATTAATAAATTCCTTTGATAAAAAATGAGAAGGTATCTGATCCTTTGATATTCGGAAGACAATATCAAATTTTGTTTCCAAATTCTGACTATATATATATTCAGATAGAGCCGGAATATTAGGAGTAAGTATTTGAATAATTGAATTAAGGATGCCTTTTAAATCTAACGAGAC
>CAIOZA010000074.1 GCA_903862655.1 uncultured Ignavibacteria bacterium
GAAACAGCATTGGCTGCTTCTTCATCATTTCCACTTATTGTACAGTCGAACATACATAATTTGCATTTACTGTTACAGTATATGAATACGTTCCGGCTGCATCGCAGTTTGCAACTTGATGAGTAATGTAATATCTTATTCCACCTATACCCATGCCGCCTTCTGTTGCTAAGAATGGTTCACCTTGTCCTTCAAGACCAATAGGTACAGCTACCCAGTTGCGTGGATCAGTTGAAGGCAGACGTGCCAATATATACCAGCATCCTTCTAGCCAGGCATTTTGATCTCCTTCAGTTTGTACCAGATTAGTGTATCCGTCTAATGGTGAATTCCAATCCCACAGACATTCAGTCGATCCAGATACAATGAATTCCAGGAAATAATCACCCTCTTCGCAATTCCAGGTTCTCTCGCAACCAGGGCAAATGGGCTCTAATGTCCAATCATGTGTTACTGTTATTCCTATTGCCGGTGCAACTGAAAAATTGAATTTTCCATTTCCAGTAGCGTTGCAATTATCGCGTCCCTGAGCATTTGAATTATCGCTCCAGAAGATAAATACGAATACAGTCATCAGAATGAATGTTACCGAATTAATTTTATTTTTCATTTTATTCCTCTTTGTATTATTGATTACAATAATTACTTAAGAGCTATTAGTCAATTGATTGAATCATTTTCTGTATAGCATGATGGGATGTGTCACGATACACAATGATTCTTTACTTAGTAAATTTCAAAAAACTTTAACATCCGCTTGTAATTACCTTGCAATAATTGAATTATTTCAAACTAAATACTTTATTGTGATATAGCGCATGTATAATTTACTGCTAGTTGATATGTAAGTGAATAGTCGCCTGCATCAACATTGCAATCAGCAAAAATACTGTTCACGCAAACTCTGAATTCAGCAAATTTATCATTTGCAAAAATGTTATACAAATTTGTTGATGGAATTGGATCCCATGCATTGTCCGTGTTTACTTGCCATTCATCATCGACAGTAATACCTTTTATTGCTGTTGGGTTTGTCATAAATGCTTCAAAAAGACATGTTTTTCCGCCTTTTAATGTCCAAACATAGCACTGGTCTGTAAAATCTTTACTGCATCCCGGGCAAATTGCTCCCAAATCAATATCGCCTGTTTGATTGGCTGTTAAACCGATTGCTTCCTCTACCTGGAACGTAAATGTTCCTGTGGCTGATGCATTACAGTTGTCTGTCACTGCTTGTGCTGCGAATGCCGTAAACAGCATTACGATTGCGATTGCTAATAAATTTTTCATAAAAAACTCCTAAAAATAAATTATTAAAAAAGGTTAAGTTATTTCACCACAAGTGGCCAGTTTGTTTCGAAATAACATTCTTGCAACACAAAATTACTCTAATATTAGTTCCTTAACAATACCAAATACTACTGATTTTTTCAATATACCGAGAACTACGTAGAAAATTCAGTATAAATACGGATATAAACCTGTGATGACATCCTATATTATTTATTGGAAATTATTTCTTATATATTGTTCTATTGCAGTTCTACAGTGTTTTTTCTAATTATATTTTATCTTTTATTACTTTTACTTTTTATCATGTATTTCTTTACTTTTTTCCAATTATTTTGATTTTCTCTTCAAATAACAACACAATTGTATACTGCACTTTGTATCTGACTTTACTATCTTAGTTATCAGGCTACAATGCATTTTCATACATAATTTTATGCTCATTTATTACTTATTTTTCGGCTTCAATGGTCGTCCTGCCTGCCTTTCCGTAGGTCATGCATCCCTGCTTGTCCATTTCCTGCCTCCCTCCCTCTCCGATTGTCGGAGAGGGGCGGGGTGCCTTTAGTTCTCCCTCGCCAATTGTTGGAGAGGGTCGCTCTCGAACCTTCTTATTTTACAATAACTTATTTTATATTAACTTTATAAGAATCATAGTTTTATTGAAGATTGGCTTATGTCTTTGATTAAGCAAAATACAGATAAAACAGGCTAAATAAAAGATTTCTGTATGTAATTTGTAACTTATTAGTTATTTTTGTGTAAGGTATTATGTAATTATTCTAATAAGGTGCTATCATGACAATCAACTTTTATCTGAACAATGACCCCAAAAGCAATAAGACTGAGAAAGCCATTTTTTGCTATATCAGAGATTCCGGCAAAACCCTTTGTTTACATGTCGGAGAAAGAATTGAGCCGAAACTTTGGGATATAAAAGGGCAAAAGGCAAGAAGATCTTATGTTGGTCATCCGGAACTGAATGATTACCTTAATAGCTATAGAGAAAGAATAAAGAAAATAATACGTGCTGCTAAAATTGAAGATCCTTTAATGCCATTCGAACAGATCAAGAGAATTATCCTAAAAGAAGTAAAGAACAAATCAGCATTTGACTTTTTTCAAGTCTTGGATATCTTTATTGAAACCAGGAAACCGCTGGTCAGTAAGTCAACAACCAGTAAGTATAAGACCATAAAAAAACACATAAAGGATTGTTGTTCAACTAATAATTTCACCGTGACTTTTGATACAATTGATTTCAACTTTTTCGACCGTTTACATAATTACTTTCTTTCAGTAGAAATCAGCAATAATACTATTCACAAAAACATTCAGCACATAAAATCATTTTTACGTTGGGCTTATGAGCGAGAATATACTAAGATCAATAAATTTGAAGATTTTAAAAATGTCAAAGAAGTACAGACTGATCAGATTGCTCTGACAAAAGAAGATATGGATAAAATCATCAACTGCAAAAAACTAAGCGACAAACTGCAAGTTGTAAGAGATATCTTTTTGTTCCAGCTCTACACAGGTCAAAGATACTCGGATATCTCTAAATTCAACATGTCAGACGTTAAAAATAATACCTGGTACATCAGGCAAATAAAAACAAAAAAGATAATGGAAATCCCTTTGATTGAACCGGCATTGCAAATTTTACACAAATACAATAATACACTGCCAATGATAAC
>CAIOZA010000075.1 GCA_903862655.1 uncultured Ignavibacteria bacterium
GATATCTTTGGACAAAACTGCGACCTCACCCCAACCCTCTCCACGAGTGGAGAGGGAGTAAAGATAGATGTTTCCGGATTGGCACCGGGTATGTATTTTGTGAGGATTGGGGATAAAGTCGGGAAGTTTGTGAAGATATAATTATGAGAACGACGAGATGAAAAATAGAATTATTCAACTAGAAAATCATAAGAGATAACAAGGAAAAAATGAAAACTTTAATTATCTTTACTTTATTGATTTTTAATATAATAATCAATAATAGCTTTATCAATTCCAAGCCATATAGAATTGAGACTGCACAACCTTCATCGGAAAACAACCTTTTGATAAATAATAACACCGATAGTGTTGAGGTAATAAATACGATAAAAATTCTTACACCTCTAGGACATCAGCCCAACGACAAACGATATGGAGTTACTAATAAAATATGGTCTGACACAGTAATCGAACAATGTAATCAGGCTTGGCTCTTCAGCGGTGGATTATTTAAAAAGGATTCAGGGGCAAGTACGTTCACCGAAATGAATAATTATTTATCCGAACAAAGAGTTCTGTGTATGGATATTGATGGTGAAAATATTTATATCGGTACCGAAAATGGCATTTATCTCTCAACTAACTATGGTGATACATGGCTTGAACAAGCCAACGATGGAATTGATAATTTACCTGGAAAAAAGATTAATGCAATTTCAGTAGGAATCAATAAAATTTTTGCGTGTACCGATAGTGGGCTTTATAGTTCCACAGACAGCTGTGTATCCTGGGAACAGTTTTTAAATGATAAAGATATAACTTGTATAGAGTTTGGTGGTAATGATACTATTTATACCGGAGTAAGCAATGTACGTGCAGGTGTGTATAAATCTACAGATTACGGCATGACATGGAACAGAACAAGCCTTGATCTTCAAACATTTTGCTTAAAATATGATGCACCAAATTTATTTGCAGGAACAGAAGAAGGTATAAATAATGGTTTAAAGAAAACAACAAATGGCGGTGTTAGTTGGACTACTCTATGGTCAGAAGACAAAGTAACATCAATATATATTGACGTCTCAATTATTTATATTGGAACTGATATAAAAGGCTCTTATAGGTCAACTAATGCTGGAAGGTCGTTTGCAGAAATAAATAATAATTTTCCTGAAATCGTGCCTGGCACTTATTATACCTTAAATTCACTTCAGAAATACGATAGCGTACTTTATGCCGCAACTGATAACGGATTATATAAGACCGGACTTTCAACCATATCTTGGTCGGCTTGTGATGTTAGAGAGGATTTTTTTAATCGGGATGTTGAAAAATTAACAAAGATGGTTTACATAGACAATTCTCTCAATCCCGCTAAACTTTGGGTTGCTTGTTCGGGAGGACAGAAATGGGAATCAGCGTCTATAATAAGGGATAGGGCTTATCCGCTGAATCCCCCAAATTTTCCGAATTATTTATGTCATACTTTTGCCTGGCATTTTAGTGAAGGTGGTGAAAGTGGAGTTGACTTGCTAGGACCTAATACAATGAGATATATTCCATGGGGTGCTGATTCAATAGGTTGGGGTAAGGAAAATTGGGATTACATACAAACTGTTTGGAACGACACGCTCTGGGATAAAGTAACTTAC
>CAIOZA010000076.1 GCA_903862655.1 uncultured Ignavibacteria bacterium
CGCTCTTGCTGGTATAATTTGGGGGTGATTTTGTAATATCCTAATATCAATCAATATCTATAATATCAATGACGATATTAATTGATATTATAGATATTTAGACCCTTATATCTAATCCTATGGCTAACATCTAGCAATATGTTGCTCCCAGTTGTTTTGAAATATTGGGTGGATTATTCATAAAAGTTTAAAGCTTCTTTTAACAAAGCGAAAGTAATAATGCACGAATCGTTACCCGATTTGATAATCGGAAATTTGAAAATAAATCCTCCTTTTATACTTGGCGGAATGGGCGTTAGAGTTACGGAACATAAACTTTGCGCCGCAGCAGCAAATACAGGAATGGGCGGTACAATTGCCAGTGTTGGATTAGGGCACAATGCAGTCAAAGGTAAAAATTACGTTCAGGGATCTAACAACGCTCTAGCCAAAGAAATTAAGCTTGCAAGAAAGCTTACCAAAGGTGTTATCGGCGTTAATATTATGGTTGCTCTTACGAATTATGCAGAAATGTGTACTACGGCAGCCAAAGAGAAAGCAGATTATATAATTTCCGGCGCAGGGTTGCCAATGAAGCTGCCTGAATATGTCGGAGATTCTAAAATAGCATTGATCCCAATAGTTTCCTCCGGAAGAGCCGCGAAAATTCTCTGCAATAAATGGCTGACCAGCTATAACCGCTTACCAGACGCTTTCGTAGTTGAAGGTGTTGATGCTGGCGGGCATCTGGGCTTCAACATGGCGGAAATTGAAGCTTGGAATGAAGATAGCCACGTAAGAGTCTGCAAGGAAGTCATTCAGGTCGCTAAAGACTATGAGGAAATTTCAGGTAAACACATTCCAGTGATAGCTGCTGGTGGTATATTCGATGGGAATGACATCGGTAAAATGCTTGAAATTGGCTGCGAAGGCGTTCAGATGGCGACCAGGTTCGTAACCACCGAAGAATGCCAGGCTCCCGACAATTTCAAACAGGCAATCATCAATTCAACAATTGACGACATGGTCATTATCAAAAGTCCTGTCGGAATGTTGGGACGCGCGATTAAGAGTCCATTCACTGAAAGAGTTAATGCCGGAGAGACAATACCTTTCAAATGCCCTTTCCATTGCATAAGCGTTTGCAAACCCAAGGAAGTTCCCTTCTGTATAGCTGTTGCTTTGCTTAACGCTGTTGATGGCGATATCGACAACGGAGTCATGATGGCTGGACACAATGCCTACAGGGTGAAAGAAATAGTGCCGATAAAAACTCTTGTGGATGAATTAACTTCTGAAGCAGTTGCTTATCTCAACAGAGAAAAATAGAAATTCTTAGATTCAAATAAGCTAATGGGGATTCATTCTACAACGAATCCCCATTTTTTTTTGTTATTCTATGTTACCAATCATCTGGTTTCAGTTTACAAGATTTATATTAATTATTAATTCTCAATTATTAATTAACTTCTCGCCGCTTTCATCTTCTCATAGTCTGCTGTGAAGGCTGCGACTCCGGCATCTGTCAATGGATGCTTCAGCGATTGAATGATAACGTTATAAGGTACTGTCGCGATGTGTGCGCCTGCTTTTGCGGCTTCTATCATGTGAATCGGATGACGTACCGATGCGGCGATAATCTGTGACTCATAGCCCTGAATGTCCCATATATCGCAGATGTCTTCCAGTACTGCACTGCTTGGAATTGCTATATCATCGAGTCTGCCCATGAATACCGAGACATAAGTTGCACCTGCATTGTTTGCCGCGATTGCCTGAGTAGGACTGAAGACGAGCGTAACATTTGTCGGGATTTCCTGCTTCGAAAGTGCATTGCATGCTGCTAATCCGGCAGGAAGCATTGGTAATTTAATCGTTGCATCGGGGAACCAGCTGAGAATTTCGTCTGCTTCTTTGAGCATACCCTTTGTGTCGAGAGCATTAACCTCAACTGAGAGATGTCCGCCGATGAGATCGTATATCTCGAGGATTCTCTGCTTGACGTCCACACTGGGGTCTTCCTTAGCCAAAAGCGATGGGTTGGTTGTTACGCCCGAGATGAAGCCAAGTTCTGCACAATGGCGAATGTGACCTATATTAGCGGTATCGACATAAATATCCATTTCTACTCCTTATAATAAATATTAATATTTGGTTTGTTCATTGGGAAAAAGACAAATTAAGTATAAATCCTAAAAAAAGTAAATGTAAATTGAATTCTTTCCATACATTGTCCCCCTTTTTCCATTCAGGGCTGATTCGTTCTCTAAAAAATATTATGGAATCAATAGCCACGAGCTTTAGCTCGTGGAAAATTTCTAATTATTTTCATTGACTTTAGTCGAAATTACTCTTTTTATGGGGATAAATCCCCAAATAAAATCATTTTTATCTTTTCACCACGAGCTAAAGCTCGTGGCTATTCATTGATTAACAGAGAATGAACAAACCCTGCTTTATTCCATTAATTTGTTCATATAGAAAAATAGATAGTTTAATATTTTGGTTAATTTGTTATTTCATTTTAACTTAGCTAAGTTTGTACAGCTTAATAAAATGTTTGAGATAGCACTTTATGAAAATTATTAAAACGAAATCACTTCTTTTTACTCATATCCTAATATTGATAATAATATTGGGAGTTTTCAATCCATTCAGTGGTGTACTATTTCAGTACAGTTTATTTTAAACGATAGCAAGATTAGCAGGTTCAGTAATCGCAATTTTGAGTACATCATTATTTATTTTTTTTCCGGATATTTCAGAATTTTGGAAAAAAAGAATCATATTAATATCACAAAATTTTATTATTCCATTGTTATTGATAATCCCTATATTGATAAATACTAAAGATAGCATTATTTTTCTTTTATATACTATTGTTTCTTATACCGGATACTTTTGGTTATTATATTGGATGAATAAAAGTGATTCAAAATGATTTGATAATTCTGAGAGGATTGCATAAATTTATGCTTTCCTCTTTGTATTTTTGAATTTTCTGGATAATTGATAGAATATTATGAAGAAGTTCCTTGGTCTCATCACTATAATTCTAATTACCTCCATTTCTTTGTCATTTGCAGAGAGTCTTCAGGTAAAGCCCAAAAAAGAGAAAACAATCGATAGTACTGAAAAGCCAATAAAGGGGAATGTTTATTTTGGATTTAGCATTTTTAGACCTAGTGGCTATGATTTTGGTTTATGTGCTTTAGGAGCAAGATCAGGACCATTTGGTGTTAGTGGAATATTCGCATCTCTTGGACATATCAGCTGGTATTCCATCGAGCCTAGTCTTTTCCTTCAGTTGAACAAAGGCTTCGCTTTGCAGGCTCTTGTTGGATATACACGTATCAGCATGGGGCAAAACGGATTTTATATTAATGATTATGCAGGAACAATATATGGTTTAGGTTTTCAGATATATGTTAAAAAACTTATGCTGGGCTGCACTTTTAGGACATTAGGTCGATCTAACTCAATAACCAACGGATTCTTTATGCTGAACTTCGGTGCGAGTATTAAATAAAAACTCAATATATGTGTCTTATAACTAACTGAATAATCTATGAGTATGTTATGAAATATGGAATATTATTAGAAAAAATATCCGAAGGAGAGTTTCCTGATGGATATTTTTATGCACATGTGCCTACTTTAGGACTAACTACCCATGGTGAAGGAATTGAACGAGCATTAGAAGCTGCGAAGGATCTAATTTCATTATGGATTGAAGAGAAAAGAATAATTTAAATTAGAATTAATCTCGCTTTAAGACTGATGCCGGTTGTTTATTTGCTGCCTTAATCGCATGATAACTAACACTAATAACCAATACAAGTACGGAAATTAATGTTGGAATGATAAATTCTGATATTCCGAAATCACTAATTCTTTCTGAAAATTTCATTAACCAGGTACTAGTAGTTATTGCAACCGTAATATGGGCTGTAATTATCGCTAAAAGAGAAATTATCATAAATTCTTTCAAAATCAGAAAATATATATTTGTTGAAGTAGCTCCAAAAGTCTTTCTGATTGCTATTTCAGCTTTTCTTTGTTCTGACATGAAGCTGGAAAAGCAAAATAGCCCAAGAGCCATAATAAATAAAGAAGCAAGAGTGAAAAAATTAAAAGTACGACTCATAGCTGTTTCAATTCTGAATTCCTTGTTCATATCAATGTCAGTAAATCTATAATCAAAAGGATTTTTAGAATCATAACTTTTGAGAATATTACTTATATAGCTTATATTATCAGCAATTTGTATTGATTTAAAGCAAATTATAATATGTGCCTTTTCATTATTCTTAATGACGTTGTCGTTATAAGCCTCAGTTGAAGGCTTATTTATGCTTGTGTTTACTGAAATAATATTCTTATTCAATTTCAAATCTGCTTGAATTGAATTGAATTTATTTCTTAAATTGTCAGTTAAAGGTAGAAAAATTGAACATTCCGAATCATATCCCATTTTCGTATTTCGTAAATGATTCAATTGCTTGTCAACTTTAAATGCGGCAATTAGTAAAGCAAGGGAAATTGAGATTTGCAGGTATACAATCACCTGTCTAAATCCTACGCTTCTACTTCCTGCTCTTAATGTACTAGAAAATATCCGGGTTGGAGCTAATGTGGAGAAATAGAAAGCAGGATAGCTTCCTGAAATCAAACCTAAAATGAGAGTGATAATGATACATTTGGCAATAATAGTAAAATCATTAAATATGTCAAATTGTATATTTTTTGATGCTAATGAATTAAACTGAGGTAGGAGTATATGGACTAGCATTATTGCAAAAATCAATGATATGGTAGATAAAATCTGGCTTTCAAGTAGAATTTGAAAAACAATATCTGATTTAGAAGCTCCAAATGTCTTTCGAATCGCAATTTCTTTGGCTCTATTGGCAAACTGGCTTATTGAAATAATAAAATAATTCATACAAGCTATGAATATAATAAAGATGGAGATCGCTGAAAAAATATAAATATACTGGATATAGGTGCTAAGTCCTCTATCAGCCCTGATTGCATTATAAGTGTGCATCATCGTTAGGTGGTGAAAATAATATTCATCTGCTTTGATATTTGCATTCTTCTTAAGTATTGAGTTCAAATCATTACTCAATTCTTGTATTGAAGTTCCTTTTTTCACGAAGATATAAGTATTGACACGCTTTGTTTTCCAATCTTCAATTAATTCTTTGCCGTTTACTAATGTTATCGGTGCTATAAAATCAAATTTAACTTTATAATATTCGGGTATATTTTTAATAACTGCAAAAACTCTTAGAAAATATTTACCATCGATTTCAATATTTTTTCCTAATGGATTTTCGGTTCCAAAATATTTTGTAGCCATGGCTTTGGTAATAATAACAGAATTAGTGTCCTTGAATGAAGAAATACTGTTCCCATCTAAAGTACGAAATTTGTAAAAGCTGAATATTGCATTGTCAGCAAAAGCAAATCTTTTTTCAGTGTGTTTTTCATTCTGATAAATAATTTTCTTGTCGCCAAAGAATCCAAACCTAACAGCCTCCTGTATATCCGGAATTGTTTTTTTTAGAAATGGTGCCATTGGGAATGGTGTCTCAGGATACAACCTAGAATGAAGTACCTCATTCGAATCTAACCATACTTCATTAACTTCGTCAATTTCATCATTACCGACTCTTAACATTTCTACTTCTGCATCTAATGAATCTCCGGATGGTTTTTTCAGTTCTTCATCCAACCACAGTGTAACAAAAATCCATGATGCAATTGCAATTGAAAAACCAATAATTATAATAACAGAATAGAACTTCTTGTTAAGAAGTTCTTGAAATGCAATCTTGATATAATACTTAAGCAATTAAGGTTACCAGATTATTTTATTTAATTTTGTTATTTCAGAATTATTCAGTTATTTTTTAACCACTACATTACCATCAAGGATATTAATTATTCTATGACAATAACTTGCAAAAGCTTCTTCATGAGTAACAAGTATGATAGTCTTGCCTCCTTGATTCAAATCGGACAAAATTTTCATAATATTTTGAGAACTCTTATAATCAAGATTACCGGTTGGCTCATCAGCAAATATTATTTTAGGTTCAAATACAACAGCCCTTGCTATTGCTACTCTCTGCTGTTGTCCTCCGGAAATCTGATAAGGGAATCTCTGTTTAAGATCAATTAATTGTGTTTTTTCTAGAATTTCATTTACCATGGATTTACGTTCTTTTTCGGGTTTTTTCATATACATCAATGGTAATTCAACATTCTCGTAAACTGTCAAGTCATCAATCAGATTAAAACTTTGAAATACAAATGCAATATTACCTTTTCTAATCGCCGATCTTCCTGACTCAGTCAGATTTGTAACATTTTTCTCCATGAAATAATATTCTCCGGTGGTGGGACTGTCAAGCATTCCCAGAATATTGAGCAAAGTCGATTTCCCGCAACCTGAAGGACCCATTATAGCTATAAATTCACCTTCATTTACATTAATTGAAATGTTTTTAATTGCTAAAGTACTTATGCTATTAGTTTGATATGATTTTGTCAGATTATTTGCTCTGATTATACTAGATGTCATTCTTTTTTAATAACTTTATAAGTATGTTAAATAATGTTTCTAATTATTATTGGACTGGCTTTGTTCTTTTCTTTCAATAAAAAAGTTAAACAATTCGTTTTCTTTTAACATTTTGTCATGAAGATCCAGCAACCCTTTAAACGTAGATCCGCCTTCAATCCAGAGTTTCTCTTGAATATCAAGTTCATCTGAACACAATCGAATTCTTTTTTAGTCTTCACTTTGCAATACATCCCTTGGTGTTCGTATTTCAATAATTGAATACCCATTTGTCAAATTGATTTATACGATTCGGATTCCACTTTTATTAATTTCTCTTACGAATAAATCATCATTTGTGAAATCTTCCGGACGGTAGGGTAATGGCGATATATCAGTATCAACCATGAATTGAGCATCTGTCAGTTTGTCTAAATCATAATATCTATTCCCTTCGAAATTCGAAGAGACTAAAGCCAGATCGATGTCACTCCATTTATTCTGGGTGCCGTTAGCATAAGATCCAAAAAGAATTGCCTGCTCGATGTGAATTTGAGATTTCTCGAGCAAATCAATAAATCTTTTGATTTTATCTGCTATTTCTTCAGGGATTTTAACCATTTGTACATTTCTTTTGTTTTATCAAATTTAATGAATTATTATTGAAATCGCAAATTATACTATTAGCTTTAGTATGTAAGAAATTCTTCATTCATGCAAATGAACCTGTGTGAAAAGTCTGTTTATGAGGTCATTCTGAACAAAGTGAAGAATCCATGTATTAGCATTTTCTTGTAAAACAGTCTGGATTCTCACGGTCGCTACGCTCCCTCAGTATGACCTAATCGTAATTTTCACACTGCAATAAATGATTTGAATGTTACAAAATTCGTTCAACCCAAAAAATACTTTTCTATTATTTGTCCCCCTTTTTCCATTAAATTGCACTTACCCTTTTGTACATCTGAAATTTCTAAATTATTTGAATCAGTATGAATCGGGATGACAAATAAGCAAAAAATATTCCTTGATATGTTCGATCCGCTGAGGGACAATCTCTGGCGGTTCTGCTTATCGATGACAAGGAATAGAGATCAGGCAAAGGATTTACTGCAGGAAACCATTGCCGGTGCTTATTCCGCTTTCGATTCATTGACTCAACCGGGTGCCTTCTTAAGCTTTTTGTTCACAATTGCATCGCGTCAGTATCAGAAAATGTCTGTCAGGACTAACGGGAATGTTCCTCTCGATGAGTGGGATTGTTCTTCGCTTGTGTCCGACACGGTTTCTCCGGAAACTCTGACTGATATTACCCTGATGTATCGTGCTCTCGATCAGTTGCCTCACGAGCAGAAAACAGCTATCGTGCTGTTCGATCTCATGGGTTACTCTCAGCTCGAAGTTACTACGATACAGGACTGCTCGCTCGATGCACTGAAGAAACGGCTATATCGTGGCAGGAAGCAGCTGGCAGAGCTTCTCGGAGCGAATGATGATATTTCAGATGATATTGATCTACCGGTTCATCCAATCCTGGGAGAGGTTACAAAATGAAAAAGGATTTATCCAATATAATCAAAAATGTGCAGAATACCGATATTCCGCCCTTCCCCCTCGACAATTCAGAGCTGGCAAGTGTTCTGGAAAGAGTAGACAGGAGCGAATCATCCGGCAATTCTAAACTATTTACAAAAAGGGGAATAAAAATGACATCTATAATAACATCAATCTTAATGCTGGGTATATTTGGTATAAACTACTTATCCAATGACCCGCAACCAGCCACAGTCAAATCGCAGACCGCGAATGTGAAGCAAGAGAATACATTGAATGAGGAAAAGGGGAATATGAATGTTGCGGAGGTAGGAAAGAAGCAAAAAAAGGAAGAAATAAGTACCAAAAATGAAATTGTGAATACAGAACTTAAAAATAATAAATTTAGAGCTATTACAATTGGTCAAGAAACATTTGACATTGCAAGATACGATACAATGCCTGGATGGGAAAAGCTCGGCTATGATAATTATAGTAATAAATTCTTCTATACCTGCAAAATTTATTTTAGCAGAATAGATTCATCGCAATCTCAAACCATTGAATATTACTCTTTTATAGAAACTTCCGTAGCATTAACACACTATAAAGAATTATACTCAAGTTTAGTAGCTCAGAAAATACCAAATTTGGATAAAATTGGATTTGCTAAAAATGACACAGAATTTAAGGAATTATACGATGAAGCAACAAAAACAATCAGTTTACAGGATAATGCAATTGAAAATACTAAAAAATTCTCTAAATATGTTTTGTTAGTGACTGTATTGAATAATAAACCAACTTCTATAAATGTTATCAATCTTGATATTAATGAACTTAAAAATTTGGGAATAAATTATAATGATACATCAATGTATTACAATACTGAGTCATATTATGCAAATCTTAAAGATGAAAATGTTTTATCTGATATTATTTCAAAATATAAGGATAGCCCTGAACCTGCGTTAGTAAAACACAAACAAGAAATACTCTGGAAATGCAATCCAAAAGGTATAGGTACTGTTATGTTTATAGGTTCAGATGACTATCAATTGAGAAAAGAAAAAAACATCTTTATTCCAAAAGACAATATAATACCATACGATGGCTGGAGCAATAAAGAATTCTGTATGACATGTCCTATTATGACAGGAACAGGAAAAAGTATTAAGTATGACTACTCCCCACTAGCTTTTGAAAATATTCTTTTTAAAGAATTATATATAAAATACACAGAAGCAGAGTTTTTTAATTCGATAATCAATAAACCCAGCGATTCATTGGGAAAATCTCTAATATCTCGAGTAGCAAATAATCGCTTATCTGTATTTCAAGCTTATCAAAATCGAATTTTAATGAACTATTTGATTCCAGTAGAAATTATGTTCCCTTATCAAAAATCAACAGATTCTTCTTATGATCAAATATCTGAAGTACTATGGTATTTACCGACCAAAGAGTTTGTTGAAGCACTGCCCGAAAGATACCGAAATGTTTTAAGCAGGGAATTGAAAGCTATTGAGTTGATAGAATCAGGTAAGATGATGCCCGAAGAAGCATGCAAGGGACTCAGCGTCGATGAAACATTCTTTGAACTGTGTAAATTATCTTCCGAATCGGTCAAGGATATCAATGTATTTCCAAATCCATTCAATGATAATGGCAAAATTAAGTTCTTCCTTCTCAATGATCGAATTGTAAATATGACAATCCATGATGTATCAGGTAATTATATCAAGACATTGATCAACTGGGAAAAATTGCAAAAAGGTGAAAAGACAATTGACTTCGATATGAATGGATACCAAAGTGGAACATACATCATTAATATCTCAACCGATAATTCTGAGCGAGTTAACAAGCGGTTTGTGAAATTATAAAAACTATTCAATCTCTAACCCGCTTCAAGTCCATATTTGGAGCGGGTTTTCAATTAACATATAATTAATAAATATTAATTGCTTTGAAGTAAGTTGTAAATATTATAAATTACAGATGCTACAAATCTGAAATCAAATTATCTTTCTGACATAGATCTGAATTTTCAATTCTTACATACATGAGGTTAATATGAAACTGAAGAGTATCTTGTTGATTGGTCTTTTGATTTTGTCTGCATTGCCTGCTTTTTCTCAGTTTTCGCAGTCGGGCACAGATTTCTGGCTCTGCTTTATGCAGAATTATAAGGAAAGCAAACCATCAACATCCGGAACCATAACCGGTCCACCATCATCAGCCTTAACTCTAACCCTTTATATTTCATCAGAAAGCAAGGCTAAAGTTGAAATCACCTGCAAGGGAGAGAACTACAGCACAAGCTTGGAGCTGGAACCCAATAAAATGTCAACTGTTATGCTTCCAACTGAATTGCAGATAACATCGAACAACGTCAAAAGCGTGCAGGGTATTCATATCACTTCGGATGCTAAGATCGTTGTCAATGCCCTAAGTTCCAGATTACAGACGACAGATGGATTCACAGTCCTGCCTGTTCAATCAATAGGCAATGAGTACACTGTAATAAGCAGACCTGATAATGAGGGATTACTTTCTGAATTTGCAATAGTAGCAACTGAGGACGGCACCGAAATAAAAATAAAATCTGATGATATTAGAAAAGCAAGCAGAGGAATAAACGAGGTAAATGAAATAAAATTAAATAAGGGTGAAACATTTCAGTTAAACTCTGATTATAACAAAAATACTCTAAATGATCTGTCTGGAACAATCATTACTTCAAATAAAAAAATATCCGTGTTCAGCGGGCATCAGTGCAGTTATGTGCCTGAGAAGATTATGGCATGTAATTTTTTAGTAGAGCAGTTGCTTCCCAAAAATTTCGCAGGAACTACTTTCTTTATCTCCCCATTATCTATGCGCTCAAAATATTCGATTAAGATAGTGGGACAGGATGAAAATAATATACTCGTAATTAACGGTAATGAGGGTATATTGCTTAATCGCGGTGAGTCTTATGAAAATGACGCTTTGAATGAAAATGTTACCATTAAATCCGGTAAACCTGTAATTGTCACTCAATTCAGTCAGGGCAACAGAAACGGAGATAGCGTTGGAGATCCGATGATGTTACTGGTACGCCCTGAGAGCATTTATCAGATGAGCTACCTTGTGAATGTGCCAGAATTGCCAAGTTTCGAGAGTTTTGTCAATATTTCAATTCCTAAAGATGGGCTGGCTGCATTGACGATTGACGGAGTGAAAGTTGACACACAAAAGTTCAACGAATTTTATGATACAACTATGATGACCGGAACCATAAAATTAACACCGGGTGCGCATATCATTAAATCTTCTGTCCCGTTCGGAATTAGTACTTATGGATTTGGAAGTTTCGATGCCTACGGCTGGATGTAGAGGAAGGTAACTCTTATAAAAAAAATCCCGCTGAATAATCAAATATCCGGCGGGATTGTCTATTTAAATAATCTATACGATTTATTTCAGGCTTTTCTTGTATTCTTCTATGATGTCTTCCTGAACGCTCTTAGGCACGGGAGCATATTTGAGGAATTCCATTGTGAATTCGCCCTTGCCCTGTGTCATTCCGCGTAAATCCGAGGAATAACCGAACATATCCTTCAATGGAACTTCAGTCTCAACAACAACAAATCCAACTTCGTTACTTGTGTTGATGATGATTCCTCTGCGCTGATTGATCTGACCGATAACAACACCCTGAAATTCTTCCGGAGCAGTTGTTTCGAGCTTCATAATCGGCTCAAGAATGATAGGCTTTGCTTTGGGGAAAATTTCCTTTAGAGCATATTTTGAAGCAATCTTGAATGCCATTTCCGATGAGTCAACTGCATGTATCGCGCCGTCGTTCAGAACGGCTCTAACGTTTACCATTGGTTGATCGATAAGGAATCCTTCTTTCAACTGTTCGTGGAATCCCTTGTCGCAAGCTGGAATGTATTCTCTCGAAATAACACCACCAACGATTTTATCAACGAATTCATAATTTTTATTTTCTTCTGCTGGAATTGGTTCAATGTATCCGCCCACACGTGCGAACTGACCGGATCCACCTGTCTGCTTCTTGTGTGTATAGTTGAACTCAGCTCTCTGAGTTATTGTTTCGCGGTAAGCAACTTTGGGTTTACCGATAATAACTTCGCAATTATATTCACGTTTGATACGCTCAACGTAGATCTCAAGATGAAGTTCGCCCATACCGCGGATAATTGTTTCACCGCTGTCTTCATCGCGTTTCACCTGGAAAGTAGGATCTTCCTTAGTGAATCTGTTGAGTGCTTTCGAAAAGTTAACCTGTCCTGATTTATCCTTGGGAGAAACAGCTAACTCAATAACCGGACTTGCGACGAACATCGATGTCATTGAGTAGTTTACTGAATCATCTGTGAATGTATCACCCGATGAACATTCTACTCCGAATAAAGCCACGATATCTCCTGAGCCTGCTTCATCGATGTCATGCATTTCATTTGCATGCATACGAACCAAACGAGGAACTTTGATTTTCTTTTTTGTTTTAATATTGTGGATGAAGTCACCCTTTTTGACTTTACCCTGATATATGCGCATATAAGTAAGCTGACCGAAACGCCCGTCCTCAAGTTTGAATGCAAGACCAACAAAAGGCTTTGAATCATTTGTTTCGAGAGTAACTTTCTCTTCGTTATTATCAAGATCGAGTGCGAAATTTTTCTTTTCATTAGGAGCAGGAAGGAAATCTCCGACTGCATCGAGCATCAGCTGGACACCTTTATTCTTCTTTGCTGTTCCAACAAGAACAGGAGTAATGTGCAAAGCTATTGTCTGACGTCTGATCGCCGGCACAAGTTCTTCTATTGTAACAGGCAGATCAGCTAAAAATTTCTCTGCTATACCATCTTCAAAGTCAGATAACTTCTCGATGAGCTGATTTCTGCGATTTTTCGCCTCTTCCAACAGATGTTCGGGGATCTCGGCATAGCGAATATCTTCGCCGCTTTCGCCGTCGAAGTAGACAGCCTGCATTTTGAGCAGATCTATAACACCTTCGAAAGCATCTTCGAGACCAATTGGAATATTAATCATTACAGGGCTGATATGGAGCTTTTCGTCTAATTGCTGAACCACTCTGTCAGGATTAGCACCCGAACGGTCAACTTTGTTAATGAAGGCGATTCTGGGAACTGCATAGCGGCGCATCTGTCTGTCGACTGTTGAAGTCTGACTCTGGACACCTGCTACTCCGCAAAGAACAAGAACTGCACCATCGAGAACACGAAGCGCACGTTCAACTTCGACAGTAAAATCGATATGACCCGGAGTATCAATCAAGTTAATATGATAATCTTTCCACTTCGCATAAGTAGCGGCGGATTGGATTGTTATTCCCTTTTCTCTTTCGAGGTCCATCGAGTCCATTGTCGGACCTGAACCGCTTTTGTCGCGGACTTCGATAATCTGGTGAATTTTTCCGGTATAGAACAGAACGCGTTCGCTGAGGGTTGTTTTACCCGAGTCGATGTGCGCTGCTATACCTATGTTCCTGACTTTTGATATGTCAAGCATTGTCGTAACTTTCGAAAATTAAAAAAAGTAAAATTCTATTCCATATTGAACAGTATAGAAATATTGTTAACGATTATAATAAAAATATATTATTTTAAATAACAGAAAAACATTAATTGTCCAAAAGGAAATTGCAATTTGCACTTTTTTTGTTAATAAAGTATAAATTCCGTAAAGATTGTTTTTTTCGTACTTCGGCAGGATATTAAACATTTGATCTGGGAATGATTTTTGGAATCAATTGAATTAGCCTTCTGTGTTTGATTTTTGCATCGAAGATGCTGAATATGAATATCCGCGGGTAAAACTCGTTGAGAGCCAGAATCAATACCAACCAGCCCTTCGGGGAAGTATTGGGAAAAACAACAGATCGCATCAATTAAGTGGTTTTTTTGAATTTCTCTCCCGCTAGGGAGAACAGGTCGGTAGAAAATCGTTCATCGTTTGATTAGTTCCGTCCCGTACGGGACGGCAGCAGATAGTGTGGATTGATTGATTCTACCGATCTGTTGTGCCAACGGCACAGAATACAGAGATACCTGCATGAGCAGGTATGACAGCATTTTAGAGAATAGGGTTTAGGGATTAGTTTAGGAAGAATACAACTGGATTCCTCACTTCTTTCGGAATGACACGCTCGAGAGATTCGCTCCGTTAGGCATACGGCATCCTCATGCGCAGGCATGACAAGTTAAAAATACAATGATTCCCAACTTTTTTGAAACTTTTTGGGGAAATATCAGTAATTTGAACTAATCTCCATTAATTAATCTGAGGAAAAATATGAAAATACGGTCAACTACTCTGTTGGTGCTATGTTTGATAACAATTCAATTGCTGCAGTTGTCTGCTCAATCGTCTCCTAGCGAGAGCCGGATGATGTTCCAGCCTGCAATATCGAAAGATAAAATTGCATTTATTTATGGAAATGATCTCTGGACTGCTAACCCAGATGGATCTAATTCGAGAAGATTGACTGCAGATGTTGGAATCGAATCAAATCCATTCTTTTCTCCTGACGGGAAATTTATTGCATTCTCAGCTCAGTATGACGGAAACGTTGATGTATTCATAGTTCCAGCCGATGGTGGTATTCCCAAAAGGCTTACATGGCATCCGATGGGCGATGTCTGCTGTGGATTTACCCGTGACGGAAAGAATGTTCTGTTCACTTCGGCTATGAATTCATTCACAGGAAGATACTCTCAATTTTATACTGTGCCAATCGAAGGCGGTTTCCCTGTCTCGCTGAATATTCCCACAGGATTCAAGGGCAGTTATTCACCCGATGGTACGAAACTGGCATACACTCCCAAACGTGAGGTATATCATCAATGGAAGAAGTACCGAGGCGGAACATTCGGTACGATCTGGATTTGCAACCTGAAGGATTTGGCAATCGAGAAAATTCCACAACCTGCTGAAACATGCAATGATGCCGATCCAATGTGGGTTGGGGATAATATTTATTTCAATTCGGACAGAAACGGTGAATTCAATATCTTCCAGTTCAATACCAAAACAAAGGAAATTAAACAGTTAACAAATTATACTGATTTTCCGATCAAAACCTGCGGAGTCGGTGACGGAAAGATAATATTCGATCATTCAGGTTACCTGAACGTTCTCGATCTAACAACTGAAAAAGTTCAAAAACTGACTTTGAATCTCAATGCCGATCTCGTAACTCTAAGAAAGAAATATATCAAAGGCTCCGATTACGTAAGAGAATTTGGGCTTTCTCCATCGGGGGCGAGAGCAACATTCAACATGAGAGGCGAGATCGTTACGGTTCCCGCAGAAAAGGGAGATGTTCGCAATCTTACAAGAACTATGGATTCGCATGAAAGAAGTCCATCTTGGTCACCCGACGGACAGAAGATTGTATGGTTTTCTGATGAGGGCGGAGAATATATTCTGAATGTGTCACATCAGGACGGCAAAGGCGAGGCAAGGAAATATAAGCTGATGGGTGCAGGATTCTACGATAGTCCTGCATGGTCGCCGGACGGCAAGAAAATTTGTTATCACGACAACAGCAACACATTATTCATAATTGACCTTGAATCAGGAAAATGCAAAAAATTCAGCGATTATGAAGCGTACAATCAAGCTCAGAATGCCGCATGGGCACCTGACTCAAAGTGGATTACTTACACACTAGTGGATAAAAACTGGCTTCAGAGGGTTTTCATTTATTCACTCGATAAAGATAAAACTTATCCCATTACAGACGGTATGAGCGACGTTTTCGAACCAAGATTCGATGCTTCCGGAAAGTATCTCTACTTCTTCGGCTCAACTAACGCAGGTCCCGTCAGACAGTGGTTTGATCAGTCGAATGCAGACATGAAGATGACCTCCAATCTATATCTTACTGTTCTTAACAAAGATTCGCTGTCACCATTAGCAAAAGAAAGCGATGATGAGAAACCGAAAGCTGAAGAAACCGACAAAAAGAAGGACGATAAGGATAAGGACAAAGATAAAGGAAAAGCCGACGCAGATAAGGATAAAGAAGTAAATACTATTATTGATTTAGATGGAATTGCAAACAGGATTATTTCTATTCCTATCCCCGAGGGCAACTATTCTAATCTTCAGACAGGCAAAGAGGGTGAAATCTACTATATAGAATCACCATTCTCAGATTTGGGTGGATCAGGAGCTCAACCTGAATTATTCATGTTCAATCTGAAAAAACGCAAATCAGAATCAATTCTGAATGTATGTAATAATTATTTAATATCCCCCGATGGAAGCAAGATTCTGTATCAGAGCGGTTCATCGTGGGGCATATCCAATGCCGGAGCGAAGGTTGATCAATCACAGGGGAAACTTAACATGGATGCTATCGACATTCAGATCGATCCTCAGGCAGAATGGAAGCAAATATTCAATGAAGTCTGGAGAATTAACCGCGATTATTTCTATGATCCAAATTTCCATGGTGCAGACTGGCAAGCAATGAAGACCAAGTATGAGCAATTTCTGCCCTATCTGTCATGCAGAGCTGATTTGAACCGACTTATTCAGGCACTTTGCTCAGAACTAGTTGTTGGACATTCATACAGTGGTGGTGGAGATTATTTCATTAACAAAAAAGGAGTTCCGGGTGGCTTGCTTGGTGCTGACTATCAGATTAAGTCTAACAGATACCAATTTAAGAAGATTTATGGTGGTCTGAACTGGACACCAAGTCTTCGCTCTCCACTAACTGAACCTGGTGTAAAGGTAAATGAAGGTGACTATCTGATCAAAGTCAACGGTCAGGAAATCACTGCATCGGACAATATCTATGCAGTATTCGAAAATACTGCCGGAAAAATTTGCGAAATTACAGTTTCAAACAATTCAAACGGTAAGGATTCACGCACTTATCAGGTTACTCCGATTGCAAACGAAGGCTCATTGCGTAACCGCAACTGGGTGGAATCCAATATTAAAAAAGTACACGATGCTACAAACGGAAAAGTTGCTTATGTCTGGGTGCCCGATACACATATTGGCGGTCATGAGTCATTCAAGCGTTACTTCTTCCCACAGGCAGATAAAGATGCCATAATCGTCGATGAACGCTTCAATGGCGGAGGTTTAGTCGCAGATTATTATATTGATATATTGAAAAGACCATATATATGCTCCAATTCTGGCAGATACGGCACTGATTCCAAAGTTCCCGGTGCATCGATTCAGGGTCCAAAGGTCATGCTTATAGACGAGAATGCCGGCTCAGGTGGAGATTTGCTTCCATGGATGTTCCGCAAGTTCAATATGGGAACAATGATAGGCAAACGCACTTGGGGAGGATTAGTAGGAATTGGTGACTATCCTGTATTGATGGACGGAGGTTTCATCACATCACCAAACTTAGGTTTGTGGGCTGAATCCGGTTGGATATGTGAAAACGAAGGTGTTGCCCCTGATATCGATATCGAACAGTTGCCGCAGGAAGTTGCACAGGGCAAAGACCCACAGCTGGACAAAGCGATAGAGGTGATATTGAAACAAATGGAGAAGAATCCACCTGTTCAGCATATCAAACCACCATTCCCGGTAAAAGTTAAAAAATAAATATTTGGATTTATTTAAACAATGGGCTGCAGATCAAAAGATAGGCAGCCCATTTTCATTTTACATTATATTGTCTAACTTTTCAAGCTAACAATTTCTATCTCTTCAACTGATTCAATTCAGCAAGCATAGTGTCACTGACAGTTATTGTTCTTGAAGCTGCTTCAAAGGCTCTTTGCGTAGATATCATTTCAGTAAATTCAACTGTCATGTCCACATTGGATTGTTCCAAAGCTCCACCAACAATTTTTGTTGAAGGGAAGATATCTCCTGCTGTTCCTACATTTGCTAATCCACTATTGGGGGATTCAACCAGAAAGTTATTTCCAGTTCTAACAAGTGCCGCAGGATTGACAAATTTTGCAATCGCTATTTGTCCGAGAACTTCTGACTGACCATTGGTAAACGAGCCCAAAAGCTTTCCACCCTGATCGACGCTCATGTCAATTATATTACCTGGTTCATAGCCGTTTTGTTCCAAGGCAGTTGCCGAGCTTGGAGCAGAATATTGGGTCAAACCACCGATAGCATTTGCTGGATCTGCTAGCTGGATTTTAAGATCTTTCTGGAAGGGTGTGCCGGTAAGTGCTGTATTAATATCTCCAAATGCCATAGTAACATTTGTTGGAGTATTGATCGAACCGTCATTGTTAAAACTAATTATTTGCTGAGTGCCAACTGCTAAATTATCAACTTTGACGTCAAGAGTGTATTCGTCTGCATTAGCTGTTTTAGTAAAGGACATTAACAAGCTATGGGGAGCACCTTTTACATCATAAATCGTTATACTTGTATCGCGGCTTGTTCCTGTAGAACCTGAGGAATTTAAATTACCGGTTAAACTCACAGTTGTAGTCTGGCTGGGAGGAGAAATTAAGTTTGGACTAACGACTAGATTGTTATAATTCTTATCAAGTATATTTAATCCATCTGCATCTTTTTGAATCATCCCGTTGGTATCAAGAAGTAATCCGTAACCTTGCAGATAAGCACCCGTTGATGAGTCAACTATGTTGCCAGATTTATCTGCTGTGATTATGCCGGCTCTTGAATAAACCTGACGTTCACCATTATTATAAATGAAATATCCTTCCCCCGAAATGGCAAGATCCATAGGTCTGCCTGTGGTTTCAATAGAACCCTGAGTCATGTCGGTTGTAATACCAGCTAATCTAACACCGAGCCCGAACTGTAGAGGCATTACACCACCCACACCTTTGGCTGTTGAATCAACAGATTTACCGACGTTGTAGACTTGATTAAACTGCTCGACAAAGTTACCGCGGCTAGATTTGTAGCCTACTGTGTTAACGTTAGCCAAGTTATTAGAAATAAAATCGAAGCGGCGTTGGAATGTCCTTAACGCACTTGTTCCTGTAGATAAAGAACGGGATAGTCCCATAAATACCCTCCATGGTAATAATATTAAAAAAAATTTACTTTTCTTAAAGTCAGAGTTCTTCAATCAGTCGGAACTCTTTGGAGGGAGCTTCCTGCCTTGAAGATATAAGGCGAGGTCCGGCTCCATTAATTTTTCAGGCAATCACTGCCGAATCAATATTTGTTATCACATTCGAACTTAGCATACTTTTGTTTACTGCTGTGATAACAGTCCTGTTGGCAACAGACACTATGAAAGCTTTATCATCCATGAGAATAAGCGATTCCTTAGCACCTTTTGCCTGAGCTTTGTCAACTGCCTGATTCAGCCTCAATGCGTCAGCCTGACCAAAGTCGATTTCGCGGCTGTTGATTCTTGCTTTAGCATGAGCTGAAAACTTCAAACTATTTAATTCATCTTCAAAAATCTTATTGAACGTTACTTTAGACTCCTGCTGTTCAGCCACTTGGGGCTTCTTCTGCAGGTCATTAATGCCCCCAACGGGCATGAACGGCAATCTGATTCCATTAATTTCTGTCATTGCTTTTCTTAACTTTCACGAATATCTACAATATTCGATAATTTATATTCTTTTTCACCTATGACAAGCACAGTGCCTTCTGCCTTAAAGCGGATAGCATCAATTTTGCCATAAACAAATGACTCTGCTTTTGTAGCAATTCCCTTGCCAATCCCATAAGTTACTTTAAAAGTATATTCCCCTGATGCCAACATGGATCCGGCATCATCCTTGCCATCCCATTGTGCTTTTTGCATGCCTTGTTTCAGATTGTTTCCTTCGAGGTTGATAGTCCTTAGCACTTTGCCTGCGCTGTCCATTATTTCAACCTTGCCATTCAGGGAATTCTCAGGTAATGAATATCCTAAATCAACCTTTTTGTCGCCATCAAAAGCAAAAGTATCAGAAGCAATTGTTGCATTCTTACCCAACATACCCGGCAATGATGTGTTTGATATTTGTTCTGCAAGTACCTGATACGTTTTCATCTGATCTTCCAGCAAAGAACGAATCCCTGTCAACTGCTCCAACTGGGAGAACTGTGCTATCTGAGCCGCAAATTGTTGATTATCAACCGGTTTCATCGGATCCTGAGACTTCAACTGATAGGTCAAAAGCTTCAGGAACTGATCCCTTCCTAAATCCTTAGTTGGTGTAGCCACAGTAGTTTTCTCCGTTGTAGTTGAAGATGTAATATTTGAAATGGGCTGTGTCATACAACTCCTTTCTATAAATTAATTATTTAATCTAGTTACTGTAAATCTGATTTATTTTCATCATTCTCAGGAAATTTCCTGGCTTAATCAAGTCATCTGTATGTTCAGCACTCATATTCTGTAGCATCCTGTAAGATTTCAGAAGCTCTTCTTTAGTTTCCCTGTCATCTTTTGCAGTTTGCTGATGATGTTCACTAAAATTCTTAGTCAAATCCTTATCATTGCCAAAGCTGACTTCAACAGATTGCGTTTGTATTCCGTTTGCGGACAATTTCTCAGTAAGATTTGCCAATTGACTTTCTATCGCCCTAGCGACTTCTGCACTCTCCGCCTTGAAGCTAATGTTTACCATATTGTTTTTTAATGTCATCTCAATTGTTACCGATCCGAGTGATTCAGGATTCAAATGCAGAATAGCTGTGTAATTGCCATTCTCAGGTAATTTTGAGGCAAGATTATTTGTAACATTAGATACATCATTTAGATTGAATTTTTGATTCAAAGTCAGTGGACGTACCTCCTTTGGCATATCAGACTCAACTGTGGGTGCCTGAACTTCAATCTGTTTTGTAATCGGAGTTCCATAGATCAATTCCTCAATCTTGCGAATACTGTCAACAATCTTTGCTTCTTTTACAAATTTCGTATTCTCAAAAACAAGCTTTTGTTCGGGAGTATCAGTGTTTTGCTTACTGTCCGGATTTTTATTCTCAACAGGTTGAATGTCTTTATTCATCTGTGCAATTTTTGAATTGAAATTCAGTTCTCGCGTAAAGCTTGATATAAGCAAGTCTTTGTCTGCCTGAACGGGTGCAGGCATATTGTTCAGAGTAGCAATCTGAGGCAATTCTTTTTTAATGGCAACAAGGCTAAGACTGTCAGTAAGTTCTTTTATATCTTTATCTGAATATTTTTGCAGTGAAGATAATATTTTCTTCATGTCTCCCGCATTAGCCTGAAGATTAGCAGACTCTAAACGAGGCATCTTTCCTTTGTAGATTTCCGGATCGAGCTTTGCGCCTAATACTTTGGATTTCTTGGACATTATTTCAGATTCATCTGGGCTAACGAATTTGATATTCTTTTCCTGAATGGCTTTGGGTATCGCCAAAAGAATTGTATTTTTTTGTGATTCCTGGGTTAGCTCAGATTTTTCTTTTTTAGGTTGAATTTTATCTTTGACGATTTCCAAAGGTGAATTTGTAAGAACATTGGCTATTGCCTGATCAAAATTTTCTTGTTTGGACTCCAAATTTGATTCAGACTTTTTTTCATCCTTTAGCTCAACTTTAGTTACAACTTTGGATTGAGGTTTATTAACATTATCCAACTGCTCAGATTTGGCCAGTAAATTCTGTTTTTGAACAGAGTTTTGGATAATATTGTTATTGTTTATATTTAGAACAGTTGCATCCATGCTTTTATCTAAATTTAATTTTGGCATCCTGCCGAATTAAGTATTTATTATTGAGCTACTTAGAAAATTATACTTTATTTATTGCCACCCAAAAGCATAATTGTCTCTACCTTCTCAGGCTTCATAGCTTCAATTATCTTGCCAGCTTTTTTCTTTGACATCATTTTTAGTATCTTAGCTGCGGCTGCGCCATCTATCTTTTCAAGTATTTTTGCAACATCAGCCGGATTGGAGGTTTCATACATTTTGGCGAAATCCTTTAGATTTGCCAGATGCAGTGAATCGTCTTTTGATGCCATTAATTTCTCAAGCAGATCAACCTTGTTCTTAGTTGAAACTAACTCAGTTTTTAATGCAGAAACAAGGATATTCAATCTACCGAGTGAATCTTTCATTGCTTTTGGACTCAATATCTTCGTGGTATTTCCATCGGCATTATCAGTCGGACTAGCTGTAAGTGCTTTATTGAACAGATCTAAAGAATCTTTAAGGATTTTATTCTTCTTAGTTAGAACTGTTCTATCGTCAACTGCAATTTCACCTTTGAGAATCTTGGTTTGAATCTGGTCGAACTCACTTTTGTTGATTGTAAGTTTAGGATCGTAGTATGGTTTAGAATTTTTGTTGTTCCCTGCTGTCGCCGACCTTTTGGGTGGCAAGCCTAGTATATCCGGAGCGAATAGAAACAGAAAGTATAAACTAATCGAAAAGAATAAAAATATCCCGATCACTCCTGATACTAATAATAATAATTGTTTAGTTGTCATCTTCCTTGATGTATAATTATTGTGTGATTTTCTTTTTTGTGAATCTCATTTGTGAGATTTCATCTAACGTAAGAACTTCTTCATGCTTTGAATCTTCATCATGATCGTATTTTCTTTTTTCCTTGAGTTTTTCAAGAACTTTTTCGTCTTTCATTGCTTCTGTCAGTCTTACCCTGCGAAGCTCCTCAATCTCCTTAAGCTGATCAATTTCTTCCTCCAGCTTTTTAATTTCATCCTGGATGAAAGTCCTATGCTGATGATGAGCCTGAAGCATAGAAACCTGACCTTTATTATGCTTTACCTTTTTTAGTTCATCCTGATAATCATTTTGAGTCTGGGCTTCCTGCTCCTTATTCAAACGTAAAGATTGTATCCTTCCCAGAGCCAGTTTTTCTTGTGTAACTTTCTGCGTTCTAAGACTTAGGATTTTTTCCAATCTAAATTCAAACTTCTTGCCCATTGTAATAAATTATGATTGTTGAAAAAATTATGCTGTTATATTCAATAGTAAATCTTCAGTTTCATCGAATGTCATCGATTCATGTACCTTCTGCTTCAAAAATTCATTTATCACATCATTCATCATGATGGCTTTGTCGATTTTCGGATTTGAGCCTTTATGATAAGCACCAACACTTATCAAATCCTCTGCACCTGCATAAGTCGCTAATAATTCGATTAATTGACCCGATGCCATATTATGTTCATCCGAAATAATATCTCCTTTTACCCTGCTTATGCTTTGGAGTATGTCAATCGCAGGATAATGGCGCATCGCAGCTAATTTCCTAGAAAGAATAATATGACCGTCTAAAATTCCTCGTACTGCGTCTGATACCGGTTCATTAAAATCGTCACCTTCGACGAGAACAGTATATAAACCTGTAATTGATCCTAGTTCAGAAGTTCCGGCACGTTCCATTGTTTTCTGAAGAACCGAAAAAACAGATGGAGTATAGCCCTTAGTTGTTGGTGGTTCGCCAATAGTCAAACCAACTTCACGCTGAGCCATAGCCAGCCTGGTCGCAGAATCCATCATAAGCATAACGTCCAGACCTCTGTCGCGAAAGTGCTCAGCTATAGAAGTAGCAACTAATGCAGCTTTAACTCTTACAAGCGAAGGAGCGTCAGAAGTGGCAACCACTACAATAGATCTCTCCAAACCTTCGGCACCAAGATCTTTTTCAATGAACTCTCTAACTTCTCTCCCGCGCTCTCCTATTAGAGCTATAACATTGATGTCTGCACTCGTATTCCTGGCAATCATACCTAAAAGAGTTGACTTGCCGACACCTGATCCGGCGAAAATTCCTAATCGTTGCCCCTTGCCTAATGTTAGCAAACCATCAATAGCTCTGATCCCGGTAGAAAGCGGCTCTGTTATCCGCTTCCTCTGAAGAGGGTTAGGCGGAACAGCATAAATAGTTCTTCGAGCATTAGTATTAAGTTTTCCTTTGCCATCAATTGGATTCCCTAATCCATCAACTACTCTGCCTAAAAGACCGTCGCCTACATTAACCTTCAGTGTATCTCCGGTTGCAGCAATTTCCATACCAGGAGAAAGCTCGTCTACGTCGCCAAGAACCATAGAAAGTATAATATTGTCACGAAAACCAACAATTTCTGACTTGGAAACTTCCCGACCTAATCTATCTTTAAGAATGCAAACTTCGCCAATCTTTGCTTTTGGTCCTTCGCTTTCAAGCACTAATCCAATAACCTTGGTTACCCTGCCGGTCATTTGAATCGGATTGACTTGTTTCACAATTTTGCTAAAATTATCTAATAGATTCGCTTCAAGCATTTACTTTTCTTTTAACTCAAAAATAATAAAATTTTATGATAATTCCTGATTAAATAGATTATTTTCAAGAGTTGATTTTAATTTTTCCAATTGTGCCGAGAAAGAAGCATCAATGATGCCAACAGAGGTCTCGAGCTTGCAGCTTCCCTGATTTATGGATTCGTCGGCTACAATTACTACCCTATCAAGATTCGATCCTTCAGTAAGCAATTCATGTTTTACACTCTCCAGCGTTTCAAGACTTAAGGGATTAATATGAAGAGAGAAAACACTTTCCTTGTCTATCATCTGCAATGCTTTGCGAATCTGATCAATAACTATTCCCTCGTCAAGGGATACTTCACGTCCAATTATATACTCAGCAATCTGAATAGCCAAAGGGATTGAGAATTCCTGAAGTTTAAGCAGCTCCTTGCTGTATTCCTTACGCATTTGGTGGTACATAGTCTCGAAGTTCACAATCTGTAATTCTCTTTTTTGCAATTCGATTTCGAATGTAGTTCTTGTCTGTTGCTGAGCATCACTAAATCCATGATTATAAGCATGCTCAACTTCTTCCTGAGATTCCTTAAGATTTTTATTTTTTTTATTTATTTTGGACAAATCTATTTGCAGAAAGCCAGAGCAACCGGCAATAGCGGATTCTTCGTAAATCTTATATTTTTCTTTTTGACGAAATGATTTTTTGCGTTGGGTTTGACGGCTTTTTATCCGATAAAGATAATCCTGCTTTTTTTTTAATTCCTGTAGGAAGAAGTCTTCGTCATGATTATCCATGGGTAGAAATGGAAGAAGGGCTGATGTGTTACTTTCATCAGCCTTTATTACCTCGATATTAGATACCTTTTTTCTTGCTTTTATTACAACATTTTCCATTTTTCAGGTTGTTCTCAAGTTTAATTATATTATACAAATACATCATCTTTACCGCGTCCTCCGATTGAAATTTCTTCCTGCTCTTCAAGATTCTTTACTATGTCCACAATTCGCATCTGAGCCCCTTCAACTTCTTTTAGTTTGACAGGACCCATAAATTCGAGTTCTTCTTTAACAACTGCCGAAGCACGTTCAGACATATTCTTGAATATTTTTGCTTTGATTTTTTCGTCTGCGACTTTCAAGGCAAGTGCAAGGTCTCGTTTATCTACATCGCGCAGCAACCTCTGAATGCCTCTGTCGTCAATACCGACAATATCATCGAATAAGAACATTAATCGTTTAATTTCGAGGGCTAGGTTATAATCCTTTTCTTCAATTGCCTCAATCATAGCCTTAGCAGTAACATTATTGGTTTTATTCAATATATTGGCTACAAGCTGAGCACCACCAGAAACTGTCATATTTTGAGACAAGGTAGATTCAGCAATCTGATCGACAACATGCTCTATCTGAGCCAAAAGCTGAGGTGCAACTTTCCCAAGTTTTGCGATTCTTATTGCGGTCTCATTGCATAATTTGGGATTGAATTCCGCCAAAACTGCTGCAGACTGATCAGGAGGAAGATGAGATAAAATGAGAGCTATTGTTTGCGGATGTTCCTTATTCAAAAAATTTGCTAGCTGCTGTGGATCGGCCTTCTTAAGAACGCTGAATCCACGGACTGTTGTAAGTACCCGAATCTTCTCAACAATTTCGCGGGCTCTTTCCATGCCATAAGTTTTTTCAAGTAGAGACTGAGCAGCATCAATACCGCCCTCGACCATATAATTCTGAGCTGTGATTATCTGATAAAACTCTTCGATGACACTTTCAACGATATTGGAAGGGAGATCCCTCATGTTGGTTATCTCTACAGCTATACCTTCAACTTCCTTAATATCCAGTTCTTTGAATATCTTAGAAGATGCTTCCATGTCCAAAGACATTAATAAAGCCGCTGCTTTTTGCTTACCGGTAAGTTGATCAAACGTAACGCTTTGTTTTTTCATTATAGGTGCTTGATTTTTAATATTATTGACGTTTTTATTACAAATTAATGTAGTTATTAATTTGTTTATAAATTAAATTACTAATTTTTCTGACCCATCTTTTCAACATCGGCATCCTGGTTCATCAGCATTCGTATAATCTTTACAGCTTCCTGAGGCTGCTCAGTTATATAAGCCTGAATTTGGTTTTTCAATTCAGATTTCATCATCGATTCTTCGCTCAATTGAGCATACTTAGGTTTATCGAGATTACCGGTTTTATCTGCATACCCTGTAGTATCATAATCAGCACCTGTCGTCAGCATAGAATCTGATTGCATAAGAGATTTTTCTCCCGATAAAAGCCATTGATCAGGAAGTTCTGTCGGCAATAGAAGCATATCTCCAGTGTCAATAGAAAGTTCATTCATCCTATCGGTCTCGAGTTGCTCAATGTTTATATCTTCATCCTCTACCGAGGCTTTTTCCGGGAGTGCATAAGCGATTCTGAATCTTTCTTTAACTGCTCTGGAATTGAGAATACTGTAAATCATTACCATAACAATAAGGATTACACCAATAAGAATGAATAGTTTAATGTTTTCAGGAGATTTATACCATTCAATAAGTTTTACCTCTTTTATGTCATTTTCTAGATATGAATTATCGAATGGGACACTGAGCACACTAATCTGATCGTTGCGAGTAGGATTGAATCCGACAGCATTCTTAACAACGTCGTTGAGTTTTTGTAGTTCTTCTTCGGATCTGGGTGTGTATTGAATAGTCTTCACACCATTTTTATCAAGGATCTTATTTGTTCCGTTTATAAGTGCGGCGACTGTAAGCCTTTTGATATTTCCAACTTCCTGTATAGTTTTTTCTTCTGTTTTGGAAATTTCATAATTTGATATAGTATTTTGTTGCTGTCTGTCCTGACTAACATTTGGATAACTGAGGGAATCAACTGATTTACTATTTTCGGCTACATTCTGTTCACTTCTAACCACCTGACGCTCGGGATTAAAATCAGTAGTTGTTCTTTCTATCTGAGTGAAATCCAGCTCAGCACTGACTCTAACTTCTGAGTTTCCCTGACCCAGAACCCCATCCAGCAACGACTGCACTTTCTGAGATATATATTCTTCAGCTCTGATTTTCTGTTCCATTTGAAATTCGGTTTTGCCAGCAGATGATTTCCTGTCGGTTGGTTTTACTGATAGAATTTTAGCTCTATTGTCAACAATAGTTACATCTCCCGGGGACATGCCTTCAATACTGCTGGCTATAAGATTTTGAATACCATCAATATCAACCTTTTGCATAGATTTTTCGTTTTTCATATGAAGGGTAACTGAAGCTGTAGGAACCTTCTGATCTTTTTCGAATAAGGTTTTTTCCGGTATGACAATATGTACTCGTGCTTTTTTAACCTGCTCCATTGATTGAATTGTTTTGGACAATTCACCTTCGAGGGCACGCCTATAATTCAATTTCTGAACAAATTCTGACATACCGAGATTAGTTTTATCAAATAGCTCAAAACCAACTGTTCCTGACTCGGGTAAACCCTGGCCGGCAAGATCCATCCTGGTTTCATACACTTTTGTTTTATCAACAAGAATAGTCTGGCCATTATCAGTCACCTTATAGTCAATTTTCATTTCCTTAAGTTTGGCAACTATTTTTCCGGCTTCGGCATTATCAACATTGCTGAACAGTACTGACATTTCTTTGTTAGAAGCACTTATGGACAATATCCAAATAATAGAGGCTATCACGCCAATAGCACCACCAACAATTATGGTCTTTTGCCACCATTCTAATCTTGAATTCAGAGTTTTTACCTGATCTAAAAAGTCATTCTTAGCCATTTAATTCTTCCGGAAATTTTATTAAACTTGCGTTCTCATCACTTCGCGATATGTATCAACGAACTTATTTCTTAGTTCCATTAGCAGTTGAAATGTAGTTTTAGCCTTTTCGGATGCTATCATAACATTATGTAGATCAACAGGTTCTCCCTTGACAAATCTATCATTTAGGTCTTTTGATTCTTTTTGAGCATTATTCACATCTCCGATTAGCTCGTTGAGCGTATCGACAAACGTAGTATCCTTGGGTTTGGCTTCCGTGAGATTGTTAAATTGTTCTACCTGAGGCAGAAATAATTTATTTGCTTGAAGTTCACTAACTAACATGGAAATCCTTTCCAATAGTTCATCCTGAAAAAAGAAACGCCTGTGCAGGTATTGCATAAGCAGTATTTATTTGCTAGACCCGTCCGTCTATTATCATACCCTTGTTTAGATTCTGTATCTGGAGTCTGCCGTCACGATTGAACAGAACATGGTTTGCAAGCTGAGTTGAATTATCAGGGAACATTTTCATAAAGAAACTGCGTTCTTCGGAATTGACAATCCTGTCGGAATTCTTCAAATCGGACATACTAATCTTTGAAGCTGTCAGCCTGATTTCATCCAGCTTTTGAGTTACAGGTCCTGGCAATAAAGATTCCTTAGAATCTTTAAAATTCATTTGCCGAGGTTCTCTATAAACTTTTATTGCGTCAACAGTTCTCATAATTCAATCTAAATTATTATCCAAATTTATCAAATTTCTAATGAATCTCTAACTATATTTTTTGCGGCTTCTATTACTCCTGCATTTGCTTCGAAAGCTCTTTGCGCAGTAATCATTTCGACCATCTCGGTTACTACATTGATATTCGGCATCTTGACATATCCATTTTCGTCTGCATCGGGGTGAGACGGATCGTACACTATACGTGCCGGTGTCGAATCCTTAGCCGATATTGCCTGCATTGTATTATAATCAGGAGCATCACCGGGTATCCCGATATTTGGTGAATGGACCTGATTGGTTCTAACTAACCCTAATTGTCCATTTAATTCATTTTCGAATGGACTGTTCGGAATTGACCTCACAACTACAACTTCGCGCTGATAAGGGTTACCATCGGCTCCTTTAGTTGTGTTCGCATTGGCTATGTTGTTAGCTACAGCATTCAGTCTCATTCTCTGAACGCTCATTCCCTGACCGCTAATCTTGAAAGTAGCAAAAATATTTTCTGGCATATCTATATCAGTATTTCTTAATTATCTATTCTCTGAACCCTGAAACTGCAGAGTTAATACCCGTAAAGAATTTTTTTACTAATCTGGAAGCAAACCTAAATCTAATCTGATTCTCTGCCAGATCTGACATTTCTTTATCAATATTAACATGTGAATCCCCTGAAAAATAAATTTCAGGTTGAGGAACCGGCTTACTTGCAAGTTCACCCTGAATTTCTCCAGTTGTTGGTGGTCCGATCGGTATATGATTCTCATTTGTGATCGAACCTGTTGTTGCAATTTCCTGATTTTTAAAGAACTCTTCGAACTTCACCATCTCCGGTTTGTAGTGCGGAGAAGAAGTGTTAGCAATGTTTTTCGCTATGGTTCTCTCTCGCAGCGCATACGTATCGAGTGCTCTGCTGTAGAGAGGTAGTTTGTCATTAAAAAGATGATAGCGAAAAATCATTGGTCAAAATATCAAAATTATACTTAACACAAAACATATCTACAATTTCAATGCCATTTTTAATATCTTCTGAAGCTAAACCTTTAATAATAGTAATTTATGAGAAAACATCGTGAATCAAATCAAATAAATAATCAAATATCATCTGGTCAATATTATCTGGTGGCTAAAATAAGCCATCATAATAATCATAATATTCAATTTTCAAACATCTTCCATTCCACAATCAAATTTAACTCCATATTTTGTCAATAAAAATAGAGAAAAGTACGTACATATATTTGCTAATGAGAAGCTAATTCTTGATTACCTTGGTGGTAAAACCACAGGAAAAAATTTAAGCCGTGAGCAGTAAAATATATCTAGAAGGTTTACTGACACTGCCCTGCACTATGGAGATGTACTGCGCTGGATTATGTGGAGGCATGACAATAAAAAAGGTGGGAATGGTTTAAGAACCCCGCCACCTGTATTAAAAATTACGTTGGATTCTTCGCTTCACTCCGTTCTTTTCAGAATGACACTTTTGATACAACCTCTATCTCATTACAACAAATTTAACCAATCGAGAGCCTGTCTCTTTTCTCAACTTCAGGAAATAGACTCCTGATGCCAGATTAGATGTATTTATATCAAGTTTATGAAATCCAGGTGCCCAATATATATTCTTAGTTTCAAAACCAGTCGGGCTTCCGAATGAATCAAATAATGTAATTGTTACTATTTCATCTTTTATATTGGAATAAGATAATGTAACTTTGTCGTCACATGGAATCGGTGCAATCTTAATATTATAATCATACAACATACCTTCGTCAACATTTACAGGATTGTTGACCGTAAATAAAGCATAAGTTCCTGTTGCTGTGATTTGAGATCTAACATAATGATTCGAAGTATCTACAATACCTCCAATAACTATCCATTGCAAGGCTGTAGTATCCCACTTGTAAATTCGAAGCCATTCCTGAGGCTTTTTATCAAGATCTTCAGGGTAGTACCCAATCTGAAGAATAATTGGTTTTTCTTTACTTATAAGATTGGGATAGCATGTTATCGAATGAACATTACCTGATTGCACAGCTCCAGTATCGAGCCCACTATTGCTTGTATGGAATCCGCAGGATAAAATAGCAAATTTAGAAATTTGATTACTATCCTGATCAAGTAGCAGACCTACATCGCCCTCAGAACCGGATAACATCGGATTAAAACCGGTTATTAAATAACTGATTGGGATAAAGAATGAATCTCGGGAATCATCATAAGCATTTATTAAAAACAGACCACTAGATTTTATTGTTGTATCAAGAACGCTACTGTAAATTAGATTGCTATATGTAAAATCTCTGTAATCAGTCAAATCCAGTCCTGATGGTATTTTAAATGATGGAGATTGCGAAAACTCCTTATTGACATAAGATTTGAACTTTAGATTAGAATTCTCATCATAATCCCAAGTATTAACCTGATTAAAATTACCATTCACTCTCCTCAAAATAATTTCAACAGGTTCATCAGCTAAAGGATGATCCTGATCTTTTAATGTGCCGGATACACTTGTGACTTTAACTGTTTGTTCGTATATCAAATTTGAATCTCTATCTCTGGAAGTAAGCAGCAAGGCATCGTCCACATTTGCTCCTAGAACCTTGAATGCACCAGTATGTGTATTTATACCTTGATAAATGGTAGTCTTAGGTTTGTACAATAAAACATGTGTTCGCATTAAAGTATTGCCTAATTTATCCTTGACGATAATATCATTATCTCCGGCACCGTTATTATTATCATAAAATTTAGTAATTAAGTCCTTGCCAACATCCATTATCGGACCGGGCAAAAATGTAAACCCCGGATTTAATATTCTTTCTGATGGTTTAATTATTGGACATAAAACTCCGTTATAGGTATTTTCATAATGTGATTCTAAATCTGACCAACAGTCTTTATGATTCCAGAGCCATTGGTCAGTGGTTTTATAAGAATTATTTGGATATTGACTTGCATTGGACATTTCTGTTGACCAGTCACCCCAACCCGGATATTGTTTATCCATATACCCGAAATTATACCCGGCCGGTAAACTATTAGCATGATTATATTCATCATAAAATCCCAACATATAATGTCCAAGCTCATGTCCTATAGTTGTCCAAAAAACATCATTTTGTGTAGTAAGCCAGTCATTTTTCGAAGTAAAGTATCTATTATCGCCGAAATTCCCATAAAACTTACGGGGAATCCTTACATGAAAAGCTGCATCTTTGCTGAAAATACCATTGATCGTGGCAACAGGCCATTGCATGTTATTTGCGTAGATACGAATATCGCAATCGTCCCATTTCTGAGCATTGTCATATATATCTATCTCATGAAAGAATAACTGCCCATCCGTCACATCATAATAATAATTGCATAATTCCCTGCACCAGCTGGCAAGGCTATCCATGTACTCTCGCTTTGCGTCCCATTCGATAGAAATTATCAGACTGAATTTAATGGTTGTATGATCCATGATAATTTTGGGATTCATATCAGGTCCTAGTTCGAAATATGATAAATTTCCACCACCATCGAATTTGCCATTGTCAAGAATAATATAAGACATCGTATCACCATGACATTTCTCATGTCCGGCTTTGACTGCTGTCCTGTATGACGGATAATGCTCTACTTTGATCGTATCTTCTGCCTGTGCCGAAAGACGATACTTCCCGTTAACATCTGTACTAAAAGTATCAATTTTACACCCATTTTTATACAGTACAAATGTTCTCTGGGCAATTGGTTTATTATTGATATCAACTAAATTTAGTGTGTATTTACTCTTTGTAGCAATCACATCAGCCCACTGCACATCCTGAATATATATCTTACTGATTTCCTTCTTCATTATAATCTGCCCATCCGAACATTCTCGTGAGTAACCTATTGTTCCATCATCTTCATTCTGGTACAATAGTCTGCCACCGGAAGATGACCATGGATTCAATGCCCAGTATTGCTTCGATGGGTCGCCTGCTATAATCATTCCCTTACCTCTGTCTCTACCGGAACTACTTTTCTTTGGATTTGCCATAAAAATATGCCATCTGTTATTTACTATGACATTAAAAGCAAGTGTTTGCCCCGATGGAGAGAAGAAAAATCTTTCGGGATGCTCTACTGTGTAATTAGTCGGCGAATATATCGTTCGCACTGATCCAGATGAAGTATTGACAACTAAAATGCCTTGGCTACCCATCGTGTAGAATCTTGTTGTATCATTTGGGTACTTTCTCTGGAAGCTCACTGTTCCGTAACAAGCTATATATTCACCACCCGCTGACCAGCTCAGATGTCGGATTGTCATGGGATATTGCGGTCCTGCTGCAAGATTTACTTTTAACTCAAGGCTGTCATCAACAATGTTGTTCTCATCAGGCTTAACAAGTGGTCTTTCTGATCCGGCGTCGATATCATAAATATAAATCGATAATCCTTTTAAATATGCTATTTTCTTACCGTCATTACTGAGAGCTCCTGCTCCAAGACCAGGGTCAGATGCAGGATAGTATTGGTCTCTTAATTCAGCAATTTTAGTGTCTGCACCGGAGGAAACATCTATTGATCTGCACTCTGTTACACCGCCAACCGGAGCTTTTTCATAATATAGTTTCCCTGAACTCCCTATCCATTGCGGATTGAACCCTTCAACATCAAACTCATTCACAAAACTTCCGTCAGATGCTTTTCTTACTATAAGTTTTGTTCCCTGTGGATTAGTCTCAAATCTCACGAATACATCGGAGTTTCCTGAGTACAGTGGATAGGAGGCATAATAGACATTAGTTAAATAATAACTGTTATAAGCAAAGGTAAAGTTAGCGGAAATTAACGAATTTGTTCCATATATCCCCGGAGGAGTTAGTGAATTACTCGATAATGCAATTCTAAAACTCTGTGACTGTAGATTCGAAACGAACAGTAGAACGATGATTATTAATTTAATCATTACTTTGTAATTACTTTTCATAAATCACCCCTGATATTTTTATATACGGTATCTTAAAAAATTAAATAAAGGTTCAGATAGCCGATAGCAAACAAATTCTTCAAACCAGAAAGAAAATTGATTATCAGGTAAAAAGTAATTACTATAATTTTTGTAAAACTAAAAAAAATATTACTTAAAACAAAATGAATTATCTTAATTCACTTAAAAATAATATTATTAACCCAAAAATTGAAATTGAGTAGATAAGCTAGGAACAGTAAATTTCATATTTACCCACCTTTGCTATGATATGTCACGAAATGGCGGGGTGGTGTAGTATTTATATCTTCACAAACTTCCCGACTTTATCCCCAATCCTCACAAAATACATACCCGGTGCCAATCCGGAAACATCTATCTTTACTCCCTCTCCACTCGTGGAGAGGGTTGGGGTGAGGTCGCAGTTTTGTCCAAAGATATC